>JAIQFX010000037.1 GCA_020073005.1 Terriglobia bacterium | reverse complement strand
AGAACGTTCTCGAGCAACCGGTACGCGCCGGGGACGCCGTACGGCAGTTGCCGGTGGAACGCGTACGCGAAGTACGTGTAGCGCCCCTTGCCGTAGCGCGCGGACAGCCAGCCGCCTTTCTGCGGCGCCTGCCCTTTGTCCCACGTCTCGATCATCGGCGTGTACTCCGGCGCCCACGTCGACCAGAACTTCGAGCCGCGCTGCTCGATCCATCCATCGAAGTCTGACTTCGTGATCGTGTTGGGCCACGTGAACGCCTGATCCGCCGGCGCGAGGATGTTGACCGGCGAATCTTCTTCGGACACTTCTTCCGCCTGCGGCGTCAGCTCGCCCGCGTATGGCGCGAACTTCGACGGCACGAGCTCGGCCGTGTTGTACAGCACGATGAGATTGCCGCCGGCCTTCGCGTAGTCCAGCAGACGCTGGTTGTACGTGACGAGATCATCGCGCACCGCGTACGCGCGCGTGCCGGTGACGATCGCGTCGAACCGCTGCAGATTCCCTGACGCCAGCTCGCGCTCGTCGAGCAGCGTCACGGCGTGGCCGAGCTGCGCGATGCCGGCCGGCACCTGATCGCCGATGCCCATGACGTAGCCGACCTGCAGCTTCGCCGGCACGCTGACCGCGACGCCGCGGACCATCGTCTTCGCCGGTCGATACAAGTACCGCAACTCGAGATCGCGTTCGTCGATCAGGTCATACCCTTCGCGATACTCGCGTCCGCCAGATGTCGCGACGGCCTCGAGTGCGTACGGCTCGTCCTCGATCGATGGAATCGAAACGGTGAAGCGGTACGCGCGGCGTTCGCCCGCGCGGACGAACGTGAAGTCATGCGCCGCGGGCGCGGACGTCCAGCCCGCCGGCATCCGCAGCGCGAGGCGGCCGGCCGTCGCGCCGTCCCTGTTGTTGAGCAGGTCGACGCTGACCGCGATCTGTTTCCTCGCGGCCGACAGCGGCACGACCGCGACGCCGGGATCCAGCGTCAGCGCGAGCGCCGGCACGACGCCTAGCTCGCGCAGCGCGTCGCCGTACGGCGGCTTCGGCTCGCGCCGGCGGACGATGGCGCGCGCGTGGACCTCCACGCCATCGGGTCCGGCGCCGATGCGGTAGCTGGCCGACGCGACCGCCGGCGGCGCGGAACCTGGCCGGCCGAACTGCAGCTCGTCGGCGAGCGAGTAGCGGCTCTCGGCGATCGACGCGCGCCCGAAGTACGGCCGCGTGCTGATCGCCACGTCATCGCCGAGTGTCACGGCAAAGCGCTGCGAGAGCACGGCACCAGGCGCAAGCGGACCGGCGCGCATCGGGGCGAGCTGCACGCGCCAGCCTCTCGGCGCGTTGAGCGTCGACGTCCATGCGCCGCCGAGCGCGATCGGGCTGCGATTCGCGAGCTCGGTCACGACCTCGAACGACTGACCCGGCGCCGGCGCCGTGCGCACCGACGCCGTCGCGATCAGCTCGACGCCGAGCGCGATGTTGATCGCGTCCTGGAACTGCTGTTCCTTCACCTCGAGCGCGAACATCGCATCGGGCGAGGTCGTGGCCGCATTGATCGCGAGGCGTGTCGCTTTCAATCCGGCGGCGAGCGCGGGGACGCACAGCGATGGGTTGCTCACGTTGAACGCCGCGACGGCGTCTCTGACCGCGCGATCGATCTGCTGCAGTGCCGTGTCGCCGCCAGGCAGCGGCGTCTCGCCGAGCGTCCTGAACAGTGCGGGGATCGTCGTGTCGATGCCGTCGAAGAAGCTCGACTCCTTCTCCGGCGCAGCCGACAGCGTCGTCGCGACGCGCGTGTAGTACGCGGGCGATGGTCCGAGCTGCGGCGCGTAGCGACCGCTGTTCTGCGATCGCTGGAAGCTCAGGCCGAGCCGCGCGAAGTTCGCGTACGAATCGCCGAGCCATGGACTGTATTCGCCGGGATCGACACGCAGCGTCCAGTTCTCGTGTTCACGCACGCCGCCGATGTACACCTTGAACGGCTGCCACGGCCGCAGACCGTCGGCGATCTGTTCCGGAAACATCTTCGGATCGCCCGCGGCCTTGAACGCTTCCTGCGTGATGAGACCGGCGGTCGAGTGATTGCCGTGGCCGTCGCGCGCGTTGCCTTGAAAGCGCGAGATGAGGACGAACGGCCGGTCCATCCGAATCACGCGCACGACGTCACGCAGAACATTCTGCTCGCCCCATGTGTCGAGCGCTTCGTCCAGGCGCTTCGAGAAGCCGTAGTCGGCGACCGTCGTGAAGTACTGCGTGCCGACGCCGTAGTACGCGTCGGCGTCGAGCAGTTCCTCCGTGCGGATCACACCAAGGCCGTCGAACAACTGCGGACCGATTGCGTTGTCGCCGGCTTCGCCGCGCGTCAGCGTCAGCAGCGACACGCGCGCGCCGTCGCGGCGGCTGAGCATCGTGAGCACGCCGCCGTGCTCATCGTCTGGATGCGCCGTCGTGTGCAGCGCGCTCGCGGTCGTCTGCAGTTTCAGGAGCTGCTGCCAGAGGCCGGACGCACCTTTATCCACAGGGAGTGTCGGCGGGGAAGCGAGGAGCGTGGAGACGGCGGCCGCCAGGATGATCCCGGCGGCCCAGGCGACGCTCGGCTGAAGCCTCGCGCTACGAGTGTGACGGCGGCTCACGCCGCAGAAGATTACTGCGTTTTGAGCAGCCTGATGCTGCCATTCACCGTCGACAGATTCAGCGGCTGGCCGCCGGCGCCGATCGTGCCCTGCAGCCGGCGCGGCGAGAACACGCCGGTCACCGTCATCGGAAAGTCCGACTCGATGCTGCCGTTGAGCGTCTCGGCCTTGACGTTCGCGTTCAGGTCGCCGCCGAAACTGAGCGTGATGCCGCCGTTCACCGTCTTGAACGACGCGCCCTGCGCCCAATCCGCGCGGCCCATCGTCGCCGTGATCGATCCGTTGACCGTGTTGGCCGTCGCCGTGCCCGTCGTCGACAGCTTCACCGATCCGTTGACCGTCTTCGCGTCCGCGTTGCCCGTCAGCGACTCGCCCTCGACGTCGCCGTTCACCGTGCGGCCGGCGAAGGCGACGCCCTGGGGCACGTGGATCGTGAAGTTGACGACAGTATCGTTATTGCGCGTGGACTGGGTGCCGCCGGAACCGGGCTCGCACGTGTTCAGCGATCGGCCGGTCTCGCTCGGGTACACCGCGCAAATCGTCACGCCGCTGGCATGGGGCACGGCCTCGATCCGAATTTCGTTCGGGTCGCTGCGGCGAGCGGTTTTCGTCGCCGTCACTTCGGCGATCCCGCTCCCGCTCGAAATCGCGTGCACATTGCCGTTGATTCCCTTGATTTCAATGGTCTGCCCGGGCGAGAGTTGTCCACTCCAGTGAAAGTCGTTCTGGGCGGCCGCCTGCGGCGCCAGACCGAGCAGGGCCAGACTCCCGAGCAAGACGCCTTTAATAAAGGTACGCATGGAACCTCCAGTGTCCTCGGGGCCTTAGACGGCACCAGGCGCCGGATCGTTGATTCGAGCCGCCGAGCCACTATGCCGATCAAGCGCGCGCTCTCGTCGAACAAGCTGTTCCTCCCGGCGCTGACCTCGGTCGCCGTCGTCGCGCTGTTCGCGCTGTACGACATGGGCTGGGTGACGCGCCAGCAGGCGTACTACAACGATCGCGCGTTCCGCGTCCTCGACGTCATCGGCGTGCGCATCGTGACCGCGCTCGGCGGCCTCAAGAACATCCTCGCCTCGTCCACGTACACGATCGATCCGGGCGCCGCGCCCGAACGGCCCGCCCTCTACGTGCAGAACGTGCTCGGCCTGTCCCCGGGCGACATCGCCAACGACGTGCCGGTGGCGATGCGCCGCCGTCTCGAGGCCGTCTCGGACGAGACGACGGCGAAAGCGCCGTTCCGCATGTCGTTGATGCCGAACCGTCGCGGATTCTGGATTCACGCGGAGTACGTCGAGCCGAAGCCGAACGCGCCGCTGCGGTGCGACGCCAACAGCGCCGAGTACTACAGCTGCCTCGACGTCAATCTCGCGCCGGTCGTCGCTCCGCTCATCAGCGCGCTGTCGGAAGGGCTCTTCAACGATCTCTTCATCGCCGACGCGACCGGCCACGTGCTGTATCAGCATTCGCCGTCGCCGCTGCGCGCCACGGAGCTGAAGCCGTGGATCGCGAACGCCATCGCGCCGCCGAAATCGGGCGACAAGGCGGACGCGCCGAAGGTCCAGGATCTCTCGTTCGACGCGAGCGATCAGCGCGCGATCCAGATCGGCGACGCGAAGTACCGCCTGTACGTCCAGCCGCTGGCGCTGAAACTGGACAACAACGAGCGGCTCGTCGTCGCCGGCATCCGCGACGTCGAGCGGCTGGAGATGCAGGCCCTCAGCGTGCCGCACGGCGTCGTCGTGTGGGTGACGCTCCTCCTCGCCGCGATCTTCACGTTCACGTGGCCGATCCTGAAGATCTGGTACATGAGCGAGGCCGAGCGCCTGCAGCACAAGCAGGCGGTCACGCTCATCGTCACCGTGCTGTGGGGCGCGGCGTTCGCCACGGCCATCGTGCTGTGGGGCGCCTACGAGTGGCGCGCGCCGGAGCGCGAAGACACGAAGCTCGAGCGGTTCGCGAACGCGATTGAGACCAATCTGCGAAAGGAGCTGAACCTCGCGCTGTCGGTGCTCGAACGCTCGCGCGCCGCGGACTACCCGATCGCCTTCCAGGCGACGAAGATCTACGCATCGCGCTTTTTCGCGCCGCCCGTCAGCGACTATCCCTATTTCAGCTACATGTTCTGGGTGAACGGCGCGGGCGCGCAGACGCTGAAGCTGACCGCCGACCCGCAGGGCACGCCGCTGCGATCCGTGGCGGCCGCCGAGTACTTCAAGCGCGCGAAGGAAGCGCACGATTCCGCGTCGGCGGAGAACCTCTTTTCGACGCCGCGCGACGGATCGCCGGGGAGGCATCGCTACTGGCTGGAGCCGCTGCGCTCGCCGAGCACGGATGAGTTCCTGACGATTCTCGCGATGCCCGCCGAGCTGCCGCCGGCCGGGACGACGCCCGTGTCCGCGAGCAAGGCGCCCGTGGTCAAGGTGATGGCGGTCCGCCTCGAATCGATCTGGCAGTCGGTGCTGCCGCGCGGCTACGGCTTCGCCATCGTCGACGGCGACGGTCTCGTCAAGTTTCATTCGAACCCGGCGCACAACCTCGTCGAGGACTTCACGCGCGAAACGCAGTCGGATCGCGCGCTGGCCGCGCTGTTGCGCCAGCACGGCGCGGGCATCGTGCGCACGACCTACATGGGACGCCCGGAGATCGTCCGCGTCGCGCCGCTGCGCGCGATCGACGGCGCGGGCTGGTCGCTGCTGACGTTCCACGACACGCGCGACGACGAGGCGGTCAACGTGGCGATGGTGATGTCGCCGCTGTGGATGTTCGGCCTGCCGCTCGGCATCGTCGCGCTGATCGTGCTGCCCTTCGCGAAGCAGCTGCAGTACCCGCTGGCGTGGGCGTGGCCGCGCCACGACGCCGCGCTGATCTACGGGCGCAGCGGCGTGTTCAACCTGATGCTGCTGATGGCGGCGTTCGTCGGGTTCGCCGATCGCAGCCTGCTGACCGACAGCGCGATCTGCCTGACCGCGATCGGCCTCGCGCTGGCGTACTTCGCCACCGTCGAACGCCTGCCGCGCGTCGCGCTCGCGCTCGAGATCGTCGCGGTCGTCGTCTTTGGCTATCTCGTCCGCCACTCCGCCGCGTTCTACGGCGTCGCGGCGTACTTCGTCCTGGCGATGCTGTGCGCGTGGGCGCCGCGCGCGCAGGCGCCCGTGCGGCGGTGGCCCGGATCGCGCGTCTATCCTTTCGGCGCCGCGTCGCTGCTGCTGATCGTGATCGCGCTGCCGATGGCGACGGTGTTCAAGGGAACGGTGGAATCGGTCGAGCGCCTGGCGCTGATGCGCGAGCAGCTGTCGGTCGCGGTGGCGCTCGCGGCCCGCGAAGAACGCGTCGAGCAGTTGTACACGCGGCTCGGCGCGCCCGCGCTCGGGCCGGAACGCATCGACCTGCGGCTGGACCGGTACGACGACGCGCTGGTGCAGACCGGCGATCCGCCGCTGCAGGCGGACGCGTCGTCGCCGTGCCTGCCGATTCCCGGCTGCCCGTTGACGTCGGAGCAGGTGCGGTTCGTGCTCGATCGCTTCATCGGCTACACGATCGAGAAGCTCGCGCGCACCGACGCCGGCGCCGAGCTCGGCGCGCTGTCGCGGATTTCCGACAACAATCCGGCCGCGTCGATCCAATGGACGCGGACCGGCGTCCGGCTGCCGAAGGGCGGGCAGATCGTGATGCAGGCGGCGCTGCCGCGGACGCGGGCCGAAACGATCCGCTCGGCGTTCCCGCGCTGGGCGGGCGTCGGCCGCCGCGGCGGCCTCGGCATCACGGCGATCTGGCTGGGCCTCGGCGTCTGGCTGTACGTGATCACGCGGCAGCTCTTCTTCGCGACCTACCGGAGCGCGCCGCCGCTCGAGACGCGCGCGCGCGGCCAGCTCGCCGATCGCCACACGATCGTCCTCGGTCCGCCGCGCAGCGGCAAGCGCCACTACGTCGGCGCGTTCGGATCGCGGGTGACCGTGATCGACCTGCGCGTGCTCGCGCTCGAAGGCTCGCCGTGGACGCTGCCGGACGGCCTCAGCGACATCGTCGCGCTCGATCACTTCGATCACGACATCGATCAGCCCGCGGCCAACGCCGAGAAGCTGCGGCTCGTGGAAACGCTGATGCTCACGTCGAAGAAGACCGTCTACCTGCTGAGCGCCGTGGATCCCGTCTACTACCTGGCGTCCGGGTTCCCGCAGACGATGGTCGCCGAAGGCACGCCGGCCGCGGAGGCGATGCTGCTGCTCGATCGCTGGTCGGAGGTCCTCTCGCGCTTCGAGACGGTGCTCGTCGAAGATCGATCGGTGGCGCCGTTCGCCGCGTTCGTCGAGCGGCTGCGCGGCCGGCCGTTCTGGCGCGAGCCCGCGCACGCGCGCGCGCTCGAGTGCGCCTGCCGTGAATGCGATCGGACGCCGCATCTGCGTCACCTGGGACGCCGGCTCCTGATCCAGCAGGAGGGCAACGCGGGCCTGAACGAGGACATGATGCTCGGCCTCGTCGCGGACCGCGCGAGCGCGTACTACCGCGCGCTCTGGACGACGTGCTCCAAGCAGGAGCGGCTGGCGCTGTTTCAGCTCGCCGCCGACGGCTGGGTGAATCCGAAGAACAAGGACGCCATCATGGAGCTCGATCGCCGCGGTCTGATCACGTCGCCGCGCGGCTTCCGCGTCATGAACGAGACGTTCCGCCGCTTCGTGAGCGCGTCGACCTATCCGAACGAGGTCGCGGAGTGGGAGACGCAGGAGCGCCAGAGCACCTGGCGCGCGCTGAAACTGTCGCTCGGCATCGCCGGCCTGCTGGGCGCCGTGTGGCTGTTCTACGCGCAGCAGGAATTCTTCGACTCGTCGCTGGCGTACATCGGCGGCAGCATCACCGCCGCCACCACGCTGCTGAAGCTCGTTTCGGACATGCGCCAGAAGGCTGGCGGGAAAGCCGTATAATGGCGACCGCCATGAAGACACTCCTTCTCTCGCTCGCCGCTGTCGCCGTCGTCGGTTCCTTGTCGGCGCCTGCCCTGCTGCAGGAGAAGGGCGGCGACGATCGCACGGGCCCGTACGACGTCGTCGCGAACTGGCCGCAGCCGCTCGCCTACGCGAAGCCCGGCTACATCTGGGGTTCGACCGGCGGCGTGTTCGCCGAGTCGTCCAACCGCATCTTCATCGCCAATCGCGGCGAGCTGAAGCTGCCGAAGGAGCTGCCGTTCGGCTTCACCGGTTTCTGGGGCTCGTTCGGCGAGCAGGCGACGACGCCGACGCCGGAGTTCCGCAACTGCCTGGTCGTCGTCGACGGCAACGGCAAGGCCGTCGAGTCGTGGACGCAGTGGGATCATCTGTTCGCCGACGGCCGCGGTCCGCACTCGGTGACGATGAGCCCGTACGATCCCGAGCACAACGTCTGGGTGATCGACGACATCCATCACCAGATCTGGAAGTTCAGCAACGACGGCAAGAAGCTGCTGATGACGCTCGGCACGCGCGACGAGGCGGGCAACGACGGCACGCACTTCAAGCGCCCGACCGACATCGCCTGGCTGCCCGACGGGACCTTCTTCATCAGCGACGGCTACGGCAACACGCGCGTCGCCAAGTTCGACAAGAACGGCAAGTTCCTGATGATGTGGGGCACGCGCGGCACCGGCAACGGCCAGCTGCAGACGCCGCACTCGATTACGATCGACAAGAACCGCCGCGTCTACGTCGCGGATCGCGCGAACAACCGCATCCAGGTGTTCGACGAGAACGGCAAGTACCTCGACCAGTTCCCGAACATCCAGCAGCCGTACCACATCCGCGTCAGCGACGACGGATTCCTCTGGGTGTTCTCGGGCCCGCTCGACAAGTTCCTCAAGTACGATCTGCAGGGCCATCTGCTGTACGCGTGGGGCACGCACGGCACGACGCCCGGGCTCTTCTGGGCCGTCCACGAATTCTCGGCCGACACCGACGGCAATCTCTACACCGCGGAAGTCTTCGGCGGACGCGCGCAGAAATTCAAGCCGCGCGCCGGCGCGGATCCGGCGCACGTCTACCGGCCGCAGCCGCTGATGCCGAGGACCACGTCGACGGCGGCGCAGTGAACGCTGACAGGACTGACGGGAGCGATATCATGACGAAATCCAGCCTGCTGCTCCTGCTCGCGCTCGTCGTCGCGTGGCCCGCCGTGACGCCGGCGCAGGGCACGGCGAACTTCTCCGGCACGTGGAAGATCGCGTCCGTCGACCCGCCGGCGCCGGCCGGACGCGGGCGTGGCGCCGGCGGCGGCGGCATCAGCGGCCCCTACGCCGACACGATGCTCGCGCAGGCGCCGGACACGATCACGATCGCGCAGTCGGCGTCATCGGTGACCGTCGAGATCGGCGGCAAGAAGATCGTCTACACGCTCGACGACAAGACGACGGAGCTGCCGCCGGGCGACGTGATGGCGTTCAAGAGCCGCGCGCACTGGGAGGGCGGGAAGCTGCACCTGCACTACAAGCAGGGAATGAACTGGGGCCGCGATCAGCTGTCGCTCAGCGGAACGACGCTGACGATCATCCGCGATCTCGAGTCGGGCGGCCAATCGACGACGAGAGTGTTGGTATATTCCAAAAGTTAGAACTGAAAAGAGAAAAGTTGGAAGTGGAGACTGAAGACTCTTCACTTTTCTCTTTTCAGTTTTCAGTTTTCAGTTTCTGACCGTCCCGCTCTCGTATCTCGTCAGGAATTCCTCGACCGCCGCCTCGTCCACTTCGAGAAACGCCATGCCCGCGCGGTACATCAGCGATCCGTTCGAGGGCTCGAGTCTCGCCCACACGACGGCGCTGGCGCAGGACACGGGCCTTTCGCCGCCGGCGAGCTGAACCGTCAGCACGCGATTGGGTCGCAGCGCGCGCGGTGAGAGCACCTGCGCGCCGTACGTCGACAGATCCACGAGCACGGCCGCGTCTTCGTCGATCAGCACTTCGACGTCTTCGAAGGCGACCCGCTTCGCCCGGCGCGCCGGCTGATAGTCGATCTGCGGTTCGTTCGCCGCTGCGGGCGCGGCCGCGAACGCGTGTTCGAACGCGGGCTCGAACGCGGGCTCGAACGCGGGCTCGAACGCGGGCTCGAACGTGGGTTCGGCCGCGGGTTCGCACGCGGATTCGATCGCGGGCTCGAAGACGGGTTCGATGACGGGCTCGTCCACGGCCGCGACCGGCGGCGGCACGGCGGCAAGCGCGCGCTCGAGCTCGGCGATCCGATCGTTACGCTTTTTCACTTCGCGATCGCGCTCGTCGATTTCGAGCTCGAGATCGAGGATGCGCCGGTCCGCCTGCTCGCGCGCGTGCTCGTAGCGCGCCAGCGCTTCCGCCTCCGCCGCGCCGGCGGCGGCGCGCGTCGCCTCCAGTTCCATCGTCAGGCGGTCCGCGTCCTCCCGAAGACGATCCGCATCGCTCTTGAACCGATCGACGTCGCCCTGCAGGCGGCCGGCGTCGTGCTGGAAGCGGTCCGCGCTTTTCTCGACCTCCGCAATCCGCGCCGCCGCCGCGTTCTGCACGGTGGCGAGCTCGAGCTCCAGATCGTGGATGCGCCGGTCCAACGGGCCGCGCGCGTCCGCGAGACGCTCCTCGAATTGCGCGCGGGCGTCCTCGAACCGCTCCTCGAACTGCGCGCGGGCGCTCTCGAAGCGCTCGTCGAATTGCGCGCGGTCGCTCTCGAGCCGCGCCTGGTAGCGCGCGCGCGCGTCCGCTTCGAGGGCGGCGCCGGCTTCACGGCTCGTCTCCAGCTCCGCTTTGAGCGCGTCCACTTCCGAGACGTGCCCGAGGGATTCCGCTGTGAACCGGTCCGAGGCTTCCTCGAGCTCGGCGATTCTCGACGTCGCCGCGCGCTGGACGTTGTCGAGGTCCTGCTGCAGCCGGGCGATCGTCGCGGCGGCCTGCGCGGCCGAGTCGCGCTCGCCCTTGGTCGCCGCATGCGCGGCCGCCAGATCGCGCCGCAGCTGCGCGACCGCTCCGCACTCCGCTTCGTACGCCGTCCGGAGCCGGCCGAGGTCGCGCTGCAGCGTGGCCGTTGCCGCGCGCTCCGCGTCCAGCGCCTCTTCGGCCTCGCGGAGCGTCACGGCCTGTTCGCGCACTTTCGCGGCCGCCTCCGCCCAGGCGCGCGCGGCGGACGCTTCGGCCTCGGCCGTCGCGACGCGCGCCAGCTCGATCATCAGTCGCTCGAGCGAGCCGGTCTGACCGGGATCGGCGAGCGCGGATTCGAGCGCCGAGAGGCGTGACGTCAGCGCATGGCGCAGATCGTCCAGTTCGCCCGTCACGGCGCCGGGCCGGTCGCGCTTGAGATCTTCGACGGGCTTGCGGGTCACGGCTTCAGGGGAAATGGTGCCCGTGAAATTGCAAGGCCAACGCCAATGCCCTCAGCGGTTTTCCTCCGGATTCATGTCGGCTGCACAATCCTGGGCGACGGATCCTGTAAGGCCGATCACGAATCTGTCTCACGTTTTTCGGGGCCGGCTCACGCAATTGGACATCCGCCGGAAACGTTTCTGGTTTGGCTCTTGCACCGTTTCCCGCGATGACCGATCGCCAGGCACACGTGCGTGCGGCGGCGTACGCCGGCGCGAGCTGGGCGCGCGCGCGCCGCGCGGCGTGGACCGATCCGGACGTGGATCCGGCGGCGGCGTTCGGGACCGCGATCGCCGATTTCGGAATGGGCGGCGCGTTCGAGGACTTGACGCCGTCGGCGGACGAGGAACGCGAAGAGAAGGAACCGTCGTACGTCGTCACGCTGGCGACGACGCTCGCGGAAAACGCGCGGGCCCTGGAGTTCGCGACGGCGCGCAGGCTGGCCTGGCGCGCGCTCACCGCGCTCGCCGCCGTCGCGGCGTTGATCGCGCTCGTCCTGATCGGCCGCGAATACTGGCAGGTCGCGATGCGGTCGCAGGCGGTCGCCAAGGTGCGCGCGGCGGCCGAGATCGCGCCGCCGCAGACACCGGCGCCGGCGATCAGCGTGTCGACGGGAAAGCTGCACGTCACCTCCGCTCCCTCGGCGCGCGTCATCGTCGACGGCAAGCCGCGCGGCGTGACGCCGGTCCTCGTCGAGAACCTGAGCGCCGGCTCGCACGCCGTCGTGCTGCAGAGCTCGGAGGGGACGGTCGAGGAATCGGTCAAGATCGCCGCCGGCGACACGCAGGAGCTGGCCGAGTCGATCTACTCGGGCTGGCTGACGCTGTACTCGCCGTTCGACGTCGTTATCAGCGAGCGTGGCCGGGCCATCGCGCTCGACGAACGGCATCAGGCGATGCTCGCGCCTGGCGAGCACGATCTGCAGATCGCCAATCGCGCGCTCGGCTACGAGGAGACGCGGCACGTTGCGATCAAGCCGGGCGCGGCCGCGACGCTGTCGATCGCGCCGCCGAAATCGACGTTGACGGTGAAGACGAACGCGCCGTCGCAGGTGTGGCTGGACGGGAAGCTGCTGGGCGACGCGCCGCTCGATGCCGTGCCGGTCGATCTCGGCACGCACACGGTCGTGGTGAAGCGCGCGGCGGGCGGGGAGCGCCAGCTCCCGGTGACGGTCACCGTGAAGCCGCTCGATCTCACCGTCGATTTTCCGTAGCGATCGGACGCGTCGCGGTCCCTTCAGACTGCCGTCACGCGATCATGGGCGTGCGACTGCGCACCGGCCTCGGCGCGTCGAACGTCGACACCGAAATCTCTCCCGTCAGACAGCAATTCGGATCGTCGTTCAACGTCCAGATGTTCAAGTAGTAGTCGCCGGGATCGAGGTACCGCCACCGGATGGCCTGCGCGTGGCCGACCGGAATGGCCGTATCGCTGATCTCGCTGTCCCAGAAGGTGCCGGACTGCTCGAGGCTGACGTGGAACTCGGTGATCGGACAGTCGGCCCGGCTCTGGATGTTCCGGCCGGACGGATCGAACCACTGCGCGCCGATGCGCACGCGAAGTCCGCCGTTCGGCACGTGGAACGTCCGCGATCGCAGAAGCCGATGGCAGATCTTCAGCGTGCTCTGGAAGGACAGCGTCGTCCCTGACGTGTGGGGCGCGGCGGTCGCGCCGGCCGCGGGTCCCGCGGCGGCGGCGCCGGGCGGGACGGCGGCGGACTGCGCCGCCGTCACCGGGCAATTGGGCGGCGTCGTGCCGAGCGGGAACGTGCCGCCTCCGAGCCGCGGTCCTTCCGTGTGCGTCGTCGTGTCGTACCTTCCGAAGTTGACCGTGATCGATTGCGCGAAGTAGTCCAGCCCGGGCACGTACGAATCGACGGTGGACTCGTACCACAGGACTTCGTTGTTCAGGTGCACGCGATCGATCGCGGGATCCTCCGCGCCGGCGCGCATCCCGCCGTTGAGCGTCTGGTCTCCGATGATCAGATTCCACATCTGGTTCCCGGGCCCGTGCAGGTTGAACAGCGGCCGGCGATCCGTCTTGCCGTGCAGGACGTGCGCGCGCACCCACGTGCCGCGCTGTCCGGCCGCGTTGATGCAGTCGAACTGCGGGCGATAGATGCTGCGCGACGGTTTCGATCCGCGCGTGTTGCCGGGGCAGCGCGTCAGCGGGCTCGCCTTCACCGTCTTGCCCTGACCGAGCGGGCCCGGCGTCCACGTCACGTGCGTGAAGGGCATGCTCGCCGAGCCGCACGTCTCGTCCGGCTCGTCTTCCTCGTCGTCCGGCTGCGGCTGGGGCTGGGGCTGCGGCTGCGGTTGTGGAAATGGCTGCGGCTGCGGCAGCAGCGGCGGGAACGGCTCCGGGAAAGGTTCGATCTGCGGCGCCGGTTCCGGTCCGACCTCCGGTCCCACCTCCGGCCCGATTTCCGGTTCGAGCTCCGGCTCCAACTCCGGCTCGAACTCGGGCGTGATCTCCGGCTCGATCTCGATCTCCGGCAGTTCTGGAAGCTCCGGAATGAACTCAGGCGAGAATCCCGGTCCGGTTTCCGGAATCGGAATGAACTCCTGCCGCTGAATCGGCGCGCCCATTGATGAAGCGCCCTGCGCCACGTGGGTGAGCTCGTGCGCGAGGAGCCGCTCGCCCGCGCGGCCGCCCGGGGAGTACTGGCCCGCGCCGAACACGATGTCGCTGCCGACCGTGTACGCCAGCGCGTGAAGCGCGCTCGCCGACTCCGCCGCGGCGCCGCTCGTGTGCACGCGGACGTCCTCGAAGCTGCGGCCGAAGTGCGATTCCATCCGTCCGCGCGTGCTGACGTCGAGCGGGTTGCCGCCGCCGCCCGTGGCGCGCGAGACCAGGCTTTCGACCTGTTCCTCTGTGTCTTCTTCGGCGGCGCACGCGGCGCATTTCCGCGCGACGGGCGAGGGAGGGGCGAGCGCGATCGCATCGCCCGTTCCGTCTTCCATCCGCATGATCTGATCGGCGATGCGGTCGGCTTCGATCTCCGCCGGATCGGTCGGCTGGCTGACGAGCCCGGAGGCATCCGGCGCGCGCTTGATCGGCTCTTCCTCTTCGTTGCCGTTGCTGCCGCCGCCGCAGGCGCACGCGCGATGGATGACCGGCGCGCGCCAGGTGGACGTCAGCGCGAACGCGCGCGACATTTCTCCCTGGGCGCTCCGCGCGCGATCGGCCGCGGCCGCATGCGCGCGGCCCGGGGACGCGTCGCGCTCGCCTGGCGCGGAGTGCCGCTGGGCAAATGCGTGGGCCATGTCGCGTCAGCAGTGTGGAGGCGCATCGCTGCCGATGCGCCGCACGAAACGATCGGACACGAATCCGAGATCCGTCCGATCCCATGTGTCGGTGCCTTCCACGTCCTCGCCCGTCGTCTGACATTCGATCCGGATGCGCGTGCCGCGCGGATACGAGCCGAGGATCGGCGCGGAGGTGCCCGGCGCCTTGCGAATCCGCAGTCGCGACGCGGTGATGTCGCCGTCGATCGGTCCGCTCGGCGTCGGCGGGGCCGGCGACGGCGGCGTGGGCGCGGGCGGCGCCGTCGGATGCGCGACGACGGTGCGCGGCGGCGCGATGAACGTGACGATGAACGGCACGTCGCCGGAGACGCCGCTCGCCTCGAACTGCGACATCGGCACCGTCGCGAGCTGCTCGATCGGCGCGCCGCAATTGCCCGGGCAGAGATCGATCGTGTCGTGCACGGTGAAGACGATCGTCGGCACGATCGTGATGCTGCCGTCGGCGTTCGGCGTCAGCAGCGCCGCGCCCGCGGCGGTGCGCGCGTCGTTGAACGGCGAGGGCCTCGCGCCGATCGGGCAGCTCAGCTGGTTCGCGCCGATGCCGCCGGCGATATTGCCGGGGATCTCGCCGATGACGTTGAAGTCCATCTGATCCGGATCGTTGGGCGTCCCGATCGCGGTGATCGCGGACGGGATGCGCGACGGAATGTCCATGATGGTGGGTGCGCCGCCCGGGAACGGCGGAGGGCTGGCTTCGATGTCCTGGCGCAGCTCGTCGACGAGAAAGTCGGTCGTGGCCGCGGTCGTCGCGGACAGCGTGAAGTCGGCGCCGAAGGTGGCGCTCAGGTTCTGCGCCGCGCTGCCGCCGAACAGATACTGGTTCCACAGCGGCACGACGCGCGGACTGACCTTCGCCGCGATTCCGGCGAGCAGACCTGGCGCGGCGACGTCGCGAGCGAGGCCGGCGGCGAATGCGCCGCCCGCAAACGGCGAGCAGAACGACGCCGGACACCCCGCAGGCGGCGCGCAGACCGGAGCGCCGCCCGCGCCGGCGCCCGCACCCGGCGGCGCCTGCCGCTGGATGAGCGCGCCGTTGCCCGGCGACAGCGCGAGCGCGCGCGACGCCCCCGGCTGCGCGGCGCGGCGGACGGCCGGCAATCCGCGCGACGCGCGGCTCGCGCGCGGCGATCGATCGCACGAACGAAAAGAAAGAGCAGGTCTCACGATTCCACGAAGATGACTTCGTCGTAGTCGTCCGGATTCTTCCCGAGCTTGATCAGCGCCTCGCGATCCTGCGCGCTCAACGACCCGACTGTCTGCGTCACGCCCGCCTTGGCTTTTCCGGCCGCGACGAGCGCGTCGGGCACGGCGTTGAGCCTGAGGCCCGCCGTCGTGTCGGGCGTGTCCTTCGTCATGGCGAGCGCGACCGCGCTGACGGGTTGCGTGCCCGGCAACTTCGCCGCGAGCGCCGCCTGCGCCTTGGCGTCCAGCGTGTTGTTGCTGAAGGTGACCTGCGTCGTCGGCGTGCCGGCTTTGAGGACGTGCGCGCCTCCGTCCGCCGGCGCCGCGAAGACGACGAGCGCCTTCCGCTCCTGCAGCAGCGTGATGAGCAGCATGATGCCGTCGGCGTCGGCCGGCGCCGCGGCTTCCGGATACGGAATGATCGCGACCTCCTGCGTCTTGTCGCTGCGGCCGCCGAGCACGCTCTCGACGCTGATCAGGCGATTGAGCTCCAGCATCTCGTCGGTCTCGCCGACGGCGCCGATCGCCGCGTAATAGATCACGCTGCCCGGATGGAACGATCGCCAGTCGGACAGATCCGGATCGGTGTCCGCCGTCGTGCTCCCGCCCGCGTAGGTGAGGACGAGCGACACCTCGCGCTGCTTCTCCGCGATGAGCGCGTTGATCCAGTTGGCCAGCGGCTCGCGGTTGGTGCTCGTGCGGTTCGCCTCGAAGTCGCTCCGCACTTTATCGGCGAGATCGATCGCATTCGCGGTCACGTTCAGCACGCGATAGCGGCGTGTCGCGAGCGGGGCCGCCGGCGTCACGCCCGGACTGCAGCGCTTCTCGCGCCGCTTCGTGAACATCACCCAGTCGCGCACGGCGTCGATCGTCAGTTCCGTCGGCGCGGTCGACGGCGGCGGGAAGAGCTGCGCGTCGGCCATCGCCTTGATGTTCGGGTCGCTGACGATGAGCGCCGTCTGCACGACCGCGAGGCCGGCCTCGGCGTACCGATGATTGCGGTTCGTCGCGTTGACGACGTCGCGGTCCGGTGTCAGGAGGAGCGCGGCGATCGGCACCGAGGTGACGGTGTTGAGCGCGAACGACGAGGCCCCGCCGGTGTCGGCGGACCTCTGCACGAGCGCGAGCTCGTACACGATCTTCGATCCGTTCGTGACCGTCCGCGTCAGCCGGAAGAACTCGGTTTCGGTGAGCGGCGCTTCCACGTCGAGCGCGATCACCCCGTTGGCGTCGTCGCCCGTCCATCGCACCGTCGCGGGCCACGAGCCGCGCTCGGTGATCAAGTATTCAGTCGTCCGCTGGACGGCCTGTTCCTCCTTGAGCACGCCGAACGCGTAGATGCCGGTCAGCAGGCCGCGGAGCAGTCCGCCGTTCGCGCCGCGCGTCACGCTCGAGATCGACAGCGTGCCGTGGAACGTCAGCTCGAACGTATCGGGCGCGGCGGGCCGCGACGCGAGGATCGCGCGCAGCTCGACGGCGGTCTGCTGGCCGCGATCGAGCCCGGTGATCGACTGCGCGCTGCTCGCGGTCAGCCAGAGGCCGTCCAGCGTCTCGTGCGCGCGCGCCGCCGCCGCTTTCGGCGCGGCCGCGAAGTTCGCCAGCGTCGTGTACTTCTGCGCCTCGGCCGTGGCGTCGTCGACCTTGCTGTAGAACAGCGCGCCGGTCGTCCTCGATTCGGCGACGAACGCGTTGGTGGCGAGATCGCTGTTGAGCACGAGCGGCGTCTTGCGGGCCTTCGCGCCCGCGTACTGGCGCGCCAGGGTCTGCGACTTCTGAATCACGCCCTGCGCGAGGCCGATCGCGGCGGTGTGGAGCGCCGAGCCGCCGGAGGCCAGCGTCTCTTCACGCGCGGCGCCGCGGGCGCTGTAGCCGCCGGTCTGTCTCGTGCTGAAGCGCGCGAATGCGTCGTACGCGTCGATCGGCGACGGCGGCGCGATCGCGCGGCCGTCGGGCACGAAGACGTCGACGCGCGGCTTGTTCGACGGATCGTCGAGTCCCTGCAGCAGCGAGATGCGATCCATGTGCTGCGCGGCTTCGACCTCGTGCGCGATGTAGTCGGCGCTGGCGACGCAGAAGCGGAGGTCGAGACCGTCGCCGAGCAGCGCGCGGACCTGATCGTTGACCGTGACGTTCGAGTGGTTGTAGACGGGCAGATACCCGGCCGGCGGCAGCTCGATGACGCCGCCGCGAATCAGGATCTGCGACGACGGCCGCGCCGGCGTCTTGCCCGTGACGATGATGCGTTTCAGCCGATCCTGCAGGTCGGTGACCTTCGTGAGCGACAGCGCCAGCAGCGCGGGTTGATCGGCGGTGACCGCCTGTGCCGCGCTCAGCGTGCGATAGCTGCTGAGGCCGGCCCGCACTTCGTCGAGGAACGCGGACGTTTCGTCGAGGACGACGAGATTCTTTGTCGCGTCGGCGACGGCGATGCCGGCCGGCGCGGGAACGACGTCGCCGCCCAGCAGGTTGGCCAGCTGGCACTGGAACTGGAGAATCTGCGCGAGAAACACGTCCATCGGACGCATGCGCATCTTCCACTGCCAGTAGCGCCGCGACGGCGCTTCCATGCGCTCGCGCCGGACGATCCACGCGTCGAGGAACACGGTCGTGGCGCCCGCGCGCGCGACGACGGCCAGCGGCACTTCGCAGCACGCGCTCGTGTAGCCCGCGCCGAGACACCAGGTGGAGGAGAGCAGGCCCGCGCGGGAGATCGAGTCCTGATGGCGCAGCGCTTCGTCGGCGAACCACGAGTGCGCGATCTTCGAACGCAGATAGGTGTTCGCGGTGATGTCGACGACCTTCGACGTGGGAAACGGCGTGAGCAGCGACAGCGGAATCGCGCGAAGCACCACGCCGTCGAGCCGGTACTTCTTGTCCGTCGTGGTGACGCACGCCTCTTCACAGAGCTTGCCGAACACGTCGGTCTGCCCGCAGAGCGCTTCCGCCGCGCAGATCGCGATCACGTAGACGTCGCTCACGGCGTTGACCGTCGGCGGTATCGGCGTGGCGACCGACACGTCGATGCAGTCGGTGAACGTGCCCGGACCGCTCTTGCCGCTGGCGTCGGCCCGCGCCGCGCCTGTGGGCTTCGATCGCTCGATGAGATCGCTGATGCTCTGCGTGACCGCCGACGACAGCAGCAACACGCGCCCCGACGGATCGATGGCCAGCCCCGGACCGATGTGGATCGAGTCGCCGCTCCCGCGCGTCGTGTCGTAGCCGTACACGACGCCGGGGCCGAGTCCCTGATTGGACTGCGCGACGAGCTGGCGCAGGTACTGCTGCTCGACGTCGAAGTCGTCGGCGCGCAGGAATTTGCCGTCGAAGTAGTTCAGCCGCTTCAGCGGCGTCCCCGGATCGATCACCGTCACGCCGCCGGTGTCGTTCACGACGATCAGGGATGAGCTGTTGCCGTTCGCAGACGTCGCGCTCGTGGCCATCGCTAGCTCCTCGTCTTCCTGAACATGGTGACGAAATCGCTTCCATCGTCGGGGCCGCCGGCGCCCGGCGCCCCGAGCGGCGCGCGATCGTTTTCGGCGAGCAGCGGCGCCGGGCCCGTGCCGCGGGCGATCAGCCGCACGAGGCCGGCGGACGCCGACTCCTTGAGATCGATCTTGATCGTGCCGTCGGCCTGCCTCGCGACCGCCTTGATGTGGACGACGCTCCATCCGGCTTTGTCGTCGTACTCGGTCACCGAGAAGGCGGCCGGCTCCACCGACGCCTTCGCGAGCGGACGGCTGGTCTGGAGCGTGATGGATTTCGGCGAGAACTTCGCGTCGCTCACCGTCGGTCCGCCGTTTGTCGCCGCCGCGGCGCGCGCGCGGGGCGGCGGCGCCTTCGGCGCCGGGCCGCTCACGGCCGTGAACAGCGGACCGCAGAGCAGCTCCTGGATCGTCGCGGTCGCGATGTGCGATCGGCGCACCGTCACGACGGGCGTGGGCGTCGGCGTCACGATCGCCCAGCCATCGTCCGTCGTCGGCTTCACGATGATGTCGGCCACGTCGGCCAGGACGACGTCGGTCGGATCCTCCGGAACGATCGACGCGGGCTCGTCGTACGTCGCGGCCTGCGGATGCAGATCGATCTCGTCGAGCGCCGCGAACCGGCGGAGCGCGTCGAGGTACGCCACCGGCTGCTGATCGGCCGGCAGCGCCTGAATGCTGTCGCGCGCGGTCTTCACGTCCGCGTACGGCGCGCTGTCCGGCTCGATCTGAAACAGGACGCGCAGCCGGTGATAGCCGAGGTCCTTTGGCGTCGAGAGGCCCGGGCGGAGCAGGAGCTCCACCGTTTCGAACACGCGCGAGTACGCGGTGTCGTTCTCGACGCCCGCGCACGGTTCGACGATCGACGGCACGGGGCGCGCGAGGCACGCCTTGAATCGCGCGACGACGTGGACGCTGAATGTCTTGCCGCCGTCGCCGGTGTCGGCGAACGTGAACGTCGTGTCGTCCTTGTGCGCCTTGTACCACTCGCCGACGTCGACGCACGCGAGGCGATCCAGGTGCAGCTCGTGACCGGCGGCGTCGAGCGCGAGGCCGCGATCGACGGTCAGCTCGTTCCGGTCGTTGAACGCGACGTCGAATCCCCAGACGACGCCTTCGCGATGCAGCCACGCGTTGTGGAGGCGGATCTTGCCGCGCGGGTAGCCCTGGCCGGCGTCGAGGTCGTCGACGCCGAGCAGCATCCCGAAATGAAACTGCAGCGCCGTGAACGGATTGATGGGCAGCAATCCGCCCTCCTGGCCCTGCCCGGCCAGCTCGCAGGCGCTCTTATCGACAATGGTCGTCGCCATTTCGCGATCCTCCTCGTGGATGTCCTAATAGCTGTCGCCGCGAATCGCGCTCGGCAGGCGGGCGGCGATCGCCGCCCGCGCGGCGTCGAGCCGATCCTGCTGATACGCGATCGCGTCCGACAGCGCGTCGACGCGTCGATCGGAAAGCGCCGCGGCGGCCAGCGCTGCGGCGTACGTGCTCTCAGCGGCATCCATCGCGGACGCGAGCGTCGCCGGCGTGATGCCGGCGATCTCGTTGAGCGCGGCCATGCCTTCCTCGTACTCGAGGAGCACCAGCCACGCCGTGTCCGGAATCACGGCTTCGAGCGCGTCCAGATCGTCCTTGTTGGCGCCGTTGAACGTGGCGAGCGCCGCGGCGAACGCGTTCTTCGCCGACGTGATGGCCGCTTTCTTGGCCGTGATCGTGGCATCGCTCGCGAGGCCGTCGACGTTGGCCGCGATCGACGTCAGCACCTGCGCGGCGAGGTCGTCCTCGGCATCGAAGATGTCGGTGAGGTCGCCGTCGAGCGTCTCGGCCGTCGGCTCGGCGGCGGCTGCGGCGGCTTTGAGCGCGGCGACCTGAGTTTTCTCCGCGTCGGTCAGGACGTCGGGCAGCGTGCTGTCGAGCTGGATCGCTGCGAGCGCGGCCATGATGGTCTGCGCCCTGGTGAACTTCACGCTGGCGGTCGCCACGTAGTCGGCGACCGCCGCTTCCGCGCGCGCGAACTCGGTGAGGGCGCTGGCGGCGGCGCCCGCCAGTCCGCCGTTGGTGTCGCGCTCGTTCGCCAGCGCGTCCTCCGCGTTCTCGACGACGGTGTGCAGACTGTCGACGCGGCCGGTCCGCGCGTCATGCCGTTTGCCCGCGATGGTGAGAATCTTGTCCGGGAAGTCGACGCCGATCCGCGTCGTCGCGTTGGTCACGGTCGCGCTCGCGAGGTACGTCGTCGCGTCCGCTTTGAGCGTGTTGAACGGCGCGGCGGCGATCGCGGTCTTGTAGGCCTGACGCCGATCGTCGTCCGCGGTGACGGCGGCGATCGTCGAGGTGACGCTGGCGATGCGCGAAGCGGCACGCGCGAGCGTGGCCGCGGCCGCGTCGGCGGATGCCTGCGCCTCCGCGACCGCGTCCTGATCGTCGAGCACCGTCCCCTGCTGCGCCCGTTGCGTGATGATCGACTGCGTGATCGTTTCGATCAGCGCGGCCGCATCGGCGGGGATCGTCGCCACGGCGAGCGCCGCGCGCGCGGACGCGATGCTGGCGAGCGTGGCCGCCAGCGCCCGCTGGTCGGTGTCCAGCTTCGTCTTCGCCGCGGCGAGCGCAGCCTGCGCCGCGCTCAAATCGCTTTGCGCGGCTGATTGCGCCGCTTGATACGTCGTGAGCTGCTGCTGCCAGAATGCAAGAACGGTCACGATCGTCCCTCCTTAAACCGGATGCGCGCCGGCGGGCGCGCCCGGAAACGCTTTGGCCGACTTGTCGTATTCGCGCCGGACGGCGCCGATCAAGTGATCGCGGCCGATCGGCGCATCGGCCGCCGCCGCGAGGAAGCCGGCGGCCACCGACGCGTTGCGGATGAGGCCGCCGACGACGGGGTAGAGCGCGGCGAGCTCGCGCAGGTTGACGTCGCCGGCGAGCGGCGCCTGCGGCGGCAGATGGCAGCGCCATAACGTCTCCCGCTCGCTCGCGGTCGGCTCGTCGAAGTCCACGACGAATTCGAGGCGGCGCAGGAACGCCGTGTCGATGTTCTGCTTGAGGTTCGTCGACAGGATCACGAGGCCGTCGAACTGCTCGAGGCGCGACAGCAAGTACGCCGTCTCGAGGTTGGCGTAGCGATCGTGCGCGTCGGACACTTCGGTGCGCTTGCCGAAGAGCGCATCGGCTTCGTCGAAGAGCAGGACCGCGCGCGTGCGTTCGGCCGCGTCAAATGCCTGAGCGAGATGCTTCTCGGTCTCGCCGATCCACTTCGACACGACGCGCGAGATGTCGACGACCATCAGGTCGACGCCGAGGCTGTTGGCCATGACTTCCGCCGACAGCGTCTTGCCGGTCCCGGGCGGACCGCTGAGCAGCACGCGCACGCCGCGCGCGCCCGGCCGGCCGTCGAGAAACTTCCAGCGATCGAGCACGGTGCTCTGATGGCGAAGGCGGTTCAGCGCCTCGACGAGCAGCGTCTTGCGATCGGGGCGCAGCACGAGCTGATCCCAGCGCGCCGCCGGGCGGATCAGCTTGAGGCCGGCGCCGCCCGGCAGGCTGCAGCGCACGCGCACGCAGTCGGCGACCGACGACACGTCGACCGCGCCGCCGTTGAGTGCGGCGCGCGCGCGAAGGTCCAGCGCCACGCCGGCGGCCGTCGACGGCTCGATCGCGTAGCACGACGCGAGCGCGGGCGCGTGATCGGCCAGCTCGGGCAGCGTGTCGCGCCACATCCGCTCCCGCGCGAGCGTCGACAGCGGCCGGGCGTCGAACGTCAACACCGGAAGATCGACGCCGCTCTCGATCGCGGCGCCGCGCCGCGCGCAGACGATCACGGATCCGGGAAAGCGCTCCAGCGCCGGCGGCGCCGCGGTCGCCGGCAATTCGGACGCGGCCGGCACGAACACCGGCAGCGCGCCACGCGCCACCGCGTGCGCGAGCGCCAGGCGATCCGACGCGGCCGTCGCGTTGGGCGCGCGCTCGAACACCGCCCACTCGCGGCCGCTGGCCGACGCGATCGCCACGGCGCGGTGCATTGCGACCGTCTCCGAGTCGGCGACCGCCAGGATCAGCCTCCGCTCGTCGGCGGCGATCGCGCGACGCACGCGAACGATCTCCGGCGACTCCAGCCATTGATCGAGGCCGGCCGGCGCGGCGGCGACCGCAACAGCCCGGAGCGCCGCGGGGTATGCGTCGATGCCGCAGAGCACGGGCCAGAGGCCATCGGCGAGCGTGAGCGTGCGTTCGTAGAACGGCGCGTCGCCGGAGAGCGCGAGGATCCCGAGCGTCGCGGCGGCGCCGTCTTCGAGCAGACGCCGCAGTGACGCCCGGTCACGCAGGCTGCCGCACGAAAGCTGCGCGGCCAGGCCGGCGGTGGCGAACGGCTCGCCGCGCGGATGCAGCGCGCGCAGCACGCTCGCGTAGCCCTCGTGCTCCTCGGGCATCGCCGCCAGCACGATCAGTGCGATTTCCTCAGGCGGCAGCGACAGCCGCGCCGCGATTCGCTCGATCGGGTCCACGTCGTCTGGCGCGCGCGCGGGCGCCTCCGCCGTCGCCGCCAGCATCCCGTTCAGAAACGCGAGCGCCTGGGCGAGGGCGCTTTCCTGCGCCGCCGGGGCGCGTCCGATCGCCTGCGCCAGGCGTCCGCCCATCAGCGCGACTTCGCGGCTCATGCGCGCCGCGCACGCGAGCGCGTCACGCATACGTGAACCTCACGACGACGCCGAGCCACGGCACCCACCCGGGATCGAGATCCAGACCCGCGCGCCGGATGTCCGGCGACACGTCGTCGAGCGCCAGGCGAACGGTGATCCAGCCCGGATCGGCGACGATGCGGGCGGATCGGCGGCAGACGAAATTCAGGAGATCGACTTCCGGCTCCTCCGGCCGATCGAGCGCGTCCCGCAGCGCCTGCACGATCGCGGCGCGATGATCACCGATGGCCATCGTTTCGATTTCGGTGGGCAACGCTTCGAGCGATGACGGCGATCGCGCGTCCGGCGGAAGACCGGCGAACGCCAGCGCCGAGGGATCGGACGGCGCGATCGACGCCAGCGCCGTTGCGATCTGATGGAGCACCCAGCGCGGCCCGCGGTCTTTCAAGCGATCGTCGCGGACGATGGCGTCGGCCAGGGCGAGGCGCGTGGCCACGTTGATCAGGTAGAGGAGACCGCCGCATTCCGTCGATGCCTCGGCGCGAACCTCCGGCAACGGTTCGTCGTCATCGTCGCGATCGAGCGTGGCCGCGTCCTGCGTCGCTTCGGCCGCGGCGAGCGGCGTCTCGATCGACGCATCGTGGCGCGCGGGACGTTGCTCGTCGCGCTGGTGCTCGTTCGCTGATTTCGATCTGGTGTCGCGAGTACCATCGGTCGGCGTTGCTGCCTCGCGAACGTCCGATGTCTGCGCTGCGTCTGACGCCGGCAATGGTGCGAGCGCCCGCAACTTCAGCGCGCCCGCCACGGCGGCGACGAGCGCACCGGCGCGATCGGCCGCCACATTTCTGAGAGTCGCAGGCTCGACGTCCAGCAGCAGGAGCGTCGCGAGCGCGCGCCAGGAGCCGGTGGGAAGATCGCGAGCGAATTCCGCCGCGACGCGCGCGATGGGCGACCGTGCCACGAGCGACGCGGCCGCGACCGTGTCAGGACCGATCGGATCGGCGCGCTGGCGCTCGCCGTCACGTGCGCGCACCCGTGCGCCGACGCGGTCGCCCGGATCGGCCACGTCGAAAGCGGCGCCGGTGGCGCCGAGTGCCGCGCGGGCCAGCGAGGTCCACAGGCTCGGCGTCGCCCGCGTGATGACCGACACCAGCGCAGCTGGACGGTGACGCGCCAGCCACGCCACGACCGCCGCCGCGTCTCGCGGCTCGCGCGTCAGCGCGCGGAGCACAAGATCGGCGGCCGCGCCGGCGCTCACGTTCACGTCCGTGCGCCAGAGGCCGATCTGCATCCACGCCCAGCGCCGGCTGAAGTCGCCTGCCAGCGCGCTGGCGGCGAGATCGATCAACGCCTGCGCGCGCGAGCTGTAATGGACGGCCGCGGCCGACGGGTCGCGCAACGCGGCGCGGATCGCATCCGCGATCGCCTCACCAAGGTGAGTCGCCAGCGCCGAGTCCGGTTCCGCGAGACGCAGTCTCGCCGTCGCGTGCAGGTCGCGAACGCAGACGTAGCCGTCCGTCGCGATCCCTGATCGATCGACGGCGGCATTGACTACGAGCGGGAGCACGCTCGTCAGCGCGCTGTCCGTGATCCGGCGCAGGCGCGGGACCGCGCTCGCGGGTGTGCGATAGCGCGCCTTGAAGCGATCGATGGCGATCGAAGTCATGGCGCTACCCGATCCTCGTCGTGGCGCCGAGCCGGCTGTTGCCGACCGAGCCGCCCTCCGCCGGACGGCCGACGATCGCGTCGCGGCCGAGCACGGACGTGGCGGCGATCTGGAACGGCGAGAACGCGCCGGTCGGACCGATGATCGACGAGACCGCGAGCATCAGCCCGCGACCGACGCGCATGCCGGCGCCGGCGGTGCAGATGTCGAAGGACGTGTGTGCCGGCCGATGAATCTTGATGATCTGCGTGACGACGTCGAGCTGCTCGTCGGTGAGCGGCGCCGGGATCATCACGGTGAAGCGATGCGCGTGCGTGCGGAACGCGTCGGCGTCGATTTGATCCGGCGTGTCCGGTGTAGATGTATCGCTGCTGACGGCTCCGCCGATCCGGAACCCGACGCCGACGATGGAGTTGTGCGACGTCTCGCGGTCGCCGAGCACGACGGCGCCCACGCCGCGCAGGCGGAACTTCTCGATGATGATGACCGGCGATCCGACGTACAGCTCGATGAAGCGCGTGAGGCCGGGCAACGTGCCGCGATAGCGGAACAGCCACGCGGCTTCCTTGATGATGCGGCGCCTCGCATCCGGCGACGCGTGCCCGCACGGCGCCGGCGCGCTCGCCCAGCGATCGTCAAGAGTCAAGCCGACGAAGCTCGCGAGCCACGGGAGACAATCGGCGGGCGCCGAGCACGGATCGAGCAGCAGATGGCGGTCGACGCCGCGCGCTTCGGTCTCGCCGAGGAAGCCTTCGAAGATCGCGAGATACCGCAGCAGGAACGACGCGGCGGCGTCGCTGCGCGAAAACGTGCGCGGCAGGCGCCGCAGGTAATCGTGCGACGGATGCTCCGCGCGCAGACATCTGACCTTCGGCGTCACGCGCGTGTTGCCGCGCAGCTCGAGCGTGATCCAGAGATACCGTCCCGCCGGCGCGTTGATCGGCGCTTCGAAGGTCTCGAATCGATCGCCGGGAACGGCGGTCCACGGCAGCTCGCGTCCGCTCTCGCGCTCGTGCAGCGGCTGCACGACTTCATCCGCGTCCGGCGCCATCACCGCGGGCGGCAGCGGCGGTGAAAGCTCCGCGTGCTCGACCGTGTAGCTGCTGCCCAGGTTGACCGGCGCCCCGCGCACGATCGGCGTCTCATCGTCGGCATCGTCAGCGACGATGAAGTGCGCGCGCAGATCGGTGCCCTCGGGGAGGCACGCGTCGACGAACAGCCGGCCCCACACGGTCTGGAACGCGCCGCTGTCGAGACGGAACGTCGTCACGCGTCCGCTGCGCGCGTAGACCTGCCGCGCGAGCACGGCCGTGCGGAAACCGAATGCGGTCCAGTAACCGATCCGGCGCTCGACGGAATCCTTCGCGCTCTTGCTCGTCGCGCACGAACACTCGGTGACCGGCAGCGCGACGATGCCGAGGCCGTCGTAGTCGCGGCCGCGCAGCGACGGCAGTCGCACCGCTGGTTGTCCCGCTGTGAGCTGATATCGATGGAAATCCGCGCCGGGCCGGCGCGCGACGACGATCACCGTGTCCGATTCCCATTCGAGATCGGTCGCCATGGGAACGGCGACGCTCGCGAACACTCCGTCCGCGAACCAGACGCGCGCGTTGGCCGTAGCGGCCTTCTCGAGAATCGCGACGGCGCCCGACGGCGAGACGGCGACGCGCGACGGATCCGTGCATCCGTTCGGCAGCGCCAACGGCGCGGGTCCGGAGCTCGCGGTCAGGCGGACGATCTGCTTCGTGCCGGTGAGGACGGCGTAGACGTCGTTGCCGTGGGACGCGAGATCGCACGGCCGCGTGCCCGGCAGCGCGACGCGGCGGACCAGACGCTCGCTCCACAGGTCGTAGATAAGGATGCGATCGCTGCCGCGCTCGGCGACGAACAGCCGATCGTTGCAGTCGACGGCGAGCCCGCGCGGTTCGACGAGCGATCGTTCGGCCTCGGCCGCCGCGAAGTCTCCGTGACTGTCGACGCGATGGCTGTCGAACAGATTCAGCGGCGGCGGCTGATCCGCGATCGGCCCGAGCGGATCGGTCGCCTTCCAGAGAATGCGCTCGACGCGATCGGCCGATCCGTCCGCGGACGCCGTGCTGTGATACAGGCGGCACTCGTGATCGAAGGCGAGGCCCGCGCCGAGCGGCGGCGCCGGCGTCGACGTGTCCGCGGTCGCGGTCGTCGATGCGAGCGTGACGATGCCCGCCTGGGGATCGAGCGCGGTGTCCTCGTACGAGCACCGCAGCCACTGATCGCCGGTGCGCAGCAACGCGAAGGGTCGCAGCTCCGACATGTCAGCACTCGCTCTTGATCGTCGGGATCGGCACGGGCACGAGCGGCGGCGTCACCGGGCCGAGCGCTTCGCCCGGCGTCATCGCGTCGCCCTGCACCACCGTGATCTCCGCGACCTCGGGGACTTCCCACGCCTTCATCGGGATCTTTTCGCGCGGCGGGCAGTTGCTCCCGTCGGTCGTGGCCTCGGCCATCGCTTCGACCCACGCCTTCTTGGTCTCGTCCCACACCGCGAGACGCAGGCACTCGATGAACTGCACGCCTTCGACCTGCAGCACGGCGGCTTCGAGCTCCGGTCCGTACACGTCGGTGCCGAGCGGCCAGCCGTCGCCCGACGGTCCGTACGGCGGAAGCGGCGAGAGGTACTGACGGACGACGAGCTCGGCCCATCGCCGCACGGCCTCGATGCCGTACCCGGGCTTCGCCTGCAGTCCGACGGCGACGGCGATGCGTCTGTACGTGGGCGGGATCACGTACAGCTCGGTCGTGATCAGGCGTCGCGCGTCGAGGCACTCGCACACTTGTGAGAGCAGCGCGCGATCCGGCACCGGTGCGTTCGGGTGCGCGAGATCCTCGCGCGGCCAGACGACGACGCTCACGACGCCGGCGGCATCGGGGTTCTTCGTTCGCGGATCGAAGAGCGGCAGACAATCGGCGCGGCCGACGCCAGCGCCGGGCGTGGCGAGCGCGAGCTCTTCGAAGTCGCTTTGCGTGACCGCGCGATCGTGGCGGCGGAATTCGCCGGGGACCCGTTCGAGGCCTTCGGCGACGGTTTCGCCGGGCGCGCCGCCGACGGCGGGCAGCGGATTGCTCGCGGCGACGCTGCTGACGCCGACGATCTTCGTGATCGCCTTTGCGCCGACGTTGCCATCGGCGCCGCCGCCGTACCGGTACTCGACCGCGCGGATGCGTTCGCCGATCTGCGGCGCACGGCCGCGCACACCGTTGCCGAACGTGATCGTTCCGGCTTCCGGATCGAGGACGTAGTGCCGCGAGTCTTCCGTGCTTTCCTCGAAGCCGTCGACGGCCTGCCAATCGGTCCAGCCCTGCGGCTCTTCGACCTGGATCGACGTCGTGCCGTTGATGACCGGCGTGTGCACCAGCTTGTAGACCTGGCTGGCGCCCGCCGTGCCGGTGCCGACGAACTCCGGCGGCGCCGTGATCATCTGCACCACTTCAGTCGCGTTGATGCCGATGAACAGAATCTTGCCGAGCGGGCGCGAGGGATCGCGCCGCGTCGCGCGCAGCCAGAAGATCACCGACTTCGCGACATCGTCGTCCTCGATCTGTGGCGGGAACGTGTCGGTGCCGCCGCGATCGACGTCGGACAGCGCGACCACACCGAGCGCCGTTTCGACGTTGTCGGGCAGCCGCAGCTGCACGGTGCCCTGCGTTTCCAGACCGCGCGTCGTGTCTCGCTCGACCGTGATGCTCGTGTAGGCGGGCAGGCCGTTCGCCTCGAGCGTTGACGTCGACGCCTGCCAGATCATTTCTGAGCCGCTGCTCGACGATCGCCCCGCGCCTGGGCACGCGTCGATCTCTTCGATCGTGGGGACGACGGGATCGGGCACGAAGCCGAGACTGAGAAGTCCCTTGTCGAGCGCGCCGATGTCGGTGTCCTTGGTCTTGCGGACCGCGATCCAGATCGCGCCGTCGACGGACTTCGAGTAGTCGACCGAGGTCGAGGCGACCGAGAAATCCACCGGCGCCGCCGTCGCCGCCGTCGGATCGCCGGGCACGGTCGCGTTCGTGTAGTAGGCCGCCTGCTCCTTCGCTTTCAGACCGCCGCGCGCGGCGATCGCCGCTTCAGTGAATTCGAGACTGTCGGGCGACGTCGGCTTCGCCGCGACGATCTTGCCCATCGCGGTGATCTCGAGCGGCCACGCGGACACTTCGGTGAGCGACTCGAACGGCACCGAGCCGGCGCGCATCTCGGTCGCGATCGGCACGAGAACCGAGCTGCTCGTGCCGGAGGTCTTGATCGTGACCATCGCGCGCGCCGCGGTCGCGGGCCGGAGCGGAATCTGCAGGTACTTGAGGAACGCGAGCTTGGTCGCTTCCGGAATCTGATTGAAGCGGTAGAGCAGGTTCTCGCCGAGGAACGCGAACAGCTCGATCAGCGTGATGCCCGGATCGCTCGCGTTGTGATCGGTCCACTCGGGCGCGTAGACGGGAATGCGCCGGATCAGCTCGTCGCGGAGCTGCTGGTAGGAACGATCGTCGAGGATCGGGGTTGGCAGGGGCACGCGTCGCTACTCCAGATAGAACGGGTACACGAGGTTGCCCGGCCGGTTGTCGCGGATGTTGAGGTACGCGACGCGAATGAGCACCAGCGCGGGATCGTCGCCCGGCGTGACCTGCAGATCCGTCACGGTGATGCGCGGCTCGAGCGTCGCGAGCGCGATCTGCACGTCGTGCTTGATCAGCGCGCGCGTCGCCGTCGTATTGGGCGCCATGAGATACCGGCGCAGCCCGCAGCCGAAGGTCGGCCGCATCACGCGCTCGCCCGGATCGGTGTCGAGAATGATCCAGATCGACTGCGCGACCTTGTCCGGGCCCGAGGCGTACTCGAGCGCTCCGCCGGAGGGCGGCGGCGCCACGGGGAAATTCCATCCCTGGCCGAGAAAGGCAATCGCGCTCATGCGTGCGTGACCTCAGGCTCGTAGTCGAGATTGGCGACGGCCGACGGCACGTCGGCGCCGGCGGGAGCGGTCGTGTCCGGATCCGTGTCGGTCGCGGCCGCCGCCGAGCTGGCGCCGACTTCCAGGTTCGCGAGCGCGATCGGCGAGTACGTGGCGAGCAGAGAAGCCGCGGTCGCAGGATCGAACGCCTTGTTCACGCTGAGCTGCACGGCCCCATCGATGCGCGCCTCGATCTCGGCGTCGAGGTCCACGTCGGCTTTGATGCCAATCTGCCCGCCGAGTCCGATCTCGGCGCTGATCGCGGCGCCGACTTCGATCTCGGGCGGGATGCAGAACTTCAGCGCGAGCATCCACCACAACTGGAAGACGAACATGACGACAGGCAGGAAGAGCTGAAACACGAACGTCGCGACGATCGTGATCAGCGGGATCGGGAAGAAGCAGATCTCGAATGACGCGGATCGTCCGGAGTCCTTCTTCTTGGGCGTCCCGTCGGTGGAGGTCTGGAGCATGAGCGAGCCCGGCGGCTTCGCGAACCCGACGCCGAGCGTCGGCTTCGCCTGCGCGGCGAGCGCGTTGAGATCGGGCAGCTGGATCGTGATGGGCTGATTGCTCGTGCCCGCGAGATCGAAGTGCGGCGCGAGCTTGTACGGCCGCGTCGGCCGGCTCCAGAAGATGCCGTCGGGGCACGGGCACGGCTGATCGGGATCGTGCGGCACGAGATGCCGCGTCACCCAGCAGCGCACCTCGTAGTACTCCTGATCGTCGAAGCGCGCGCGGCCGGTCTCGTCGCAGTCGTGCGACGAGACCGGCAGGAGCCCGAAGTAGATCGTCCCGAACTGGCCGTCGTGATCCGGATCGTTCTGATCGGGAATCAGCGGGTAAAGCGGAAAGCTCGACTCAGTACCGAGCGCATCCGGGCTCTCGCTCACGGTTCCCCAGTAGCCGACGTTCGCGAAGCCCTTCGGCGACGGGAACCAGCCCTGCAGCTGCGGGACGACGTTGAACCGCTTCACCCACGCGTCGAAGCGGTCCCGCTCCGTGGCGAGCAGATCCTGCAGCGACGCGCGCGTCTTCAGGAGCGACTCGAGCTTGGCGCTCGTCGTCGTCTTGCCGCCGGTCGCCTCGCTGAGCGCCAACTGCTCGATCTCGCTCAGTTCGTTGACGCGCGCCAGCTTGCTCCGGCTCGTCGTCAAGCGCTTCACGATCGGCTTCACTTCGTCGAGCGCATTTCCTGGAGCCGTGAGCGTGCGCCGCCGGACGACGAACCCCGCCTGGCAAATCTTGTTGCGCGCGACCTTCGGGAAGCCCGGGCCGTCGCACCGCACGTCGCAGACGGCGAGATAGAAACGCTTGTGCGTGTTGAGAAAGATCTTTCGCGTGTCGGTGCCGTCAGGCACGTATTCCTGATCGACCACCGCGCCAGACTGCGTGCTGGCCGTGATGCGGAAGAGCTTGCCCGCCTTGCTCGTCGAGGCGCCCGATCGCGCGCGGACCGCGTGGACGAGATCGTCGTCGACGAACGTCAGGCAGCGCTGCGGATCCTTCATGAAGTCCGTGACGAGGCTGGCCGAGTCGTACTTCTGGAAGATCGGCGTCGAGAGCCGGCCCTTCGCCGGATCGGGCGTGACCGGCGTGCCCGCCGGAACCGTCGCGGGATCGGTCCACCGCCACCAGGGCGCCACGATCATCCAGTCGCGTTCGATCGGATGCGTCATCGCGTCACCAGATGTTGCCGGCGCCCGGCGTGTAGGACGGCGACACGACCGCGCTCGACGCGATCAGCGTCGTGCAGTTCACGATCCCGTCGAAGGTGGCCGTCGCGGCGTGGACGTTCACGGCCGACGCCGTGATCTCGACCGTGGAGTTGGCCGTGAGCGAGACCTGGCCCGCGGCGTTCATCTTGAGCAGGCAGCCGTTCGAGTGCGTGAGCTTGATCTCCTGCGCGCTGTCGTCGAGCACGAGGACGTGCCCGCTCTTCATCGAGATCGTGACTTTTGCGGCGCCGGACGTGTCGTCGAACTCGAGCTGGCTCCCCGATCGCGTCTTGATGAGCCGCTTGTTGTTCGCGGCGGTCGGGCTCTCCGGCAGCGACTCTTGTCCGTTCCAGCAGGCGCCGATGATGTACGGCCGGGTGAGCACTCCGGCTTCGAACGCGACGACGACCTGCGAGTCGACTTCCGGAATGATCTCGAGCCCCTGATCGTCGTCGGCGTACGGCGTGCACAGCGTCGCGAGCGCGCGCACGTCCGAGCCGTCCGCGCCGAGCCACGGAAACTTCACCTCGACGCGGCCGAGGCTCTCGCTGTCCTTCGTGAGGTCGGTGACGATGGCGGGGTACACGCCGAAGTAGCGGGGCGCGTCGCCGTCGGGCCTGAAGGCATCGATCTTCACATCAGGCCTCGTTGATCGTGGGCCGCTGCGCTTCGAAGTGCGTGCGGTACCCGTGGGCGAGATCGTAGGTGTGCGACACGTGGACGACGTAGTAGCCGTCGCCGTTGAACGGCGCGCCGACGCGATCGAGGTTCAGCGTGCTGCCGACCACCATGTCCGGCGAGCCGTCGGTCGTGCCGAGCGCCGTGACGAAGCCGCGGCACCGGCGCAGCATCTCCGCCTTGGCCCACGCGCTCGCTTCGCCCGACGCGAGCGGATTCTCGCGCACGCGGTACGACACGCGCTCGCCGAACGCCTGCTCGAGGACCGCGGGGCCGGTGCGGCCGCCGGAGATCTCCGCCTGGATCGCGTCCGATCCCGACTCTTCGTCGATCTGATCGCGAGCGCCCGCGTCGAAGCCGCTGGCCTTGACCTTCGTGCGCTGGTGCGCGAGATCCGCGCGAATCTGCACGTCGATCAGCTCGCGGCCCTGCACGAGCGTCATCGTCGTGCCGGCGCGGTTGCCGCGCGTCTTGAAGCAGAGCGTGTCGTTGTCGAACCACACCTCGGCCTGGATCAGGCGGGCGCGCTCGCGCAGGAACGCGAGATCGCTCTGGTTCCACTGCTGGACGACCTTGTAGGTCGGCCCCGTCGCGGATGTGTCGGCGGTCAGCCCGTTCTCGGACGCGATCTGGCTCGCGATATCGGCGTCGGTCATGTTCTCCCACGTCTTGATGCGCCGCGTCATGCGCAGGTTCATCAGCTTGTCCTCCGCGAACACGGTGACGTGAGGCACGCCGCCGCCGCTGAAGTTCACTTCGATCGCGCTGATGACGCCCTTGAACACGATCCGCGCGTTGTCGCCGGGTCCGATCGACACTTCGATCGCCTTGCCGAAATCCACGATCCGGCCGTCGAGATAGAGCTGCTGTTCCTCGGCCGCGTTGTCCTGCGGCCCCTCGGCCGTCAGGTTCAACACCATCGTCTTGAGACCGTCGGTCGCCTCGTCGATCCGCAGCGACGACATGTCGCGCGCGAGCTCGCCGCGCACCTGGCCGTCCACCTTGAAGACGGGCGACTTCGAGACGAAGAGATCAGTCATCGAACCCTTCCGCGCGCGTTCGCATCGTCTCGCGCGCGACGGCCGCCATCTGGGCGCGAATCATCGTGAGGTGCTGCGGCTCATCGCCCGCCGCCGCGCCGGCGCTCGCCGCGGGCGCGGCGTCTTCCGCGATCACTTCGGTGGTCAGCTCGCCGATCGTCACTGGCATGTGTGCGCTCCCTGACGGCGCCGCGGGCGACAGCTGCACGGGCTCGCCGGTGTTGTCGCCGATACGACGGGCGGCCGCGTCCAGGGCGCGGCCGATGGATCGTTCGGCGCCGCCGTCGCCGCCGTCACGTTCGATCGCGGTTTCAGCGGAACGCCGAAGCCGAACGACGTCGTGCGCGGATCGGCGGCCGGCGGCGGCGGCGCGCTCGGTGTGGCGGCTTGCGTCGCCGGCGACGGCAGGCCGCTCAACTGCAGCGGCGTGCGCGATTGTTCCGGCAGCGACGGCTTCGGCATCGTCGATGGCGGCAGCGCCGCGGCGATGCTCGACGGCAGGCTCGATGCGGCCCCGCTCGGCGCCGACGATGAAGATGCGGAGGACGGCGCGGATGACGGCGCCGCCGACGCGAACGATCGCTTGGCGTCGCCGGCCGCACTCTGCGCTTTCGCGCTCGCGACGGATTCCAGCGCCGCGCCGACGCCTCCTGCCGCGGTGAGCGCGAGGCCGGAGGAGGTCGATGCGCTCGATCCCGACGCGACCTTCACGCTCGCGCTGGCGTCGAGACCGAACGACGCGTCCAGCGACGCGCTCGCGCCGGCTTCGACGCCGACCGAGACGCCGATGCCGGCGCTGGCGGAGAGCGACGAGCTGAAGCCGATCGACAGGCCCGCCGACAGCGACAGCGAGCTCGCCGCGCCGAGGCCGTCCGCGATCCCGCGCCACGCCGACGGGTCGAGCCCCATGCGAGCCGCGAAGTCCGCCACCGATTCGCCCTCGAGCGCATCGGCGCTGCGATCCGGCGGGCTGATCGAGCTTCCCGCCGCCAGCGAGGCCCCGGACGGCGATGCGCCGGCGGCCGTGTTCGCGCCGGGACCGCTCTGGAGCAGCTCGTACTTCGCGTCCTGTTCCTTGATCGACACGCCCATCTTCGCGCGCAGCGGCGTGCCGTTGGACGCGAACAGATCGAAGTCGATCGAGACGCTCTCGATGATGCCGTCGATGACGAGCTCGTCCCAGTGGAACCGGCACTTGGGCGGCGCCTGCTTCGCGTTGCCCTCGCCTTTCGGCAGGAGGAATTTCTCGACCTGCGCGGTGAGCGTGCGCACCGAGACCGGCGCGTCGGTCGTGCCCTGATCGGCCGTGTCGAAGTGCAGATCGAAAGAGAGCGTCGTCGACGTCTTGCCCAGGTACTGCCGCTGCTGCTTGCCCTTCGATTCGCCGCCCTCGATTCTGTTCGCCAGCTCGAGCCTCAGCGACGCCGGGTTGAACTGCACTTCGATCTCGGGCCCGAGCGGCGCGGCGCTCGCGTCGGCCTTGATTTCCTGCAGCGTGGCTTTCTTCAGCGTCGGCATGGCATCACACCTTGAGACGCAGGCCTTCGTGCGCGATCGTCAGTTCCTCGATCGCGATCTCGCCGCTCTTCGCGTTGAGGTGCGGACCGGAAATCTTCTGCGGCAGCCCGCGGTCGAACGTCCACGTCGCGACGGTGTCGTTGGCGTCGGCCGACAGCACCTCGATGACGCCGTCGTAGCGCGCGATCGGGCGCTCGCCGTTCAACACGCTCTGGATCCAGCTCCACAGTCCGTTGTTCACTTCGCCGCGATCCGGAAAGAGCATCCCGCGCTTGAGCACGATGCTGCTGAACTTGCCGCGCCCGGCCTGCCGCACGGTGCCGTTGTTGCGGCCGCCTTCGATCAGCTCGACGACGTCCATTTCGAGATCGAGGCCGGTGCACTCCTGAAAGCCGCCGTCGCCGAGCGGCGGCGAGCTGCCGTCGCTGCGGTTCAGCGTGACGCGGAAGTTGAACGTGCCCGCGAGCGTGGAGGCCATCAGTGGTCCTCCGCCGTCAGGATGGAATCGCCTTCGCGCGCGAGGTTGACGACGATGAACTCGAGCGGCTCGGCCGGCGCGACGCCGACGTGCGCCAGCAGCCGCCCGGCCTCCTGCGACACCGGCGGATTCAGCTCGTCGTCGCACTTGACGAAGAACGCCTCGGCTTCCGTCGCGCCCGCGAACGCGTTGGCGCGATAGAGCTGCCGGAGAAACGCGTCGAGCAGGCGCGCGATCTGAAATCGCAGCTGTCGCGTGTTGGGCTCGAAGACGACCCACTGCATCTGGCGCTCGAGGACGCGCCGGATCATCGTCACGAGGCGGCGGACGTTGAGCTGCCGCCACTGCGGATCGCGCGAGAGGGTCCGCGCCGCGGTCAGGCGGACGCCGTCGCGCTCGGGCACGAAGACGTTGACCGCGTTCTGGTGCAGCTCGGCGTGACGCGCGGGCGAGACGCGATCCTCGACCGCGACGACGCCCGTCGCGATCACGTTGGCCGGACCGTACGGCACGCCGAACTGCGTCTCGCGCTGCGCGATGATGCCGGCGGCGGCGGCCGATGGATTCACCGCGATCTTGGCGTCGCGCGCGTCGTCGGCCCGCGTGACGTCCAGCCACGGGTAATACGCGGCGGCATACGCGCTGTCGAACTTCGCGCGCCAGTTCAGCATCTTCTTCTGGCTCAGGCGCGGCGGCACGTCGAGCAGGACGATGAACGATTCGAGATCGTCCGCGAGATCGGCGAGCTGCCGCTGGAGCGCGACGATGGCGTCGAAGTCGACGGAAGGATCGAGCCGGAGGCCGGTCAGGTCCTCGGCCGGCTCGCCCTGCGCGTCGGGCGGTGCCGGGTCGATGCACTCGGCGAACTCCGCGCCCGCAAACGTGGCGGGCTCGACGATCGATTCGATCGGCGCGAGGGCGCCGGGCGAGTACAGATCCGGCACGACGACGAGCGAGAGATCGTCGAGCTGCGTCAGCGCGTGGACGCCGCAGCCCGGCGCGTCGTCGCCGAGGACCCACTCGCTGTCGAAGAAATCCTCCGGCACGATGTCGGCGTAACGGTCGGTGCCGCCGGTGAAGACAGCCGTCGCGATCGGATCGAGCCGCGCGTCGACGTCGAGGTCCGCGTCGATCCACGACGCGAGCGGATTGCCGCTGCCCAGCGCGGGATCGTCGCAGGGATACAGACGCTCAGAGTCGTTGACGAGGACGTTCGCCAGCCAGCGCGGATGGTTCGCGGCCAGCCCGACGTGCTCGAAGGTCTCGATCGCGTTGACGCCGTCGTCGATCGTCACGACGCCTTCGATCAGCTCGGCGGATTGCGCGGCCGATGCCGTGGCGTGATCGAACCAGGCCCACGTCTGCCGCGATCCGTCGAGCGGATTCCAGTCCTCGGTCACGAGCGAGATGCGCCGGATCGTTTTCACGCCGGCGCCGAGGAACAAGCGGAGCACCGCGCCCGGCACGGCGTCGGCGCCGTTCGGCAGGCTGAGGCGATCGACGTAGAAGTCGGACGCGGCGAGGCCGAGCGTGCGCGCGGTGAACGAAAGCGTGACGCGGAGGCTGTTCCCCCACGAGCCCTCGTTGCGCGCGCGGACCCAGACGGCGCGGCCGCCGCTCGCCGTCAGTCCCGCGAATGCGGCCCGCGCGAATCCGGCGCCGTTTTTGTCGTCATCGCCGGATCCGTCAGCCTTGAAGTACTGATGGACGATGCGGACGATGTACGCGCGCCGGCCGCCGTTGTCGAAGAACGCGGAGACCGCGTACGGCAGAAGGCCGGGACCTTCGAACGATCCGAACAGGCGCGTGTATTCGCTCCAGCTTTCCACCGCGACCGGCGTCGCGAGCTTGACGTTGAGATCGCGCGGCCGCTCCGACTCCGGCTTCGGCGCCCACTCGGCGTCGAAGTACGGATCGCGCGCGGGACCGCGCGGCGCGACGCCCGCGAACGCGCAGACGTCCATGCGCACGCCGGTCAGCATGCGAATCGGCTCGCTGGCGGCCGGGTAGATGCCCGGCGCCCCGAGCGCGAGCGACGCGAGAGACGCGGTCACCGCGGCGGCTCCTTACTGGTACTCGATGCCTTCGTGCACCAGGTGGATCTCTTCCATCGCGACTTCGCCGCCGCCCTTGGAGGCGAGCGTCGGGCCCGTCCACTTCTTGGGCTGCGCCTGGCGGACCTTGAAGACGGCGACGGGGCTGCGCGCCTCGTCGAGCATCGTGATCGTGACCGTCCGCGGATCGGCCTTGCCGTCCGCGACGCCCTTCAGCCATTGGAAGAGATCGGTGGAGCCGACGACGCCGCGCTTGAGCGTGATTTCGTCGTTCTTGAACGTGTTGGGGATGTGCCGCATCGTGTTCACGCGCTCGTTCCCGTTGCGGTAATCCGAGTAGCTCACGTCGTAGCCGAGGCCAGACACGTCTGAGAAGCCGCCGACGATCGTGCCCTCGGAGCCGTCGCCCTGATCGCCGCCGAGGGCCACGAGGTAGTTGAATGCGCCGTACGGGTTGTCCCGGAAAGTTGCCATCGTTGCCTCCGATTACGGCTCGCCTGAAAGGCTCGCCCTACATCTCACCTAGCTCTGCGAATCGGCCGTCCACTGGCCGATGCGGAAGATCACGAACTCGGCCGGATACGTCGGCGCGACGCCGATCAGGCAGATGAGCCGCCCGTTGTCGAGATCGTTCTGCGTCATCGTCGTGCGATCGCAGCGGACGAAGAACGCCTCCTCGGGCTTGGACCCGAGCAGCGCGCCCGACTTCCACTGCACGAGCAGGAAGTCCTCGATCGTGCTGCGGATGTTCGCCCACAGCCGCTCGTTGTTCGGCTCGAACACGGCCCACTGCGTGCCCTTGTCGATCGAGTGCTCGAGGAAGATGAACAGCCGGCGGACGTTGACGTACTTCCACTCGGGATCGGAGCTCATCGTCCGCGCGCCCCAGACGCGGTTGCCGCGTCCCTCGAAGAAGCGCAGCGCGTTGATCCCTTCCGGGTTCAGCACGTCCTGCCGCGGCTTGTTGATGTTGGCTTCGAACTTCGTCAGGCCCCGGACGATCTCGTTCGCCGGCGCCTTGAAGACGCCGCGCCGGATGTCCGTGCGCGCGTAGATGCCGGTGACGAAGCCGCTCGGCGGCAGCACCAGCCGCTGCGGCGGCGCGCCCTGTGCGGGACGCTCCGTCGGATCGAGGATTTCGATCCACGGGTGATAGAGGGCGGCGTACGAGCTGTCGAACTGGCCGCGGAAGTTCCGGATCTGCGTCATCGACGATCCGGGCGGCGCGTCGACGACCGCGATGCGGTACCGCAGCGTCTCGGCGTGCGTGATGAGCGAGTCGACTGCCGTGTGGCTCTCGTCGAGATCGCCGAGCGCGCCCGCGTCCGGCAGCGCGACGATCGCGATGTCGTCGATCTCGCCGAGCGCGGCGAGGCCCGTCGCCTTGATCAGCGGATCGTCCGGATCCGCGTCCTCGCCCGCGAGATCGGCGGCGCTCGCGACGACGCCGTCGTGACCGCCGCTCAGCCGGCTGCCCGAGTTCGCCTGCAGCGCGACCATCAGGTTGGCGTCGATGTCGTTGCCGACGGCCTTGGTCACATCCCAGTCGAGGTACACGACCGCGTTCTCGTCCTCGGGATTGTTCGCCTGGAGGATCTTGCCGATGTAGCGCTTCGTGTCGTCGCTGGTCTCGAGGCTGTCGTACGCCTTGTTGCGCTGGTCATCGGTCGTGACCGTGACTTTCAGCGTGAGGTTCTGAATGATGTCGGTCGAGTTCGGCAGGAACGTCCCGCCGCCGCGGTTGAAGATCTGATGGCCGTCGGTCGCGTCGATCGAAATCTGCGCGAGATTGGCGAGCGTCAGCGGATCGTTCCCGTCCGGCACGGTGCCGCCCGTGATGACCTCGACGATCGATCCGAGTTTGGCGCCGTTGACCTGCACCTTGTTGCCGAATTCCGACGCCTGGTACGCGGCGTTCTTGCTGCGGACGACCTCGACCTTGATCCACGCGTTGCCCATCTCGCCCGGCCACCGCGCGGTCCACGTCGCCGTCGTGCCGCTGACGGCGATCGGCAGCGTCGCGATGCCGTAGTCGAAGTTCGGATCCACGCCGCGCGGCGCGAAGACGCGCGAGATGTAGAGCCGCGTGCCGCCGTTCATGAAGAACGCGCGCGCCGCGTGGGCGACGTAGCTCAGCCGCTCGTCGGCTTCGGTCGGCGCGTGCAGGGCCTCGAGGCCGCCGTACACGCTCTCGAATTCCGTGAAGCTCGTGATCAGCCGCGGCTCGGTGGTCGTGGGGCCGTCCGGATAGTGCACGGGCCCGAACCGCGTCATGCCGGCGAAGCCCGTCGTGCTCGTCGGCACGCCTTCGATGGACTTCGATCGGAAGCTGACTTCTTCGACGTACACTCCCGGGGCAAGGTATTCGGGCATATCGTTCGCTCCTTGTCGTCGTCTTCCGCGCTAGGCGTTGAAAAAAAATTTGTCCTGACCGGTCAAGAGCGTGCCGAGCTCGAACGTCACGGCCCGGCTGCTGTGCGCCGTCGCGGCGTACCCGCTCGGCGGCGTTTCTCCATCCGACACCTCGTCCGGATCCGCGCTCACGATTTCGAGCGGCAGATCGCCCAGCGGATCGTCGTCCGGAACTGTCTGCGGCCCGGCCGGTCCGTAGACCGTGACGTCGGCGACGAGCGGCGACGGCAGATCGCCGAGCCCTCCGGCCTCGTTCCGCAGCACGAGCAGGAACTCGCCGCGATCGTCGCCGTGCGCGCGCCCGACGATCTGGCCGTCGATCGCGGCCTCCACGCGCACCCACCGCGCCGGCACTTCGTCGTCGTCCGACTGATTCCAGGTGACGCGGCCCCGCATGCCCGTCGCCGTCACGCTCACGTCGTACGCCGCGCCGGGATAGAGCGCCGGCCGTCGCACGCGCGTTGAGGAGCGGGTTTCGATCGCATCCGGGATCGCGTAGCTGATGCGCCGCGGCACGAAGCGCCGCGTCCGGTCGTAGAGCCGGATCGCGATCGGCGACGCGTGATCGGGCGGATACACGAGCGCGTGGCGGCACGAGCTGTGTCTCGGAATGGACGAGAGGTAGCCGAGCGGATCGGTCGTGCCGTCGAACTCTTCCTTCGTCACGGTGCCCGTCGGGTACGGCACGCCGTCGAGCGTCAGCTCGATCGGACGCGCGATCCGCGATCGCCGCATGGCGTCGACGGGCTCGACGCCCAGGATCAGCCGCTTGATCTGCTCCGTGAACGCGGACGACAGAAACGTGTTGACGTCGCTCACAGGGGGCTCACAGCGGTCGCGCTCCGGCGACGACGGTCGTGACGTCGGGCGGCGGCGCGGCCTTGCGGCCGTCGAGCCGGATCACGCGCGCGATGTACGGCACGCTGACGCGGTAGTCGGCTTCGAGCGAGTCGAACGTCCGCATCACCGCTTCCGTGCTGATTTCGTCCATCAGCAGTTGAATCGCGTCGCCTGGCTGCCACTCGCCGGACTGATGGAGCAGCGGGCCGCTCAGAATCGGCGCCGAGTCGAGACACTGCATCGCGCGGCCGAGAATCGCGCTCTCCGCTTCGGCGTTGTCGCCCCACGGCGTCAGCAGGAAGTGCAGATCGAGCGGCAGGTGCGGCAGGCCGTCGTTGGCGGTCACGCCCGCCCACGCCGCGCGCATCGTCTTGTTGAAGTCGACGCGGTAGAGAAAGATCGACAGCGCCGGCCGGACGATGATCGTGGCGGCCGACGTGCGATCGAAGTCCTCGCTCCGCACGAGGTACGCGCGCGTCGTCTTGTTGTCGACGGGCACGGGATCCTCGGCGAACGCCGCGTTCAACAGGCGCTCGATGCTCTTGCCCACCGCCGCAATGGACTGATAACTGGCCACGCGTTATCCTTGCGGTTCCCGCGGCGCCGGCTCGTCGCTGCGGAGCAGCGCGCGGGCGGCATCGACCTTGTCGGGGTTCAGCGTGAAGATCGGCACCGGCCCACCGCGGACGTCGCGCTGCAGGTAGTGGCGATCGACCAGCCACGCGAGCGCGCGCCGCGTTTCCTCGACGCGCTGCCGGATCTGGTGCTCGACCAGACGCCATCGAGTGATGCCTTCGAGGTCGTCGGCGGCGTGCGGGTGCTGGATGAAATAGCGCAAGACTTCTTTGATCACCGCTGGATCGGCGCGTTGCCCCTCTTGCAAGATGGCTCGGGTTCAGCAACGCACGCGCCATCGCGGCGCCGGGGCGGCCGCGCGGAAACATTCGCCAAAACGTCGAATGCTGGATGCGTCGAGCGGAGGGTGGGACGCCCGCGTCCCACGTGGACGGGTGAAAACTGCGCGGGTGGGACGAGAGAGTCCCGGTGGCTGGTGGCTGGTGGCTGGGGAGAACGACTAAATCACGCGGCGATCGATCTGGTAGCGCTTGACGAGACGGCCGAACGCGCGGCGATCCTGGCCGGCGCTGCGCGCCGCTTGGGTGATGTTGCCCTGATGGGCCTTCAGCATCCGGATCACGTACTGGCGCTCGAAGGCTTCGACGGCGCGCGCCCGCGCGGCGCGGAAATCCTCGGCGCCGGCGTCCGTGCCTGCGCCGGCGGGCGCCGCGGGCGCGGGCGGCTCGCCCGAACCGCGTTGCGCGAGCGCGACATCCGCGGCGAGAATCTGCGAGCCGCCGGCGAAGACGAAGGCGCGCTGCATCACGTTGTGCAGCTCGCGGACGTTGCCCGGCCACGCCGACTGTTCGAGCGCCGCGATCGCGGCGGGCGCCAGCGTCCTGCGCGGCGCGCCTTCTTCGGCGCTCATCGCGTCCAGGAAGTGCTGCGCGAGAATCGCGATGTCGCCGGGCCGCGCGCGCAGCGGGATCAAGTCGAGCCGCAGCACGCTCAGGCGGAAGAACAGGTCGGCGCGGAAGTGCTGTTCGCGCACGAGCGCGTCGAGGTCGCGGTTGCTGGCCGCGACGATGTTGACGTCGGCCTGGACGAATCGATCGGCGCCGAGCGGCCGGTACGTTCGCTCCTGCAGAAAACGGAGCAGCTTGGCCTGCGACGCGGGCGACAGCGAGTCGATCTCGTCGAGAAACAGCGTGCCGCCCTCCGCCATCGCGATCAGTCCGCGCTGGCGGCGGTGCGCGTCCGTGAACGCGCCGCGCTCGTGGCCGAACATTTCGTTCTCGAACAGCTGATCGGGGAATCCGCCGCACTCGACGGGGATGAACGGAAACGGACGCCGCCGGCTCAGGTGATGAATGGCGCGGGCGCACAACTCCTTGCCGGTGCCGGTCTCGCCCGTGATCAGAACCGTCCGGTTGCTGCGCGCCATGAGCGGAATCTGCCGGATGATCCGCAGGAAGGATTGATCGCGGCCGACGAGACGCTCGAGTCCGATCTCGCCGAGCAGGCGAGTGCAGAGCGCGTCGGCTTCCGTCGACGCGCCGCCGAGAATGCGCGCGATGCGCGCGTGGACCTCGCCGGGCTGCGCGGGCCAGACGACGAAGTCGGAGGCAATCGCGCTCGCTTCGTGCAGCAACTCCAGCGGTGCGTCCGTCGGAAGAATTGCCAGGACCGGGACGGTCGTGGGTTTCGCGCGGAGACGCTCGAACATCTCGTGCGCCTGCGCTTCCTCGAGGGCAACCGGCACGACCAGGTCCGCTTGGCCGTCGATCGGCGCCGGCGCAGACGACCACTCACGCCGGTCGACGGTGACACCGTCGATGCCGTGCAGCCACTCCGTTGGAGTGTCGACGTCGCCGATAATGAGAATCCGCCAGCTCATGTGTGCGCGTGCCGTCGGATCGGGAGGTTCACGTCATCTTAGTCGACGCGTCTTGCGGCGACGCGGCCGCTTGCACACTGTGATCGGCGGCACGCCGTTGTGTTGGAAACGTCACGCGGCGTTTGCGCGGCAGACATGGACAACCGGTTGACCGCACGGGCCAGACTCCTGTCCGATGGATCCGACTTTGGTCGGACGGTACTCCTACCGAGGTCGGATCGACTTGTCGCGCGAGGCTTTCAGCCGAGCGTCACGCCTGGAAGGCTCGCCCTGCGGAAGGACTCAACGCGATCCAAACGCGTCGAGCAGAATCGGCAGCAGCGCGTGCATCTTGCTCAGCGTCGGCCGCTCCGGCGCGAGACCGCGGCGAAACCCGCGCGCGATCAGCGCGTCCAGCACGGCCGGACGGCTGGCGATCACGTGCACGGGCACGTCCCATGGCGCGCCTTCACGGCTGACGGCCGCCGGCGGCTGATGATCGCCGAGCAGGATCATCACGAAGTCACGTTTCGGCTGCCAGCGCAGATACGCCCCAATCGACGCGAAGTCGTACGTCAGCGCCGCGACGTAGCCCGGGCCGAAGTCCAGCCAGTCGGGCTCGGTCGAGTACGCGTCGACGATCTGCGCGTCGGTGAACGGATCCGCGGTCAGCACGCGCGGCCAGTCGGGTTGATAGGGCGGCGTCGGGCTGAACGGAAAGTGCGTGCTGATCGTGGGATAGAAGACGAAGAGCGGCGCGCGCGACGGCCGCATCACTTCAGCGGCGTCCAGGCTCGCGATCGAAAACTGATCGGGGATCACGAACCAGCCGAACTGCGGACCCTGGTACTTCAGCCGATCCGCGTTGTAGATGTCGTCGAACTTGTAGAAGACACCTTCCGGCCATTTCTGCTTCAGCCCCGGCATGAGCGCGACCGTGCGGAAGCCGCGGCGCTTGAACGCGCCGACGATCGTGTCGCGCGGCGTCGTCATCAGCAGCGCGTTGGTTTCCGGATCGCGCACTTCGACGCCGGACATCAGGCTGAGGTGCGCGAGCCACGACGATCCGCCGAAGGTCGGCGACTCGACGAACGCGGAGACGACGTCGCGGCCGGTCGCCTGGATCGCTGAGTTGAACTGGCGCCGGCTATCCGCGAGCGAGGCGGCGAACGCGGGCCGATCCCAGCTGACGGCGCCGTACGACTCGATGAAGATCAGAAAGACGTCGGCGCCCTTCACGAGCGAGAGATCCGAGTCCATCGGCGGGCTCGGCGCGAGCTCGCGCGATCCGGTGACGGCCTGGAAGACGAGACGCGCCTGCCGCGCGTAGACGGCGGTCACGGGTGCGGAGAACGTCAGCAGGTGCGGGTCGTCCTGCGTCGGCGGCGTCGGCCTGATGGCGAACAGCGCGATCATGGCGAGCGCGAGCGCAACGACCGCGCGCCGCTCGTGCGTCTGGCGCATCGCGCCGGCGACACGCGTGAGCGCGGCTCGCAGCAGTCGATAGATCAGCAGGAGCGCAAGGCCTGCCGCCGCGCACGCGATCAGGATCAACCACGTCGGCGCGACGCGCGTCACCATCGCGGCGACGTCGGGGATGAACCGCAGGTCCCAGTACAGATTGATGTCGCGCCCGTAGAGCGCGGGCGCGGTCACGTCGGCGTAGCGGCCGAGAACCAGCAGCAGCCAGACGAAACTCAGCCAGCCGGCGGCCCTGGGCCCCATCCTTAATATAAGGATGCAGACGGCGAGCTCGATGGACAGGCACCCGAGCCACGTGATTGCCGGCGTCGGCCAGAGGTTGTCGAAGGCGAGCGAGACGTTCAGCAGCGCGATCGAAACCGACAGCGTCGCCCAACGTTGCTCAGCCGTGGGCCCCGCGGTCGTGGCGGCCGCCTTCAGGCGGCCCTCCGATCGGAACAACCACACCACATCGATCGCAAACGACGCGCACAGCGCGGCCAGCACGACTGCCGCGATCGCGACGCTCAGCGGCGGCGTCACGATGGGCGCGACCGTGATGATCAACCCGACAGCCTGGACGACGCAGATTGTCTGACGGCGGCGGCTGGGAAAGAGCGGTTGCTGGAGCGACGGCCACTGCCAGCCGGCGGCGACGAACAGATAGCGGAGCAGTCCGGAGAGGATCACCCACGCGCCGGCCTTGTCGTACTGCCACGCGAGGATCGACAGGACGAGGATCAGCGCGCTGTCGACTTCCATGTCGAAGCGCGCGCCGAACGCGGACGCGGTGCCCGTGCGCCTCGCGATCCAGCCGTCGACGCCGTCCAGCACCGTCACGAGGATCGCGGCGGCCGCGACGGCCCAGGCCATGGTATCGACGTGCGGCTGGAAGAGGGCGACGGCGATTCCGGCGACGAGCGCCGCGCGGACGGCAGTGACGAAGTTGGCGGGGGACACAGAATGGGTGGTCACACAGGCTGGCAGACGGACGAGTAACCACGGAGGACACGGTGGGCCGCAGATTCACGCTCGTCGCGGTCGGCCTGCAAAGCAGGCCGAGCCAGCCCGGCACGCCAATCCCGGACGAACGACAGATCGAGGGGCACGTGTCGCTCGTCCGCGATTGGCTGTGCCGGTCCCGCCGCGCAGCGGCGGCGCGTCGAGCGACTCTGCAGTCTCCGCGATCTCTGCGTTCATCGTTGTCGCCACATCCGAATCATTTTGTACGAACCACGACTTCTCCTCCGTGTCCTCCGTGGTGAATACCGTCGTCAGTACTTGGATCCCCGCATTGTATCGTGCGCCGTGAAGCGACAGAATTAGCCGGATGGCGTCAGAGCAGGCGCGTGCTTTCTGGATCGCCGCCCCGGGACGCGGCGAGATCCGCGACGAAACGCTCGCCGCGCCGTCCGCGACCGACGTCGTCGTCCGCGCGCGCTTCAGCGGCATCAGCCGCGGCACCGAAGCGCTCGTCTTTCAGGGCCGCGTGCCGCCGAGCGAGTACGCGCGCATGCGCGCGCCGTTTCAGGCCGGCGAGTTTCCCGCGCCGGTGAAGTACGGCTACGCCAGCGTCGGTGAAGTGGAGCGCGGTCCGCGCGAACTCGTAGGCCGTCACGTGTTCACGCTGTTCCCGCACCAGACGCGCTACGTCGTGCCCGCAAGCGCGGTGCGCGTGCTGCCGGACGCGGTGCCGCCGCCGCGCGCGGTGCTCACGGCCAATCTCGAGACGGCGATCAACGGACTCTGGGACGCGCGGCCGCACATCGGCGATCGCGTCGTCGTCGTCGGCGCGGGCACGGTGGGTTGTCTCGTCGCGTGGCTCGCCGCGCGCGTGCACGGCTGCGAAGTTCACCTGATCGACCTCAACCCGCAGCGCGCGTCCGTCGCGCGGGCGCTCGGCGTGCGGTTCGCGTCGCCGTCCGCGGCGCCGCAGGATGCCGACGTCGTGATCCACGCGAGCGGGTCGCCTGACGGACTCACGGTCGCGCTGCGCGCCGCGGGATTCGAAACGACGGTCGTCGAGATGAGCTGGTACGGCGACACGGCGGTCCCCCTGGCGCTCGGCGCCGAATTTCACGCGCGCCGGCTGACGCTGAAGTCGTCGCAGGTGGGTCACGTCGCGACGTCGCAGCGGGCACGGTGGGATACGAACCGGCGGATGCAGTTCGCGCTGGCGTCGCTCGTGGATCCCGTGCTGGATATTCTGATCAGCGGCGAGAGCAACTTCGACGCGCTGCCCAAGGTGATGGCGGAACTGTCGGCGTCACCCGGCAACACGCTATGTCATCGCATCAAGTACTAGATCAGTGGCGTCCGCCTTCAGGCGGACCCGGAGTGTTTCAATGTATTCAGTGACGGTCCGCGATCATTTCATGGTGGCCCACAGCTTCAAGGGCGACGTCTTCGGTCCCGCGCAGAAGCTGCACGGCGCCACGTTCATCGTCGACGTCGAGTTCCGCCGGCAGAAAGTCGACGCCGACGGCATCGTCGTGGACATCGGGCGCGCGGCCGAGTCGCTCAAGGCGATTTGCGCCGGTCTGAACTGCCGCAACCTCGACGAGGATCCGCTCTTCAAAGGCCACAACACGACGACGGAGTTTCTCGCGCGGGTCGTGTTCGACCGGATGGTGGCGGCGATCCGCCACGGTGAGCTCGGCCAGGGCGCCAGCGCGATCGAGAGTCTGCGCGTGACGCTCCACGAATCGCACGTCGCGTCGGCCACTTACGACGACCGGATCACCGACGCGTTCCTGCGATGGGCCCAGCCGCACTCGTCGTAGTCGTTCCTGGCGATCTCCAGACGCTGACCGGCGGATACGCGTACGACCGGCGCATGATCGCCGGGCTGCGCGATCGCGGCTGGACCGTCGACGTGCGCGAGATCGACGGCAGCTTTCCGTCGCCGACACCGGCCGCGCGTGCTCGGGCGGCGCGCGTGCTCGGCGAGATTCCGGACGGCGCGACCGTGCTCGTCGACGGTCTCGCGTTCGGCGCGATGCCTGCCGAAGCGGAACGCGAACGCGATCGATTGCGGTTGATCGCGCTCGTGCATCATCCGCTCGCGGCGGAAACCGGCATCGATGCGGCGCTGGCGGCGAGGCTGAACGCCAGCGAGCGTCGCGCCCTCGCGTGCGCCAGGCAAGTCATCGTCACGAGTCGCGCGACGGCGAAGATGCTGGCCGTCCTCCAGCCACCAGCCGCCAGTCACCAGCCACCGCATCCCAGCCACCAGCCACCAGCCACCAGCCACCTCGTCTCCTCTGCGTCGCGACGGTCATCCCTCGCAAGGGCCACGACATTCTGTTTCGCGCGCTCGCGATGTTGCGCGATGTCGAATGGCGGCTGACGTGCGTCGGTGGCCTCGATCGCGATCCCGCGCTGACCACGCGTCTGCGCGCGCAGGTGCGCGGGGAGGGACTCGAGGATCGCGTGACGTTCGCCGGCGACATGGCCGGTGCGACGCTCGACGCCGAGTACGCGCGCGCCGATCTGTTCGTCCTGCCGACGCTGTATGAGGGTTACGGCATGGTCGTCGCCGAAGCGCTGGCGCACGGCGTGCCGGTGGTCAGCACGGCGACCGGCGGCATCGAAGAATTAGTACGTGGGGCCCGGCTTCAGCCGGACCTCAGCGCAGGACTTCTCGTCCCGCCCGGCGACGCAGACGCCCTCGCGTCGGCGCTGAGGCGCGTCCTGACCGATGCGAGCCTGCGCGCGCAACTGACTCGCGGCGCGCAGCTGGCACGCGATCGGATTCCGACATGGGATCAGCAGGTCACGAAGATGGCGGCAGCGCTGTCCGTCATTCGTGGCGTCCGGCTTCAGCCGGACCAGGCGTTCTCCGCCGACTGGCTCGCGCTGCGCGAGTCCGCGGATACTGCCGCGCGATCCGCATCGCTGACCGAAGTACTCGTGAGCGCGCTTCCGCCGACGCGACCACTACGGATTCTCGATCTCGGCGCCGGCACCGGCGCCAACGCGCGCTACCTGATGGATCGTCTCCCGCCGCCGCAGCAGTGGCTGCTCGTCGACCGTGATGCGAGTCTGCTCGCGCGCGCGGCGAAACGCATCCCGTCAGCGGCGACGCGCGTGATCGATCTCAACAGACTCGACGAGGTGTTCGTGGATTGTGATCTCGTCACCGCATCCGCGCTGCTCGATCTCGTTTCCGAATCCTGGCTTCGCGCGCTCGCGGAGCGCTGCGCCGCGAATCGCTCCGTCGTCCTGTTCGCGCTCACGTACGACGGCCGGATCGAATGCGCACCAGCGGATCCGGACGATGCGCTGGTCCGCGATCTCGTCAACCGGCATCAGCGGACCGACAAAGGATTCGGTCCCGCGCTTGGGCCTGACGCCGCCAGCGTGGCCGCGCGCTGTTTCAGCGGCCTCGGCTACCAGGTGCGGCGCGAGCGGAGCGATTGGGTATTGACGCCGGAGTCGCGCGAGCTGCAGGAGGAGTTGATCGACGGCTGGGCGCGAGCGGCGGCAGAGATCGAGGGCGCGCGAAAGGAAACGATCGACGCGTGGCGCACCCGCCGCCTCGCACTCGTCGCGGCCGGTCGATCGAAACTCATCGTCGGCCACGAAGATCTCGCGGCCTGGCCTAAATCACGCGCGTAAGGCCAGGCTGCGCGTCGCCAGCCGTCTCGTCGCGCGGCGTGAGCTCGCAATCGAACAAGACGTCGCCGCCCATGCGGAACACGCGATAGCGCGGCCGATGGCATTCGTTCAGCGCCGCGGGCGGCGGAATGCGGATCGCCGGACGTCCGTCGCCAATCAGCAGCGGCGCGACCGCGATGTGCAGACGATCGAGCAGGCCCGCCGCGAGGAACGCGGACACGGTCACCCCGCCGCCCTCGACGAAAATCCGCGCGCACCCGCGATCGCGGAGCAGCCGCCGCAGCTCGACGAGATCCACGCCGTCCGCGTTGCTCTGGACGCCGACGATCGTCGCGCGGCCGAAACAGCGTTCGCCCGGCGTGACGAGCGCCCGCGAACAGACATAGAGCGTTTCGACCGAGTCGTCGGTGAACACTTTGTGACGCGGCTCGAGCCGGCGCGTCGGATCGAGGACGACGCGCAGTGGACTCGGACCGGGAACGAGACGCGTGGTGAGCCGCGGGTCGTCGGCGGCCACGGTCCCGGCGCCGACGACGACGGCGTCGCTCAGCGCGCGCATGCGGTGCAGGTGCAGGATGTTTTCTTCGCCCGTGACGAAGCGCGATTCGCCGGCGTGCGTCGCGATGAAGCCGTCGAGGCTCTGCCCGAGATGGCCGACCGTGACCGGCCGCATGGCCGTGGCGGCGCAAATCGGCAAATACAGGTCGACCAGCGGGCGCGCGCGATCGTCGGCCGGCCACCGGCTCGCGCGCGCGAGAGATTCGGCGTCCCTGGCGGCGGCGAGCACGAGGTCCCAAGCCTGCTCCATCGTTCTTGTATGCTATCGCGGTACACACGCGCGGCGTTATTCAAGAGGTTCTTATGATGCGGTTCTTCTCCAAACTCCTCTGTGTCGCGATTCTCGGTGCGGCGGCTCTGGCGCAGCAGACGGCTCCGCCCGCCGCGCAGGCGCCATTGCCATTCCGCTTCCGCTACATGGGACCGGAAAGCGCGGGCCGCATCGCGGCTGTCGCCGGCGTGCCCGGCGATACAAATGTTTACTACGCCGGCGCCGCATCGGGTGGTGTCTGGAAATCGACCGACGGCGCGCGCACGTTCGAACCGGTGTTCGACGATCAGCCGGTGCAGGCGATCGGCGCGCTCGCGGTCGCGCCCTCGGATGCGAATCAGGTGTGGGCCGGCACCGGCGAAGCGTGGGCGATTCGCGACAGCGACGTGATGGGCGACGGCGTCTACAAGTCGGCTGACGCCGGTAAGACCTGGAAGAACATGGGTCTCGCCGAAACAGGGCGCATCGGCCGCATCATCGTTCATCCGACGAACACGAACATCGTCTACGTCTGCGCGCTGGGCCGCACGACCGGTCCTCAGCAGGAGCGCGGCGTCTACAAGACGATCGACGGCGGCCAGACGTGGACGCAATCGCTCTTCGCCGACGCGAACACCGGCTGCTCGGGCCTGACGCTGGACGCGCACGATCCGAACGTGCTCGTCGCCGGCATGTGGCAGGTCGAGATGCACACGTGGGCCGAGCTGAGCGGCGGACCCGGCAGCGGCGTCTACGTCACGCGCGACGGCGGCGCGACGTGGAAGAAAGGCGAGACCGGTCTGCCGAAGCCGCCGGTGGGCAAGATCGATGTCGCCATCGCGCCGTCGGACGCGACGCGCGCGTACGCGCTGATTCAGACCGCGAACCAGGGATCGCTCTGGCGATCGGACGATGGCGCTCTTACGTGGAAAGTGGTCAGCTGGGACCGCACGCTGATCGGCCGCGCGGGCTACTACATCCGCATCGACGTCAATCCGAAGAACGCGGACGAAGTGCTGATCGCGAACAGCAGCTTCCATCGATCGCTCGACGGCGGCCGGAACTTCACGATCAACAACGGCGGCGGCTGCGGCGACTGCCACGACATCTGGATGGATCAGAAGAACGCCGATCACTGGGTCGCGACCGGCGACGGCGGGATGGGCATCACGACCGATCACGGACGCACGTTCAACCAGATCGCGCTGCCGATCGGTCAGATGTATCACGTCGCCGTCGACAACCAGGCGCCGTACTGGATCTACAGCAATCGCCAGGACGATGGCACGATGCGCGGACCGAGCGACTCACCGGTCGCGGTTGGGAATGTCCCGTCGTATCGAGGCATCACCGGCGTCGGTTCGGGCATCGTCGATCCGGCGGCGGCAGGCGGACGCGGAGGCCGCGGCGGCGGTGGTGGCGGACGCGGTCGCGGCGGCGCCGGCGGCATCGGCGTCACGCCGTGGCAGCCGAATCTCGGCGGATGCGAGTCGGGCTTCACGCTGCCGGACCTCACCAATCCGGATATCGTCTGGGCGAGCTGCTACGGCGCCGAGGTCACGCGCTACGACGCGCGCACGAAGCGCGCGCGTTCGGTGAGCCCGACGATGCACACGCTCGATTCGGCGCCGACCGACGTCAAGTACCGCTGTCACTGGACGCCGCCGCTCGCGATCGATCCGTTCGATCACAACACGGTGTACTTCGGCTGCCAGGTGATCTTCAGCACGTCTGACGGCGGCCAGAGCTGGAAGGTGATCAGCCCCGATCTCTCGACGCAGGACGCCTCGCGCATCGTGTCGTCGGGCGGGATCATCGGCGACAACCTCGGGCAGTTCTACGGCGAGCTGGTGTTCGCGATCGCGCCGTCTGAAATCCAGCGCGGCCTGATCTGGGCCGGCACCAACGACGGCAAGGTGTGGAACACGCGCGACGGCGGCGGCCGCTGGAACGACGTGACGAAGAACATCCCCGGTCTTCCCGCGTGGGGAACGGTGAGAAAGATCGAGCCGTCGCACTTCGATGCGGGCACGGCGTACGTCACGATCGACTTTCACCTCGTCGACAACCGCGATCCGTTCATCTACAAGACGACGGACTTCGGGCAGACGTGGAGAAAGATCAGCGACGGCCTGCCGTCGAAGCATCCACTCTCTTACGCGTTGTCGATCGCGGAGAACCCGAATCGCCGCGGCATGCTGTTCGCCGGCACCGGTCACGGCTTCTTCTACTCGCTGGACGATGGCGGGCACTGGACGCAGTTCAGGGACGGCCTGCCGGCGGCGCCGGTCACGTGGATCGTCGTGCCGAAGCTGGCGCACGACGTCGTCATCTCGACGTACGGCCGCGGGCTGTTCATCCTGAACGACATCACGCGGCTCGAGCAGAGCGATCAGGTGACGACGACGGCCGACGCGTTCTTGTACGCGCCGCGACCAGGTTTCCGCCAGGCGCGCAGCGGGACCGTCGATCTCCTGTACTCGCTGAGGGCCGCGCCGGCCGATCCGGTGAAGCTGGAGATCCTCGACGCCGGCGGCTCGGCGATTCGCTCGATGCAGTTCACCGCGCGCGCCGGGCTCAACCGCGCCGCGTGGGATCTGCGCTACGACCCGCCGAAAGCGGTCGAGCTGCGGACGACGCCGCCCGACAATCCGCACATCTGGGAAGAGCCGCGCTTCAAAGGGCGTGAGACGCGGCCGATCGTGCACTGGGGCATCGAGCAGGCGGCGTTCGCGGCGCCGATCGCGGCGCCGGGCAAATACACGGCGCGACTGACGGTGAACGGCCGCTCGTACACGCAGCCGATCGAGCTGCTCAAGGATCCGGCGATTCCATCGTCGGACGCCGACCTCGGGATCTCGACCGCGGCGCAGATCCGCATCCGCGATCGCATGACGGCGACGGCCGACATGATCAATCGCATCGAGATCGCGCGAAAGCAGATCGAGGATCAGCTCAAGAGCCACAAGGGCCAGGCGGCAGCGGAGAAGGCGCTGAACGATCTGGACGCGAAGCTGCTCGCGGTCGAGTTGCGGCTGCTGTCACGAACTGATCTGCACAGCGACGACAAGTGGTATGTCGAGGCCTACAAGATCTACATGAATCTCGTCTGGCTGAACGGCGTCGTCGGCAGCGGCGCCGGCGACGTCGCGGGCGGTGCCGATTATCGTCCGACCGACGCGTCGCTCGAAGTGCTCGAAGGGATCGATCGGGATCTCGCGGCCGCGCGGGCGGAATTCAGCCGCGTGATGGATCAGGACGTGCCGGCGTTCAATCGGACGACGAGTACCGCTGGTCTCTCGGCGATCAGGCCCGATCGGTAGGGTCCGGCTAAAGCCGGACGCCACGGGCGGATTCGTGGTGTCCGCCTTCAGGCGGACCGAGTCAGACCGGGATGAGACCCGTCCACGTGGTGCTATGCTGCGCGCGTCATGCATCAGGAGCCACACATGTCCCGCCTCATTCTCGCGCTGCTGGCCCCGCTGGCGATCGTTACGCTCAGCGCGTGCGCGCAGGCGCCGCCCGAGCAACAGATCGTCAACGACGCGGCCGACGCGCTCGGCGGCCGCGCGCGCGTGCAGGCCATCAAGACGATCGTCATCGACGGCGCCGGGCTCGACGGCAACCTGGGCCAGGACATGACGCCTGACGCGACGGGGCAGGCGTTCATCCTCACCGACTACAAGCGCGCGATTGACGTCGCCGGCGGCCGCATGCGGATCGAGCAGACGCGCACGCCGAACTTCACGTACTTCCAGGGCCAGCAGCCGCAGAAGCAGGTGCTCGGCATCGACGGAAGCGTCGGCTACAACATCGCGCCGAACGGTACCGCGACGCGCGTCGCGAACGCCGCCGCGAACGATCGACGCGCGGATCTCTATCACCATCCGCTCACGATCGTCCGTGCCGCGCTCGACGCGGCGACCATCCTGTCCAACCCCCGGACGCACGACAAGGAGCGCATCGTCGACGCCGCGCTGGCCAACGGCCTGAAGTTCACGCTCGCGATCGACATCGCCACCAAGCTGCCGACGCGCGTCGTGTCGATGGCGGACAACATCAACCTCGGCGACGTCGCGATCGAAACGAGCTTTGCCGATTACCAGGACGTCAACGGGCTGAAGCTGCCGGCGCACCTGACGACGAAGACCGACAAGTGGACGACGGTCGACATCAAGGTGTCGAAGCAGACCGTCGACGGCGACGCGGGCGATCTCGCGGCGCCGGCTGCCGCGATGTCAGCCCCGCCGATTACCGGTCCGCCGCCCGCGGTCGTGACGGCGCAGGAGGTCGCGAAGGGTGTCTGGTTTCTCGCGGGCCAGTCGCATCACAGCGTGCTCGTGGAATTCGCGGACCATCTGACGCTGATCGAAACGCCGCAGAACGACACGCGCGCGCTCGCCGTCATCGCGAAAGCGCGCGAGCTGCGGCCGGACAAGCCGCTGACCACCGTTGTCAACACGCATCATCACTTCGATCATTCGGGCGGCATCCGCGCGGCCGTCTCGGAAGGCCTGACGGTCATCACGCAGAAGGCGAACGCCGCCTTCTATCAGGATGCGATCTCGCGGTCGCACTCGATCGTGCCGGACGCGCTCGCGAAGAATCCGAAGCCGCTGAAGATCGAGACCGTCGACGACGAGATGGCGCTCAAGGACGCGGCGATGACGGTCAATCTCTACCGCATCGCCGGCAGTGCTCACGCCGACACGCTGCTGATGGCGTACTTCCCGAAAGAGCGGCTGCTCGTCGAGGCGGACGTGTTCAGTCCGGGCTCCGCGGTGAACCCGTATGCCGCCAACCTGCTCGAGAACATCAAGAAGCACGACCTGAAGATCGATCGCATCGTGCCGATTCACGGCGCCGTCGCGCCGTATGCCGAGTTCCTGAAAGCGGTGCCCGCCGGGAAGCCGTAGCGCGAGCCTTTCACCGTCGCGCTGCAGGCGCAGCTGCCGGCGGCGCTCGATCAGGAGCTGCGGCGCATCTTCCAATCGAATGAGTACAACGCCGCCACGTTCGGGCCGGCGGTCTGGTTCGGCGACGGGTCGTACGGCGTCGTCGAGCGCGTGAACGGAACGCGCGTGCTCGTCGCGTACGACGCGGCGTCCGGCGCGCGCGAAGTGCTCGCGAATGCGGCCCTCCTGACGCCGGAGGGCGCGACGACGCCGCTCGCGGTGGCGAACTATCAATGGTCGCCGGATCGGAAGCGCGCGCTCATCTTCACCAACACGAAGCGCGTCTGGCGCCAGAACACGCGCGGCGACTACTGGCTGCTGGACCGCGAGGCGCGCACGCTCCGCAAGATCGGCGGCAGCGCGCCCGAGTCGTCGTTGATGTTCGCGACGGTCTCGCCGGACGGATCGCGCGTCGCGTACGTCCGCGATCGCGACATTTACCTGGAAGAGCTTGCGTCGGGGAGCATCCGCCGGCTGACGAGCGACGGCTCCGACACGATCGTCAACGGGACGTCGGACTGGGTGAACGAAGAGGAGCTCGACGGCGGGAAGGCGGTGACATGGGCCAGCGAGCAGGACGGCTGGCTGCATCTATATGAGGTTGCCCTCGACGGCTCCGGCGCGCGCCTGCTGACGAAGTTCGACGGCGACGTCGTCGACGTGCTGTCGATCGACGTGAAGGGCGGCTGGGCGTACTTCATCGCGTCGCCCGGCTCGGCCATCGAGCGCTTTCTGTATCGCGTGAAGCTGGACGGCACCGGATCGATCGAGCGCGTCACGCCGGCGGGGCAGCGCGGGACGCACGGCTATCAGATCTCCGGGCGACGGCCGCTGGGCGTTTCACACGTACTCGCGCGCCGACACGCCGCCGGCCGTGGATCGGATCGCCGATCACTTTCGCCGATGGACTGAAGGGCACGCTGCTCGTCGTCCATGGATCCGGCGACGACAACGTCCACTATCAGGGCCTCGAGCATCTGCCGCCCGGCCCGCGGTGATTCACGTCCCGCACAACGACTTGAACGCGGCGTCCGTCTTCGCGTCCTTGTGCTGCGCGGTCAGCACGTTCGACCAGCCCTGACACGGCTCGGCCAGCTTGGGCGCGAGGGTTCGCGCTGTCTTGTACTCTTCGATGGCCTGGTCGTACCGCTTGAGATGCTCGTACGTCAGGCCCATGTTGTGGTGCGCGGGCGCGTACTTCGGATCGGCGCTCGTCGCCTCGAGGCACTGGACCAGCGCCTCGTCGTACCGTTGCGCGACGTTCAGCGCGTTGCACATGTTGCTCGCGAGAATGCCGCGATCCCGCGGCGAGATCTCGAGCGCCCGCCGGTAGTGTTCGACCGCTCCTGCGCCGTCGCCGTTGTCGACGAGAATCGTGCCCCATTCGTTGTGGGCGAAGGCATCCTTCGGCTCGAGCGAGAGCGCCTTCTGATACTTGGCGATCGCGCCGTCCGTGTCGCCCTGCTTCGCCAGCACCTGCCCCCAGAGATCGTACGCGCGCCGATCGTCGGACGCCGGCGGGTGGTCGAGACAGTACTGAATCAACTCGAGCGTCGTCGTGAAGTCGCCGTCGTCCACTTCCTGCTCGTAGGTGTACGCGGCCAGGATGTACGGCTCGATCATCTTGACGACTTCCCGCGCGCCGAGCCGCAGCAGATCGTTGACGTCGGACGCGCGCACGCGCACCGGCGCGCTCGAGTTTCCGCCGGCGCTCCGCAACACCAGCACCAGATCCTGGCCCTCGTGCGTGGCGTCGCCGCCGATGTGCGTTTCCGGCAGGCCCAGCACCTGACGCCCGAAGCGGATCACGGACTTGACGGAGAGACCCGTGCCCGGGATGTCGAGATTGGCCTGCGTCCCCTCATTCACGATCCGATCGGGGTCCGCGCTGTTCTTCTCGGACTCCGCGCGCGTTTTCGACTGCTTGTAGATGGCTTGCCGCTCGTCGCCGAGCCGCGCGGCGAAGACCTGCGGGGAGTAGCCGACGTCGACGAGATCCTTCGGAAGCTCGATCGGATCGATCACCGTCGCGTTCTGCAGCGTTTCACGGATGCCGAGGCCGACAACGGCCGTCAACGCGGCGAACACCGCCACGCTGGTGAGGATGGTGCGCAGCGCTCCGAGGATGTCGCTGAGCCGGATCATGCGATTGACGATCGACGGCCGCTCCCGCGCAGGCGGCTTCGTCGTGTCCGCCGCGGGAACCGGCGACGCCGGATCCGTGGCCACTACTTCGTCACTCCAAACGCGAACACGGTCCTCGACTGATACCGTTCGCCCGGCCGCAGAATCGTCGACGGAAAATCAGGATGGTTCGGCGAATCGGGAAAGTGCTGGGTTTCGAGGCACAGTCCCGATCGACGCGCGTAGGCGTGTCCCGATTTCCCCGTCACCGATCCGTCCAGGAAATTGCCGGAGTAGAACTGCACGCCCGGCTGCGTCGTCGAGACGTCGAGCGTGCGGCCGCTCTTCGGATCCACAACGCGCGCGGCGTGCTCCGGATGCAGGGCGGGTCCTTCGGACCCGGCTGACGTCTTGTTCAACACGAAGTTGTGGTCGTACCCGTTTCCGGCCTTCAGCTGCGGATGATCCGCGCCGATGCGCGCGCCGATCGCTGTCGGCTGGCGGAAGTCGAACGGGGTGCCGGCGACCCGCGCGAGCTCGCCCGTTGGAATCAGCGAGTCGTCGACCGGCGTGAAACGATCGGCGTCGATCGTGAGTTGATGGTCGAGGATGTCGCCGCCGCCCTCGCCCGCGAGATTGAAGTAGCTGTGCTGCGTCAGGTTGATCGGCGTCGGCTTGTCGGTCGTGGCGTCGTAGTCGACGGTCAGCGCGTTCGACGGCGAGAGCGTGTACGTCACCCGCATGCTCAGCGCGCCCGGGTACCCTTCGTCGCCGTCCGGACTTGCGTGGCTGTAGACGACGCCGACGTCGCCGTCGCGCTCGAACGGCTCAGCAGTCCAGACGACCTTGTCGAAGCCCTTGACGCCGCCGTGCAGATGGTTGACGCCGTTGTTGGTCGCGAGCGTGTACGTCTTGCCGTCGAGCGTGAAGCGTCCTTTCGCGATCCGGTTGCCGTAACGGCCGACGACGACGCCGAAGAAGCGGTTCTTCGTGACGTACTCGTCCAGCGCGTCGAAGCCCAGCACGACATCGTCTGCTTTGCCGTTGCGGTCAGGCACGCGGATGGACACGAGCGCCGCGCCGTACGGCATCGTCCGCACTTCCATGCCCGCGCCGCTCGTGAGCGTAAAGATTTCGACGGCCGTGCCGTCAGGCATGCGGCCGAACGGCGCGCGGCTCATCGCCGCTTTCGTCGTCTCCACGCGCGCGGGCGGGGAGCCGCACCCGGCGGCGAGGGCCGCGACGGACGCGAGGGCGAGCGCGCACGAGTTGAGGTGTGGACACCGCATCGCGCCGTATAGTATTACCCCCGCATGCTTCGCCTTCCCGGAAAAGTTGCCCTCGTCACGGGCGGCGCGCGCGGCATCGGGCGCGCCACCGTCGAGAAGTTCGCGGCCGAAGGCGCGCTGGTGACGTTCGTCGATCTCGACGACGCGGCGGGACGCGAGGCCGCCGCGCAGCTCGCGGCGGCCGGCGTGCGCGCGGAGTTTCGCCGCGCCGACATCACGTCCGAGGCCGACGTGCGCGCCGCGATGGAGGACGTGCTGAGCCGTCACCAGACGATCGACGTCCTCGTGAACAACGCCGGTGTGAACGCCTATTTCGACGCGACCGAGATGACCGAGGCGCAGTGGGATCGCGTGTTCGCCGTCGATCTGAAAGGCGCGTGGCTGTGCGCCAAGCACGCGCTGCCGGCGATGAAGCGCGCGCGCCGCGGATCGATCGTGAACATCGCGTCGATTCACGCGACGATGACGATCGCCGGCATGTTTCCGTACGCGTCGGCGAAGTCCGGACTCGTCGGGCTGACGCGCAGCCTCGCGCTCGAGTACGCGCCGCTCGGCATTCGCGTGAACGCCGTGCTGCCGGGCTACACGCGCACGCGGCTCGTCGAAGAGTGGCTGCGAACGCAACCCGATCCCGTCGAAGCGGAGCGCCGCACGCTCGCGCTGCATCCGCTCGGGCGGATCGCCACGCCGGCCGAGATCGCGAATCTGATCGCGTTCGTCGCGTCCGATGAAGCGTCGGCGATCACCGGCGCGTCGCTCGCCGCCGACGGCGGGCTCAGCATCATGTACGCGTCATGAACATCGTTGGAGCGCGCACCACTGTCGTCGGTACACCATGGCGCGAGCTCGTGTTTCTCGAGCTCGTGACAGACGACGGGCGCACCGGCGTCTCCGAAGTGCGGATGGTCAACAAGACGAGCACGCTCCTCGCGTGCATCGACGAGCTGGCGCCGCGCCACGTCATCGATACCGATCCGTTCGACGTGGAGCGCCTCTCGTGGAACGTGCTCCGGGCCGAGTACGGCCGGCCTGAGGAGATCACGCAGTCGGCGCTTGCGGCGTTCGACGTCGCGAGCTGGGATCTGATGGGGCAGTCGCTCGGCGTGCCGATCTGGAAGCTGCTGGGCGGACGCTTCCGCGATCGCGTGCCGGCGTACGCGAACGGCTGGTATCAATCCGACCGCGATCCGAAATCGATCGCGTCGCTCGCGCGCGCGGTCGTGGACCGCGGCTATCGCGCGCTCAAGCTCGATCCGTTCGGAGCGGCGAGCGCGGAGATCGCCGCCGCCGATCTGCGACAGGCGGTCGCGATCGTCGCGGCGGTGCGCGAGGCCGTCGGTCCCGACGTCCAGATTCTCGTCGAGATGCACGGACGCTTCACGCCGGCGACGGCCATCAAGGTCGCCGCGCGGCTCGAGCCGTTCGATCCCGCGTGGATCGAAGAGCCCGTGGCGCCGGAAAATCCCCAGGCGACCGCGCGCGTGAGGGCGGCGACGCGCCTGCCGATCGCGACGGGCGAACGCGCGCACACGATGGAAGATATCCGGCCGTTCATCGAGCAGAGCCTCGTCGACGTCGTGCAGGTCGACCTCACGCACTTCGGCGGTTTCCTCGCCATGAAGCGGCTCGCGGGCTGGGCCGACGCGTACTCGCTGTTGCTCGCGCCGCACAACGTCTGCGGTCCGGTCGGCACGATGGCGAACGTGCACTTCGCCGTCGCGACGCCGAACTACAAGATCCTCGAGCACTTCAACGACTTCGCCGATCCGTGGGTGCAGGAACTGGTCGACGCGCCGCCGACGGTCGATCGCGTGGACGGCTGCTTCGCGGCGCCGGAGCGGCCGGGCCTCGGCGTGCGGCTCAATCACGACGCATGCGCGAAACATCCGCGGACCGGCGGACGCATCACGTTGTTCGAGCACGGGTGGGAGCGAAGGGAAGGAAGAAGTCAGAAGGAAGAAGGCGGAAGTCAGAAGGCAAGAGTGCGAAGGCGGAAGAGTGACAAGTGACGACGTCGAGCTGGCGTTCGATGCGAAGGCCGAGCTCGGCGAGGGTCCCGTCTGGGATCCTGATGCGGCGTGCCTTTACTTCGTCGACATCGAGCGCAACCGCGTCCATCGATTCCACTCGGAAACGCACGTGTCGCGCACGTACGACGCGGGCTCGATGGTGAGCGCGGTCGCGCTCGCTGCCGCGGGCGACCTGGTGATGGCCGTGCGGAACGGCTTCGCCCGGCTCGATCTCGACACCGGCCGCGTGCGGATGATCGCCGAGGTCGAAGCCGATCATCCCGATCGGCGTATGAACGACGGCAAGTGCGATGCGGCCGGCCGTTTCTGGGCCGGCACGATGGCGCTCGACCATCGACGCGGCGCCGGCGCGCTGTACCGGCTCGATCCCGGCGGCCGTGTCCACACGATGCTGCGCGACGTGAGCATCTCGAACGGTCTCGACTGGACCGGCGATGGCCGGCGCATGTACTACATCGACACGCCGACGAAGTCGATCGACGTCTTCGATTTCGATCCCGCGAGCGGCGCGATCTCGAATCGGCGGTCGCTCGTGCGCGTGCCCGCCGACTACGGATCACCCGACGGCATGACGCTCGACGCCGATGGCGGGATCTGGGTCGCGTTCTGGGGCGGCAGCGCGGTGCGTCGCTACACGCCGGACGGAACGCTCGACCGCGAGATCCGCGTGCCGGTCACACACCCGACGTCGTGCGCGTTCGGCGGCCGCGATCTCCGCGATCTCTACATCACGACGGCCGCGACCGCGCTGGGACCCGAGGAGCGCGCGCGGCAACAGCACGCGGGCGGCGTGTTCCGCTGCCGGCCCGGCGTCCAGGGACGCCCGGCGAATCGGTTTGGAGGATAGGGGTCCGCCTTCAGGCGGACCATGAGCAGAACGTGCCGACGATCGACTTCGCCCACATCGACAAATCGTTCGGCGCGGTCACCGCGCTGCGCGACGTCACGTTTTCGATCGCCGATGGCGCGGCCCACGCGATCGTCGGCGAGAACGGTGCCGGCAAGTCGACGCTGCTGAAGATCCTCGCGGGCGATCTGCATCCCGACCGCGGCGAGCTGCGCGTCGGAGGATCGCCGGTCGCGCTGACGAGCACCCGCGACGCGCTCGCGCGCGGGATCGGCCTCGTGCCCCAGGAGATGCTCGCGTTTCCGAATCTCTCGGTGACCGCGAACATCTTCGCCGGCCGCGAGCTGACGGGCCGTTTCGGATGGCTCCGTGAATCGGCGATGCGCGCCCGCGCGCGCGAGCTGCTGGCGCGGCTGCAGGTTCCCGTGTCGCCGGACGCCATGGTCGACACGCTGCCGATCGCGTACCGCCAGCTCCTGCAGGTGGCGCGCGCGCTCGCGTTCGACTGCCGGACGCTCGCGCTCGACGAGCCGACGACGTCTCTGACGGCGGCGGAGACGGATCACGTGTTTCGCGTCCTCGACGATCTGAAGCGCGCCGGCGTGACGATCGTCTACGTCTCGCATCGCCTCGCGGACGTGTTCCGCCTCTGCGATCGCATCACCGTCCTGCGCGACGGGCGCGTGGTCGACACGTATGACGGTCACGCCGCGACGCAGGACGCGGTCGTCCAGGCGATGGTGGGGCGCGTGATTCCCCCGAGGACGCGCGGCGTCCGGCGCGGCGCCGATCGACCTGGTCCGGCTGAAGCCGGACGCCACGATCCTCCCGGTCCCCGCCTCGAGGTGCGCGGCGTCACGCGCCGGCCGTACTTCGAGGACGTGTCGTTGTCACTCGCGCCCGGGGAAATCGCCGGCCTGTTCGGTCTGATCGGCTCGGGCCGGACCGAGCTCGTGGAAACGATCGTCGGCGCCGCACGCGCCGACCGCGGATCGATCGCGGTCGATGGCCGGCCTGCGCGATTCACGTCGCCTCGCGCGGCCGCGCGCGCCGGCGTCATGCTCGTGCCGGAAGATCGTCAGCGCCAGGGGCTCTTCTTCAACCTGAATCTGCGCCACAACCTTGCGCTGCCGTCGGCGGATGCGAAAGGCGCGTGGCTCATTCGCCGCGCGGAGCGTGCCGCGTGCGACGCGCTCGTCCGCGACTGGCGGATTCAGACGCCGTCGATCGACGTCGGTCCCGATGCCCTCAGCGGCGGAAATCAGCAGAAGGTCGTCCTTGCCAAATGGCTCGCGCTCCAGCCGCGCGTGCTGCTGCTCGACGAGCCGACGAAAGGCGTCGACGTCGCCGCGAAGTTCGACATTCACGGCATCGTGCGCGATCTGGCGTCGCGGGGGACCGCGTGCCTGCTCGTCTCGAGCGACCTGCCGGAAGTGCTGTCGCTGGCCGATCGCATTCTCGTGATGCGCGAGGGCCGGCTGCGCGGCGAGATTGTCGCGGGCGATCGCGAGGTCACCGAACAAGACGTGATGCGGCTCGCCGCCACCGCGCCCGGTGAAGATGGAGAAGCGGCGTGAGGAGATTCGGCGAGCTGCGCGAGCTGAGCACGGTCGCGATCCTGACGCTCGAGATCGTCTTCTTCACGTGGTACCTGTGGCCGGAGGGCGGCCGATCGCACCCATTTTTCAATGCCGCCAACGCGCTGCTCGTCCTGAAGTACTCGTCGATCTACGGCATCGCGGCGGTCGGCGCGGCGATCGTGATCATTTCGGGCGGGATCGATCTCGCGCCCGGCGCGGTGATCGCGCTGTCGGGCGTCGTCGCGGGTGGACTGTTCGTCGACGGGCACTGGAGTCTCGCGGCGAGCGCGGGCGCCGGATTCGCGGCCGCGATCGCCTGCGGGGCGATCAGCGCGGCACTGGTGGTCGGCGTCCGCCTGCCGCCGTTCATCGCGACGCTCGGCGTGATGGGGATCGCGCGCGGCGTGGCGTTCATCGTCACCGAGGGTCGTTACTTCGACGTGTCGGGCGCGCTGCCGGCCGGGTGGCGCTTCATCGGGCTTCCGCTCGACTGGACGTCGCCGATCCTGATGGTCGCGCTGGCGCTCGTCTTTCAGATCCTGATGACGCGCTTTCAGTGGGGACGCGCGGTCTTCGCGATCGGCGGCAACCAGACGGCCGCGATGTTCTCCGGCGTGTCGGTCGGTGTCGTGCAGGCGTCGGTGTATCTCATCGCGGCGGCGCTCGCCGGCCTGTCCGGCATCGCGCTGACCGTCGTCCAGGGGCAGGGCAAAGCCGATCTTGCGATGGGGTACGAGCTCGATATCATCGCGTCGGCGGTCGTCGGCGGCGCGAGCCTGTCGGGCGGCCGCGGATCGGTCGTCGGCGCCGTGCTGGGCGCGCTGATTTTCGGCGTCCTGCGCAACGCGCTGCCGCAGATCCCCGGCGCGACGTTCTACGATCGGCTCATCGTCGGGCTCGTCGTGATTGTCATCGTCGTGATGGATCAGGTGCTGCAGCGC
>JAIQFX010000036.1 GCA_020073005.1 Terriglobia bacterium | reverse complement strand
AAGAGCTGCATCGTCACGTGCCCGTGGCACGGCTGGCAGTACGACGTGCGGACCGGCGTCCTCGTCCAGGATCCCGTCGTCGGCGTGACGAAGCACGAGGCCAGGGTCGTCGGCGATGCCGTCCAGGTCCGCCTCGCCGACTGAAACCGATATACTTCCGTTACACATGCGGTTCGCACCTGAGTACGTCACCTACGTTCTCAACGAAAACTTCGAAGACGCCAAAGAGCTGCTGCTCTCGCCGCTGATGGCGATTAACTACGCGCATCTCGTGATGCTCGCGTCGCAGGGGATCGTGTCGGCCGCGGACGCCCGCGTGCTGCGCGACGCGCTGGACACTGTGTCGCAGGAGGAAGTGCGCGCGGCGAAATACGACGGCACGTGCGAGGACCTTTTCTTCTACGTCCAGCGCCTGATCACGAACGCATGCGGCGAGGAGATCGCCGGCCGGCTGCACACCGCGCGGTCGCGCAACGACATCGACATGACGATGTACCGGATGCGCCAGCGCGAGTTCATCCTCGGCCTGATGGCGGCGAGCTTCGAGCTGCGCCGGGCGTTGCTGGAAATTGCGGATCGCCACGGCGACACGATCTTCGCCGTCCACACGCACACGCAGCGCGCGCAGCCGACGACGGTCGCGCACTACATGCTGGCGGTCGTCGAGCAGCTGGAGCGGGACGCCGCGCGATTGCGCGGCGCGTACGAGCGCACGAACAAGAATCCGCTCGGCGCGTGCGCAATCACGGGGACTGGATTTCCGATCGACCGGCAGCTGACGTCCGATCTGCTCGGCTTCGGCGGACCGACCGTCAACACCTACGGCAGCATCGCGACCGTAGACTACCTGCTCGAGAGCGTCTCGGCCGCCGCCGTTCTTCTGGTCGGCCACGGCCGCTTCGTGCAGGACCTGCTGCTGTGGAGCAGCGCCGAATTCAGCTACGTCCGCCTCGGCGACGGCTTCGTGCAGTGCAGCAGCATCATGCCGCAGAAGCGGAATCCGGTCGCGATCGAGCACGCGCGCGCGATCGGCAGCAAGGCGCTCGGCCAGGCGCAGGCGATCGTCACGTGCGTCCACAACACGCCGTTCGGCGACATCGTGGACACGGAGGACGATCTGCAGCCGCTCGTATTCGCGATGTTCCGCGACGCGTCGCGCGCCGTGAAGCTCGTCGGCGCGGCGATGAAGACCGCCGAGTTCGACGCGGTCCGCCTCGAAGCCCGAGCGGCGGACGGCTGGACGACGCTCACCGAGCTGGCGGATACGCTGGTGCGCGAGAACGGCCTGCCGTTCGGCGCGGCGCACGCCATCGCGAGCCGGCTGATGGCCGCGCGCGAGGCCGATGCGAAGCGCTCGCTCGGCCTGCTGCTCGCCGACGTCTCTCGCGATGTGATCGGCACGCCGCTCGAATACACGGACCAGGCGCTGGCGGCGATCATGAGCGCCCGTCATTTTGTCGAAGTGAGGCGCACGCTCGGCGGCCCCGCGCAGCCGGAAACCGCGCGCGCGGCCGGCGTCGCCAGACGTCAGCTCGATGAAGACGAGGCGTGGTGGACGGGCACGACCGACGCGCTGACCGACGCGGAGAAGAAGCTCGTGGCGCGGAGCGCGGCGCTGTGAACGACGAGCGCGACACGCCGATGACGGGCCGGTACGTGAAGGTCATCGTCCTTCAGGTCGCCATCCTCGTACTCTTGTGGATCTTCGGCCGGATGTTCTCGTGATCGCCGGCCACCAGCCACCAGCCACCAGCCACTAGTCGTGCATCTCATCGACTGGCTCGTCGTCGTCGCCTACATCGGCTGGGTCATCGTCGACGGCCTGCGCCGGTCGAAGGGCACCGACAAGGTGGACGGCTACCTGCTCGCGAACCGGTCGTTGCCGTGGTGGGCCGTGGGTCTCTCGGTGATGGCGACGCAGATGAGCGCCGTCACGATCGTCGGCACCACGGGGCAGGCGTATCTCACGGGGCTGCGCTTCGTGCAGTTCTACTTCGGCCTCCCGCTGGCGATGATCATCCTGTCGCTGACCGTCGTGCCGTTCTTCACGCGCGCGCGCGTCTACACGGCCTACGAGTACCTCGAGCGCCGGTTCGACGTGCGGGTGCGATCGTTTGCGGCGTTTCTGTTTCTGCTCGCGCGCGCGGCGTCGCTCGGCGTGACGCTCGCCGCGCCGGCCGTCGTGATGTCGAAGATTCTCGGCTGGACGATGCCCGTCACGGTGCTGGCGATCTGCGTGCCGATGATCATCTACACGACGATCGGCGGCGTGCAGGCCATCGCCTGGACCGACGTGAAGCAGATGTTCGTCGTGGTGTTCGGCATGTCGACGGCGGTCGCCATCCTTCTCTACGGCATCCTGCACAACGTCGGCTTCAGCCAGGCGCTGCACCTGGCGGGCGCGACCGGACGCCTGCAGGCGATCGACTTCACGTTCAACCTGCGCGAAACCTACACGTTCTGGTCTGGCATGCTCGGCGGACTCTTCCTGATGCTGTCGTACTTCGGCTGCGATCAAAGTCAGGTGCAGCGCTATCTGACGGCCAAATCGATCGACGAGGCGAGACAGTCGCTGCTGATGAGCGCGTTCGTCAAGATTCCACTGCAGCTCCTCATCCTCACGACCGGCGTGCTGGTGTTCGTCTTCTATCTGTTCGAGACGCCGCCGATGCTCTTCAACCGCGCGTACGACGCGACGGTCGCGGCGAGCGCGCGGGCGGGCGAGTACACGGCGCTCGAGCACGACTTCGACGGCGCGATCGCCGCAAGGCGCGACGCCGCGTCGCGTGGCGATCGCGAGGCGTTTCTCTCGAGCGACGCGCGCGTGAAGGGCATCCGCGCGAAGGCGACGGACGTCGTCCAGCAGGCGACCGGCGACGCGAGCTACAACGACGTCAATTACGTGTTCCCCACGTTCATCCTCACGCGCATGCCGATGGGCCTGGTGGGCCTGATGATCGCGGCGATCTTCGCGGCGGCGATGTCCGCGAGCGGCGGCGAGCTGAACGCGCTCGCGACGGCGTCGGTGATCGATTTCTACCGACGCCATTTCGTCAAGGCCGGATCCGAGACGCACTACATCCTGGCGTCGAAGCTCGCCACGATCTTCTGGGGACTCTTCGCGTGCGTCGTCGCGACGTTCGCGGCCAACCAGGGTTCGCTGATCGAAGTCGTGAACCGCTACGGATCCTGGGTGTACGGATCGCTGCTCGGCGTCTTCATTCTCGCAATCCTGACGAGGCGCGCGAACGCGCTCGGCGCGCTGTGCGGATTGGCGGCGGGAATGGTGACGGTCGTGACCGTGGCCTGGGAGCTGCCGTGGATCACGTACCTCTGGTACAACCTGATCGGCGCAGTGGTCTGTGTGGGTGTGGGAATGACGGTGAGCGTGGTGCTGCCTGACAAAGTCCAAACTCAAAAGTGAAAACAGAAAAGCAAGACGCCGTCAGACCCTTTTCAGTTTTCTCTTTTCACTTCTCAGTTTGACGTTCACTCTCATCGCCGTCGCGCCCATCACGGCGACCGCGCATCCCTCGACGTACACCTTCTCCGCGTCAATCCAGTCCACCGGCTGGTTCTTCAGCAGCGGATCCGCCAGTACGCCGTGGAGGAAGAACACCGCGGCCGCGGCGTACGCCGAGTAGTGCAGCAGCCTCCACGTGTGATGGGCGTAGAGACGACGGAGGTACGACGTCACGACGACGAACGTCACCAGATACAGCGCGATCGCGCCGAGCGTGTTCTCGAACGGCTGCATGGGCGACCAGATCGGGACAAAGATGTCCAAGAGATGGAAGCCCGCCGTCGCCGAGAACAACAGGATCAGCGGATGCGTGAGTGCCGTGGCGAGGCCGATGTACCCGAGCCAGTTGTGGAACGTGAAGAGCTTGACGCGGCGGCGCGGCCACTTCCGGATCGGGTTGTAGCCGACCGAGAGCAGCAGGCCCAGCAGAATCTGCGTCGTGAAAAGTCCGATCGCGATCAGGCCGACGACCGACGAGACGTCGATCGCGGTTGGGAGTTCGAAGTCGTTAATCAATTCGAATAGTGTAGCTGTTCACCGGCCACCGGCCACCAGCCACCAGCCGCCGGACATCTCTCTAGAACGCGAAGCGCACTTGCACCTGCACCATCCGCCCCGGATCCGTTGCGGCGAGTCCCGGCGTCGCCTGACCGAATGTCGCGAGCGGCGTCGCCGTGTCGCCGTAGGTGCCGTTGCGCGCCAGAATGTTCGCGCGATTGAAGACGTTGAATCCTTCCGCGCGCAGCGTGACCGCCCGGCCCTCCGTCAGGCCGAGCTTGTATTCGGCGAACAGCGCCGCGTCGTAGAGCGGCGTGCCACGGAACGAGTAGCGGCCCGCCGCGACGCCGTTGATGATCGGGCGGTCGTTGTTGTTGCCGTCGCCGTTGTTGTCCACGCCCGTCGTGGGATTGAACGGCTTCGCCGACGCCAGCGACGTCACGGTGCCGATCGTCACGTCGTACGGCAGCCGCCGGCTCAGGAAGATCACCGCGCGATGGCGCTGATCGAGCAGGCTGGGCCCGCGCTCTTCCTCGCCGAGCTGATTGAAGTCCTGCTGCGCCGCGCCGTTGCCGTTCGGCTCCGTCGTGTTCGTCGCCGACGATAGCGTGTAGCTCACCGAGACGACGTTCCGCTCGTTCTGCCATCGCACCATCGTCTGCAGGCCGTCGTAGTCGGCGACGCCGAGGTTTTCGAGGACGTTGATCGAACGGAAGCCGCCGTTGACCGGCACGATCGGCCGCGTCGCGTCGGCCGCGATCGTCGAGCGCACCTGACCGGGCGCCGTGCGCGCGAACAGCGACGGCGCGTTCACATCGACGCTGCGATCGAGATCTGTCCAGTGCTGCTTGACGTAGTCGACGGAGACGAACAGCCGCGGCGCGAACTCGCGCTCGATGCCGATCGACGCGACCTGGCTCTTCGGATTCACCCACGTCGCGCCGCCGTACCCGGCGAGCTTCGAGACGTCGAAGAACTGCGAGTAGAACGACGCCATGCCCGGGCGAATCGTGATGTTTCTCGCCGGCAGCGCGCTCTTTGCCGCATTTTGATCGAAGGTGACGGGCGTGCACGTGAGGCACGACGGAAATCCGGTCTGCCCGGGCGTCGCCGCGTACGTGAAGATGCCCTGCGGCCCGGAAAGCTCGAAGCTCGCGTCGTTGTTGGCGCGCAGCATCGTGTAGTAGAGCCCGTAGCCGCCCCGCACGGATGTCTTCGGATTGCCGGCCGGATTCCATCCGAATCCGATCCGCGGCGCGACGTTGTTCGTCCCGTCGCTGAACGTCTGGCGGTCGTAACGCAATCCGAGGTCGATCGTCAGGTCGCCGCGCGCGCGGATGCTGTCCTGCGCGAAGACGTTGAAGATCTTCTGGCCGAGCTCGTACGTGCCCGCGCCGAAGTTGAAGCTCTGCTGGTAGCGCTGCACGTCGGCGAGCGTCAGCTGCTCGATCGTTCTCGTCGACGTCGCGTTCAGCGTGTACTGCCCGAGGACGAACGCGCTGCCGAATTCCGTCCCGTCGCCGCCAGACGTGTTCTGCGCGACGCTGCCGCCCAGGCGCACGTAGTGCCTGCCCTTCGTCAGCGACAGCGTGTCCGAGAACTGCGCGACGCGGCTGAACACGTGCGCGAAGCGCGACTCGCCGGACGTGAACGGCAGCGATCCGGCGCGCGTGAACTGCGCCGACGGCGTCAGCGGATCGAACGCCGTCACCGGATCGGCGTTCTGGAACTCGAATCGCGCCTCGTTGAGCATGTTCGACGAAATGACCGCGGTGTGATTCATCTGCGCGGTCCACGCATGGCGCGTGAACTGCCGCCCCGCGCTCGGCAGCACGTTGCCCGAGACCGCGTCCTGCGGGTTCGTGTCGTAGAACCGATCGAGATTGAAGCGGAGGAGCAGCGAGTTCGCGGGATCGACCTTGTGATCGAGGCGGCCGTTGACCAGCGCCTGACGGTAATTGCCGACGGCCGTCGTCCCGGCGGCGACGAGCGGGGACGTGACCGCCGCCGTCCGATCCTGATGCGTGTAGTCGGCGGCGACGAAGTAGTGCGTCTGGTCTTTCACGAGCGCGCCGCCGAGCGCGAACGATCCCTGCGCGAGCGAATCCGGGATGTCCGGCGGCACGAGCACCACGGCGTTGCCGCTGACCGCCGGCACGACGCACGTCGAGATCGATCCCGGGCACTGTTGATCCGCAGAGAACGTCGTCGACTGCAGGCCGCCCGGCCGTCCGAGGAAGAGCGCTTCACCGTGCGTGTCGTTCGATCCGGACTTCGTCACGATGTTGATGCCCGCGCTCGCCGTCCAGCCGAACTCGGCCGAGAACGCGCGCGACATGATGTTCATCTCCTGCACCGCCCCGACCGGAATCGTCGAGAACATCGTCTGCCGGCCCCACGGCTCGTCGCCGCTCGCGCCGTCGACGATGAAGTCCGCTTCGCGGCGGCCGCCGGCGCCGGTGACGACGTAGACCGAGTTCATGAAGATGTCGCCGGTGCCCTTCGCGTTGCGGAACGCGGCGTTGAGCAGCGGGACGGAGGAGATCTTTCGGCCGAGCAGCGGCGTCTCGTCGATCCGTTCAGCGTCGATCCGCGTGCCGAGCTCGGGATCGGTGCGGACGCCTTCCGTCGTGCCGTAGACGGTGACTTCGCTGATGCCGCCGCTGGCGACGAGCGTCACGTGCAGGCTCGCCGTCTCGCCGGCGCGAAGCGCGATGTCCGTCATCACCGTGGGCGTGAAGCCTGGTTTCACGACGGTGATCGTGTAGGCGCCGCCGACCGGCAGCGCGGGCAGCGTCAGTGAGCCGTCCGCGCCCGACAGCCCCTCACGCGTCGTGCCCGTCGAAGCGTTGACGATCGAGACCTGCGCGCCGGAGACCATCGCGCCGGTCTGATCGGCGACGGTGACGACGAGAGCCGCGGTGTTCGGCGACTGCGCGAACGCAGGAACCACGAAGGAGGGAACCACGAAGACCACAAAGAACACAAAGAAGAGTTTCGTGATCGTTGACCGGGATCCGTGCATCGCGCTTTCTTCGTGATCTTCGCGGCCCGCGTTCGTCACTTTGAGGTGACCACGTAGTCTTTGAAATAACTGGTGGTATCGGTCTTGGCCCAGAGTCCGACTTTCCCCACGACGGGTGGACGCAGGACCGGGTTGTTCGCGGGAACCAGATCCGGATTCGGCGCCGCGCCGCCTCGGCCCGGGCCCGGCTGCGCGCCGAGCGTGTACTCGAGCGCGAGCTCGCCGTCGAGCCACGTCTTGAGATCCGCGCCGTCGACGGTCAGCTTCAGCTCGTGCCACGTCGCGCGATCGGGCGTGAACTTCTTCGCGCGATCGCTGAAGCGCACGTTGCGCCGGATGCCGTTGTGGAATTCCCAGAGCGCGACGTTGTTCTCCGTGTCGTTGTAGCGGACCGACAGCCAGTCGCCGTTCGGCTTCACGTTGAAGAGAATGCCGGACGCGCGGTCGGCCTCGCCGGCGATCGTCTTGAACTTCAGGCTGATCGTGCCGTTGGTGAAGTTGTCGACGCTCTTGAGCACGGCGACGGGGAAGTACGCGAACTGCTTCGCGTTGTCCATCAGCTCTTCGTTGCTGGTGCCGTAGAGCCGCCGCGCGCTCTCGATGAGCAGCTTCGTCGGGTTGTCCTTGCTCGCGACCCACGGCCGGCCGTCGACCATGATCGCCTTGTCCGGACCGTCCTGGACGACGACCCATGTCCCGACCATCGGCTCGAACGTGGTCGGCGTCCTGCCGACCTGCTCCTTGCTCAGATCGACCTTGATGTCGGCCGCGCGCACGGACACGATCGCGACGGCCAGAGCGGCGAGAGCGAGTGCGGCGAATCTCTTCATGCGTGTCTCCTCCGAACCAGAAATCCGGCGGCGACGATCAGCGCCGGCCAGATGCCGTAGAACACCGCGGCGGCGCCTTTCGGCTGCGCCGCGAGCGGATGCCCGCGAAAGATCTCTTCGTCGCTCTCAACCGGCGGCTTGACGTCCGCCAGCGCGTAAATCGTCTCGAGCACGCCCTCGGCCGTCGTCAGGCGGCTCATCTCACGGCGGCCGCCGAGGTCGTACCAGATCTCGCCGTAGTGCGGCGCGCTCTGCTCGAACAAGCCGATCGACGTCGCCGACACGTACTGCACCTGCGTCTTCGGCAGCACGCGACGCAGCTTCGACAGCGCGCGGCGCTCGAGGTCCACGCGCCGCGGATCTTCGGGCGCCAGGTGCGCCTCGATGTGGAGCGGCGCGCGAATCGAGGCCAGCGCGGTTTCGTCGGCGTCGGAGAACGAGTTCATCCGGTTCTCCGACGTATCCCAGCTCGGCGTCGCGAACGAGCACGCGATGATCGCGGCGATCGTTCCGGCCGCGAGCGCGAGCGATTCGCAGGTCCGGCGGCGGACCGGCACGCCCAGACGCATCCACAGCGACGCGAGCGCGAGGCCCGCGACGATCAGCGCGATCGCGATCAGGACGACGTCGAGGCGGATGAGGCCGTGCTGAAACTCGGCCACCATCGCCGTCGGCGTGTAGCCGGCGGCGCGCTCCCACACGCCGCCCTGTACGGCGGCGATGAAATTCAGAATCCACGTGCCGACGGTGACGCTCAGCGTGAGGATCGCCGCGGTCGACGGATGATCGGTCAGCGATGCCGTCGCTGCCGCCAGCGCGATCGTCAATCCCGCGTTCAGCAGATGGCCGAATGCGATCGTGACGAGCTCCGGCGCGTACGCGCTGCCGCCGTACGCCTTCCACAGGACGATGGCGACCAGCGGCGCGGCCGACGCGAAGCTCCAGCCGGCGAGCAGCACGAGCGCCTTCGCCGCAATGCGCGCGAGCGCGGACATCGAATGCTGCAACTCGATCTTCAGCGCGCCGCTCTGCTTGTCGCCGGACACGAGGCGGATGCCGACGAACGGCAGCAGAAACGCCGCGGCCAGCTCGCACGCGCTGAAGGTCGGCGCCCAGACGCCGACCAGCGGCGAGAACGCTTCGCCCGCGCCTGTCGCGACGCCGTTGGCGCCGCTCACCTCCGCATACGTGCGGACGGCGCCGATGAACGAGACGCCGACGAGCGGGCCGATCAGCAGCAGCATGACCCACCAGGCGCGCGACGACAGCAGCTCCCGCCACTCCTTCTCGAGGAGCCAGACAAAGGGGACGGGTCTGAAAAAGGGGACGGGTCTCCGCGCGAACACAGTCGGAGACCCGTCCCCTTCATGTAAGCGCAAGGAACACCTCTTCGAGGTTCTGCTCACGCGGCGCGGCGCCGCGCGCCGTCGCCATCGCCGACAGTTCGGCGAGCGTGCCTTCGCCGCGGACGCATCCGCCGCTCAGCAACACGAAGCGATCGCAGATGCGCGCGGCGTCGACGATCTGATGAATCGAGAGCACGAGCGTGCGCCCGCCTGCAACCTGCGCGCGCAGCGCCTCGGCGACCTCGCGCGTCTGACGCAGATCCAGGCCGTCGAACGGTTCGTCGGCGAGCAGCACGGGCTGCGGCGTCAACAGGCTCATCGCCAGCAGCGCGCGCTTGCGTTGTCCTTTCGAAAGCGTGCCGATGGGGGAGTCGAGGATCGAGGCGAGATCGAACCGCGCGATCACATCGTCGAGCGCATCGAGCCGGCCACCGAAGAAGCCGACCGTGTAATCGAGCGCCCAGCGGACTGGCTGTGCCGGCCACGGCGCGATCGCGTCAGGCAAATAGAACAGAACGGAGGACCGCTCGTTCGTTGCGAGCGCGCGCCCGTCGTCCAGCACGGCGCCGCCATCGTCCGGCAACACGCCCGCGAGACACTCGAACAGCGTCGTCTTGCCGGACCCGTTCGGCCCGATCACGCCGAGCACTTCGCCCGGGCGGATCGAGAACGACACGTCGCTCAGCGCGGTGAGATGTCCGTAGCGCTTGGTGAGATGGCTGACGCGAACCACAACCACCAAATCTATCGGCGGTTACGGGCTACTACCAGTCGCCGTACGTGGAACGACGGACGAACGGTTGCCACGAAGGCACGAAGCGCACGAAGAGGAAAGGAAAGAGCACCTATCTCTCTTCTTCGTGTTTTCGTGTCTTCGTGGCTAGCCGTCAGTACTTCAGTTCTTCAGTACGTTACTGAGCCGCAGTCGTGCTGGTTCGCGGTGGCGCGTTCTTTACGTACTTGTCGAACCAGTTCAACCGCTCGGCGAGGACGTGCAGCAGGGTCTCGCGCGCGGCGTAGCCGTGCGCTTCGTTCGGAAGCGTCACGTAGCGCACCGTTCCGCCGAGTCCCTTGAGCGCCTCGTAGAGCCGCTCGGAGTTGATCGGGAACGTTCCGGTGTTGTCGTCGACCTCGCCGTGCATCAGCAGGATCGGATCCTTGATCTGATGCGCGTACCAGAACGGCGACATCTTCGCGTAGAGATCCGGCACTTCCCAGAACGTGCGCCGCTCGTTCTGGAAGCCGAACGGCGTCAGCGTCCGCATGTACGCGCCGCTCTCGGCGAAGCCGGCGCGGAACAGCCGCGAGTGCGCGAGCAGATTCGCCGTCATGAAGCCGCCGTAGCTGTGTCCGCCGATCCCGATGTGATCGCGATCGGTCACGCCCATCGAGACGACCTTATCGACCGCCGCTTCAGCGCTCGAGACGAGCTGCTCGACATACGTGTCGTTCGCCGTCTCGCCCGGCCCGATGATCGGCATCGTCGGGTTGTCGAAGATCGCGTAGCCCGAGAAGAGCAGGAACAGGTGTGAGCCGCCGCGGACCGTCGTGAAGCTGTTCGGCGATCCCGTGACTTGTCCCGCCGTGTCGGCGTCGCCGAACTCGCGCGGGTACGCCCACATGATGACCGGCACTTTCGTGCCTTCCTTGTATCCCGGCGGCAGGTACAGCGTGCCAGAGAGCGTCACGCCATCCTTTCTCTTGTAAGTGACGAACTGCCGCAGCACGCTGCGGACTTCCGGCTGCGGATCGTTGAACGCCGTCACGCGCCGCTTCGCGTCGGAGTTCGGCTCGCGCGTGTAGTAGTTCGGCGACTCTTTCTGTGTTTCGTAGCGCGTCAGAAATTTCGTCATCTCGTCGTTCAGTGGCGCGACGAACTCTTCGAGCGACTCGTTCGAGGATCGGAAGAGCCGCTCGGTCTTCAGCGTCTTGATGTTCAGCCGATCGAGGAACGGGCGATCGCCTTCCGGCGTCGCGCCGTCGCCCGTGAGGTAGATGTAGTCGCCGTTCTGGATGATTGCGCCCCTGGTATCGCCGCGTCCGCCGCCGCCCGGTGGCCGGGGCGCCGTTCCCGAGTCGCGACGCCTGACCGGCGATCCCGGATTGTCGTACGCCGCGTCCTGCTTGCGGTCCCACACTTTCCGCGGCTCGTAGCCCGGTTCGATGATCCACGTGCGCGTGCGGCGCGAGAGGCGATCGTTCTCGGTCAGGAGCGCGATCCCCGTGGTCGTGTACGAGACGCCGCCGTAGCGCCACGCGGTCTTCGCGACCTCGGCCGGCGTCGACGTGAAGGGCGCGGCCAGCGACACGACTTTGTCGCGGTACGGCACCGTGGCCTTCGGATCGCCGCCGTCGAGCGCCTCGACCCAGACGACGGTCGCCGGCTGATCGGCGCGCCACTGGAAGCTGCGGGGCCCGGTCTCGACGCCGGCCAGCGCCGTGCCTTCCCGCGACGGCCGATCCGTGATCCGCTTCGCGAGCTCGCCGGCGCGCGTCCAGATCTCGACGTTCTCCGCGAAGCCGCTGATCGGCATGATGTGCGAATACGGCTTCTTGATCGTGGTGACGAGCACGTACTTCGCGTCAGGCGACGCCGTGACGTTGCCGAAGATCGCGGGCCTGCCGATCGTCGTCTTTGCGCCGGTGGTGACGTTGATCGCCGCGAGCTGGCTCGTGAAGTAGTACGAGAACAGCTCGTCGTCGTGCGTCGTCTTCAGCAGATCCTCGTACGTCGGCGCGGGCGCCGCCTTCCCGAAGCTCTCCTCGACGTGCGGGCCCGGAGGCACCGCCGGCTCGGCGGGCGCCGGTCCGCGGCCGGCCGGCACCAGCTCGCAGATCATCGTCGCGTTGTCGTGCAGCCAGTCGCAGGGGTTCGGGTGCGACGTGGAATCGAAGCCCGCGGCGTTCACGCGATCCGTGCCGGTCGCGATCTTCGCCTGTCCGGTCGCCACGTCGGCGACCCACAACTGAATCGCCGTCTCGGTGGTGTTCAAGAACGCGAGGCGGGCGCCGTCCGGCGAGAACTTCACGTGCGAGATCTTCGCCTGCGGCGGCACCGTGACGGTGACGTCGCCGCCGTCGGCGATTCTCTTCAGCGTGATCGCGTAGATGCCCGTGCCCTGCAGGCCCGATGCACGGTGCGGCCCGTTGGTCTTCGGATTCACGCGCAGCCCGGCGAGCCGGTACATCGGCTGCGACAGTTCCGCGATCGTCGGGTACGCGCGCGCCTTCGTCAGCGCGAGGACCTGATGATTCGGGCTGACGAGCGTCTGCGGCAGGAACTCCGCGTCGAACAGATCGACGACCGGCTTGGGCGGCAGCGCGTACTTCGGCGGATCGGACGCCGCGGGCACTTGCGCGCGGAGCTGAAGCGCGAGCGCGGGCGCGAGGATCAAACCGGCCAGCGCGATCGTGCGGGGAATTCGCGTGAGCATGGACCGCTCCTTTGAAGAGTGAATTCTACTCCGTGGACCTTATATAATCCGCGCGTTCCACTGGCACTCTCTGGAGGCGCTTCATGCGGGCCCTCGCCTTTTTCGTGTTCGTTCTCGGCCTCGCGACGTCCGCGTTTGCACAGGACGGCGGGGCGCTCTACGTGCAGTACTGCGCCCGCTGCCACGACGCGGGTCAGCCGCGCACGCCCGCGCGGCTCGCGCTGATGCAGCTCGCCCCCGAACGCATCGTCGCGGCCCTCGAGACCGGCACGATGCGCACGCAGGGCGCGGACCGCACGCCGGCCGAGCGGCGCGCGCTCGCGGCGTTTCTCTCCGGCAAGGCGGTCGGCGACACGCCCGCGCCGCCGCCGCTGAAGATGTGCGCGGCTCCGGCGCCCGCGGCGGCCGCTTCGAATTGGTCCGGATGGGGACTCTCCCTCGCCAACGATCGCTATCAGCGCGCGGCGAACATCAAGCCGGACGATGCGCCGAAGCTCACGGTCAAATGGGCGTTCGCGTTTGCCGGCGATGCCTCCGCCGCCGTGCAGCCGAGCATCGTCGGCGACCGCGTCTTCGTCGGCAGCGTGCCGGGACGCGTGTACTCGTTGAGCCTGCGCGACGGCTGCGTCTACTGGACGTTCGACGCCGACGCCATGGTCCGCACGTCGGTCGACGTCGGAGACGCGGGCGGATCGTCCATCGCGTTCTTCGGCGATGTCGCGGGCAACGCGTACGCCGTGGACGTGGCGACGGGCACGCTGCGCTGGAAGCGCAAGGTCGATCCGCACATCGTCGCGCGCGTCACCGGGACGCCGAAGTTCTATCGCGGCCGCGTCTACGTGCCCGTGTCGTCGGTCGAGGAAGTGATCGGCGCGTCACCGCAGTACCCGTGCTGCACATTCCGCGGCAGCGTCGTCGCGCTCGACGCGGCCACCGGCGAGGTCGTGTGGAAGACGTTCGCGATTCCCGAAGCGCCGACGCCGCGGCGCAAGAACAAGGTCGGCACACAGCTCTTCGGACCGTCGGGCGCGGCGATCTGGTCGTCGCCGACGATCGACGAGAAATCGCAGATGCTTTACGTCGCGACCGGCGACAGCTATTCCGATCCGCCGGCGGACACCTCCGACGCGATCATGGCGATGGATCTGCAGACCGGCGCGATCAAGTGGTGGCAGCAGATGACGAAGGGCGACGCGTACAACCTTGCGTGCGGCGGCGCCGATCCGACCAACTGTCCTGACTCGCGCGGGCCCGACGTGGACTTCGGGTCGCCGCCGATTCTGGCGACGCTCGCGTCCGGGAAGCGCGCGCTCGTCATCGGCCAGAAGTCCGCGGTCGTGCACGCCGTCGATCCGGACGAAGGCGGAAAGATTTTATGGAGCACGCGGATCGGCCGCGGCGGCGCGCTCGGCGGCGTCGAGTGGGGATCGGCCGCCGACGCGCAGAACATCTACGTCCCGCTGTCCGACATCGCGTTCAAGCCTGGCGGCGGTCTCGGCGCGATGTCGCCCAACGGCGCCGTGGGCGGCGGTCTCTTCGCGCTCACGTTAGCGGACGGCAAAGAAGCGTGGCGCGCGCCGATTCCCGGGTGCGGCGATCGCCCGCGCTGCAGCCCCGCGCAGTCGGCGCCGGTCTCGGTCGCCGACGGCATCGTCTTCTCGGGATCGGTCGACGGCCACATGCGGGGCTACTCGACGCGCGACGGCCACATCGTGTGGGACTTCGACACCGCGCAGGAGTTCACGACCGTCAACGGCTCGAAGGCGCGCGGCGGATCGATCGACGTCGGCGGCCCCGCGATCGCCAATGGCGTCGTCCTGACGACGTCGGGGTATGCGCAGTGGGGCGGGCTGAATGGAAATGTCCTGCTCGCGTTCTCGGTCGACGGGAAATAGGTGGCTGGTGACTGGTGGCTTGAATCGTGGTGTCCGGCTTCAGCCGGACCAGGAGTGTGTCATGCGTAAGTTCATCACCCGCTTGTCTCTCGCGCTCGCGTTTGCGCTCTCGTCCATCGCGCTGCTGCCCGCGCAGACCGCGACGCGATCGCTCTCGCTCGACGATCTCGCGAAGATCAAAGACGTTCGCGATCCGCAGTGCGCTCCCGACGGCAGGTCCGTCGCGTTCGTGGTCCAGACGACGGACATGAAGGAAGACAAGACGAACACGCACATCTGGACCGTCGACATCGACGGGAAGAACGAACGGCAGCTCACGTCGAGCCAGGACAGCGAGTCCTCGCCGAAATTCAGTCCCGACGGCCGTTATCTCTCGTTCACCTCGTCGCGTCCCGGAAAGGCGCGCGGCAATCAGGTGTGGCTGCTGGATCGGAACGGCGGCGAAGCGTTTCAGCTGACCGAAGTCAAAGGACGCCTGCAGGGCTACGAGTGGTCGCCCGACTCGAAGCGTCTCGCCCTCGTCGTCGGCGATCCCGATCCGGAGACCGCCGATGCGCCGGTGGTCAGCGGCGGCAACCCGGCCGCAGGCGCCGGCAATGGCGCAGCGACGCCCGGCGCCGGAGGCCGTGGCAACAATGTTCCGAAGCCGATCGTGATCGATCGCTACAAGTACAAGCAGGACGGGCAGGGCTATCTGCTGTCCGGCCGGCACAGCTACATCTATCTGTTCGACATCGAGTCGAAGAAGTTCGACCGCCTGACGAACGGCAAGGTCGATGAATCGGGGCCGTCGTGGTCGCCGGACGGATCGCGCATCGCGTTCATGAGCAACCGCAATCCGGATCCCGATCGCGAACCGTCGAGCCAGCTCTTCGTCGTCGACGCGAAGCCGGGGTCCACGGAGAAAGCAGTCACGCCGATCACGAGCCGCGGCGGCCGCGGCCGCGCCGAGTGGAGTCCCGACGGCAAGCGGGTCGCGTTTCTCGAGGGGGACGAGAAGAAGTACGGCGCGTACGGCATGGAGCATCTCACGATCGTCGCAGCCGATGGTTCCGCGCCGCCGCAGCGCGTGGCGTCGAGCGAGGCGCTCGACCGCGGCGTGTCACAGCCCAGGTGGGGCGACGATGGCAAGAATATTTTCGCCATCGTGACCGATGATATGTCCGCGTACGGCGCGCGCATTCCGGTCGGCACGGGAAGCGCCGTGGCGATCACTGACAAGCCGATCGTCCTGGGCGCGCGTCACAGCGCAGGATCGTGCGCGGTGGCGATCTCGGGCGACGACACGCATCCCAACGAGATCTATTCCGCCAGCGCCGCCGGCGGCACACTGAAGTTCCAGCAGCTGACGCATCAGAACGACGCGCTGTTCAACGAGCTGCAGTTCGGCAAGACGGAAGTGGTGACCGCGAAGAGCAAGGACGGCACCGAGGTCCACGCGCTGCTCACGACGCCGCCGGGCTACGCCGCCGGGACGAAGATTCCGATGCTGCTGCGGATTCACGGCGGGCCGAACGGACAGGATCAGCACTCGTTCAGCTTCGAGCGTCAGTGGTTCGCGGCGAACGGCTACGCGGTGCTCGCCGTGAACTATCGCGGCAGCGCGGGCCGCGGCGCGAAGTACTCGAAGGCGATCGCCGCGGACTGGGGGCACTACGAGGTGGACGATCTCGAGGCCGGCGTCGACGCCGTGATCAAGATGGGCGTCGCCGATCCCGCCAGGCTCGGCGTCGGCGGCTGGAGCTACGGCGGCATTCTCACCGACTACATGATCGCGAGCGACACGCGCTTCAAGGCCGCGACGAGCGGCGCGGGCACCGCGTTCACGGTCGCGTTCTACGGAACGGACCAGTACATCATTCAGTACGACTACGAGATCGGTCCGCCGTGGGATCCGAAGGCGTGGGAAACGTATCAGAAGATCTCCTATCCGTTCCTGCACGCCAATCGGATCAAGACGCCGACGCTGTTCCTCGGCGGCGAGCGCGACTTCAACGTGCCGGTGCAGGGCGGGCAGCAGATGTATCAGGCGCTGCGCAGTCTGAACATCGACACGCAGCTGATCATCTATCCCAACGAGACCCACGGCATCAGCCGTCCGAGCTATATAAAAGATCGATACGAGCGCTATCTGGCCTGGTACGCGAAGTACCTGAAGAGCGGATCGACGACGACGACCGCGGGGCAGAAGTAGGCGGGAAGGGCAGAAGGGCGGGAGGGGCTGGTGGGGAAATGCTTCACGCGTGCCCTGACCGTCGCCGTCCTGGCGTGCGCGTTCGCCGCGCGTGCGGCGGTCGCGCAGCAGCCTGCAGATCGCTGTCAGTACCAGATCTCGACGGCGTCCATCTCGGTCGGCGGCGCCGGCGGGACCGGCCGCGTCACGGTCACCGCGCCATCGAACAAGTGCGCGTGGACGATGAGCGCCGGCGACGCGGAGTGGGTTGCGCTGTCGAGCAAGGCGCGCACGGGCACCGCGACCGTCGACTGGAACGTCCGTCCGAACATCACCGGCGCCACGCGATCGACGACCGTCACGATCGCGAGCGTGACCATCGACGTCACGCAGACGGCGACGGTCCTCAGCCTCAAACCCACCGAACATCTCGAGTCGTACGGCTCCAGGCGGTCGACGTTCAAGACCGCGTGCCTCAATCCCGCGCAGTGGCTGTCGGTCGGCAGGCGGACGACGTTTCTCGCGAACGCGGACTGGTCGGTCGACATGATGACCGACGGCGAGCAGCGCACGTGCTTCTCGAATCTCGCGAGCGCGGGCATCGCGCTCGGCGTCGAAGTCGGCGTCCTCAAGCCGGGCCCGGAGTGCCGGTCGGCGCGCGGCTGTTTCATGGCGAGGCGGGCGCCGTGGGATCGCATGGTGAAGAACGGCGCGCGCATCGGCGTCTTCTTTCTCGACGAGCCGCTCCATGCCGTCGCGAGCGGAGCGGTGAAGGGCGACGTCGACTACGCGATCAATCAGACGCGCGCGTTCGCCGATCTGCTTCGCGCTCGTTACCCAGGCGCGCGCGTCGTGGACATCGAACCATTTCCCGCACAGGACGATCGCTCGCTCGGCGCGTGGATCGACGCGCTCGCATGCTGCGACGGCAAGCCCGCGGTCGACTACATCGAGATCGATCACGACTGGGCCCGCGCGCTCGACGTCGAGCCGCTCGTCGCGCTGAAGGCCCGCGCGCACGCCGCCGGCCTCGGCTTCGGACTCATTCTGTGGGGCGCGAACGTCGCGACGTCGTTCGACGATCAGCGATGGTTCGACGCGGTCACGTCGCAGGCGGCCGCGTATCGCTCGCGCGGTCTCGTCGCGGATTTGTACGACTACTCGAGCTGGCTCGAAGGTCCGTCGGCGATCGTGCCCGACGATCGCCCGCTGACTTTCATGTACGCCATCAACAAGGCGATCGCGAACGGCGACATCGTCTATCCGTCACTCGATGCGGGACAGGTCCTTGCGCCGGATCAGTCGGTCAGCTCGCCTGACGGAAAGTTCCAGCTCGTCTATCAGCGCGACGGCAACCTTGTTCTCTACGATTCAGATCGCGTCCGCGCGTGGAGCAGCGAGACGGAAGGCGAGACGGCGGGGCGCGCGATGATGGAAGCCGACGGCGACTTCGCGATCTATGACGCGGGCGGATCGCAAGTGTGGAGCGCCGGCACCGGAAGTCATCCCGGCTCGTACCTGATCGTGCAGAACGACGGACATCTCGCGGTCTACGCGCCCGGCTACATCGCGCTCTGGACCGGCGACGATCCGTCAGCCCACCCGCCCCACCTGCCTTACACGCCTTCTACGGTTTCGGTCCGAACACCTCATCGATCGTCATCACCTTGATCGGCCCGAGATTCAGCGAGCGGATGCCGGGCTCGATCGCTTTCTGATCCCCGACGACGACGACGGCGAAGCGGCCGGGGGCGACGTACTTCTGCGCGACGCGCGCGACGTCGGCGGCGGTGACGGCCTGGATGTTCTGCACGTAGGTCGAGAAATAGTTGTCGGGCAGATGGAAGATGAGCGCGTTCTCGAGCTGGCGCGAGATGTCGCTCGTCGCTTCGAAGCCGCCGGGATAGCGCAGCGCGACGTAGTTCTTCGCGCGCGCCAGCTCTTCGGCCGGAATCGGTTTGAGGATCCCGTTCAGCTCGTTGAAGAACTCGGTCAGCGATTCCTTGGTCTTGTCCGTCTGCACGCCGGCGGCGGCGATGAACGGACCGGCGGCCGCGCGCATGTCGAACTGCGAGGACGCGCCGTAGGTGTAGCCGTGCTGCTCGCGCAGGTTCATGTTCAGCCGCGAGCTGAACGAGCCGCCGAGAATCGTGTTCATCACGACGAGCGGGAAGTAGTCCGGCGTCGACCGCGGCACGCCGATCCAGCCGATGCGAATCTGCGACTGCGCGGCGCCGGGCTTGTCGACGAGATACACCGTGCGCTCGGCCGGTTCGTCGACCGCGGCGAGGGCCTGTTTCGCGGCCGCCGCGCCCTGCGGCTTCCACGCGCCGAAGCTCTTCTCGAGGAGCGGCATCACCTTGTCCGGCGTCAGATCGCCGACCGCGAGGATCGTCGCGCGATCGGGACGGAACGTCGACGAGTAGAACTCACGGAGATCGTCTGGCGTGAACGTCTTGATCGTTTCTGCCGTGCCGCCGGTCGGCGTGCCGTAGCGGTGCCGCGGTCCGTAGAGGACGCGCGGGAACGCCGTGCTCGCGATCGTCTGCGGATCGTCGCGCCCCTGGATCATCTGCGTCAGACGCTGCTGGCGGAGCCGATCGAGCTCTTCCTTCTCGAATGTCGGCCGCAGCGCGACGTCCGCCATGATCGGCAGCGCGTCGGCCAGACGCGCGACCGGCACGTGCAGGCGGACGGCGGACGAGTCGATCCCGCTGCCGGCCGAGAGATCCGCGCCGAGATAATCGATCGCGTCCGCGATCTCGAGGGCCGAGCGCGAACCCGCGCCTTCCTCGAGCATCGCCGACGCGAGGCTCGCCGCGCCGAAGCGTCCCGGCGGATCGTCGGCGCTGCCGCTGAACACCAGCAGGTTGATCTGCGCGACCGGCACTTCATGCAGCTCCACGATCCAGACCGGCAGCCCGTTCGAGAGCGCGCGTTTCTGAATCGGCGGCATGTGCAGCGACGGCGCCGGCCCCGGTGTCGGCGGATGCGAGCGATCCGGGGCTTGGGCGGTCAGGACCACGACCGCGCACAGGACTGACAGGCTGACGGTTAGCCACGAAGACACGAAAGCACGAAGAAGAGGAGATGTGGGTGTTTTCATGGCTACTTCTTTTCAGGCTCGACGATCAGCTCGACGCGCTTGTCGAGCGGGAGGTACTGCGCGGCGGCCGCGCGGATGTCCGCCGCCGTCAGCGCGCGGTACCGCGCGAGGTCCTCGTTGAACCAGTTCGGATGGCCCGTCTCCGTGTAGTACGCGTTCAGCTGATCGGCCTTGCCGCCGAAGCCGCCGACGTGCTCCATCCGGTTGTAGAACGACGCCTCGATCGTGTTGATCGATCGTTCGAACTCGTGCGCCGTCGGCGCCTCGTGCTGCAGCTTCTGGATCTCCTCGTCGATCACCTTCTGCAGCTCGTCGATCGTGTGTCCCGGCCTCGCCGTCGCGACAATCTGAAAAGACGACGACAGCACCTGCGACTGCTGGTTCGCGAACACGTTTTGCGCGATCTGCATGTCGTACACGAGCCGCTTGTAGAGCCGCGAGTTCTTCCCGCCCGCCAGAATGTCCGCGACGACGTCCATCGTCGCGTCGCCGGGCGCGAAGTGCGGCGGCGTCAGCCACGCGAGGTAAATGCGCGGCAGCTGGACCTTGTCCGTCATCGTTTTCTTCTGGACGCCGGTCAGCACGGCGACAGGCTTCACCATCGGCTCAGGCGCGGGCGCGGCCTTCACGTCGCTGAACCACTTCTCGATCATCGCGCGCGCGGCGGCGGTCTGGATATCGCCGGCGACGACGAGGCTCGCGTTCGACGGCGCGTAGTACTTCTTGAAGAACGCGACGACGTCCTCGTGGCTCGCCGCGGTGAGGTCCGGCATGTAGCCGATCACCGGCCAATGGTACGGATGGCCTTCGGGGTACAGCATCTCGCCGATCGTCGGCTCGGCTAATCCGTACGGTCTGTTCTCGTAGCTCTGCCGCCGCTCGTTCTTGACGACGTCGCGCTGCGCGTCGACGGTCTTGGGCGTCATCGTGTCGAGCAGATAGCCCATGCGATCCGATTCGAGGAACAGCGCGAGCTCGAGCGCGTTCGACGGCACGTTGATCCAGTAGTTCGTGCGATCGTTCTCGGTCGAGCCGTTGTTGTCCCCGCCGGCCGCCTCGAGCCATTCATCGAACTCGCCCGGCTTCACGTGGCCCGAGCCCATGAACATCAGATGCTCGAACAGATGCGCGAAGCCCGTGCGTCCCGTGCGCTCGCGCGCCGAGCCGACGTGGTACCACATGTTCACCGTCACGATCGGCACGCTGTGATCCTCGTGGAGGATCACGGTCAGTCCGTTCGGCAGCGCGAACTGCGTGTACTGGACTTCGATTCTTGGCGACTGGGGCGACTGCGCCGCCGTAGGCGCGGTCAGCGCCGCGAGGACGACGACGAGCGAAAGGAGTGCGCGTTTCATAGAGGGCGATTCTACTCCCGCGAAGAGGTCCGGCTGAAGCCGGACGCCACGAGTCCAACTGTCCGCTTTCGGGATTGCGGTATCATTTCCAGCTACCAGTCACCAGTCACCAGCCACCAAAATGACCACACCACTCGTCGGCATTCTCATGGGCAGCAAGTCGGATTGGGAGGCGATGCGTCAGGCTTCCGAAGTGTTGACCAGGTTCGGCGTCGCGCACGAAAGCAAAGTCATGTCCGCGCACCGCACGCCGGGCATGGTCACCGACTACGTCTCGGGCGCGATTGGCCGCGGGCTCGAAGTGATCATCGCCGGCGCCGGCGGCGCGGCGCATCTGGCGGGCGTCGTCGCGGCGCACACGATCCTTCCGGTGATCGGCGTCCCGATGCAGACCTCCGCGCTCAGCGGTCTCGATTCGCTGCTGTCGACGGTGCAGATGCCGAAGGGCATTCCCGTCGCGACCGTGGCCATCGGTCCGTCAGGCGCGGCGAACGCGGGCTTGCTCGCCGTCGCGATTCTCGCGAACTCGCGGCCCGAGCTGCGCGCGAAACTCCAGGCGTATCGCGCGGAAATGGCCGAGGCGATCAAGAAAGAGACGCTCGGCTGAAGGGCCGCGCTACGAGTCCTCGGTCCACGGCCCGTCGCTCGCGACGAGCGTGCCGTTGTCCAGCCGCATCACGCGCTCAGCCAGTCTCCGCGCGTCCTCCACATGATGCGTGACGTAGATCGTCGGTCCCGGCACCTGCGGCGAAATCTCCTCCAGTAGCTGATAGAGCGCCGACCTCGTCGTCGCGTCGACTGAAGAGAACGGCTCGTCGAGGAGCAGCAGCGACGGACGGCCGGCCAGCGCGCGGGCGATCGCCAGGCGCTGCTGTTCGCCGCCTGACAGTTGCCCGGGACGACGACGACCGAGGCTGCCCAGGCCGACCGAGTCGAGGAGCGACCGCGCAGCGTCCCGAGTCCGCCCGGCGGCTTGGCCGACCAGAAAGACGTGGTCGAGCGCGCTGAGGTGCGGCCAGAGCGCGAGGTCCTGAAACACGAATCCCACCTGCCGTTCGTGCGGGCGCAGATCGATCCCGGTGGCCGCGGAAAACAACACGCGAGTGCCGATCGCGATCTCGCCGGATCGCGGTGTGAGAAGTCCGGCGATCGCCGAGAGCAGCGTCGACTTTCCGGAGCCGCTGCGTCCCCACAAGACCGTTCGATGTCCACCGGAGAAGTCGGCGCTGCAGGCGTTCAGGACCGTTCGCCCATCCCGCGCAACGGAAAGGTCGCGGATGACGAGATCAGCCACGTCGTCTCCAGAGCGCGATCGGGCCGGCCGTCGCGAGCATCACGGCCGCGGCCGCTCCGGCGAGGACGGTGACGGCCAGCACGCCGATCCTGCTCGACGGCGCGTTCGCCGACGCCAGGTAGAAGTCGAGCGTGAGGCGCGAGGCGCCGGGCGAGAGCAGCAGCGAGGCGACGTCTCGATCCGCGTAGGTGAGCGCCGCGATCAGTGCCGCCGATGCCGCCAGCGACGGGAGCAGGAGCGGCAGAACGAATCGAAACGCCCGTTTCGCGGGCGACACCGGCACGAGCCTCGCGGCATCTTCGAGCGACGCCGGCACGCGCGCGTAGCCGATGGCGAATCCCATCGCCGCCAGTCCCACTGCGCGCGATGCGTGAGCGGCGATGGGCGGCATCGTCACGCCGCCGAGAACCTGGCCCATCCTGAGCCAGCCGATCGCATAGATCGCCGGAGGAACACAGAAAAGCAGCAGTCCGGTCCACAGCAGGATGCCCAAGGCTCGCGATCTGCGCGCTGGATATGCGCATGCGATCGCCAGCGACAGCGCGATCCACGCCACGGCCACCGGCTCCGCAATGGAGACGAGCGCGGTCGCGGCGTTCAGTGACGGAACTGACTGCCGGACGGAGAGCCCGGTGATGGCCGCCGCTGCGTAGCCGGCGAGTGACAGCGCGAGGAAGACGACGGGCACCGCGGCGCAGAGGCTGAGCGTTGCCGCCGCGCGCGTGCGCACGACGCCGCGCCCGCCGCGCGACGACGTGAGGACGGTGCGCACGAGGGGCCGGCCCGCAGCGATGCCCAGCACGAGGATGACGAGCAGCAGCGGAACGACGAGCGGCAGCGTCCGCTCCACGTCGAAGGTTTGAGAGAAGGTCGTGACAACGTCGGTCATGACCGTGCGGAATCCGAAGAGGAACGGCAGCTCCGACTCGCCCAGCAGAAAGATGACCGCCAGGAAGAACGCGCCGGCCAGCGCCGACGTGAGCAGTGGAAGAAGCACGGCCTTGACGCGCAGCGCCGGCGGCAGCGAAACGCGAGCCGCTTCGTAGACGTTCGACGGCAGCTCGCGAAGCGCGGCGACGACCATCAAGAGGGCGATCGGCGACAGGGCAAGACCTGCGACGAGCGCGGCCATGCCGGCGCCGGCGGCGTTGCCCCAGGCGAGAGGGACCCTCAGCGCGCCAATCCACCAGAACGCCGGCGGTGCGGCGATCAGCACGACCGAAAGGCCGATAAGCCATCTGCGGCCCGGGTACTCGCGCGTACCGGCGAGCGCGCCAAGGACACCGCCGACTATCGTCGCCACCGTCGCGCCGCCGGCCGCGAACGCCAAGGCCGGACCGAGCGACGCTGCGTCGATCGCGATGCCGGCGGAAAAGACGTTGCCGAGCAGGATAAGCAGCGGCGCCGCCGCCAGCGCGAGCAGCAGCGCGAGCGGAACGGCCGCGATCACAATCCGAACGCCGCTTTCACGGCGGCGTCCATCGCCGGCAGCTTCCGCGCCACGTCGGCGTAGTCGACGTTCATGATGCGGAGGCTTTCCAGCGCCGGCAGGAGGGCCGGGCCCTTCACGCCGGGATGCAGCGGATACTGTGCCGCGTCGCTGGCCGCGAGGATCTGCTCGGCTTCTGCGGACGTCAGGAAGTCGATGAACCTGCGGGCCTGCTCCGCGTGCGGCGCGCCCTGGATCAGCAGCGCGGCATTCGGCATCAACATCGTCCCGAGCGCGTCTGGTCCGTCTTGATCCGGAATGATCAGCGCGACCGGCCTCTTCTCGCGCAGGGCGACGACGGCGTCGTCTTCATCGAGGACGCCGAACGCCACGCGGCCGTCCGCCACGCGATCCTTGACGTCCGAGTTGCCGGCCGCCAGCACGGCGCCGTTGAGCGTCAGGCTCCGCAGAAATCCCACCGCCGTCTCGTCGCCCCACTTCACGAAGAGCGCGGCCATCTGGAACGCCGTCGTGCCGAAGTGCGGGTTCGCGATCGCGAACTGTCCCTTCCAGCGAGGCTGGCCCATGTCGAGCATCGATCGCGGCGCATCGGTCGCCATGACCTTGTCGGTGTTGTACAGGAAGACGCGAATGCGCGCCGCGAACCCTGTCCAGAGCCCCGCCGTGCTCTTGTAGCGCGACGGGATCGACGCCGCCTCGCGCGGCACGTACGGCGCGGCTACGCCTTGATCGATCAGCGCCACGGCACGGCCGGTATCTGACGACCAGAACACGTCGGCCCGCGCGTGATCCTTTTCAGCGACCAGCCTGGCTGTCAATCCCGCGGTCTTGGTTTCCTCCGTGTCGTACAGCGGGAGTACCTTGACGCCGGTCTTCTGCTCGTAGGCGCGGAAGATGAGCTCCGCGAATTCCTTGTCGGCCGAGGAGTACACCACGACGCTCGACGTGGCCTCGTTCTGCCGGCAGGAAACACCGGCGACGACGAGCGCGAACACGATTATGCGGAGCCGCATGCGCCCTCTACTGTGATCGCTGCTTCTTGAGCAACTCGTCAATCAGATGTTCGACGTGCTTCTTGATCGCACCCCGCGTCGCCGCGTATCCCTTATCCTCGGGCACGTCGTCCCATGAACCAGCTTTACCGGATGCCGTCGCGTTGGCCGGAAGCGTGCAGCCAATCGCGAAGATCACGGCCGCCGCGTCAACGTCGGCCTGCGTGATCGGCGACGGCTTTCGATCCGGCGTGGCGAGACCGTCGTCACGCAGTCCCTTGAGCGCGCCGACCGAGAGATCCGTTTGCGGATTGACGCCGCGGTACGTGGCGCGCGCGCGGAGTCCGCGCTCCGCGGCAATCTTGTTGAAATACGCCGTGGCGATCACGCTCTTGGCGGCGCCGTGTTCGCAGACGAACACCACCTCCGGCGCCGCCGGCTTGGCCGGCTGACCCATCGAGAGGCTCACGATCATCAGCATCTGCGCAATCACTCGAACGCTCCGTTCCGCGGTATCAACCGCACGTTACTTTCCCGAGTACGTGAAGTCGTCGAACTCGGTCACTGAATCGGCCTTGGTCCAGACGCCGACCTTGCCCGCGTCCTTGAACGTGTCATCGGTCCAGTCGATCGCCTGCTTGCCGTCGAACGAGACGACGAAGTGGTTGCCCTGAAAATCCACGCGCAGCGTATGCCAGGCGTTGCCCGTCACCTTCACGTTGGCCCGCTTCCTCTCGGTGCGCCTGCTGTTGATCGTGTGGTAAATCGTGACGTTGTCCTCGAGGGCATTGGCCCGGGCCACGTAGTAATTGTTCGAGTCCTTCGCCCGCCATACGACCCCGCCCGCCTCGTCTTCCTTGCCGGAGATCGACTTGAACTTCACTTCGACGGCTCCGTCCTTCACGCTCGTGTCGTTCTTCAGGCAGACGGGATACGTTGCCGTGCCCGACTGCTTCAGGACGTTCCCTTTGCTCGGGGCGGTGGCGTCCTTCTCCACGGTCCATATTGCGCGGCCGCTTCCGGTCTGGGTCGCCGTCCATCCGGCCGGCGCCTTGCCGATCTGATCGCTTTTGAAATCGACCTTCATCGTCTGCGCGAGGAGAGGAGCCGCCGTCAACGCCGCTACCGCCACCGAGATCATGTGTTTCATTGTCATCTCCAATCAGAACCGAAACGTGTACTGAAGCTTCGACGACGCCCGGTCGAACGTTGATTCGAAGTTGCCGTCGAACGTCCGAGTCCATCCGCGATTGACCACGACGAACAGATCGTTGCCGGGCTTGAGAATCCACCGGAACCGGCTCTGAAATGCAAGGAGCCGCGACGCGTTGTCGTACTGCTGAAGGTTCTGCCACGAGACGTCCGGCGTGAAGCTGTAGTCCAGCCGAGCGGTGACGACCTCGGTGTAGAAGCTACCCTCGCGGAGCGCGATGTCGTTGCGGTCGATGCGCACCGCCATCGAGACGTGCGCGTTCGGCTTCAGCGTCAGGCCGGCGCCTGTCTGCCGCCGCGTGCCGTCGTAGAGCCCGCCCCACCAGTACGTGAAGTCGACGACCCATCGACGCTTCGTCGCGGTGTTCGCCTCCGCTCGGAAACGATGCCATTGGTACGATCCGGGCGGCACGACGACTCCGGGAGAAATCTCGAACGGCGCGTCGAGCCGCTCGAACTCCGGAACGAAGTTCCACTCGAGATGCTCGCCCGACTCGGTCCGCGCGTTGAAGGGCGCGATGAACAGCCGCCAGTTCTCGACCGTGTTGTGCAGATCGGTGATGTATTCCGGCTCGAACTCGAAAAAGAACTGGCGGATGGCCCGCCGCTTCGGGCGTGGCTGAAACGCGAGCCGGGCCACGGCCTTCCGGATACCCGCGCGAGGAACGAATCCCAGCGCCGGCAGGAACCGCTCGCCGATCTGTTTCCAGTCGAGCGACAGATCCCAGCGGTCGTTCGGATATCTCACGAGGACGCCGCCCGCGTAATCGGCGCCCGCGGAGCGGTCGTCGGTCCGCTCGACGAACATGTCGAGGCTGAGGTTCCTGTTGCCGTGAAACGTCGACGTGGCCAGCCGCGCGTCCGCGCCGATCAGGCTATTGCGGCCGGTCCCGTCGGGATTGCCGCTCGTCACGATCGCGCCGACCGACGATTGCTGCAAGAGATTGCGGCTGAGCCGCGCGGCGAACAGATTTTCGGCATCCAGCGACGCTTCCGGCACGCTCCGCGTCTGCACGTCGAGCACGCCGATGTTGTAGTCCGACTGGCGCCCCACGAGTTTCGCGCCAACCGCGATCGGGACCCGGCCACCGGTGTCCTCGTTGCCGTGAAGGCCGATCCGACGCGTGAACAGCGGAATCAGATCGCTTCCGCCGGCGAGGCCCGCGACGTTGAACACGCCAGCGCCCTCGAGAAAGAACGTGCGCTTTTCCGGAAAGAAGAGAGGAAAGCGCGTCAGGTTGACCTGGCGAATATCGGCTTCGGTTTCGGCGAAGTCGGTGTTGACGGTCACCGACGCATTCAGATTCGGCGTGAGGTTCTTGAACACGTCCAATCCGCCGGCGATTTGCGCGTCTCCCGTGTCGCGTCCGCCCGACACGTACGGCCGCACGTCCAGTCCGCGGCCCTGTCGCGCGCCCTCGAGGCCAGCGAGTTGTCCCGCATCGGCCAGGTTCCCGATCCAGCTCGTCTGACGCGCGGCGGCCCACCTGTCGGTCTCGAACAGATGCTTGATCTGGCGCTCGACGTTGAAGCCCCAGACGGTTTGATCGGGCTTGAATCTCAGCGTCTTGAAGGGAATCGCGAGCTCCACCGTCCATCCCTCCGCCGTGCGGGTGACCGCGGCGTCCCAGATTCCGTCCCAGTCGCGGATGAGGTCCTGGGGATTGTCCGAGATCTGACCGTCCGATCGCGCGCCGGCCGGGTTGACCTGAAAGAAGAATCCGTTGCGGTGATCGAAGAACGGATCGAGCACGATGGTGATGCGGTCGTCGACGTCGAGGTTGGCATCGCGTAAGAGTTGCGTGGACACGGTCGCGCGTGGATGCGACTCGTGACACATGATGCCGATGTACAACGCCAGCTCGTCGAACAGGATTCGGATCTCCGTCTGCTCGGTCGCGGCCTGACCCTCGATCGGCTCGCGCTGCGTGAGCGGGCCGATCGGCGCCGCCGACTGCCAATCGGGCTCGTCGAGCCGGCCGTCCAGGCGAATGGGTCCCGTTGCGCGCCGGGCGGTCGCGAGCGGCGCGTCGGCGCGGCCGTGCTCGGACTGCTGCGCCGCGGAGGCGACGCCGGCCAGGCTCAACGCGCCCGCGAGCACGTGCACGATTCGCCCCTTCATTCGAAACGCAGCGCGTCGATCGGATCGAGGCGCGCGGCCTGGCGCGCCGGGTAGTAGCCGAAGAAGATTCCGATCAGCGCCGAGAATCCGAAGGCGACCGCGACAGCATTCGACGACACGCGTGTCGGCCACTGGAAGTTACTGGCAATCGTCTGCGCCGCGAATGTGCCGATCGCGATGCCGACCGCGCCGCCGATCAGGCTGAGAATCACCGCCTCGATCAGGAACTGGCGCAGCACGTCGCGCCCGCGCGCGCCGACCGCGAGCCGCAGGCCGATCTCGCGCGTGCGCTCGGTGACCGACACCAGCATGATGTTCATGATCCCGATCCCGCCGACGATCAGCGATACCGACGCGATGGCGGCGAGCAACGCCTCCATGATCTGCGTGGACTGCTTGACGGCTTCAGCGATCTCGGTCGGGTGACGCAGGTTGAAGTCGTCGTCCGCGCCCGGCTTGATGTGATGGCGCTCGCGGACGATGGCGGCGATGTCCAACTCGGCTTGATCGACGACCTTCGCCGAGACGGCGCTGCACATGATGTCGTCGAGCCACGTCTGGCCTTTGATCTTCTTCATCACCGTCGTGTAGGGCATCAGAAGGTTGTCGTCCTGATCCTGACCGGTCGTCGACTGGCCCTTCACGTCGAGCACGCCGACAACGGCACACGGCTGATCCTTCACGCGGATCGATTCCCCGATCGGATCCTGCGAGCCGAACAGCTGATCGACGAGCGTCTGGCCCAGCACGCAGACGTTGCTCGCGCGCTCGACGTCGGCCTCGGTGTACATGCCGCCGTTGACGATCTTCCAGTCCTTGAGCGCGAGATACTCGGGTCCGACGCCGCGCACAGACGTGCCCCAGTTCTGGTTGCCGTACACGACCTGCACGCGCGTGTCGGCCTGCGGCGTGACGTTCGTGACGAGCGGCACGTGCGCCTTGATCGCGTCGTAGTCCTCGAGCGTCAGCGTCTTCGTGCCGAAGGCGCCCGTCCGCACTCCGCCGCGATTGATTCCGCCGGCTTCAACCCAAATCATGTTGGCGCCGATGTTGGCGATCGCCTGCTCGACCCGCGCCGAAGCGCCTTCGCCGATCGCGACCACGCAGATCACGGCCCCGACGCCGATGATGATCCCGAGCATGGTCAGGCCGGTGCGCAGCATGTTCTGCGACAGGGCCTTCAGCGCGATGCGGTGAATTAGAAAGAGGTTCATCGACTCAGCGCGGCGCGGCCTTTCCGAGTCGATCGAGCGCGGCTTTGAAACTCGTGGCCAGCGTCGCCGCCGGGCCCGTTCCCCAATAGTGCAGGAAGATGATCATCGGCTTCTCGTTCGTCATGTGGTGATGAATCGCGACGACGTCGAGGCCGTTCTTGCGAAGCGCTTTGAGAACGGGCGTCACTTCCGATTCGAGCATCGCGACATCGCCGGCGATCGCCGCTTTGTCGTCGGTGCCGACGAACGCGGCCCACGTGTTCAATCCCATGCGCGCGTTGATCGCCGCGCCCATCTCGGTCACTTTGAGATCGTCGCGGCCGATCGTGATCTTGTAGACCGCGCCCGACTGCTCGCCCGGGCGGCCGACAATCTGCGCGAGCCTTGCGGTGTTGAGCTGGCCAGCGGCCGGCGGCGGCGCCCCCGCGGTCCGCGCAGCGCGCCCTTTGCCGATCAGATCCACTGCAGGTTTTAGTTTGCGCGCGAGATCGGCTGCGCTGCCGTGTCCGTGCACGTGCATGTAGAACATCCGCGGCTCGTCCCACAAGAAATGGTTGTGCAGCGCCGTGACGTCGAAGCCGTTGTCGAGCAACGCGGACATGACGGGGTTGACCTCGTCCTGCAGCAGCACGAGATCGCCCATGAGCACCTGCATGCCGTCGGTGCCTTTGGTGAGCGCCACCCATCCACCGAACCCGAACGGCGTCGGTGTCGCGACGCCCGCGACGGTGACCTTGACGTCATTGCGCGGAATGTTGACTTTGAGGACGTTGTCCTTGAAATCGCCCTGCTTGCCGAGCGTCGTCAGTACCTGCTGGTACCCGGCCGGTACATCCTGCGCGCCAGCGATCGTTCCCAGCGAGAACATCAGCAACCCGGCGCACGCAATCAAGCATCGCTTCATGAATGACCTCCGATTGTCGTGGTGGCGTGTGGGGGAACGTTCGAGAGTATCGGTGCGTCGAGGGGCAGAACAATGCGGAAGATCGCGCCGCCGTTCGGCCCGTCATCGACGGAGACCTGTCCGCCGTTCGCTTCAACGGCCCACCTGGCGATGGCGAGCCCCAGGCCGGTTCCGCCATCGTCCCGCGATCGCGCAGCGTCCAGACGGAAGAAGCGGTCGAAGATCCGCTCGCGGTGTTCACGGGCGATCCCCGGTCCGTGGTCCGCCACGCTCAGGACCGCACGGTTCGCCTCTGCATGCACGCGGATGTCGATCGTCGATGCCTGCGGGCTGTATTTGATCGCGTTATCGACGATGTTTGTGATCGCTTCCCGCAGCACCAGACGATCGGCGGTCACGGAGACGTCATCAACCGCGTTGACGGTCAGCCGTTGTTGCCGTTCTTCCGCGAGAACTCCGAGGGAGGACACGACATCGCGCGTCAGCTGACCGAGATCGACGGCCTGGCGCGACAGCCGAACGGTGCCCGCGTCGCCGTGGGACAGGCGCAGAAGCGTGTCGACGAGATTCGTCAGGCGATCCACTTCTTCGAGCATGCTGCCCATCACCTCCTTGTACTCCGCCGTCGTGCGGGTTTCAGCGAGGCCGGCTTCGCCGATGCCGCGAATGACGGACAGCGGGGTGCGGAGCTCGTGGGAGGCATCGGCGGTGAAGCGGCGGAGTTGATCGAAGGACGATTCGAGACGGGCGAGCGTTTCGTTGATGACGCCGGCGAGCCGTCCGATCTCGTCGTGTTGATTCGGCACGGACAGCCGCTCGTGCAGACGATCGGCGGTGATGCGCCTGGCTTCTGACGCCAGGTGGTCGATGGGCGCGAGCGCGCGCCGCGCGAGCACATAACCGCCGACGCCGGCGAGCACGACGACGAGCGGAAGGCCGAGCACGAGAACGATCAGCACTTCCCACAGCTGGCCACGGAGGCGCTCCTCCGACCGCGACACTCTCAACACGACCGCGCGTCCGACCAGCGACGTGCCGGTCAGCGTCCGCCAGTGCTGGCTGTCGGCGATGATCGACTCGTAGCGAACCTGCGCGGTGGTTGCAGCGACAGCGGCCGGAGGCAGGGACGCAGACGCGCCGGACCGGTAGATCTGCTCGCCGCTCGCCGACCAGACGTCGGTTCCCCGATCCTCGTCGTTGTCGGGATCGTGACGTCGATCGCCCGACCAGACGATACGGCCGTCGGCGGCGGGCGCGAGAAGACCTTCGGCCGTCTCGAAATCGTCGTGCAGCTGGTCGTCGAGCTGCTCGAAGAACTCATGGCGCACGGCCACGAACGTCGCCGTGGCGTACACGACCAGCATCAGACACAGGACCGCCGTGTACCAGGTGGTCAGCCGGACACGGATGGACGCGCGTGACCACGGCGTCATGGTTCGCCTTCGCGCAACACGAACCCGACGCCGCGCACCGTGTGAATGAGCCGCGCGGCGCCTTCCGTATCCACCTTCTTCCGCAGCCGGGTCATCTGCACGTCGATGACGTTGTCGAGCGGCGTGGCCCGGCGCGGCTCCTTCCAGACCTCGCGCGCCAGCATTTCGCGCGACACGAGGTGGCCTTGATCACGGAGCAGATACTCCAGCAGCTCGAACTCGCGCGCCGTCAGATCGAGCAGCCGCTCGCCGCGCACGGCGCGCCGCGTGACCAGGTCCAGTTCCAGATCCGCGGCCTTCAGCCTCAAGACGTCCGACGGCCGGCCGCGACGCATCAGCGCGCGAATTCGCGCGAGCAATTCCGGCAGCGCAAACGGCTTGACCAGATAGTCGTCTGCGCCGAGATCCAGACCGTGCACGCGATCGTCCACGCCATCGCGCGCGGTCAGGATCAGAACCGGCGTCTCGATGTGCCGTTGTCTGAGGGTCTGCAGAATCTCGAAGCCGTTGTGGCCGGGCAGCATCACATCCAGCACGACGAGGTCGAAGGCTTCGGTATTGGCGCGGGAAAACCCGTCATGGCCGTTCGGGGCGACCACCACATCGTAGTGCTCCGACTGCAGCGCGGAGGCCAGAATCTGCGCCAGCTTCCGTTCGTCCTCGACGACCAATACACGCACGCGAATGATGTTAGCGAGGTCCGCCGCATTCGATCCTGATCTTTATGTCAGGGATACAAGTCGCGTGATTCTGACTTTTGCGTCAGGAACGCCCCGAAAGAAACACGCTCCGGTTAGGATGTCTGGCACGTATGAAGAACACCGGCCCTTTCCTAATCGCCGCTGCCACGCTGCTGTTTGCGTCCTCGCTAACCGTGGGCGTTTACTCTCAACAGCGCGCGCCAGCGCACAACGATCCGCCCGCCGCCGCGCCGACGCCCGCGCCGCCGCCTCCCGCCGGCCGGACCTACGTCGGCTCCGAGGCGTGCCGCCGCTGCCACCTGCCGACCTATGAGCGCTGGGCGAAGACCCGAATGGCCAACGTCGTCGTGGATCCGCGACAGCATCCCGAGGCCGTGCTGCCGGATTTCTCCAAGCCCGATCCGCTCCTCACGTTCAAGCTCGACGACGTCGCGTTCGTCTACGGCACGAAATGGAAACAGCGCTACTTCACGAAGGTCGGGAACGACTACTACCCGCTGCCGGGGCAGTGGGACGTCGCGCACAAGATCTGGCGCGCGTACTCAGTGGCGCCGAACACCGACTGGTGGGTCCCGTTCTATCCGCCGGGCAACATGCAGCGGCCGACCGGGCCGCTGTGCGACGGCTGCCACTCCGTGAACTACAACGCGCAGGCGAAGACCGTCACGGAGTGGAACGTCGGCTGCGAGCGCTGCCACGGTCCCGGCAGCGCGCACGTCGCGCAGCCGTCCGCGTCGAACATCGTCAATCCCGCGAAGCTCGACTTCGTACGCGCGAACGATACGTGCATTCAGTGCCACTCGCAGGGGCAGCCGCTGACGAATCCGATCTTCGGTCAGTACTACGACTGGCCCGTCGGATTTCACCAGGGTGGGAACCTCGCCGACTACTGGAAGCTGGAAGAGCACAAGCTCGGCGAAACGACGTTCATGCATTTCGCCGACGGCGCGGCGCACAAGAACCGGATGCAGGGCAACGATTTCGTCCAGAGCGTGATGTATCGCCGCGGCGTCACCTGCTTCAGCTGCCACGACGTGCACGGGACGTCGAACAACGCCGACACGTTGAAGCCAGCGCGCACGATCTGTCTGACCTGCCACAGCCCCGGATCGCCGAACGGACCGCACAACGTCGCGACGATGGAGGAGCACACGCATCATCAGGCAGGGAGCGCGGGGAGCGACTGCGTCGCGTGCCACATGCCGAAGATCGCGCAGGAGATGGCCGACCTGAACGTCCGCAGCCACACGTTCGCGTTCATCACGCCGACGATGACCGACGACTACAGGATTCCGAATCCGTGCACGAGCTGCCACACCGATCGAACCACCAAATGGGCGCGTGATTCCATCAACGGATGGCGCGGCATCTCGCCGTGGCGCGCCAGGTAGCCGCGACATCTTCCGCCGGGTTTTGGGCTAACATGCCCCCATGGTGCGACATCTGCTTCGGCTGATCGTCGTGGCGGCGGCGGCGGGCTCGATGGCGACGCTTCACGCGAAAACGCCTAAAGCCCAGGGCCATCCGAACGTGACCGCGACCGCGCTCCAGCGGTTCCTCGCGCGGACCGACGAGCCGCCGGTGCCGTACCGCGCGCTGCGGCATCTCGAGGCGCAGAATCCTCACTTCAAACAGAGCGCGTGGATGGACGTCTGGACCGAGTTCGATCGTGCCAACGGTCTCCGCTACCGCATCGTCGCCGAAGGCGGATCGTCGTACATCCGCGGCAAAGTGTTTCTCGCGGCGCTCGACGGCGAGCAGAAGATGTGGACGAACCGCGAGCCGCAGAAAGCGTCCTTCACGCACGACAACTACGAATTCGAGAACGGCGTCGTCACGCCGGACGGTCTCACGGCGGTGAGCGTCAAGCCGCGCCGCAAGGACGTGCTGCTCGTCGAGGGATCGATCTTCGTGCAGCCGGAGGACGGCGATCTCGCGCGCATCGAAGGGAAGCTGTCGAAGCCGCCGTCGTTCTGGACGCGGCGCGTGGACATCGTCCGCCGTTACCAGCGCATCGCCGGCGAGCGCATGCCCGTCTCGATCGAATCGGTGGCGCACGTGCTCATCGCGGGACGCTCGACCTTCAAGATGACGTACGAGTACGAGACCGTGAACGGCCAGCACGTCGGCAATCCTCAGCCGCCGCATCCGCCGACGGGCGCCGCAGCCGCCGCGGCTCACTGATCGATCGCCGGTTTTCCGGCAACCCCTCCATAACCGGGCCACGGTGTCCGGATGTATTCCGAAAATACGCCGTCTCTTTCGCGGTACGACACGTGCATCCGTCACGCGTCACCGATCACCACACTTGCGGAGGATTCCCGTGGCGCACCTCGATCGACTCGCCGATCTGTTTCCCGACGTGCCGCGCAGCGTGCTGCTGAAGGCGGACCTGCTTCGCCACGGCGCGCGGCTGGACACGCCCGAGGCCGGCAGCCGCCACTACCATCACCACGACGCGCGGGGCCAGAAAGCCGGAGTCGATCCGCGCGCGCACCTGCAGGGCAGCGTGCAACTGCCGGGCGGCGTCCACGCGTTCATCACGCACAACGCGAACAGTCCGTACGCGCTGCGCTCGGCGTCGAGCGGCCTCGAGTTGACGGTCGCCACCGAAGACGAAGGGCGCGAGGAGATCGTGACCGCCATCGATCCCGGCCCGCGGTTCGCGTGGACGTCGGCGAGAACGTCGCGGGGCACGCCGCTCGCCACGCTGTTCACGCCGAGTCTGGGCGGCGCGTGCGGTCCCGTCGCCGTCTTCCTGCTGCGCCATTGCGAGTTCGCGGTCGCCGGCGAAGAGTGCCGCTTCTGCTCGTGGGTGCGGATGGGCAAGTCCGTCGAGATGCGGCCCGACGTCGACGAGATGCGCGAAGCGTTCACCGCGATCACCGCCGAGCAGCGCTCGGTCGGCTATCTCGCGTTCAGCGGCGGCAGCCTGTTCAATCGCACGAAGGAAGCCGATGCGTTCCTGGACTACATGCGGGCGGCGCGCGAGATCGGCGCGCGCCTGCCGGCGACGGTGGCCGCGATTCAGGCGCTCGATCGGGCCGACTCGATCCGATTGCGCGACGCGGGATTCGATTACGTCTGCTACTCGATGGAAGTGTGGCACGAGCGCGCATGGCCCGAGGTGCTGCCGGGCAAGAGCCGATCGCTCGGGCGCGCGCGCTGGATGGAGTGCCTGCAGGAGGCGGTCGACGTCTTCGGTCCCGGCCGCGTGCTGTGCAACTTTGTCGCGGGCGTCGAGACCGCCGTTCCCGATCTGTTCCGATCGGACGCGGAAGCCGCCGAGTCGACGCTCGAAGGCATGCGGTGGTGCGACGAGCACGGGATCTATCCGAAGTACGCGGCGTGGATCGTGTCCGGCGGCGCGCGGTACGGCGATCGCGCGGCGCCGTCGCTCGACTATCTCGTGCGCGTCATGACCGGCCGCCAGGCGCTGTACGCCGAGTCCTCGCTTCCTGTTCCGGAGACCGACTGCCAGCGATGCCTGACGCAGTCGTTCGAGGCGGACCTGGCCGTGCTCGATCCCCTCAAGTACGCGCGAGGCCAGGCCGCCCTGCACGCGTGGCACACGTGCCATCCGCGCGCGCATGTGAACCAGGAACCCTGAACCAAGAACCCGGTACCCTGAACCCGCCTACTTGATCGCCACGCTGATCAACTCGAACGGCTTCGTGTCGGCGCTCGCGTAGGCGTGCGACACGTTGCGCGGGACGAACAGCACGAAGCCCGGCTGGCGGACGCTGGTCGACTTCTCCGATCCGTTCGTGATTTCCACCAGGCCCGCGGTCATCTGAATCGTCAGCAGATCGTTCGGGTGCGTGTGCATCGGCTCACGGCCCTCCGGCGCATACTTCGCCAGCACGACGCGAACGACGTCGTTGTCGAGAATCGTCGTGCGCGTGATGCCAGGCGGCGCGGCTGTCGCGGGCGCGGCGGGCGCCTTCGGACGCGTGGGCTTGATGGCGACGGCGATCAGATCCATCGCCTTCCCCGCGCGATTCGATGCGGCGTGCGGAGTCTCGGCCGGCACGAAAAACGTTTCGCCCGCGCGTTCGCCCACCTTGATCAGATCGCCCTGCCGGACGTTCATCGTGCCGTCCGTGATCGGGATGATGAGCAGCGGAAACGCGTGCGTGTGCGTCGTCTCGGCGGCGCCGACCGCGAAGTGCAGCCGTGTGACGGTGACCGTCGCGTTGTCGATGAGCTGCGTGCGGTCGATTCCCGACGTCGCCGGTGCCTGCGGGGAAATCGCAGGAGCGGCGCTCGCTCCGCCCAGGATCGCCGCCAGGCCCAATGCCGCGATCGCCCGCATCATTTCGTCTCCATGGTGCGGAACGCGATCGCGAACAGCAGGAACCCGACCGCGCCGCGCCAGTACCCGGCCGGCTCGAGCAGGAACATCTGATGCGTGAACGCGGTCACCGTGCCGACGCAGAACGCCAGCGCCGCCAACCCGATCAGCAGCCAGCAGAGAGTTTTCATCGCGTGGCCTCCACGTGAGCGACGGTTTTCTGAACGAGGCGCAGATAGGCGCTGATCGTTTTTTCGAGATGCTGCGGCGGCGTATCTTCTTCTTTGCAATGCGACAGGCCGTTCGACGAGTACGCGAACATCATGACGACCGGCATGTGCGGCACCATCTCCGCGGCGTCGTGCAGCGGGCCCGACGGCAGCCGCGGCGCGTCACCGGTCTCCTCGCGCACGGCTTCTTCACAGAGGCGCAGCAGCGCCGGATCGAACGGCCGCGGGTTGATCCGCCAGAGCTCCCGCCACTCCACCGTGACGGTGTTGTCGCGCGCGGCCTTCTCCGACGCGTCGCGCGCGTCCTTGAGCATCGCGGCGAGCACGCCCGCGTCGAGCGCGCGCTGATCGAGTGAGATCTCGCAGACGCCGGGCACCGCCGTGACGATCTTCGGTTCGACGTTGACGACGCCGACCGTGCAGACGACGCCCGCGCCAGGTTTCGAATGCCGGCGGGCGATCTCGCGGCAGGCAAGCGCGGTCTCCGCGGCGGCGAGAAACGCGTCGCGCCGCATCGGAATCGGCGTCGATCCGGAGTGCGCGGCCTGCCCGGTGAAGCGCAGCATGTTGCGCTCGACGCCGAACGTGCCGAGGACGACGCCGGTCGGCGTGTTCAGCGACTCGAGCACCGGGCCTTGCTCGATGTGCAATTCAAGATAGGCGCGCGCGTCGATCTTCTTCAGCTCGCCGTGCGCGTTCAGCATGCGATCGAGCTGGACGCCGTTCTCCGCGAGCGCGTCGACGAGCCGCGTGCCCTGACGATCGTTCAGCTCGCGAACCTCATCGACCTTGAGGCTGCCCGCGGCGGCCGACGATCCGAGCAGGCTGCGTCCGAACCGCGCGCCTTCCTCGTCCGCCCAGTCGACGAGTTTCAGCGTGACCGGCGGCGTCGTGCCGGTGTGCATGCGCAGCGCCTCGAGCGCGGCCATGACCCCGAGGCAGCCGTCGAGCCAGCCGCCGTTCGGCACCGAGTCGAGATGGCTGCCGACGATCACGGTCTTCGACGACGCGCCGGCAATCGTGACCCAGTTGTTGCCGGCGGAGTCGGTTTCGATGCGCAGGCCGAGCGCCTTGATTTTTCCAGCGAACCACTCGCGGGCCTGGCGCCACACGGGTCCCCAGGCGAGACGCTGCGCGCCGTCCGGCGTCGACGTCAGCGCGGCCAGCTCGCGCAGATCGGCAATCACGCGTTGGGCATTCATGACGTGTCATTGTAGCGCGAGGCTTTCAGCCGAGCGGAATCGGCTCGCCTGAAAGGCTCGCCCTACACCCCGGAAATCATTCGTTCCGCAGGACGACGATCGGATCGATCGCGGCGGCGCGGCGGGCGGGGAGGAACGCGGCGAGCGCGGAGGCGGCGAGCAGGGTAGCGACGCCGATGGCGAGGATGCGCGAATCGGTGGCCGCGACGCCGACCAGCACGCTCTGCATCAACCGCGCGGTCGCGAGCGCGGCGGCGACGCCGATTGCCGCGCCAACGGAGGAGAGCCGCAGTCCCTGGCCGAGTACGAGGCCGATGAGTTGCCGGCGGTCAGCGCCGAGCGCCAGGCGAATGCCGAGCTCGCGCGACTTCGACGACACCACGTACGACAGCACGCCGTAGACGCCGATCGCGGCGAGCAGCAGCGCCGCGCCGGCGAGCGCCCCGACGATCGTGGCGTTGAATCGCGGCCGCGACGTCGCGACGTCGATGCGCTCGTCGAGGGATTGCACGTCGAAGATCGGCGTCGATGCGTCCACGTCCGCGACGGCGGCGCGCAGCGCCGGCAGCAGCGCTGAAGCCGCTCCTCGCGTCTTGACGATGATCATCGAGTCGGGATACGCAAACTGACGGAACGACGTGTAGAAGTCCGCCCGACTGGGATCGATCTGTTCGACGCTCTCGTATTTCACGTCGCCCACGACGCCGACGATTTCCACCGCGTGCGCCGGATCCGAGAACGGACCGGTCGTCGTCCCGAACCACACGCGTTTTCCGATCGGGTTTTCGCCGGGCCAGAAGCGGCGCGCGCCCGTTTCGTTGATCACGGCGACCGGCGGCCGGCCCGGACGATCGGTGTCCGCGAGCGAACGGCCGGCACGCAGCGGAATCCCGAGCGCGCGGAAGTAGTCGGGCGACGTGTAATGCCGCCCGACCATCGGCGGACTCGCGGCGTCGCCCGGGCGATCGGGAAAGGACGCGACGGTTCGCGCGCAGCCGGTGAACGGTACGCAGCGATTCACGGCGGCGGCGTCGACGCCGGGCACCTGTTCGATGCGCGTGAGCATCCGGCCGAGGATCGCCGGACCCGAGTCGGGCGGGTAGCGCGAGTTGGGCGGCCGGATCCAGAACGTGATCACGCGATCGGTCGAGAAGCCGGTGCGCAGGCCGAGCATGCGCGAGACGCTCTCGATCAGCAGGCCGGCGCTGGCGACGAGCAGCACGGCGATCGCGACTTCGCAGACGACCAGGCCCGCGAGCGCGCGATGCCGCTGTCCGCCGCGCTCGTCCGCCTTCAGGTCCGGCACGAGATCGGGCCGGGACGCGTGGAGCGCCGGCGCGAGCGCGAATAGCAGCGTCGTGCCGACGGTCGCGAGGAGCGCGAACAGCAGCACGCGGACGTCGATGGACGGCACGGCGAACGCGGCAACGGCCGCGAAGCTGTTCTGCGCGGACGGCGCGATGCCGGGCGCGGCGCGCGCGAAGAACTCGACGCCCCAGGCGGCGATGAGCGTTCCGCACGCGCCGGCCGCGATCGCGAGCAGCAGCCCCTCGGTCAGCAGCAGACGCACGATCCGCGCGCGGCTCGCACCGAGCGCGAGCCGCACGGCGAACTCGCGGCGGCGCATGTGCGCGCGCGCGAGCAGCAGGCTCGCGACGTTGACGCAGGCGATCACGAGGACGCCGATCGCCGCCGCCAGGAGCAGGAGCACCGATCGGCGCACGCTGGCATCGACGCGCGCTTCGCCGAGCGGCGTTGCGACGGCGCCCCACGTGGCGCCAGCTGGCCCGGCGGCGTCCGCGAGCCGCGCGGCGCCGGCGGCGAGCTCGGCGTTGGCCTGCGAGAGCGGCGCCCCCTCGCGCAGCCGCGCGACGACGCTGATGAAGTGCTGCGGCGTCGTCAGGTAATCCGCGTACGTCAACCGCGGCGCCATCGTCCGCGGAATCCAGACGTCGCCTCTGCCGGTGATGCCCGTGAACCCCGGCGGCAGGACGCCGACGACGGTGAGCGGCACGTCGTTGATGCGAACGATCTGTCCGAGGATCGCCGGGTCGGCGTGAAAGCGCTGCCGCCACACGCGATCGCCGAGCATCGCGATCGGCGGCGCGTTCGGCACCGCGTCTTCGCTCTCGAGAAGGACGCGGCCCATTGCCGGCGAAATCCGCAGGGTCCGGAAATAATCGGGCGACACCAGCTCGCCCTCGATCTGCTCCGCCGCGCCGTCGCCGCCCGCGATGGTGATGTTCGCGCCCGTGACGGACGCCATCGTTTCGAACGATGACGCCGGCGTCTTCGCGAGGGAATCTTCCAGCAGGGCGATTACCGGGCGCGACCAGCGCAGCGTCGCCAGGCCCTCGCGCGGCGTCGTGCGCGTGATGTAGAGCATCACGATCCGATCGGGATCGGCGAAGGGCACCGGCCGCGCCAGCGCGGCGTCGGCGACGCCGAACATCGTCGTCGTCGCGCCGATGCCGAGCGCGAGGGCCGCGATCGCGACGAGCGCCACCCCGCGCAGTCTCGTCAGCGAGCGGACGGCATAGCGGAGGTCGTGCGCGAGCGTTTCCATTGCCTGTGACGACGTTGTTACCGGGCCGGATGTTAACATTCCCCGATGCGCAGACTCCGCCTCCTCGCCGCGTTGATGCTCGCCGCGGCCTGCGGCGCTTCCCTCGTTGCCCAGCGGCGGCCGCCCGTCAACATCCCGCCGACCGTGCGCCCGATTCAGGCGCCGGACAAGCCGCTTCCTCCCGAAGCCGAGTCGGCCGGCGTCACGCGGTTTTCATTCCTTGCGTACGGCGACACGCGCAGCGCGTCGGGCCCGCAGGGCGACGGCGAAGTCCTGCATCCCGAGCACAGCAAGCTGATGGATCTGATGATCGCCAGGGCGAAGTCCCTCGCGTCGACGCCGTTTCCGGCGCGCTTCGTCGTCCAGTCCGGCGACGCGGTGCTGCGCGGCGCGAGCGCGGACATGTGGAACGTCAGCTTCACGCCGATCATCAACCGGCTGACGGGCGCCGGCGTTCCGTACTTCTTCGCCGTGGGCAATCACGACGTGAGCGGCATGCCGCTCGGCGATCCGCAGCGCGAGGCCGGGCTCGTGAACGCGCTGGCCGCGAACGTGAACCTGATTCCCGCGGACGGATCGCCGCGGCGCCTCAAGGGGTACCCGACGTACGCGTTCGGGTACGGCAACGCGTTCTTCGTTCTCTTCGATTCGAACATCGCATCCGATCCGCTGCAGTTCGCGTGGGTGCAGGATCAGATCGAGCATCTCGATCGCGCGCGCTTCCCGCACATCGTGGCGGTGTTCCACCATCCGATCTTCTCGTCGGGCCCGCACGGCGGGAAGAACGTGGAGCCGGCGACGGTCGCGCTCCGGAATCTCTACGTCCCGATGTTCCGCCGCAATCACGTGCGGCTGCTGATCACGGGCCACGATCACCTGTTCGATCACTTCGTCGAGCTGTACGACGACAAGGGCGTGACGTATCGCATGGATCAGATCGTCACAGGCGGAGGCGGCGCGCCGATCTACACGTACGACAGCGAGCCGAATCTCGATCAGTACCTCGCGGCCGGCAAGGCGCAGAACGTGCGCGTCCAGCATCTGACGAAGCCGGGACCGACGGCCGCCGACAACCCGCACCATTTCGTCGTGGTGCAGGTCGACGGCGACCATCTGTCGGTGGAAGTCATCGGATCCGGCCCGGGCGAGTACCGCCCGTACAGCGGCCGCTCGCGCCTCGATCTGCAGTAGGCCCGCTCGCCTGACAGGCTCGCGCTACAACCGCGGAGCGCGCCGCGGTCCGGTAGTAGAATCGGTCTTTCTTCAGAGGGCCTGCCATGCGAAAGACCGTTTTCCTGATCTCCGCGCTGCTGCTGTCCGCCGCGGTGTTTCACCACACGCGCGATCTCACGCGCGCGATCGCGCAATCGGCATCGAACGCCGTCATCAATCCGAACGCGTATCAGGATCTGCGCTGGCGCAACATCGGTCCGACGCGTGGCGGACGATCGACGGCGGCGGCCGGCGTCCGCACGCAGCCCAACGTCTTCTACATGGGCGCGACGGGCGGCGGCGTCTGGAAGACGGAGAACTACGGCATCAGCTGGCTGCCGGTCACCGACGGTCAGATTCCGACGGGATCGATCGGCGCGATCGACGTCTCCGATTCGAATCCCAACGTCGTGTACGTCGGCACCGGCAGCGAGGCGATCCGCTCGAACGTGATCCTCGGCCGCGGCGTCTACAAGTCGACCGACGCGGGACGCACGTGGCAGTACGCGGGACTGAAGGAAGTCGGGCAGATCGCCCAGCTGAAGATCCATCCGAAGAATCCCGACATCGCGTACGTCGCGGCGATCGGCAATCCGTTCGGCTGGGGTCCGGACCGCGGCGTCTATCGCACGAAGGATGGCGGCAAGACCTGGCAGAAGGTGCTCTTCATCAACGAGCAGACCGGCGCGGTCTCGGTCGCGATCAACTGGCAGAATCCGAACGAAGTGTACGCGGGCGCGTGGCGCGGCCAGCGCAAGCCGTGGACGATCATCAGCGGCGGCCCCGCGAGCGAAGGCGGCGTCTACAAGACGACCGACGGCGGCGATCACTGGACGCATCTGCCGAACGGCCTGCCCGATGATCTGATTGGCAAGGTCTGGGTCGACGTCGCGCAGTCGAATCCGAAAGTCGTCTACGCGCAGGTCGAAGCGAAGGGCGCGAAGGGCGGTCTCTATCGGACGACGGACAGCGGCGCGAACTGGACGCTGCAGAACAACAGCCAGACGCTGCGCGCGCGGCCGTTCTATTTCAACAAGGTCTACGTCAACCCGAAGGACGACAACGACGTCTGGGTGACCGAGCTCAGCTTCCACCATTCGACCGACGGCGGCCGCTCGTTCACCAGCGTCAACACGCCGCACGGCGACAACCACATCGTCTGGTTCAATCCGGACACCCCGAAGATCTTCATCGAAACCAACGACGGCGGCGCCAACATCACGCAGGACGGCGGGCGGAGCTGGTCCAGCATCAACAATCAGCCGACGGCCGAGATGTACATGGTCGATGCCGACGAGCAGTTTCCCTACCTTATATATGGGCCGCAGCAGGACACCGGGAAGAACCTGACGGTGCCGAGCCTGCCGCCGACCGCGTGGGGTCCTGACGATCCGATTCAGCTCTGGCAGCCGGCGCCCGGATGCGAGAGCGGCCAGGTGCGGCCGATTCCGTCAGGGAAGATCGTGTACGGCGACTGCAAGGGCGAGTTCGGCCGCATGAACGTCGAGACCGGGCAGGAGCAGGCGTACTGGATCAACCCGCAGCAGCGCTACGGCAAGAATCCGAAGGATATGAAGTTCCGCTTCGTGCGGCAGTCGCCGATCGAAGTCGATCCGCACGATCCGAAGATCGTCTACCACGGGTCGCAGTTCGTGCATAAGTCGATCGACGGCGGGATCCACTGGACGAAGTTCAGCCCGGACGTGACGGCGAACGGCCCCGAGGGTCAGGTGACGTCGGGCGAGCCGATCACGCGCGACATGACGGGCGAGGAAGTGTACGCGGCGCTGTACTCGATGCGCGCGTCGCGGCTGGAACACGGCGTCTTCTGGTCGGGATCGAACGACGGTCCGGTCTGGGTCACGCGCGACGATGGCAGGACGTGGAAGAACGTGACGCCGCCGATGCCGACGGGCGGACGGGTGCACACGATCGAAGATTCGCCGCACCGCAAGGGATCGGCGTACGTGTCGATCTATCGGATGTACCTGAACGACTTCAAGCCCTATCTCTACATGACGAACGACTACGGCGCGCACTGGACGCTGCTGACCGACGGCAACAACGGCATCCCCTCGGATCAGCCGATGCACGTCGTTCGTGAAGATCCGGAGCAGGAAGGGCTGCTGTACGCGGGCACGCTGCAAGGCGCGTACGTGTCGTTCGATCAGGGCAAGCACTGGCAGACGCTGCAGCAGAATCTGCCGGCGACGCCGGTGACGGATTTCAAGGTCCACCACGGCGATCTGCTCGCGTCGACGATGGGTCGGTCGTTCTGGATCATGGACGACATCTCGCCGCTGCGTCAGCTCGCCGCGAGCGTGACGAAGCCGACGCGTTTGCGCACGACCGACCCGCCTCCGCCGGAGGCTTCGGCGGGCAAGCCGTCTGTCGTCCGCGCGTCGATGCAGAGCGCGCAAGGAGTTGGCGCCAGCAAGCCAACCCGCACCGATTCACTGAACCCGCCGAAGTTTGTTCCGCTGCGTCCCGTCTACAAACCATTCGACGGATCGAACGTGTTTCTCTTCACGCCGGCGCCCGCGTATCGCATGCACTACAGCGCCGCCGTCGGCCGTCCCGACATGCCGGAGTATCCAGCGGCCAGCGCGCGAATCGATTACTTTCTCGCCGCGCCGTCCGGTGACGTCACGCTCGACGTCCTCGACGCGACCGGCAAGACCGTGCGCAGTTATTCGAGCACGGCGCGCCCTGGCGCAACCGGCGGACGCGGCGGCCGTCGCGGCGGCGGATTGCCGTCGGCGCTGCCGACCAAGGTCGGCATGAATCGCTTCGTGTGGGATCTACGGTATCCGGGCGGACCGGCGGGCGGCGGCGACGGTGAAGGCGGCGGCTTCACCGGCGCGGGACCGCTCGCGGCGCCGGGCACGTATCGCGCGAAGCTGACGGCGGGCGGCGTGACGAAGACCGAGTCGTTCACCGTCAAGATCGACCCGCGCATCGCGAAAGACGGCACGACGGCCGCGGATCTCGTCGCGCAGACGAATTTCGCGCTGAAAGTCCGCGATCAGCTGGCCGGAGCGCGGCAGCTGCAGACGCGGGTGCGTCAGGCCCTCGATCAGCGGCACGGCGACGCGGCCAGACTCCAGAGCGTCCTGGAGCGTCTAACGACGAAGACCGGGCCGTATGAAGACCAGATGTTCATCGACCAGGTGTCGAACGTGAACCGCGAGATCAACGAGGCCGACCAGAAGCTCGGCGCGAGCACACTGGAGCGCTTCGCGGAGTTGACGAAGGAATTCGCTGCGATCAAGGCAGACGCGGAAGCTGCGCTCCGGTGAAGTGGGTAGTTGGGTAGTAGGGTAAGTGGGTAATTGATATGAAGAAGACACTGCACGCTCTGGTGGCCCTGACCGCTGTGACTCTGTTCGTTACGGTCGCGCGCGCGCAAGAAGTCTACACGCCGGGTGACGGCGTGTCGCTCCCGACCGTCGTCAAGCAGGCGAAGGTCGAGTACACGCAGGAAGCCCTGGATGCGCACATCGAAGGCATCGTCGGCCTCGAGACCGTGGTGCTGTCGGATGGCAAGGTCGGCGACGTGAAGGTGGTTCGCTCGCTCGATCCGACGTACGGTCTCGATCAGCAGGCCGTGAAGTCGATGAAGCTCTGGGAATTCAAGCCGGGGCGGAAGGACGGCAAGCCCGTCGCCGTGCGCGTGAACGTCAACATCAACTTCACGCTGAAGTAGCGCAGCCCTTCAGGGCTGCTCGCGCCGACGTGGTCACTTGATCAATGGCGTGACGACGTCCTGCCACGCGCGCGACGCGGGATACCAGCGGCCTTCGATGTCGCGCACGATCAGGAAGACATTCGTCCTCCACTGCGAATCGTTCCGGCCCGGGAAATAGACATAGCCGCGGCCGGCCTTCGCGTCGTACTCGTAGAAGACGACATACGCCATGTCATGGCCGTCGCGGTCCTGCCGGTCGACGAGGAACGTCACCTCATAACGTACGAGCCCCTGGGCCGGACCGACCGGCGTCGTGCTCGCGACGACAAATCCTTCCGTAGCCTTCCACTCGACGCCATGCACGGTCCCGCCGGTTCCGGGCCCCGTCCAGACGTTGAAGTGGCCGAGAATCGCGGGATCTGTGATGACGATGGGCGATGCGAGCGTGTCGCCGGCAATCGTGATCTTTTTTGTCTCGCCTTTCGCCAGTGCCGGCGACGCGAACGCGACCAAGACGAGGCCAGTCAGTAGCGCAGCACGCATGTGACTCTCCAGCAATTACCCAACACTACCCAATTACCACTACCTTGTCAGATTCGCAGCGGCGGATTCCGCTGAAAACCGATGGCCAGTTGTAACCAACCCGGGCGCGCGGTCCACAAGAGCGCGGCCATGATCTCGCGCACGAGGTTGCGGATTTCTGGAAACGTCGGCAGCGG
>JAIQFX010000035.1 GCA_020073005.1 Terriglobia bacterium | reverse complement strand
CGAGATTCATCGATTCATGAAATTCGCCTTCGGCCACCGCGCCGTCGCCGAAGAAGCACGCGGTCACGCGCGGCCGCTTCAACATCTGATCGGCCAGGGCCAGCCCGACCGCGACCGGCAGCCCGCCGCCGACAATCGCGTTGCCGCCGTAGAAGCGCGTGTGCGCGTCGAAGACGTGCATCGATCCGCCTCGGCCGCGGCTGCACCCCTCGCGCTTGCCGTACATCTCGGCCATCAGCACGTCGGCGGGCACACCCCGCGCGAGAGCGTGTCCATGCTCGCGATACGTCGCGACGATCGCGTCGTCTGGAGCGAGCGCCTGCATCGCGCCTGCCGCCACGGCTTCCTCACCGATGTACAGATGGAGGAATCCGCGGATCTGGCCAGCGCTGTACGCCTCGGCGCATTTCTCCTCGAAACGCCGGATGCGCAGCATCTGGTGAAGCAGCACGCACCCGTGCTCGGGCAGCAGGTGAGGCGCGCCGCCGGCTGGTGTGTTCGTGTTCACGAGGCCTCCAGCGTCGAGATGTCGCCCTCGGGCAGCCCGAGCTCGCGCGCCCTCAGCAGGCGCCGCATGATCTTGCCCGCGCGGTTCTCAATGCGTCCGACTCCGCGAAGCCGGGCTTGAGCGCGACGAACGCCTTGACGATCTCGAGCGCCATCGGATCCGGTTTGCCGATCACGCCGGCTTCCGCGACCGCCGGATGCTCGAGCAGCACGCTCTCGACTTCGAAGGGTCCGATCAGATGTCCCGACGATTTGATCACGTCGTCGGCGCGGCCGATGAACCAGTAGTAGCCGTCGCGATCGCGCTTCGCGAGATCGCCCGTCAGGTAGTAGCCGCCGGCGAAGCAGGCGCGATAGCGCGCCTCGTCTCCGAGGTAGCCGCGGAACATCGACGGCCAGCCCGGCAAGAGCGCGAGCTCGCCCTCGGTGTCGACGGTGTCGACGACTGTGATGGCGCCGCCGGCCTCGCGACGCACGAGCGCCGCGTCGATGCCGGGCAGCGGCCGTCCCATCGAGCCGGGCCGGATCTCCGAAGCCGCGAAGTTCGCGATCATGATGCCGCCGGTTTCCGTCTGCCACCAGTTGTCGTGGAACGGCCGGTCGAATGCGTCGACGCCCCACACGACCGCTTCGGGATTCAGCGGCTCACCGACGCTGGACAGGAACCGCAGCGACGGGAAGGCGTGCTGCCGCGCGGCGGCCGTGCCGACTTTCATCAGCATGCGAATGGCGGTCGGCGCCGTGTACCAGACCGTGAGTCGTGAGGCCGTGCGTGAGCGGCGCGACGATGCCGTAGGACGTGCCGGTGATCCAGCCGGGATCGGCCGTGCACCAGAAGATGTCGTCGGGATGGAAATCGAGCGCGAATCGCGCCGTCGCGTGGTGCGCGACGACGGCGTCGTGCACGTGCATGGCGCCTTTCGGCTTGCCCGTCGTCCCGCTCGTGAAGTGCAGGAGCGCGAGATCGTCCGGGCTCGTCGGCGCGATCGTGAACCGATCGTCCGCCGACGCGAGAAGCGCGCCCAGATCGCGCGTGCCGGCGACGCCGCGAATCGCATCCGCGTCGCCGACGAGCAGCACGTGCTCGAGACTCGGCATGGTGGCGCGCAGCGCCTCGACCTTGCGCCGATACAGCGCGTCGGTCGTGACGAGCACTTTCGCGCGCGCGATGTTGATGCGCGACTGGATCGGCTCCGGTCCGAAGGCGGAGAAGAGCGGCGTGAACACGCTGCCGTGCTTGAGCGCGCCGAGCGCCGCGATATATAGCTCGGGAATCCGGCCCGCGAGCACGGCGACGGGTTCGCCCCTGCCCACGCCGAGTTGATTCAGGACGTTCGCGAACCGGTTCGTGGCCGCGCGCAGATCGGCGTACGTGAAGTCGCGGCGCGCGCCGTCCTTTGACAGGAAGCGCAGCGCCACCCGATCGCGCCGGGGGCCCTCGGCGTGCCGATCGACGGCTTCGTGCGCGATGTTCAACCCGCGGCCGCCGGGCAAGCCGTCGAGGTCCTGTCGCGCCGCCGTCCACGTGAACGCGTTCCGCGCGCCCGCGTAGTCGACGATATTCGGCGGAACGACGAAGTCGGAGGGCCGCTTGACGATCGGCTCCCAGCGCGTGCTCAGCGCCGAGGAAGTCTGCTGCTGCATGACAGTGGGGGCGGTGCCGACTTTCCGGCATGGCGCCCGCTACCCGTCATCTCCTGCAAGCCGCCTGCTCAAATCAGCCCTTTGACCGTTAAGCTTTGAAGTGGAATCGCTGTTGCGTGGTCATGTTGCTCGTGCGCGTCGTCATTAACGGCCGGTCAGTGGACGTCCCGGCGGGCGCCACGGTGCTGCACGCGCTCCGGACGGCCGGCGTCGGCGTACCGTCGCTGTGCCACGACGATCGACTCCAGCCGTCGGGCGCGTGCCGGATGTGCCTCGTGCACGTGCAGGGCTCGAGTCACTTGGTGACGGCGTGCACCACGCCGGCCCTCGACGGAATGATCGTCGAGTCGCACACGTCCGAGATCGAGGACGCGCGGCGATCGGCGCTGACGCTGCTCGCGTCGCGGTATCCGGCCGAAGCGGCGCGCCGCGATCCCGATCACGAATTCCATCGGCTCATCCGCGCGTACGGACTCGAAGGCGCGCTGCACGACGGCATCGCCGATCAGGACCTCGTCGATCGATCGCATCCCTACATCGCCGTCGACATGGCGCGGTGCATCGACTGCTACCGCTGCGTCCGCATCTGCGACGAACTGCAGGGGCAGTTCGTGTGGCACATCCGCGACCGCGGCCTCGAGACGCGGATCCGGCCCGACGGTCCGACGCTGCTGGACAGCTCGTGCGTCGGTTGCGGCGCGTGCGTGGACTCGTGTCCCAGCGGCGCGCTCGAAGACGCGACGGTCTCGTCGCTCGGCGCGCCGTCCAACTGGACCAGGACGACGTGTCCGTACTGCGGGGTCGGCTGCGAGATGGAGATCGGCACCCGCGACGGGCAGGTCGTGTCCGCCCGGCCGGTGCTCGGCGCGCCGGTGAGCAAAGGGCATTTGTGCGTGAAGGGGCGCTACGCGTTTGGATTCGCGTCCGCCGAGGATCGCGTGACGCAGCCGATGATTCGCACGGGCGACACGTGGCGCCGGACGTCCTGGAACGAGGCCCGCGCCTTCGTCGTCGATCGCCTCCGCGATCTCATCGCGCGTCACGGTCCCGACAGCATCGGCGTGCTGGGATCGGCGCGCGCGACGAACGAAGAGAACTACCTGACCCAGAAACTGGCGCGCACCATCATCGGCACCAACAACGTCGACTGCTGCGCGCGCGTGTGTCACGCGCCGAGCGCGGCCGGCCTCAAACAGGTGCTCGGCGCCGGCCTGGCGACGAATTCGTTCGACGACATCGAAGTCGCGCGCACGATTCTGATCTGCGGCGCGAACGCGACCGAGAGTCATCCGGTTGTCGGCGCGCGGATCAAGCAGGCCGTTCGCCGCGGCGCACGCCTGATCGTGATCGATCCGCGCCGGATCGAGCTGGCCGAGCACGCCGACTGTCACCTGGCGATTCGGCCCGGCACCAACGTGCCGCTGCTCAACGCCATCGCCCACACGATCGTGCACGAAGATCTCTGCGATCGCGCGTTCATCGAGGCCCGCGTGTCCGCGTTCGACGACTTCGCGCGCGCCATCGCGGCATGGACGCCGGAGCGGGCGGCGGCGATCTGCGGCGTCGAAGCCGAGGCGATCCGCCGCGCGGCGAGGCTGTACGCGTCCGGATCGCCCGCGATGACCCTGCACGGACTGGGACTCACCGAGCACGTGCAGGGGACCGACGGTGTCATGGCGCTGATCGATTTGGCGCTGCTCACCGGGAATCTCGGCACGCCAGGCGCAGGCGTCAATCCGCTGCGCGGCCAGAACAACGTGCAGGGCGCCGCGCACATGGGATGCGATCCGGCGACGCTGACCGGCGCGACGGCGCTCGACGCCGGACGCGAGGCATTCGCGCGACAGTGGGGCGTGCCGCTGCCCGCGACGCGCGGCCTCACGATGCTGGAGATGCTGGACGCCGCGGCCGCGGGCCGGCTCAAAGGTCTGTGGGCGATCGGCTACGACGTCCTGATGACCAATCCAAACGCGACCGAGACCGCGCGCGCGCTCCGCGCGCTGGATCTGATCATCGTTCAGGATCTGTTCCTCACCGAAACGGCGCGCGAGTTCGGATCCGTGTTCCTGCCGGCGTGCTCATCGTTCGAGAAGGAGGGCACGTTCATGAACGCCGAGCGGAGAATTCAGCGCGTGCGCGCGGCGCTCCCTCCGGCCGGCGCCTCGAAGCCCGACTGGCAGATTCTCTGCGAGGTCGCGCGCGCGATGGGCGGGACAGGATTCGCGTTCACGAGCCCGCAGGACATCTGGGACGAAGTGCGCGCGCTCTGCGACGGCGCGCGCGGCATGACGTACGCGCGACTCGATCGCGGCGGCCTGCAATGGCCGTGTCCCGCCGACGATCATCCGGGTACGGCGATTCTTCACTGCGACTCGTTCGCCTCCGGCGCGCGCGCCGCGCTGCGCGCGATCGATTACCACGCGACGCCCGAGACGGCGGATGCGGACTATCCGCTTCTGCTGATGACCGGACGATCGCTCTATCAGTTCAATGCGGGGACGATGACCGGGCGGACGCGCAACGCGGAACTGCGCGGCGACGACGTTCTCGACGTCTCGCCGGCGGACGGCGAACGGCTGCGGGCTCGTGACGGCGAGCCGGTCCGGCTGATCAGCCGCTACGGCTCGGCGGTCCTTCCGCTGCGCGTCAACACGGCCGTGCAGACGGGGCAGGTGTTTGCGACGTTTCAGATACCAGAGGTCCGGCTGAACGCGGTCACGGGACCGCACCGCGACGGCGCGGTCGGCACGCCCGAGTACAAGGTGACGGCCGTTCGAATCGAACGCGTCGCTACGTGAGGCCGACCGCCGCCGGCCCCGCGTACTGCGGCGCTTCGTGTTGCAGGCGGCTCAGCGCTCGCGCCAGCAGCTCGCTCTCCTGATCGGCCAGGCGCGCCAGGCCTGGCGCGGCTTCGCGCCATCCACGATCCGCGATCACCGGCGCGAACGGTTCGCTCACGACGACGGCCGTCTCGCCGTCGGCGAGCTCGTAGACGGCGATCGTAATCGGCAGGATCGCGCCGACCGCGAGATCCGCCTGAAGCGCGTCGCACGTCAATTGCGGCGTCGCCGCCTGCAGCAGCGTATAGCGCCGGAAGTCGTGGCGCAGCGTCCGCTTCAAATAATCGCGGACGTCGAAGCGGCTCAGCACGTGGATGCCTTCCTCGTGAAGCGCCTGCACGACGTCGATCAGCGCGCGATCGAACGGCAGATCGACGACAACGCGGCGGCCGTAGTCCTCCATGGCTTACCCCCACGATGAGCGGAGCAACTCACGTGCCGGGAGCCGCGCCTCAACCGACATCGCCGACAGCGCTTCTGCCGGTTTTCCGTCGAGACCATCGCGGCAATCCGGTCTTGCAAACGGGCACGTCCATTGCGGGGGTACGGGTAAATCGCCGTGATTGCCGCACTCCTTGCCCTTCAACTCGTGTCCGCGTCTGCCGTCCCGGACCCGTTCGCCTTCTTCGACCCTCCGGTGGTCGTGGGCGCGGACGAACGCGATCGGCTCGACCGCGGCGAGGCCGTCGCGTGGACGCTGCCGGCGGCCAGCCGCACGCTGGCGCTGTTCGGCGCGATTCGGGTCGCGGTTGACGGCGATCGCCTATCGGACTGGGCGCGCAACATCGCCGCGCTCAAGCGGAGTGCTTTCGTCCTGGAGATCGGCCAATTCTCCAATCCGCCCCGGCTCGAGGATCTCGACGGCCTGACCTTCGACGCCGACGATCTGCGGGACCTCCGGCGCTGCCGGCCCGGCGACTGCGCGTTTCAGCTGGCCGACGACGAGATCGCGTCGCTGCAGCAATCGGTCTTCGGCCGATCGGCGCAGTGGCGACTCGCGGCGCTTCACGACGCGTTTCGCGGGCTGTTGCTGCGCCGCGCGCAGGACTACCTGGCAGGCGGACGCAAAGGACCGGCGCCGCCCGCCTTCCTGTTCGCGAACTGGCCGTCGCTCGCCGTCTATCTGGAGCAGTATCCGCGCGCGCCAGGTCCTGATGTCGAGACGTTCCTCTACTGGTCGAAGGAACGCCTGGGCGGCCGGCCGGTGATCAGCGTGACGCACGTGACCGTCGCGCGCGGCCGCAGGCCCGAGCAGCCCGACGCGCTGATCGTCGGACGCCAGGTCTGCGCGCTGCGCTATCTCCAGGGCGCGTGGACGTTCACCGCGATCGTCGACAGCGGCGCGCACGACGTCTACCTCGCCTACATGAATCAGTCCGAGGTCAGCGCCCTCGGCGGGTTCTTCGGCGGCCTCGTCCGCTTCATCGTCGAGCGCCGCGTGCGAAGCGAAGCCACGGAGGTCTTGCAGGGCCTCCGCCGGCGTCTCGAAAGCGGAGGTCCCCCGGGGCCCACCGACAACATGGAGGTCCGACCATGACGCTTCCCGTTGAGATCAAGTTCCGCCACATGCGGCCGAGCGAGTGGATTGACGCCGATCTCCGCAAGCGCGCCGAGAAGCTCAGCACCTACTGTCAACGGATCCATTCGTGTCACGTGGTCGTGGAAATTCCGCACAAGCATCACGAAACGGGCAATCGCTTCCACGTGAGTCTCGATCTCGTCGTGCCGGGCGAGGAGATCGCCGTCACCCGCAGCGCCAACCTGCACGCGTCGACCAAGCATCTGAGCGAGCAGGAGTGGGTGAAGGCGTACGAGGTCGAGGGCATGCAGAAGGACATTCGCGTGGTCATCCGGGACACGTTCGACGTCGCGCGGCGCCGGCTGCAGGAATACGAGCGCAGGCGCCGCGGCGAGATCAAAACCCATCAGCGTACGTTCCGCGCGAGGCGGCTGGAACGCATAGCGAGCTAAGGAGGCCGTCATGGTGACTGCGTCGGTTCAGGAATTTCTCAGACGGGCGAACGTTCCCTACACCGTGTTTCCGCATCCGCCGGCGTTCACCGCGCAGGAAGAAGCGGCGGTCACGCACGTCCCGGGACGGGACTGGGCCAAGACGGTGATCTGTTTCGCGGACGGCCAGCCGATTCAGGCGGTGGTGCCCGCGGATCTCGCCGTGAATCTCGAGGCGCTGGCCGTGCTGGCGGGCGCGTCGACGATCCGGCTCGCGCGCGAAGACGAGCTGGACTGGCTGTTTCCCGATTGCGAGCGCGGCGCGATGCCGCCGCTCGGTCCGCTCTACCGCCAGAGCGTCTTCGTCGAGGAGGCGCTGGCGGACGAGGATCGCATCGTGTTCAACGCGGGCACGCACGGCGACGCCGTCGTCCTGCGCTACGAGGACTTCGTGGCGCTGACGCATCCGATCGTCGGCCGTTTCGGGCAGCCGGCGACGATGTGAGGATCGCGTGCACCCGGACCTCGAGCGGATCAGTTCCGAGGATGAAACGTCGCGGGCGGGCGTGAACGGCGCCGCGTCCGCGGCGCGCGCGCGGCTCGAGGCCGTGCGCGCCGAGGTCGCTCGTGAACGCGAGGAGCGCCGGCGTCGACTCGAGGCCGCGCTCGATGCCAGCGTCGGCCAGATCCTCGACGAGACCGATCGCGAGGTCGCGCGGCGCCGCGCGCGGCGCGAGGCGCATTCGCGCGAAGCGGTGGCGCGGAGCGCGCCGCTGGTCGCGCGCGCGGCCGATCTGTGGGTGCGGATCGTCCGCGAGGGCCCCGCGCCGAAAGGGCCGATCCCATGAGGCTGACGGCCACGGCCGGCCTCGCCTACGGCCACGCGCGCGTCCGCGCGCGCAAATCGCATCTCGTGCCCGCGGCCGTGATCAGAAGTCTCGTCACCGCGGATCAGCCGGCGCTGACCGTGGACGGCTGGCGCGATGTGCGCGGCGACGCCGACGCGCCCGCGCTGCTCGCGCTCGTCTACGCGCGCCTGATCGGCGACTACGTGATGACGCTGCGGGCGTTTCCCGCCGCGCGCGCGGTGCTCGAGGCGCTCGCGCGGCTGCACGAGCTGGAAAACGTCAAGCTGGCGTGGCGCGCGGTCGTGCATCGCGCGCCGCCGGCGGCGTGGCACGACGCGTGGCGGCCGATGGGCGCGCTTGAAACCGTCCGGCGGCAGGACTGCGACGTGCTCGCGACCGTGCGACAGCTTGCCGGCGTCCTCGGCGCCACGCCCTACGCCCGCATCGCGCGCGACGTGGCGGCGGCGCACGCCGACGATCTCGCCGCCGCCGAGCTCGCGTTCGACCGCTGGGGATCGAGCGCGCTCGCCGCGGCGGCGCTCGCGCTGCCGCGACGGGAACGCCTCGCGCGCGATCTGGCGTGCCTCGTCGTGCGCGAACGCGACGCCGCCATCATGGCGCGCGCCATCCAGGTGCTCGGCGTCGCGCCCGAGCTGGCGCCGCGCCTGTGCGCGCTGCCCGTCGAAGAGCCGCGCGGCGAGCGCCGGATTCGCGCGGCCCGCCGCCTGGCCTGCCGGCGGGCGTTTCTCGGCGATCCGTTCACGCTGGCGCCGCCGCTGGCGCTGCTGCTGATGCGCGAGGACGAAGCGCGCGCCCTGCTCTCGGTGGGTGAGTTGCGCGCGCGCGGCGCGGACGCGGCGACGGCGCTGCGCGTCCTCGATTTCGACGGGTGATGCCCATGTTCCGCGCCGTGCCGATGGTGCACGTTCAGGCGCAAGTGCCGAGCCGCGACGGCCCCGTGGTCACGCGGCAGATCGCGGCCCAGGGGCTGCTGCATCTCATCGACATCGCGCACGGCGCGACGGCGTCGACGTCGTGCGACGAGGGGACCCGCGATCTTCTCGCCAAGTTCCGCGATCTCGCGCGCGCCATCCGCCGGACGGCCGCGGCGATCGCGCTGCCGCTCCCCGACGCGATCGGGACGCTGCCGCCGCCGGAGGTCACCGACTTCAGCCTCGAGCACCGGGACGCGGCCGACCGGTTCGCGCCGGTGCGCGACGCGGTCGACACTGCATGCCGGCGCCTGGCCGCCGCGAGCGACGCGACGGCGCGGCACCGGATCGCGCTCGAACAGGCGCGGCGCCTCGCGTCGGCCGACGTCGACCTGACACGCCTCGGCCGCGTGCGCTTCGCGTGGATCCGCCTCGGCTACGCCGCGCGCGCGGAGCTCACGTCGCTCGCGTCGCTGCTCGCGCCGTCGGCGTTCGCGATCATTCCGCTCGACGCGGCCGCGGCCCGGCCGCTCGTGGCGATTGCGGCGCCCGCGTCGATGCGCGAGCACGTCGAGGCCGTGCTGCGCGTGAGCGCGTTCGAGCCGCTCGCACTCGTCGCGAGCGATGTGCCTGGACCGGGACTCGAGGCGCGAGAGCGGCAGGTCGCGGCGGCGGCGCAGCAGGAGCGCGAGGCGCGCGACGCCGTCGCCGCGCTGGCGCCCCGGTTCGGCGATCTCGTGAAGGCGCTGGCGCAGCGCGCCGATCTGGCGGTCCTGCTGCTCCAGGCCGAGACGTGCTTCGCGACGTCGGGCCGGTTCCTCGTCGTGTCGGGCTGGATTCCTGAGGCGCGCGCGGGAGAAATGACGGCGGCGATTCAGCGCGTGACCGGCGGCCGCGCGGTGATCGCGCTCGATCGACCCGAGGACCTGCAGTCGGTCTATCCGTCGCCGCTGAAAGTGCCCATCCTGTACCGGAATCCGCTGCTGCTGCGGCCATTCCAGGCGTTCGTCGAGTTGTACGGCGTGCCGTCGTACGGCGAGATTCAGCCGACGGCGTTCTTCGCCGCGAGCTTCCTCCTGATGTTCGGCCTGATGTTCGGCGACGTCGGGCACGGCGCCGTACTTCTGTCGGCCGGCTTCCTGCTGTTTCGCTACGCGCCGCGGTTCCTCGATTACGCCATCCTGCTGATGGAAGCCGGCGTCGCGTCGACGGTCTTCGGATTCCTGCACGGCAGCATCTTCGGCGTCGAGACGCTGCTGCCCGCGCTGTGGCTGCATCCGATCCGCGATCTGCCGCGCTTCATGGCGCTGGCCGTCGCGCTGGGCGTCACGCTGGTCAGCGCGGGCATCGTGCTGAACGTCGTCAACAGCTGGCGCGCGGGCGAGCGCGTGGGCGCGATCGTCGGCACGCGCGGCGTCTTCGGCGCGTTCGTGTACTGGACCGCGCTCGCGCTGGCCGCGCGCGTCCTGCTGCCCGGCACGCTGACGGTGCCCGCCTGGACGATCTTCCTGCTGCTCGTGGGCGCCGCGGGCCTCCTGATCCTGCGCCCGCTGATCGTGCGCGCGCTCGGCGTGGATCGCGCCGCGCGGCCGCGTGAGGGCGCGGCGCCCTGGTGGCTGGCCGCGCTCGAAGGTGCCGTCGAGCTCGTCGACGCCGTCTTCGCGTACTTCGCCAACACGATTTCGTTCGTGCGCGTCGCGGCGTTCGCCGCCGTCCACGCGGCCGTGTTCATCGCCGTGTTCGCGCTCGCCGACACGCTCGCCCGCCTGCATTTCGGCGGACCCCTGTCGGCGGCCGCGCTCGTGGCCGGCAACATCGTGATGATTCTGCTCGAAGGGCTGACGGTGACCGTGCAGGTGTTGCGGCTGGAGTACTACGAGTTCTTCGGGAAGTTCTTCCGGGGCGGGGGCGAGCTGTACCGGCCGCTGATGCTGCGGCCCAACGGCGCGCACGCCACGCAGGGAGGCACGTGATGGCTGGACACTCCGAACGCGGATCGTCGCGAGCCGTGCTCGTCGCGCTCGTCGTCGCGCCGCTGGTGCTTGCAGTCGTGATGCTGGCGCCGGCGCTGGCGCAGGTCGGCGGAACCGCGGCCGCGACCGCGCGGGCGCCCGCCTCACCCGAGGTGATGAAGTGGGGATTCATGGCGGCGGCGCTCGTCACCGGGCTGTCCGCGATCGGCGCGGCGTACGCCGTCGCGGTCGTCGGCGGCGCGGCGATGGGCGCGGTGGCCGAGAAACCCGAGACCGCGGGCCGCGCGCTCGTCTTCGTCGGACTCGCCGAGGGCATCGCGATCTACGGGCTCATCATCGCGATCATGATTCTCGGGTACCTGTGATGCCGCTCCTCGTGCTTGGCGACGCGGACGACGCGCGCGGGTTCCGGCTCGCGGGCGTGAAGGCGCTGGCGTGCGGCACCGAACGCGATCTGGATCGCGCGATTCGCGATCTCGTCGCAGCCGGCGGCGAGCCGGGGAGCGTCGTGCTGGTCTCGGAGGCCGTGCGGCGTCTGTCGCCGGCCGCGATCGACGCGCTGACGAGCCGACCGGGCTGGCCGATGGTCGTGGTGATGCCAGAAAGTGAAAACGCAAAAGTGAAAAGTGAAAACTGAAAGCGGGAACCAAGAAACAAGAACCATGAACTCTGAACCCTGAACCCGCAACGCCATGCAACTCGGATCCATCGAAGCCGTCGTCGCCGCCGTGCAGGAAGACGCCCGCGCCGAGGTCGAGCAGATCGAACGCGACGTCGCCGGGGCGATCGCCCGCGCGCGCGAAGAAGACGCGCGGCTGCCCGTCGTCGTCGCCGACGCTGAAGCGCGGCTCGGCGCCGCGCGCCGGCAGGCGCGCGAGCGCCTGGCGGCGGAAGACTGGGCCGATCACGAAGCGGCGATCCGGGATCGCGAAGCGTGGATCGCGCGGGTCGTCGACGAAGGAGAACGGCGTCTGGGCGCGCTGGATCCCGTCACCGCCCGATCGGATCTGGTGCGCCTCGCGCGCGAAGCGCTCGACTGCCTGCCCGATCAGCCACTGGAGGTCCTCGTGCCGCCGCTGCTGGCAGGCGTCGCGGATCTTGTGCGCTCGGCGACCGTGAAGACCGTGGCGCGTGTGACGCCCAGCCCCGCATGCGACGGCGGTTGCATCGCGCAGACCGTGGACGGCCGCGTCAGGTTCGACAACACGTATCGCGATCGCCGGCGGCGGTTCGAAGTGATGTGGCGCGCGCGGCTTGGAGAAATGTACGGCGAAGGAGACGCCGCGCTTGCAGCCGAGGGAGCCCTTCAAGCGAGCGGGAGCAGGATGTAGCGCGAGCCTTTCAGGCGAGCGGGAGCAGGATGTAGCGCGAGCCTTTTAGGCGAGCGGGAGCAGGATGTAGCGCGAGCCTTTTAGGCGAGCGGGAGCGATAGATGACCGGACCGGCGGGACACTTGATCGAGATCAGCGGCGCGCTCGTCCGCGCGCGCTGCCTCGCGCCCGTCGGTCTCAACGAAGTCGTCTACGTCGGCGACGAGCGGCTGGTCGGCGAAGTGATCGCGCTCGACGGCGACGTCGCGACGATGCAGGTGTACGAAGAGACGGCGGGCCTCTCCGTCGGCGCGCCCGTCGAGGCGAGCGGCGGGCCGCTGACCGTGACGCTCGGTCCCGGTCTCCTCGGCGGCGCGTTCGACGGCATCCAGCGTCCGCTCGATCGACTCGCGATCAGCCAGGGCGACTTCCTCGGGCGCGGCCAGCATCTCGCCCCGCTGTCGGCCGATCGGCTCTGGGAATTCCGTCCGACCGCGGCGGCGGGCGCGATGGTGAACGCCGGTGACGAACTCGGCATCGTGCGCGAGACCGACGCGCTCGATCATCGCGTGCTCGTGCCTCCTGGCGTGTCGGGCCGGCTCGCCGACATCGCGGCGCCCGGCGCGTATCGCATCGGGGATCGCGTCGGTGCGATCGGGAACGGCGCCGGCTCCGTGGACGTCGGGCTGGCGCAGCGCTGGCGCGTCCGCGTGCCGCGTCCGTTCAGGCAGCGGCTGCGCGCGACGGCGCCGATGCTCACCGGCCAGCGTGTCCTCGACACGTTCTTTCCGCTGTCGTGCGGCAGCGCGGCGGGCATGCCGGGCGGATTCGGCACCGGCAAGACCGTGATGCAGCATCAGCTCTGCCGCTGGGCGCGCGCCGACGTCATCGTGTTCGTGGGCTGCGGCGAACGCGGCAACGAGCTGACGGAGATGCTGTGGAAGCTGCCCGGCCTCGTCGATCCGCGCACCGGACGCCCGCTGGCCGAGCGGACGATCCTCGTCGCCAACACGTCGAACATGCCCGTGCCCGCGCGCGAAGCGTCGATCTACACCGGCGCGACGATCGCCGAGTACTACCGCGACATGGGCTATCACGTGCTGCTGCTCGCCGACAGCACGTCGCGGTGGGCGGAAGCGCTGCGCGAGATCTCGGGGCGTCTCGGCGAGATTCCTGCCGAGGAAGGATATCCATCGTACTTGTCCAGCCGGCTCGCGGCCTTCTACGAGCGCGCCGGCCACGTCGTCACGCTCGGCGGACGCGAAGGATCGCTGACGATCATTTCGGCGATCTCGCCGGCGGGCGGCGATGTGACGGAGCCTGTCACGCGGCACACGCAGCGCTTCACCGGATGCTTCTGGACGCTCGACAAGCGGCTCGCCGAGGCGCGCGTGTTTCCGGCGGTCAGCGTCGAGGACTCCTACAGCGCGGCGTTCGCGGATCTCGAATCGTGGTGGCACGACGAAGTGTCGCCGGACTGGGCGCCGCGCCGGCGCGAAGCGCTGAAGGTGATCGAGGAAGCCGGGCGCGTGCGCCACGCGGCGCGCCTGGTGGGCGAGGACAGCCTGCCGGACCGGCAGCGTCTCGTGCTGCGCGTCGCCGAGCTGTTCGAAGAGGGCTTCCTCCGCCAGAGCGCGCACGACGCGAAGGACGCGAGCTGCTCGCCCGCGCGGCAGGTGAAGCTGCTGTCGCTGCTCCTCGACTTCTATCACCGAGGGCTCGAGGCGCTCGATCGCGGCGTGCCGGTGCCCGCGCTGATCGCGCTGCCCGTCGCGGCCGCGCTCGCGCGCGCGAAGTCCACGTACGGCGACGACGAGATCGCCGGACTCGACGCGCTCGCGGCGCGCGTCGCCCGCGAGTGCGCCGGCGCGGGCAAGGCGGAGACAGGGGGAGCGGCGTCATGACGGCCATCGCCGGCGTCGAGTACACCGGACTCACGGCGCTGCGCGGCCCGCTCGCGTTCATCGACGCGGTGCCCGGCCTCGCGTTCCACGATCAGGTCGAGCTGACGGTGGCGGACGGGACGACGCGCGCGGGGCGCGTGCTCGGCGTGTCCGATCGCGCCGCCGTGATCGAGATCTTCGGCGCGACCGATGGCCTGACGCTGGGCAGCACGCGGCTGCGCTTCCTCGGATCGCCGCTGCGCCTCGGCGTCGGCCGCGAGCTGCTGGGCCGGACGTTCGACGGCATGGGCCGTCCGCGCGACGGCCTGCCGCCTCCGCTCGTCGTCGAGGAGCGCCCGATCGAAGGCGCGGTGATCAATCCGTGCCGCCGCGAGTACCCGCGCGAGTTCCTGGAGACCGGCGTGTCGGCGATTGATCTGCTGACGAGCGTCGTGCTCGGCCAGAAGCTGCCCATCTTCACGGAGGCCGGCCTGCCGCACGACGCGCTGGCGATGCAGATCGTCCGCCAGGCGCGCGCGCCCGGCGTCGAGGGCTTCGCGCTGGTGTTCGCCGCGCTCGGCCTGCCGCGTCCGGTCGCGCTGCGGTACGAAGAGATGTTCCGCGGGAGCGGCGCGCTCGGCCGCATGGTGGCGTTCATCAACGTCGCCGACGATTCCGCCGCGGAGCGGCTCATCACGCCGCGCTGCGCGCTGACGGCCGCCGAGTACCTCGCGTTCGACTGCGGGATGCACGTGCTGGTCATCCTCCACGACATCACCAACTACGGCGAGTCGCTGCGCGAAGTGTCGTCCGCGCGCGGGGAAGTGCCGAGCCGCAAGGGCTATCCCGGGTACCTCTACAGCGATCTCGCGTCGATCTTCGAGCGCGCCGGACGCATCAAGGGGCGGCCGGGCTCGCTCACGATGATGCCGATCGTCACGATGCCGTCTGGCGACGTCACGCATCCAATTCCGGATCTGACCGGCTACGTGACCGAAGGGCAGATCATCCTGGACCGCGCGCTCGATCGCCGCGGCGTGTATCCGCCCATCGCCGTCCTGCCGTCGCTCTCGCGGCTGATGAGCGACGGCATCGGCGCCGGCCGGACGCGCGAGGATCACGAGGACGTGGCCAGGCAGCTGTACGCGGCGTGCGCGCGCGTGGAGCGCGCCCGGTCGCTGGCCGCGATCATCGGCGGCGACGAGCTGTCGGAGGACGAGCGCCGCTACCTGCGCTTCGGCGACGTTTTCGAAGCGGCCTTCCTGAAGCAGGACGCGAGCGAGGCGCGGTCCATCGAGGACACGCTGTCGCGCGCGTGGCGGCTCTTCGCGGACGTGCCGCCGGCGGATTTGACGCGGCTGCCCTCGGAGCTCATCGAGCGCTATCTGCCGCGCGGCGGCGCGGCATCGCCGTCACGGGCGATGGAGGTGGCCAGGTGATCCAGGCCGCCGGCCGTCTGCGCCTGCTGGAGCTGCGTCGCGATCTCGGCGCGGCGCGCGGGGGCCGCGATCTGCTGGACCGCAAGCGCGAAGCGATCCTGCGCACGCTGGTCGAGCGTCTCCCGCGGCTCGATCGCTTGCGGCGCGCCGCGGCGCGCGCCTTGGCCTCGGCGCGTGGCGCGATGACCGACGCGCAAGGTGAACTGGGCCGGTCGGCGGTGGATGCCGCGGCGCTTGCACAGCCGCCGGTCGCGTCGATCGCGGTGCGCGAGACGGCGATCGTCGGCGTCGCGCTGCCGCAGATCGCCGGGGCGATCGCGCCGTTCAGGCCGCGCTACGGAAGCGCCAGCGGATCGGCGCGCCTCGACGCGGCCGGCGCCGCGTTCACGACGCTGGTGCCGGATCTCCTCGCGTTCGCGTCGGAGGACGTGGCGGTCCGCCGGCTGCGCCAGGCGCTGGCGCGGATCGTGCGCCGCCTGAACGCGCTCGACACGCTCGTGCTGCCGGACCTGTCGCATCAGGTGCATGCGATGGCGGCGGCGCTGGAGGAAGAGGAGCGTGACGAGGCCGTTCGTCGCAAACAGTGGTTGGGAGGCGCGGGGCCGGCCGCGGGACGGGCCGCCATTTTGCAGACTTAGAAAGACAGTGACGGCTCTCCGGCGAGACGTGAGCCGACGGATTTTGTCATGCCAGAGATCGCACGCATTCTGTGTCCCGTCGATTTCTCCGAGGCGTCGGCCCACGCCATCGACCTGGCGATCGCGCTCGCGGGCTGGTGTCGCGCGCGGATCACGGCGCTTCATGTCTGCAATCCTGCGTACATGCCCGTGCCGGGTCTGCCGCCGCCGGCCGAACGCGTGCCGCCGGCCGAGGTTCAGCGCGCGCACGACGAGATCCTGAAATGCTTCCGCCCGGCCACCGCCGCGGGCATCGGCGTGGACGCCGTCGTCGACGTCGGCCAGCCGGTCCGGCACATCCTGTCGCGCGCGATTCACTCGTCGGCGGATCTGATCGTGATGGGCACGCACGGCGCGAGCGGTTTCGAGCATCTCGTGTTGGGATCGGTGACGGAGAAAGTGCTGCGGCGGGCGACGTGCGCCGTGCTGACCGTTCCGCCGCGCGCGCACGCGACGTCGAAGCTGCCGTTCGCGCGCGTGCTGTGCGCCGTGGACTTTTCGGATCCGTCGCTCGCGGCGCTGCACCTGGCGCAGTCGCTCGCCTGCGACGCGCACGCGGCGCTGACCGTGATGCACGTGATCGAGTGGCCGTGGGACGAGCCGCCGGCGCCGGACTTCACGCAGCTGCCGAAGGAGCAGGCCGCGGCGCTGGCCGAGTACCGCCGCTACGTCGAGACGACGGCCACGGGGCGGCTCAGCACGCTCCTGCCCGAGCCGGTCCAGCAGCGCTGCGCCGCGCACGTCCGCGTCAGCCACGGCAAATCGTACGTGGAGATCCTGCGCGTCGCCGGGGACGAGCGGGCCGATCTCATCGTGATGGGCGTCCACGGCCGGAACGCGATCGACATGATGCTGTTCGGGTCGACGACGAATCAGGTCGTGCGGCGCGCCACGTGCCCGGTGTTGACGCTGCGGAAGTGAGTCATGCGCGCGTCACGGATCATCGGACTGTGTGTCATCGCCGGCGCGTGGGCCGGCGCGATGGGGGCGGTGGTGCCCGCGCAAACCACGGGACCTCGGAATCCGCCGCTGGTGATTCAGTCCGTCGAGGGACGCGACCTGTTCGAGTTCTACTGCGCCACCTGTCATGGCCGTGACGGCAGAGGCGGCGGGCCCGTCGTGCCCGCGCTCAAGACCGCGCCTCCCGATCTGACGCTGATCGCGCGACGGCACGGCGGCGCGTTCCCGCGCGCGTGGGTGGAGGCGTTCGTCGCGCACGCCGGCGCGCCGGCGACACCGGCGCACGGCAGCAAGGAAATGCCGGTCTGGGGGCCGGTGTTTCGCGGGCTCGATCCGTCGGACGCGCGCACGGCGATCCGGATCGCGAACGTCGTGCAGTACGTCGAGTCGCTGCAAGTGAAGTAGCGCTCATCGAATCGAAAAATCCATCACGACCGTCACGAGCACGTCGACGGGCACGTTCGCCAGCCGCCCCGGCGCGAAGCGCCATTCGCGCACGGCCTTGATCGCTTCGGCGTCAAGACCCGGATCGAGCGGGCGCACGACCCGAATCGCGTCGGGCCGGCCCTCGCGCGTGACGACCAGTTCGAGCCAGACCGATCCCTGAATCTTCGCGCTCAGCGCGTCGACGGTGTAGCTCGGTCTCGTCTGCGAGAGAATCCGCGGCGACGTCACGGCGCCGCCGGGGCGATAGACGCCGCCGCCGGTGCCTCCGCCTGAACCCGGTCCAACGCCGGGTCCTGTTCCCGATCCGATTCCAGTGCCAACGCCGGTGCCCACGCCGCCGCCGGATCCGGGCCCCGTCGACGTGCCGAACGAGACGCCGCCGACGGGAAGCCCCGTCTGTTCCATCGTGCCGGACGCGAGCGGCCGCGCATCGAGCAGGACCGGCGGCAGCGTGTCGATCGGCGCGGCGCTTTCCGATCTCACGACGATGCGTCCCGTGCGGAGCGTCGCCGCGTCGTGGCCTTTCCCTTCCGCGCGCCGAATCGGCCCCGGTTGCCGATTCCCGCCGCCGCCACCGCCGCCGCCGGGCGGCCCGCTCGGAATGAAGACGATGCGCGGGAGCGTCACGGCGACGACATCCGGCTGGACCGCGACGTCATGGGAGGGCGGCGGCGACCCGCGCTGCAGCGCGAGCACGAGCGCGCCCAGCGCCAGCACGTGCGCCAGGGCCGCGACGGCCGATTGCGCGCCACGGGTGCGCCAGCCGGCGGCCGGCAAATGAGGCGGCTCGCGGTCGAAAAGCTGGTGGCCCACTGTCATTCAGAGAAGCAATGCGGCTGCCCGCCGGCGTGAGGCAGTGCATTTGCACCTTTGACGATTGGCCGCCCCGTACAGCCGGAAGCCCGTGAAATTCGCGGGACTTACGGGGACGCCTGCCGACAACACGGCAGGGCGTCGAGAACCCGGCGGCGACCTGCGACCTTGGGGGCCGTTATGCGAATGAACGAAGTGATGACCGAAGGCGTGCAGACCGTCCCGCCGACGATGGCTGCCGCTGATGCGTGGGAGTTGATGCGCCGCAAACAGATCCACCACGTTGTAGTGACGCGCGGCGCGGATGTGGTCGGCATCCTGTCGGATCGCGACGCGGGCAGCCGCGCGGGCGCCGCCATGCGATCCGGACGGACGGTCGCCGAGCTGATGACCAGCCACGCCGTCACGCTGACGCCGGAAGACACCGTGCGCAAGGCGGCGAACCTGATGCGCGGCCGGACGATCGGCTGCTTGCCGATCACCGACAAGCGAGGACGCCTGGTCGGGATCGTGACGGTGTCGGATCTGCTGGTTCTGCTCGGCAAAGGCGGGGATCGCCAGGCGAAACCGCAGCGGCCGATGGCGACGCATCGGGGGCCGCATCGCAAACGCCACCGCTCGTACGGCGTCTGGTAGACCCTGGTGATGGACGATCCCTCGACGGCGCTCGGGGCAGGCCAGCACGACGTCGTCGCGTTCCTCTCGACGCCGTCCGCGTACGGCACGCCGGCGGCGCGAGTCGAGCGCATCGACACGCACATCAGCATCGTCTGGCTCGTGGGCGAACGCGTCTACAAGCTGAAGCGGGCGGTGCGCTTCGACTACGTCGACTTTTCCACAATCGAGCGGCGGCGCGCGGCCTGCGAGGCCGAAGTACGGCTGAATCGCCGGACGGCGCCGTCGCTGTACCTCGGCGTGCGCCCGGTGACTCGCGAGGCCGACGGCTCGCTCGCCATCGACGGTCGTGGGATGCCGGTCGACTGGCTGGTCGAGATGGCGCGATTCGACGAAGCGACGCTCTTCGATCGCCTGGCCGACGGTCCGGGCCTGGACCTCGGCCTGATGGAAGGACTGGCGGATGCGATCGCCGACTTCCACGCGGTCGCCGAGCCGCAGACCACTCACGGCGGACGCGACGGCATGGCCTGGGTGATCGACGGCAACGCGCTCGGCTTCGCGGAGCAGGGCCGCGGCGTCCTCGATCCGCCGGCCTGCGAGCGCCTGACGGCGGCGACGCGCTTCACGCTCGGACGTCATCAGGATCTGCTCGAGGCCAGGCGTCGCCGCGGAATGGTGCGGCGGTGCCACGGCGACCTGCACCTGCGGAACATCTGCCTGCTCGGCGGCCGTCCGACGCTGTTCGACGCGATCGAGTTCAACGACGAGATCGCGTGCGTCGACGTGCTGTACGATCTCGCGTTTCTGCTCATGGATCTGTGGCGCCGCACGCTGCGCGCGCACGCGAACGTCGTCTTCAACGAGTACCTGACGCGCACGCGCGATCTGGCCGGCCTCCCGCTGGTGCCGCTGTTCCTCGCGTGCCGAGCCGCGGTCCGCGCGAAGACGAGCGCGACGGCCGCGGCGGTGCAGCCTGACGAGTCGCGCCGCACCGGCCTGGAGGCGGCCGCGCGGCAGTATCTCGCGCTCGCGCAGACGTTCCTGTCGCCGCCGATGCCGCGTCTGGCGGCGATCGGCGGACTGTCAGGATCGGGGAAGTCGACCGTGGCGCGGCGACTGGCGCCGGAATTCGGCGCGGCGCCCGGCGCGCTCGTCCTGCGAAGCGACGTCATCCGCAAGGCGCTGTACGGCGTGTCGCCGCTGACGCGACTCGACGACGACGCCTACACGCCCGAGATGTCGCGGCTCGTCTACCGCACGATCGCCGAGCGCGCGCGCGTGGCGCTCGAGGGCGGCCACAGCGTGATCGCGGACGCCGTCTACGCGCTTCCGGCGGAGCGCGACGCCATCGCGGACGTGGCGCGCGCGGCGGGCGTGCGATTCGACGGACTGTGGATCGATGCGCCGCCGGCGATTCTCGAACGCCGGCTCGCGGCGCGCCATGCCGATGCGTCGGACGCGGACGCCCGCGTCCTCCAAGGTCAACTGCAGCGCGACGTGGGCCGGGTGGACTGGACGCGGGTGGACGGCTCGGCCGACGTCGACCGCGTGAGTCGCGGCGCGGCGGCGGCCGTCGGCGCCGCCTGAGCCGGCGTCATCGCCGCTCGAAGCGGCCCGTCTTCTCCTCGAGATGAATGCGATACAGATGCAGCGAGCCGTTGCCCGCGTGCGTCTCGCTTTCTCCCGGGTGCAGGCTCTGCGCCGGCTGGCTGGTTTCGCTCACATGCGCCGGCTTGAAGCGCTCGCGCAGGACGATCAGGGCCGCCGCAGCGGCCTCGCCCTTGAGATCCTCGAAGCGGCCCTGCGCGATGACGCTGCGCCAGTTCGCGAAGTTGTCCATGTGATCGATTTCGACGCACACGAACGGGTTGCGGCGCATCATGCGCAGCTTGAGGCCGTCGGCCGAATGGCCGATCAGCGACTCGCCGTCGTAGGCGTACGTGATCGGCACGACGTAGGTGCGGCCGTCGGCGTGACAGCCGAGCCGCGCGATGAATTCGGTGCGCAGCAGATCCTCGATTTCGTCGGATGACAGGATGCCGAGCATGGCATGCACTCCCCGCGGTACGGCACGTCGCGGACCGCCGCTCAGAATGTCGGCGGCCGCTCGCCGCGCACCGACAGCAGCCGGACGGGCTGCGTCGCGTAGTCTTCGAGTTCGATCAGCTTGCCGCGCTTGTTGCCCGTGATCTTGGTCGCGATCGACATCTTGCCTTCGCCCTCGCCGTCGGCATTGAGGCGAATCTCGATGACGGTGAACGGGTAATCGATCGTGCGCGGCCGGTTCGCGGCCTCCCAGAATCCGATCGGGCGATCCGTCGCCAGGATCACGCGGCGCCCGCCGTCCTCGCCGGGCAGGTCCTCGGCGAAGTGCAGGTCGTAGCCGAGGCTGTTGGGCGTGCGGATGTAGCCGACGGCCGGCGCGTCCTGCAGCGCGCGCAGGAGCGCGTCCGATCCGTGGTCCATCAGCACGCCGACGAGCGTGTCGCGCTCGGCCATCGTCGACCAGCGATGAATCACGATCTCCACTGGACCGGCGGAGGTTGGCCAGGGGTCGCCCATGTTCACGGCCATCGCCGTGAAGCGTTCGAGCACGACGTGCCGCTGAGGCGCCGCGTGCGCGATGGCCGCCGCGATGCCGAGGGCACACGCGGCGACCGCGAATCGATGAATGGTGGAAGTCATAACGGATACCAATCGTGGCGCGTGAGCGGTACGTGGCTCGCGCCGTGGTCGGGTTTCACGAGCAGCGTCTGGTAGAGCAGGTAATGGCCGATCCGGAATCGATATGCGGAGCCGGCTATGAACAGCCGCCAGAGCTCGTACGCGCTCTCGCCCGCGGCCCGCACGGCGGCCGCGCGATTCAGCTCGAGACGCTCGCGCCAGCTGCGCAGCGTCAGGACGTAGTGTTCGCGGAGGTTCTCGACGTCGCGCACTTCGAAACCGACCGCCTCGGCCGCGTCGGCCAGCGAGCCGAGGCCGGGCAGCTCGGAGTCGGGAAAGACGTAGTGATCGGCGAACGAGGGACCCCGCCGCGCCTTCGACACCGGCGTCTCGCCGATGCCGTGCAGGAGAAACGCGCCGCCCGGCCGCAACAGCCGCCACGCCGCGCGGAAGTACTCGGGCAGCCGCGCCATGCCCACGTGCTCGACCATGCCGACGCTGGCGATCTTGTCGAACGCGCCGTCGCCCGGCATCTCGCGATAATCGCGCACCTCGACGCGGCACGCGTCGCCGAGTCCGGCCTCGCCGATGCGGCTGCGCGCGAGGAGGGCCTGCGGCTCGCTCAGCGTGATGCCGGCGGCCTCCACGCCGAAATGCCGCGCGGCGTGGATCAGCAGACCGCCCCAGCCGCAGCCGATGTCGAGCAGACGCTCGCCGCGCTGGAGCCGGAGCTTCCGGCAGATGTAGTCGAGCTTCCGCCGCTGCGCCGTCTCGAGGTCCTCCATCGGATTCGAGAAGTACGCGCAGGAGTACACCATCGCGGGATCGAGCCACGTCGCGAAGAACTCGTTCGAGGTGTCGTAGTGATACGTCACCGTCTGGCGGTCCCGCGACGGCGAGTGGCGGGCGCCGTGGACGTCGGCGGCGTGCCACCCGGGATCGGCCGGCGTACCCGCCGGCAGCGACAGGAGCGCCTGCGCGGTCCACAGCCGATCGCCCAGCGACACGTCCGCGGTCAGATGATCCGCCAGCCGGAAGCTGGATTCGAGATCGCCCTCGATCGCGAAGTCGCGGGCGAGAAACGCTTCGCCGAGCTCGACCTGCGAGTGATGCAGGAACATCCGGCGCAGCGCGCCCGGATGGTGAAGGACGACGGTGAAGCGCGGCGCGACCGCGGAGTCCGGCGTCCAGACCGAGTCGTCCCAGAACCTGAGCGAGAAATCCGGCGTCGGATACCCGCGCGTGAGGCGCTGAAAAATCCTCAGGCTGGCGTGGACGGCCGCGTCGGTCGACGCGGCGGCGGGAACCGGAGCCGATCTGATCGGACCGACAACCTCTGTTTCGGGCGCGGCGAAGGAAATCATGGCGGCGCTCCTCGCGTCAGTACACGCAAAGCGAGTGCCGCGCGGCCTCGACGTCTGCGCCCCATTCCAAGGCAGGGCAATTGCAGCACTTGTAATGTTGGCGGGCCGTTCACCGGGAAACCGGCGATTGGCCCTCGAGCCGAAGCTCTCAGACCACCGGGAGGCGGTCGTGGCACACAAGCACCTTCTCGTCCAATCCGCAGCACGGGAAAAAATCCTCCGCGGAGCGCTGGCGCTGACCGACGCGCTTCGCGTCACGCTGGGTCCGAAGTCCAAGTGCGTCCTGATCGAAAAGAAGTGGGGACGTCCGATTGTCTGCAACGACGGCGTGACGATCGCGAAGGAATTCGAACTGGCCGATCACGAAGAGAACCTCGGCGCCCAGGTGATCCGCGAGGCCGCCGAGCGCACGGGCGATCTGGTCGGCGACGGCACGACGACGTCGACGCTGCTGGCGGCGGCGATCTTCTCCGAAGGCGTGCGGAACATCGCGGCCGGCGCGAGCGCCATCGATCTGAAGCGCGGCCTCGATCGCGCGCTGGGCGTCGTGGTCGCCGAACTGAAGACGCTGTCGCGCCCGGTCACGGATCACAAGCAGCGCGCGCAGGTGGCGACGATCTCCGCGCACAACGACGCGACGATCGGCGAGCTCGTCGCCGGCGCGCTCGAACGCGTCGGCGCGGAAGGCACGACGTCGGTGGAGGAAGCCAAGGGCACCGAGACCAACGTCGAAGTCGTCGAAGGCATGCGGCTCGACCGCGGGTATCTCTCGCCGTACTTCATCACCGACCCGGAGAAGATGAAGGCCGTGCTCGAGGATCCGGTCATCCTTCTGTACGAGAAAAAGATCGCGACGATGGCCGACCTGCTGCCCGTGCTCGAGCAGATCGCGAAGAGCGGGAAGGCGCTGCTCGTGATCGCCGACGACATCGAAGGCGACGCGCTGGCGACGCTGGTCGTCAACAAAGTCCGCGGCATCCTGCCGTGCGTGGCCGTCAAGGCGCCGGGCTTCGGCGATCGGCGGCGCGCGATGCTCGAGGATCTCGCGATCCTCACCGGCGGGCGGCTCATCGCGGAAGAGCTCGGCATCAAGCTGGCGAACGTGACGCTGCCCGACCTCGGCAAGGCCAAGCGCGTCGTCGTCGACAAGGACTCGACGACGATCGTGGGCGGCGGCGGCGCGAAGGACGCGATCACCGGGCGCGCGAACGAGATTCGCGAGCAGATCAAGACGGTGACGTCGGACTACGACCGCGAGAAGCTGGAAGAGCGGCTGGCCAAGCTGACGGGCGGCGTGGCCGTGATCCGCGTGGGCGCGCCGTCCGAGGCGGAGATGAAGAACCGCCGCGAAGCGTTCGAGGACGCGATCAGCTCCACGAAGGCGGCGATGGCCGAAGGCATCGTGCCGGGCGGCGGTCTGGCGCTGCTGCGGACGCTCGATCGCGTCGACCGCGAGGCCGCGGCGTGCGAGGGCGACGAGCGCACGGGCGTGCTCATCCTCAAGCGCGCGCTCGAAGCGCCGGCGCGGCAGATCGGCGAGAACTCGGGCGTCGACGGCGGCGTCGTCGTCGATCGCATGCGCGTCGGAACGGGCGCGTTCGGGTTCGACGCCAGCTGCGGGCGCTACGTCGATCTCACCGAGGCCGGCATCATCGATCCGACGAAAGTCGTGCGCATCGCGCTCGAGAACGCGGTGTCGGTCGCCAGCGTGCTGCTGCTGACCGAGGCCACGCTGACCGAAGTACCGGAACCCAAGACGGAGCACGCCGAGCCCGAAGCGGCGTGAGGACAGGAGCCGAACATGGCGACAGCAACCCTCGACCCGCCGCGCGCCAGCGAGACCGCTGGCACGGGCGTGCGCGTGATGAACGCGGTCCGGCAGGCCGCGCACGCGGCGCATGAAGCTAAGGTGTTCACGTCGATCGCGTCGGACGCCGTCGAGGACGGCGTGCACGCGGCGAAACGGGCGGTGACGCGCGGCGTCCGCGATCTCGCGGATATGCGCGACACGGCCGAGTACAAGATCAAGCGCGCGCCGTTTGCCGCCATCGGCCTGGCCTTTGGCGCCGGCGTCGTGCTCGGCATGATTGGCTGCGGCATCGCGTGTGCCACAAGAATGCGACGGAAGGCAGGTGAGGTATGACCGTCAAGGACATCATGACCACTGAATTCGGCGCGTGCGCGCCGGAAGAGCCCCTCTCGACCGCGATCAGGATCATGGCGGATCGCGAGTGCGGCTTCATCCCCGTGGTCGACATGCACGGGACGCTGGTCGGCGTCCTCACCGATCGCGACGTGTGCAAGGCGGCGCATGTGACGCAGCGCGCCGTCACGCACATCGCGGTCAGCGACACGATGTCGTCCCCCGTGTACTCGTGCTTCGTGGACGAGCCGTTGACGACGGCGCTGGCGACGATGGCGAAACACCAGGTCCGCCGTCTGCCGGTGCTCGACAGGTCGGGCCATCCGCACGGCGTCCTCTCGATCGACGACATCGTGCGGACGTCAGACCGCCGCGGCGCGCCGACGAGCGAGGACATTGTCGCGGCGCTGAAGGGCATCTGCCGGCGTCACCCCGTGCTCGTGTAGGAGGCCACCGTGCGTTTCAAGAATCGGACGGACGCCGGGCGGCAGCTTGCGGCGCGACTGGAGCGGCACGCGAGGCGCTCGGACACGATCGTTCTCGCGCTGCCGCGCGGCGGCGTGCCGGTCGCGTTCGAGGTCGCGACGAGCCTTTCGCTGCCGCTTGACGTGTTTCTGGTCCGCAAGCTCGGCGTGCCTGGGCATGCCGAGCTCGCGATGGGCGCGATCGCGGCGGGCGGCATCGAGGTCCTGAGCGAAGACCTGATCCGCGATCTGAACATCCCGCGCGCGCTCGTGCAGCAGGTCGCCGTCCGCGAGCGCATGGAGCTCGAGCGCCGCGATCGGGAGTACCGCGGCGGCCGGCTGGCGCCGAACGTGCGCGATCGCCACGTCATCCTCGTCGACGACGGGCTCGCGACCGGATCTTCGATGCAGGCGGCGATCCTTGCGCTGCGGCAACACGGACCGGCGTCGATTACGGTGGCCGTGCCGGTCGGCGCGCGCGACACGTGCGAGCGGCTCGGCCGTCTCGCCGACAAGGTCGAATGCCTGTCGATGCCGGAGCCGTTCCAGGCCGTCGGGCTCTGGTACGACGCGTTCGACCAGACGAGCGACGACGAGGTGCGGCGGCTGCTCGCGGCCGCGCAGGGCATCTCGCCAAAAAAAGCGCCGGTGGCGGGGACGCCTGACGTCGCTGCCGTGATCCGGCGCCGGGCGCTGCCGCTCGCCGGCGGCACGAAGGATTACGACGCGCTGCTCGAGGGCATCGGCGACGCCAAGGTCGTCCTGATCGGCGAGGCGTCGCACGGCACGCACGAGTTCTATCGCGAGCGCGCGTTCATCACCGAGCGTCTGATCGCGGAGAAAGGGTTCACGGCCGTCGCGGTCGAAGCCGACTGGCCCGACGCGTACCGCGTGAACCGCTACGTTCGCGGCGCGAGCGCCGACGACGACAGCGTCGACGCGCTCGGCGGCTTCGAGCGCTTCCCGGCGTGGATGTGGCGCAACGCCGACGTGCTCGATTTCGTCGGCTGGCTGCGCGCGCACAATGAGACGAAGCCCGCCGAGGCGCGGGCCGGATTCTACGGCCTCGATCTGTACAGCCTGCGCGCGTCGATGGAAGCCGTCGTCGCGTATCTCGACAAGGTCGACCGCGAGGCGGCGCTCCGCGCGCGCTCCCGCTACGCGTGCTTCGACCGCTTCGGGAACGAGATGCAGGAGTACGGCTACGCGGCCAGCATCGGGCTCACCGCGACGTGCGAGCGCGAGGTCGTCTCGCAGCTCCTCGAGCTGCACCGCCTGCGCGCCGAGTACGCCAGCCGCGACGGCCGCGTGGCGCGCGACGACTACTTCTTCGCGGCGCAGAACGCGCGGCTCGTCAGAAACGCCGAGGCGTACTACCGGACGATGTTCCAGGGGCGCGCCGATTCGTGGAACCTCCGCGATCAGCACATGGCGGAAACGCTGCACGAGCTGGTGGATTTTCTGAGTCCGGCTGAAGCCGGACACCACGGACATGCGCAGCGGCCGGCGCGAGTCGTCGTGTGGGCGCACAACTCGCATCTGGGCGACGCGCGCGCGACGGAAATGGGGCAGAGCGGCGAGCTGAACGTCGGTCAGCTCGTACGCGAGCGATTCGGCGCCGCCGCCGTGAACGTCGGATTCACGACCTACACGGGCACGGTGACAGCCGCGACCGAGTGGGACGGCCCCGCGCATCGACGCCATGTCCGCCCGGCGCTCGCCGGCAGTTACGAGAAGCTGTTCCACGACGCCGGCGTGCCGCGCTTCCTGCTCCCGCTCCGGACCGACCTCGAGCTGGCGTCGGCCCTCGCCGGGCCGCTGCTCGAGCGGGCGATCGGCGTCATCTACGCGCCGCAGACGGAACGGCGCAGCCACTACTTCCACGCGCGGCTCGCCGAGCAGTTCGACTACGTGCTGCACTTCGACGAAACGCGGGCCGTCGAGCCGCTCGAACGCACGGTGCACTGGGAGGCGGGTGAGGTCGCCGAGACCTACCCGTCCGGACTCTGACCATGACAACCGCGTCCCGTTCGCACGACGCGCGGACCCTGACGTCGGTCCGCGTGCCCTTCGGCGCGTTGTCGCTGTTCGGCGACCTCGCGTCGCCGGCCACTCCGGCCGGTGTCGTCGCGTTCGCGCACGGGAGCGGCAGCAGCCGCTTCTCCACGCGCAATCAGCACGTGGCGCGCCTGCTTCAGCAGCGCGGGTTCGCGACCCTGCTCATCGATCTGCTCACGCCCGACGAGGAAGCGATCGACAGCCGGACCGCGCACCTGCGCTTCGACATCGGCATGCTCGCGAGCCGGATGGTCGCCATCATCGACTGGCTGCGCCGATGGCCCGAGACGTCGGCGCTGCCGATCGGTCTGTTCGGCGCCAGCACGGGCGGCGGCGCGGCGCTCGTCGCCGCGGCGGCGCGGCCGCACGAGGTCGCGGCGATCGTCTCGCGCGGCGGGCGTCCGGATCTCGCCGGGCCCGCGCTGCCGAGCGTCGTCGCGCCGACGCTGCTCATCGTCGGCGGACGGGACACCGACGTCATCGCGATGAATCGCGACGCGATGGCGCGGATGTCGTGCGAAGTCGTGCTGGATATCGTGCCCGGCGCCACGCATCTGTTCGAAGAGCCGGGCGCGCTGGATCGTGTTGCCGATCTCGCCGGCGCGTGGTTCGATCGCTATCTGCCCGCGATCGTCACGCCTCGCTGACGGCGGCCGCGCGCGGTCCGCGCTTCGTCATGTGCGTCTCGAAGCGCACGCGCTGGCCGGCCTTCAGTTCCTCGAGCGGCAATCCCAGGAGCTCGGCGCGGTGGAAGAAGTAATCGACGCCGTCGTCGCCGGCGATGAATCCGAAGCCGCGCGCGCTGTTGACGATCTTGATGGCGCCAGTCATCACCGGAATCCCGTTGCAGTGCCTCGCCTGCACAAGATTCAAGCAACGCGGATACCGTTGAAGGGATCACTGGGACAAAACAGACCGATACGGTATCCTTGAATTGAACTACCGCGGACCGGACGCTGCCTCCCCCGGCGAGTCCACGTCTCAACGGAAAGGCGATTCTTGACCGGTAGTCGTGAGAGCGCGCGCGCCGACGATCCTGCCCGACTGCGTCAGGCGGTCGACGCCTCCGGCGAAGTCATATTCATGACCGACCGCGAAGGCGTCATCACCTTCGTGAATCCCCAGTTCGAGCGCACCTACGGCTACACGGCCGAGGAAGTGATCGGCAAGACGACGCCCCGACTGCTCAAAGGCGGCCCGCAGCGCGGCGAGTTCTACAAGGACTTCTGGGGCCAGATCCTCGGCGGTCAGGTCACGCGCAGCGAGTTCGTGAATCGCACGAAGGCGGGCGTCCTGATCGACGTCGAGGCGACGGTCAATCCCATCCGTGACGAAACGCAGCAGGTCGTGGGCTTCATCGCCGTCCAGCGCGACGTCACGGCCCGCCGGCGGATGGAAGACGCGCTCCGCCAGAACGAAGAGCGGCTGCGATTGATCACCGATACCGTGTCGGACATGGTGAGCCAGGTGCGGCTCGACGGGACGTACATGTACGCGAGCCCGGCGCACGAGCGCGTGCTCGGGTACCCGCCGAAATCGCTGGTCGGCACCTCGGTATTCCAGCTCGTGCATCCGGCCGACCTCGCGCGGGTGCAGGCGGAGATCGGCGCGGCGCTCCGTACGCGTGAGACGGGCCGGTTCGAATTCCGGTGCCGGCACGCCGACGGCCGCTACGTGTGGCTCGAGGCCGCGGGGACGCTTCTGCACGACCAGGCGCAGCAGCCGATTGGCGCGGTGCTGAGCGCGCGCGACGTGACGGAGCGGAAGTCGCTCGAGGAACAGTTCCACCAGGGGCAGAAGATGGAGGCGATCGGCCGTCTGGCCGGCGGCATCGCGCACGACTTCAACAACGTGCTGACGGCGATTCTGGGATTCACGGAGTTGCTGCTCGACCGCGTGCACGAGGCGAGCGTGATCGCCGACCTCAAGGAGATCAAGGACGCCGGCGAGCGCGCGGGCCGCCTGACACGCCAGCTGCTGGCGTTCAGCCGCAAGCAGATCATGACGCCGCAGGTCCTCGACTTGAACAAGGTCATGACCGAACTGGAGAAGATGCTCGGGCGCGTCATCGGCGAGGACGTCGAGCTCGTGGTCGAGCCGGCGCCGTCGCTGGCGGCGATCAAAGCCGATCCGGGCCAAGTGGAACAGCTCCTGATGAACCTCGCCGTCAACGCGCGCGACGCGATGCCGAAAGGCGGCCGCATCACGATTCGCACCGCCAACGTCGAGCTCGACGCGGACTTCGCGAGAAAACATCCTGGCGCCGCGACCGGCGCGTACTCGTCTGTCGCCGTCGAGGACACCGGCCACGGCATTCCGGCCGAGCTGCTCGAGCGCGTCTTCGAGCCGTTCTTCACGACCAAGCCCCTTGGCAAAGGCACGGGCCTCGGCCTGGCGACCGTGTACGGCATCGCCAAGCAGAGCAGCGGGTTCGTGTCGATCGCCAGCACCGTGGGCGTCGGCACGACGGTCACGACGTACTTCCCTCAGGTGCACGAGGCGCCGCAGCACGCGTCCGAACGCGTCCGGCCGCAAGCGGAGCTTCACGGCACCGAGACCGTGCTCGTGGCCGAAGATCAAGCCGCCGTGCGCGATCTCATGGTCAGAGTGCTCGAAGACCTGGGGTACATCGCCCTCGCCGCGCGCGACGGCGCCGATGCGGTCAGGATCGAAGAGGCACACACGGGCGCCATCGACTTGCTCCTGAGCGACGTGATCATGCCCGGGTTGAACGGTCCGGATCTGGCGCAGCGGCTCCTGAGCCGCCGCCCGTCGCTGAAAGTGCTGTACGTCTCCGGGTTCACCAGTCATCTCGCCACGCGGCTGGGCACGATCGGCGGCCGCGCAGGCTTCCTGCAGAAACCGTTCACGCCGGATCGGCTTGCGCGCAAAGTGCGTGAGATGCTGGACGCGCAGGTCGGCGTGAGGCAGGAGTCGTGACGTGACGTCGGACACGACCATGGCGCGGCCGATTCTCATCATCGAAGACGATGCCGAAGCGGCGGGCCTGTTCCGGCAGATCCTGCAAACACACGACTATGCCGTGCGCGTGGCCGGCGACGTGGAGCACGCGTTCGCGGCCCTGGAACGCGAAACACCGGCGGCGATCCTCGTCGACCTCCATCTGCCTGGCCAGGACGGCCTCGCGTTCATGAAGCAGCTCCGTGCCATTAAGCGCTTCGGCGGATTGCCCGCAGCGATGATCACGGGTGACTACCTGATGGACGAAGCCGTCGCCCAGGATCTCGCAGGACTCGGCGTCCGCCTGTACTTCAAGCCGCTGTGGGAAGAGGATCTGCTGGCCGCCGTGGCGACGCTGCTGACACCATGACGCCGCCCGTTCCACCCGCCCGGCTGCTCGTCGTCGACGACGACAAAGGTATCCTGCCGGTCATCGAGCGCGTCGCGCGGGCGCTCGGCTTCGACGTGCAGTTTCGCGACAACGGCCGCGAGGCGATCGACGGCCTCGAGGAGCTGGATCCCGACGTGGCGCTGGTCGACTTGCAGATGCCGGGGCTGAACGGCCTGGACGTCCTGCGGGCGATGCGCGACGCGGATCCGGATTGCCGCGTGATCCTGATGACCGGCAACCCGACGATCGACACGGCGGTGCAGGCCGTGCAGGGCGGCGCGCTCGATTATCTCGAAAAGCCGTTCGACTTCGATCGCCTCCGGCGGCTGCTGGCGGGCGTGCGTGACGGAATCGAGCGGCGCGAAGCCCTGCTGCAGGCCGACGCCAGCGTGGCGCAGCGCGTCGAGTTCCACGGCATGATCGGGCGCAGCCCGGAAATGCAGCAGGTGTTCGACGCGATCACCCGCTACGCGCCGCACGTGCGGACCGTGCTCGTGACGGGGGAGACCGGGACCGGGAAGGAACTCGTGGCGAAGGCGCTGCACGCGGTCGGCCGCCGGCACGCGCGGCGGTTCCTCACCGTGAATTGCTCGGCCGTCGTCGAGACGCTGTTCGAGAGCGAGCTGTTCGGTCACGTGCGCGGCGCGTTCACGGGCGCCAGCGACACGAAGGTGGGCGTGTTCGAGCACGCGGACGGCGGGACGCTGTTCCTGGACGAGGTCGGCGAGCTGCCGCTCACGCTGCAGCCCAAGCTGTTGCGCGCGGTCGAGAACGGGGAAGTGCAGCGCGTCGGCTCGCTCGACACCCGCAAGGTCGACGTCAGTGTCATCGCGGCGACGAACCGCGATCTGAAGGCGGACGCCGGCGCGGGCAGGTTCCGCAGCGATTTGTACTACCGGCTGAGCATCATTGAAATCCATCTGCCGCCGCTGCGCGACCGCCGCGAGGACATTCCGTACCTCACGGCCGCGTTCGTTCGCGAGTTCGCGGCGCGCGTCGGGCGGCCGATCACCGGCGTCACGACCGCGGCCGAGCTGCTCCTGCAGCGGGCGCCCTGGCCCGGCAACGTGCGCGAGCTGCGCAACGTCGTCGAGCGCGCGTGCATTCTCAGCGACGGGCGGATGCTGACCGATCGCGATCTGGCGTCGGCGATGGCGATCAGCGGGCAGGCGGCCGCCAGTGCGCCGCCGATGCTCCCGTTCGATGAAGCGGACGATGCAGACCCGAATCTTCTGTCGACGGTGCAGCGCGACCAGATCCAGCGCGTCCTCCTCGACACCGGAGGCAACAAAGCGAAGGCGGCGAGGGTACTCGGCGTCAGCCGGCGATCGCTCTATCGCTGGATCGAGCGTCTGCACCTCGAGGCCTGAGCCCTCCCGCGCGATCCCTGTGCGCCGTTGGCGCACTTGCACACCATGCCGCCATGTATGTGTCCCTCCAAGCGCGTTCATCTGAACGACTTCGAGACTCGGGACGACACGGCATCCATCACGCTTCCTCGATCAATGTCGCGCACGGAACGGGTACAGGAGGGCGCCCGTCGACGACGTGACGTGGAGGTTGCGATGAGCATGCACATTCCGGCCGTTTGGATGCCGATATCACATTTCGTCACGAGGCCGAAGCCGAAGACGCCGCCACGTCCGCCAGCCGTGCTCGTGGTCGATGACGAGACGCCGATCCGCGCATTCGTGTCGCGCGTTCTGCAGACGGCCGGCTATGAAGTAGTGATTGCCGGCAGCGGCGCCGAGGCCATCGAACGCTTCGGCGACATGCGGCACTGCGATCTCGTGCTGACCGATCTGTTGATGCCGAACATGACCGGCGACGAGCTCGTCCGGCGGCTTCGGTTCGACCAGCCGGATCTGAAGGTGCTGTACCTGACCGGGTTCAGCGATCGGCTGTTCGCCGAGAAGCAACTGCTATGGGAGGGCGAGGCGTTTCTGGACAAGCCGTGCACGCCGAAGGCCGTGCTCGAAGGCGTAGCGCTGCTGCTGAGCGGACACACGAAGGCCGTCCACTAGCGGCTCGCCTGAAAGGCTCGCCCTACATGGGCTAGCGTTTGGCGGGCGGCGGGATGTCCTTGACGATGAAGACGCGCTCGCCGGGTTTGATGAGCCCGAGCTCGCGGCGCGCCACTTCTTCGATGGCGGCGGGATCCTCGGCGAGACGGCGCGCGTCCTCGCGCAGCCGGGCGTTCTCGACGCGCTGACGCGCGATCGTCGCCGACAGTTCGTCGCCCTCTTTTCGCGCGCGCAGCATCGCCAGCAGCCCGCGGTCGCCGACCAGCGCGTCGACGGCCACCAGCAGCGCCACGACCATCAACAGCAGATGAACGATGCGCCGGCTGCGCGCCGGGCGTTTGGGTTTTGGACTCCGGCGCCGGAGCGCGGGAGCGGTGTCAGCTTTCTTCGGCACGCGTTTCGAACGGTACATCAACTCGAAGTAAAGTACAAGACCCTGGACGGCCCCACACCGTGACCGGCGTCATTCTCGTGCTCACGACCATGCCCGACGACGACCGCGCCGACGCGCTCGCGCGGACGCTGGTCGACGAGCGCCTCGCCGCGTGCGTCAACGTCCACGGTCCGATGACGTCGGTCTACCGATGGAAAGGGCAGGTCGAGCGCGATCCCGAGCGCCAGCTCGTGATCAAGACAACGCGCGATCGCCTGGCCGCGCTCGAAACCCGCCTGCGCGCACTGCATCCGTACGAGTTGCCCGAGTTCATCGTCGTATCGGTCGACGAAGGCAGCGCGGCATATCTGAGGTGGGTGGCTGACGAGACGCGGTCCGGCTGAAGCCGGACGCCACGTACCATGTTCGTGGCCACGTTGCCGCGTACGTGGTGTCCGCCTTCAGGCGGACCGCCGGTGCCGCACGAATTCGATCGCCATCGGCAGCAGCGAGACGAAGACGATCCCGAGCGCCACGAGCGAGAAGTTGTCCTTGACGATCGGCACGTTGCCGAACAGCACGCCCGCGCCGAGACACAAGCCGACCCAGCCGGCCGCGCCCAGGAAGTTGTAGAAGACGAACGACCGCCGCGTCATCTGCGCCGCGCCCGCGACGAACGGCACGAACGTGCGCACGATCGGCACGAAGCGGCCGAGGATGACGGCCTTGCCGCCGTACCGCTCGAAGAAGGCGTGCGCGCGCGTCAGGTGCTCGCGATTCAGCAGCCGGTGCATGAGGCCGGACTCGCCCGTCGCGACGAACACGCGCGGGCCGATCGCGCGGCCCACGGAGTAGTTGACGGCGTTGCCGGTGAACGCCGCCGTCACCAGGAGCGCTGCGGCGACGGGCGTGCTGAGCGCGCCCGTGGCGCACAATGCGCCGGCCGCGAAGAGCAGCGAATCGCCCGGCAGAAACGGCGTCACGACGAATCCGGTTTCCGCGAACACGATGGCGAACAGGATCCCGTAGACCCACGCGCCGTAGATGGCGACCAGCTCGAGCAGCTTTTTGTCGCTGTGGAGCAGCAGGTCCAGCATCAGACGCGCTCGAGCGCCTGGGCGAGGTCTTCCTTCAGATCGTCGATGTCCTCGATGCCGGCGGAGATGCGGACCAGGCCGTCGGTGATGCCGATGGCCGCGCGCCGATCGGCGGGGACCGATGCATGCGTCATCGTGGCCGGGTGAGAGATGAGCGACTCGACGCCGCCGAGGCTTTCGGCGAGCGCGAGCAGCCGGACGCTGTTGAGCACCGTCCGCGCCGCGTGAAACGATCCGAGCTCGAAGGCCAGCATGCCGCCGAAGCCGCGCATCTGCCGCTCGGCGAGCGCGTGCTGCGGGTGCGACGGCAGGCCGGGATAGTGGACGTGACGCACTGTGGGGTGCGCGATGAGGAACTGCGCGAGCGCGAGCCCGTTCGCGCTGTGCTGCTGCATCCTGATCGGCAGGGTCTTGGTTCCGCGCAGGACGAGCCACGAGTCGAACGGGCCGAGGATCGCGCCTTCCGCGTTCTGCACGAACTTCAGCCACTCGATGTCATCGTCCCGCACCGCGATGACGATCCCGCCGACGCTGTCGCTGTGGCCGTTGAGGTACTTCGTCGTGCTGTGCGTGACGAGGTCGGCGCCGAACTCGATCGGCCGCTGAATGACCGGGCTGGCGAACGTGTTGTCGACCACCAGCCTGATGCCGTGGCGATGGGCGAGATCGGCCGCGGCGCGGAGATCGGTGAGCCGCATGATCGGGTTGGTCGGCGTCTCGACGAAAAGCATCCGCGTCGCCGGCGTGATCGCCCGCTCGACCTCGTCGAGCTTCGACGTGTCGACGTAACTGAACGACAGCTGATAGCGCGTCAGCACCTTGTCGAAGAGCCGGAACGTGCCGCCGTAGGTGTTGTCGGAGACGACGACGTGATCGCCGGCCTTCAGCAACGTGGCAATCGCCCCGATGGCGGCCATGCCGGAGGCAAACGCGAACCCGGCCTTGCCGCCTTCGATGGCCGCGATGTTGCGCTCGAGGGCCATGCGCGTCGGGTTCTGCGTGCGTCCGTATTCGAAGCCCTTGTGCTTGCCGAGGGCGTCCTGGACGTAGGTCGAGGTCTGATAGATCGGCGTGATGATGGCGCCGGTCGACGGGTCGGGCTCCTGTCCGGCGTGCAGACAGACGGTGCTGAAACGTGCGCGGGATGATAGCTTCACGATCCAGCAACGATATCATGATCATGTTCTAATACTCCGGCCACCATTCATGAACCGGACCCGCACGCTGGCCGCGCAGCTCCGCACGCTGCCGGCTCGCGCGATCCTCGGCGGCCTTGCCATCAAGGGGCTGGTGTGGCTGATCGCGACGGCGATGGGCCGCGCGCCGGCGCTGCTGGGCGTCGTGGACACGCTGGGCGGCCTCGCGGTCGCGGGCGGCATCGCGTACTACCTGTTCAAGCTGATCGCGCTCGCGCAGCGGCGCCTGCTGTGGAAGGTGCGCCGCAAGCTGATCCTGTCCTACATCTTCATGGGCTTCGTGCCCGCGCTGCTCATCATCGCGTTCTTCCTGCTGTGCGGATTTCTGCTCTTCTACAACTTCAGCTCGTACCTCGTGCAGAGCCGCCTGCGCGCGCTGGCCGATCAGTCCCGCGCGATCGCGCAGAGCACGGTCCTGGAGATTCAGCGCGGCGGCGGCCAGGATATCGCGGCGATGCTGGCCCGCCGCCAGCTGAATGCGTCCGAACAGTTCCCGGGGCTGTCGATGGCGGTAGTGGCCGCTGACCGGGCGTGTCCGGAAGTCGGAAGAGGGAAGGCTCAAGTCTCAGGTGGCAGTACCGCCCTCAGACTTCAGCCTTCAGACTTCCGTTCCGCCGGCCCGTGGTCGCACCTTGCGGCGCCGCGTGCGGTTCCGCCGTGGATCGGCTGTCAGGGATTCTCCGGCATCGTGGCCTACACGCACCGCAAGGTGGCCGGCGTCGAGAGTCAGGACGCGCATCTCGTCGCGCGGGCGGTCGCGTTCCCGGACTCGCCGCGGCCGGGCTACGCCGTCGTGGTCGATCTGCTCGTGACCGACCTGGTCAGGCAGCAGCTCCGCAAGGAGACCGGCGTCGAGATGAAGAGCGCGAACGCCGACCCGGGCGCGCGCGCGGGCGACGCCACGCCGCTCGTCGGGATCGACGGCGCGCACGACGAGGCGCCCGTGCCGGCCGTCGAAGGCGGGATCATGAGCCGCCTGCTGAGCCCGGTCGAATACCGCGACTGGACGACGGGCGCGTCGGGCACGCTGACCGTCACGATCGCGCTGAACGTCGCGGAGCTCTACGATCGCATCTCGGCCGCGGAAGGGAACGTCGGCCGCGCGCTCGGCCAGGGCCTGCTGCTCGTGCTGTTCGCGATCGGCGCGCTGTTCCTCATCATCCAGATCGTCGCGCTCATCGCCGGCCTGACGCTCGCCAAGTCCATCACCGGATCCGTCCACGAGCTGTTCGCCGGCACCGAGCGCGTCCGGCAGGGCGACTTCACGCACAAGATCGCGGTCAAGAGTCAGGACCAGCTCGGCGAGCTGGCGAGCTCGTTCAACTCGATGACCGACAGCATCGAGGAGCTGCTGCTGCAGGCGGCGGAGAAGAAGCGGCTCGAGGAAGAGCTGCGCATCGCGCACGAGATCCAGATGTCGCTGCTGCCGCAGGGGCCGCTGACGATGGCCGGCCTGTCGGTGTCCGCGCTCTGCGTCCCCGCGCGCGAGGTCGGCGGGGATTACTACGACTTCCTGCCGCTCGACGATCATCGCGTCGGCGTCCTGATCGCCGACGTTTCTGGGAAGGGGACGTCCGCGGCGCTGTACATGGCGGAGCTGAAGGGGCTCGTCCTTTCCCTCAGCGAGATCCATTCGTCGCCGCGCGCGCTGCTGATCGCGGCCAACCGCATCATCGCGAACCATCTCGACGCGCGCAGCTTCATCACGATGACCTACGCCGTGATCGATCTGCGCGACCGGACGATGACCTACGCCCGCGCCGGACATACGCCGCTCATTTACGCGCCCGGCCCGGGCGCGGGATCGCGGCGCGTGCAGATCCTCGCGCCCGACGGTCTCGTGCTCGGCCTCAAGATCGACAACGGCGAGATGTTCGATAAGCTGCTCGTCGAGGAGACGCTCGATCTGAACGGCGGCGACACGTACCTGTTCTTCACCGACGGCATCAGCGAGGCGATGAACGTCCACGACGACTGCTTCGGCGAGGCGCGGCTCGGCCAGCTCGTCGAGGATCACGCGCACCTGCCGTCGGACGAGCTGCGCGAGCGCATGCTGCGCGAGATCGCCGCGTTCGTCGGTGACGCCCCGCAGCACGACGACATGACGATGATCCTGCTCAAAGTCGATGAGCTACAAACGAAGACGACGATCAACGCAGAGCTCGCAGAGCTCGCAGAGTAGGATTGCGATGTATTCTCTGCGGGCGCCGCGCTCTCTGGGTTCAATCTTGTGACTGATCTCGTCGTCATCTTCCGCACGCAATCCGACATCGAGGCGCAGATCGTCCGCGGTCTGCTCGAGACGCACGGCGTGATGTCGGTGATCACGTCGGCCGTGCCGCACTCGATCTTCCCGCTCTCGGTCGACGGCCTCGGCGAAGTCCGGCTCTCGGTGCATCCCGCGCAGGCCGACGACGCCAAGCGCATCATCGAGAGCCACCGCACCGAGCTGGGCAACGGCGGGCAGCTCGTGCGGCTCCGCGACGAATTCGAGGCGCTGCAGCAGGCGATCGGATACCGCTTCCGCGACCGCGGGCTGCTCGAGCACGCGATGACGCACACGTCGCGCGCGAACGAGGACGTCAGCGGCGGCGTCGTCGACAACGAGTCGCTCGAGTTCCTCGGCGACGCGATCCTCGGCTTCGTGATCGCCGACATCCTCTTCCGCGAGTTCCCTGCGTTCGACGAAGGGGAGAAGTCCAAGACCAAGGCGTCGCTGGTCTCGACGGCGACGCTCGCGCACCTGGCGGAGCGCCTGAACCTCGGCGAGCACATGCTGCTCGGCCGCGGCGAGGAGAAGACCGGCGGCCGCCGGAAGCAGGCGCTGCTCGCGGACAGCTACGAGGCGCTGATTGCCGCCATCTACTTGGACGGCGGCGTCGAGCACGCGCGCGCGTTCATCGTCCGCGAGTTCGCGCCCGCGTTCGCCGAGGTGCGCCGTTCCGGCGCGAGCGGGGCGCAGGACTACAAGTCCGCGCTCCAGGAGATGGTGCAGGCCCGCGATCTGCCGCTGCCCGAGTACCGGCTCGTCGGCACAGAAGGGCCCGATCACCGCAAGCAGTTCCAGGTCGCCGTCGTCCTCGAGGGCGAAGTGCTCGGCGAGGCGACCGGCGCGAGCAAGAAGGAAGCGGAACAGGAAGCCGCGCGAGTGGCGCTGGAGAAACTGAAAACTGAAAACTGAGAAGGCACTACGGAATCGAGTGGGTTTGTCCGCCAGCAAGAGCTTCCGAGACGGGCCGGCCCGTCCAGCGTGCTGGAAGAGACAGGCCGAGTGCCGAGGCGACAGTCGCGGCGGTGTCGCAGGTGCTCACATCCGACTTCAGCGTCACGCCCGGCGCGATGCCCGGGCCTTTCACGATCCAGGGAATCTCGATCTCGCGCGGCGTGGCGCCGCCGTGATCCTTCTTCCGGCCGCCGTGGTCGGCTGACAGCAGGACCATCGTGTCGTCCTCCTCGCCGCTCTCGTTCACCGCCGCCAGAAGCCGGCCGACCAGCGTGTCCGCGGTCTGCACCGCTTTTCTGTAGCGCGCGCTCCGCCAGCCCGAGCGGTGCCCGGCGTGATCGACGAGATCGAGATGGACGAAGGTCAGCGTCGGTTTCCTGTCGCGGAGAAATGCCGCGGCGCGATTGACCGTGTCCTCGGCGGACGAGCCGTGCTCGAAGACATCGGCCGGACGCCGATCGACGAGCTGCGCGAATCCGGCCCACTCGTAGAAGACGCCAATCACCGCAGACGGCATCTGCGCTCGCGTTTCGTCGAAAATCGTCGGCGCCGGACCGCCGGGTGACTCCGGTGGCGCGCCGGACAGCATCGCCGTCCAGTTCGGCCCGCTCTCGGTGGGCAGCACCGCTCGCGCGTGCAGCGTCGATGCGCCTTCTCGCATCAAGCGGGCGATAGCGTCCGTGTGCCGGCGCGCGAGCTGCGCTCCGCCGAGCCCGTCGATTCCGATGACCAGCACGTGCGCGGCTCTTGGGAGCGTTGCCTGGGCGTGAGGACCCGACGTAAGGATTCCGAGAGCGAGCGCCGCGACTGTGACGAATCCGTGAAATCGCCGGTGGGCCATCACGCGTACCCAAAGCGGATGCCACAACTCCAGCGCGGATTGACGGGACGTTGTGCCGGTAATCCGTCGCCGTTGTCCGCGATTGCGGACGCAGCGGCCGGTGGTGGAGGACAGACGCGGCGTGGTGGTCAGTCTCTGGGCACGAACAGCAAACCGGCCGGGCTGCGCTGAGCCAGCACGTACGATCGCGGCAGCGCCTCACGCAGCTTGGGTCCCGGCAGCGCGTCGATCGCGCTCAGTTGCACGATCGCGTAGGCATGCCGATCGAGGAGCCAGACGAGTCCTTCGTCGACGTGCGATCCCGCCTTCACGTGCTGCCGCAGGTTGACGAAGTCCACCTCCGCGGGCCGGCCGGCCCAGAAACAGATCGCGAGGTCCTCGCACAACGCGGGTCCCTGCGCGTGCGCGACGAGCGCGATGGCTTCGTCGAACGCGGCGACACGATCCGCCCGGCCGGCGACCGCCTTCGCTGAAGCTACGGCGGTCAGGAGCGTCGATTCCGGCTCCAGCGTCGCGTGACGAAGCGCGAGGCCCCCTGCGATGGCCGGCAGCAGCGCGAACGCCGTCGCCAGCGCAATCCTCACGCGCGCGGGCAGCCGGTTCAATGCCACCGCCGCCGTGAGGCAGAACGCCCAGTTCGACTCGAACAGAACATTCCAGTCGACGCCGTCGCCGCCCACGAACCACAGGCCGAGGATCGACGCGAGCCCGGCGTACCACGCGCAGAACGCGACGTGCGGATCGCGCGGGAACCGTCGCAACAACACGGCGAGCGCGGCCAGGAACACCGGGACGCGCACGATCCATCTGAAGAACGCGCGAACGGTGACAGCCGTCGAGAAGGCGCGCGGCGCATCGAGCGCATCGACGAACCCGCGTCCGAAGAGCAGAAGGCAGAGCGCCGCTCCCGCGATCGCGAAGACGCTCCCGCAGACGATCAGCCGGCGGGCGGCGACGCGATCGCTGATCCACAGCCACGCGACGGCCGCGAGCGGAAGCGCGACGAGGTTGTGCTTGATGAAGATGCCCGCCGACAGGCACGCCGCCGCGAGCCACAACCGGCGCCACGAGCGCGGCTCGGGGAGCAGGCACGGCACGGCGGCGGTCGTGACCGCCTGGCCGAGGAACTGCGGATCGTTCATGCCCACGTAGTGGCTCAGCGCCAGGGTCGTCGCGACGAACATCGCCGCGCCAAACGCCGCCTCGGTCCGCGTGCAGCGCATCTGCCTGGCGGCCAGCGCGGCAATGACGCCGAGCGCGAGAAACATGACGAGCCCGATCGATCGGCCCGCGACGATCGGATCGCCGACGACCCGCGCCACCGCGCCGACGACGTAGAACGAGAGCGGCGGGTAGTTGTTGAAGAAGAAGCGCGCCGGATGCGGATAGAGATCGCCCGCGAACGCGGCGACGGCTTGATACGCGTTCCATCCTTCGTTCACGTCGAGCGACACGCGCAGCGGGATCACGCGCGCGATGCGGACGAGCGCCGGCAGGGACGCCGCCGCCAGCACGGTCACCAGGACGGCGAGCGAGCGCTCGTTCGAGGACGTCGCGTCTGAATGGGCGTGTGGCGGGGAAGGCAACGCGCGGGATCATATCAAGGGCGGCGCGCGTGCGGTAGGATGGCGCCATGCGTCGACACGTTTCGAGCCTCGCGTGCCTGATCGCGGCGCTCGCGGCGTCGTTCACGGCTGGCGCCACGGGCCAGACGCGCAGGACCGTCGCCATCCGCGTCCGGGAAACCGCCGGCATCCGGCGATCGGCGTATCCCGTGAACGCGCGCGTCCCGTTCGAGAGAGGCGCGCTAGGCGACGCGAGCCACGCGCGCCTGATGATCAACGGCGCCGAAGTGCCCGTGCAGGTGAGCGTCGAGTCGGCGTGGCCGGACGGATCGGTGCGATCGCTCGCCGTCGACTTCAACGCGAGCGTGGGACCTGGCGAGGAGACGACGGCGCAGCTCGAGTACGGCGACGGCGTGAACGCGGAAGCCGTCGGGCGCGGGTTGTCCGTCACCGAGACGCCGGAGGCGATTCAGGTCGGCAACGTGCGCTTCAACACGGCGCCCTCGCCGCTGCTGCTCTCGGCCAAGTACCGCCAGGAAGACATCGGGCAGGGATTGAACGGCTTCGCGCTGCTCGATGCCGCCGGCGCGTCGCATGACGCCAGCGACGCCGATGGGCTGAAAGCGGAAGTGATCAGGCGCGGTCCGCTCTACGTCGTCATCAAGTACTCGGGCCGCGTGTCGGTCGGCGACACGCGCGCGCCGTTCACGGTCCTCGCCGAAATGCCGAACAGCAAGACGTGGGTGAAGGTGACGACGACGATCGAGGATCCAGGCAGGCGCGTGCGCGAGATCTCGTTCCACACGCCGCTCGCCTTCGGCGCGTTTCCGCGGACGTGGGATTTCGGGACCGGCAGCTGGAGCTACGGCTTCCTTCGCAGCGCGACCGAGCGCGCGACGCTGACGCAGATCGCTGGCCCTGCGACGCCGACGTCGTCGACGTCGGCGTCCCCAGGGGCGGCATCGTGGCAGATTCGCAGCGGCGCGAAAGGACAGGAAGCGGTCGCCGAACGATCGAATGGCGCACGGCCCGCGATCGCCGAGGGCTGGGGCCACATCCAGGACGCGAAAGAAGCGATCGCGTTCGCGATCGGCGGGTTCGGCGAACAGGCGGGGACGTACACGATCTCAGTCGACGGCGACGGCCAGATGTCGTACCGCTTCGCGCCCGCGCAGCCGCAGACGCGGCTCAGCCTGACGGTGTATCAGCACTTCGTCGCGACGCCGGTGCCCGTCGGCGCCGTGACGAGCCCGGTCGCGATGCTGCATCCACTGGTTGCCGCCGTCCAGTAGGGCGAGCCTTTAGGCGAGCCATGACGCTCGGCTGAAGCCTCGCGCGGCAACTCTTACGGCGCTCCGCACCAGACGCTGCGGTTCATCGAGATCTGCGGACCGCCGACGCGGTTGAAGAGATCGATGAAGCCCGCGCGCTCCCACTCGTACCAGCCCGCGCCCAGTCCGAAGTAGTAGCGCTCCGGCAACGTCGCCGCGGCCGGCGCCGCGGGATCGTACGGCTCGTACTGCAGCATGAGCGTCTGGCGCGCGCCGAGGTCGCTGCCGGCGTCGACGCGCGGCTCGAGCCACGCGCGCTGCCTGTACGGAAACCCGCGCGAGCGCGCCGGATCGACGTTGCACGCGGCGTCGTACCAGACGATCTGGTTGTCTGGGAGATCGATCGTCCACGGCGCCATCGCCGACGCGCCGGCGGGAAGATAACGGGGCAGCCATCGGCCGTCGCTGAAGTGATAGGACTCGTTGCTGTCGCCGTCGAGCGCGTGGTCGACGGCGTGATAGATGTACTGATCGTCCCAGCGCCAGCATTCGAAGCGGCGCGGGTTGCCGTACTTCAGCCAGCAGACTTCGCGCCGCGCGAGATCGACGATCTGATTCTGGTAGTGGCTGCCGCCGCGCGGCCAGAGTGCGGCGTCGCCGAGGAGATACGGAAGGACGTCGATCGGGGCCGACGAGGGCGTAGGCGCGGCTGGATGCGAGCAGGCTGAGGCAAGGATCGTGATGATCAGGGTCCGGCTGAAGCCGGACGCCACACGTCCGACGCGTGTCACGCGTCCAACTCTAGTCGATCTCGATGATCCCGGATCCCGCCCCGCCCGCCATGGCGAACGCCGGTTCCGTGTGCGGCTTGGGCGGCGGTGCAACGTCCTGCGGGGGCTGCGGCAGGCGCGGCAGCGCGTAGCGATGCACTTCGCGCGCGAGGTCGTCTTCGCTCGGCGCCGACGCGCGGCAGTAGAGCCGCACCCAGACGCGCAGCAGCGGATCCGTGAAGCTGTAGCGCTTCTGCCGCGACGTCACGAGGTCGACGTCCTCGAGCCACGACAGGTAGTCCTTCGTCGAGCCGGGCGTGCGCTGCATGCGCTGCGAGATCTCGGTCAGCGTCAGCCCTTCCTCCTCGGCGAGGATTTCGAGGATCGCCTTCAGCGCGCCGTAGCCGCGCGCGCGGTGGAGGCGCAGCTCGTAGGAGAAGCAGCACTGCCGGGCCAGCCGGCCGTCGGGCGCGAGCAGCGCGGCGAGCGCGCCGACGGGATCGCTGACGCCAGGACCCGCGGCCGCGCCGGCGCCCGGTCCGCCATGCCCGCGCATGCCGGCGAGCTCGTCGGCCAGCGCGCGCACGTACACGGGACGGCCGTCCGCCAGGCTCTGCACGGTGCGCGCGAGATAGTCGCCGTCCCCGCGTTCGGACGCGATGGGCGCGCCCGTCGGGCCGAGGATGTCGGCCGTGTCCTCCACGGTGAGGGGCGGCATGTGAATGACTTCGAAGCGCGCCGATCGATCGCGCAGCAGCCGCAGCGCGCGCGCGACGTAGCGGCTCGTGAGGACGAAGCGGTTGCCGCTGGCCGCGAGGCCGTCGATGAGATCGTGCTGCACGCGGCGCAGGCCCGGGAAGCTCTCGAAGGTGCGCAGCTCGAGGAACTCGTCGAGCAGGAACGTCGCCGGCTCGCTCGCCGCGGTCTTCGCGCGCCCGAAGAAGGCGAGCGTCGCGTCGAACGCCGCGCGCGCGCCCGTCGTGCCAGGCGCGGACGGATCCGTGAACGGAAACGGCGAGACCGACGTGACGGCGCGCAGGAAACGTTCGGGCGTCGACGCCGTCCGTTCGACGTCGACGTGTTGCGCTGACGTGCGGCCGATGCGCTCGCGCAGCTGATGCAGCAGCGTCGTGCGTCCGCTTCCGCATCCCCCGAGCAACACGGGAATGCGCGACGGAGAAGCGTCCAGCGCCGCGGCGACGCGGCGGGCCAGGGTCAGTCGCGGGGTCAGCATGCGCGGTCCTCACGCATCGGCATTCGGAGTCCTTGTCGATCCGCCGTGGCAATGGCGGTGGGATAGCCGGCGTCGGCATGGCGCACGACGCCAATTCCAGGGTCGCAGGTCAGGACGCGCTCCAGCTTCTCGTCGGCGTCCAGCGTGCCGTCGGCGACGATGACCATGCCGGCGTGCAGGGAATAGCCGATCCCGACGCCGCCGCCGTGGTGCACGGAGACCCAGGTCGCGCCGGCCGACGCGTTGAGCAGGGCGTTCAAGATCGGCCAGTCGGCGATGGCGTCGCTGCCGTCCATCATGCCTTCGGTCTCGCGCGTGGGCGACGCGACCGATCCAGTGTCCAGATGATCGCGGCCGATGACGATCGGCGCCTTGACGCGTCCCTCACGCACGAGCTCGTTGAGACGGAGGCCGAAGCGCGCGCGCGCGCCGTAGCCGAGCCAGAGAATGCGCGCGGGCAGGCCCTGGAACGCGACGCGATCCTGCGCGAGCTTGATCCAACGCGCGAGCGCCTCGTCGTGCCCGAACATCTCGAGCGCCGCCTCGTCGGTGACGCGAATGTCGCCGGGATCGCCCGAGAGCGCGGCCCAGCGGAACGGGCCCTTGCCCTCGCAGAACAGCGGCCGGATGTACTCGGGAACGAATCCCGGAATGTCGAACGCGTTCGCGACGCCGGCCTGGCGGGCCTGCATCCGGATGTTGTTGCCGTAGTCGAACGTGACGGCGCCGCGCTGCTTCAGGTCCAGCATCGCGCGCACGTGCGTCGCCATCGCCGCCATCGACCGCGCGATGTAGTCCTGCGGGTTGCGTTCGCGCAGGCGGATGGCGTCGTCGAGCGGCAGGCCGTTCGGGACGTAGCCGTTCAACGCGTCGTGCGCCGACGTCTGGTCGGTCAGGACGTCAGGAATCACACCGCGCTCGACGAGCGCGGGCAGCACGTCCGCCGCGTTGGCGCGCAGGCCGACCGATCGGCCGACGCGTCCGCGTTTCCAGCGCTCGACGCGCGCGAGCGCGTCATCGAGGCTGTCGGTCGCTTCGTCCAGGTATTTCGTGGCCAGCCGCCGGGCGATGCGCTGCGGGTCCACCTCGATGACGAGCGCCGCGGCGCCGTTCATCGCGGCCGCGAGCGGCTGCGCGCCGCCCATGCCGCCCATGCCTGCGGACACGAACAGCCGGCCGGCCAGCGATCCCCCGAAATGCCGGCGTCCGACGGCCGCAAGGGTTTCGTAAGTGCCCTGCACGATGCCCTGGCTGCCGATGTAGATCCAGCTGCCCGCCGTCATCTGCCCGTACATCGTCAGGCCGCGGTGCTCGAGCTCGCGGAAATTGTCCCAGGTCGCCCACGCGGGCACGAGCATCGCGTTGACGATCAGCACGCGCGGCGCGCCGGGATGCGTCTGGAAGATGCCGACGGGCTTTCCGGACTGCACGAGGAGGGTTTCGTCGTGTTCAAGCGAGGTGAGCGAGCGGACGAGCGCGTCGAAACACTCCCAATTGCGCGCGGCCTTGCCGGATCCGCCGTAGACAATGAGATCGTCGGGCCGTTCGGCGACGTCCGGGTCCAGGTTGTTCATCAGCATCCGGAGTGCGGCTTCCTGCGGCCAGCCCTTGCAGGTGAGTGACGTGCCTCTCGGCGCTCGAACGACGCGGGTCGCGGTGGCCATGAAGAAAGGTAGACACTAAGGAAGCGGCGCGAACGTTGTCAATTTGAAAATGAAAAATATTTCACTTGACTCGCGCCTCGCACGCGTTCTCAACGGCGCCGGTCGCGATCAATTCCGTGATCGCGACGATATCGGGCGCCGGCGCGCGATCGTCGACGAGTGTTTTCACGCGCGATCGCACGAGCGCGTGGACGCGCGCGAGCATCGGCGACGTCGCGAGCGGCGCGAGCATGTCGATCGCCTGACATGCACATAGAATTTCGATCGCGAGCACTTCGCGCGCGCGTCCGACGGCCCGATCGGCCTTCAACGCGGCCGTCATGCTCATACTGACGTGGTCTTCCTTGTTCGCCGACGTCGGGATCGTGTCGACACCGGCCGGATGCGCGAGCGATTTGAGTTCCGAGGCGACCGCGGCGGCCGTGACCTGCGCCATCATGAGCCCGGACGTGAGTCCGCCGTCCCTGGTGAGGAACGCCGGGAGCCCGCTGAGCGTCGGATCGACGAGCCGATCGGTCCGGCGCTCGCTGATCGTGGCCAGCGGGACGATCGCGGCGGCCAGAAGGTCGGCGGCGATGGCGATCGGCGCGCCGTGGAAGTTGCCACAGGACACGATGTCGCCAGAATCGGCGAACACCATCGGATTGTCGGTCGCGCTGTTGGCCTCGACCTGGACGGTTTCGCGCACGAATCGCAGCGCCTCGCGCGCGGCCCCGTGCACCTGGGGCGCGCAGCGCAGCGAGTAGGCGTCCTGGACCTTGCCGCAGTGCTCGTGCGACTGGTTGATGCCGCTGCCGCGCATGAGCCGCTCGATGTTGGCGGCCGAGATCTGCTGTCCGGCGAATGGTCGCGCCTCGTGGATGCGCGCCTCGAAGGGATGGATCGACCCGCGCAGCGCGTCGATGGACAGCGCGGCGGCGATGTCCGCGGCGCGCGTGAGTTGCTCGGCGCCCGCCAGCGCCAGCGCAAGCACGGCCGTCGACGGCTGGGTGCCGTTGATGAGCGCAAGGCCCTCTTTTGGGCCGAGTGTGATGGGTGTGAGTCCGGCGCGTTTCAACGCGTCCGCGCCCGAGATCGGTGGCTGGTGGCGGGTGGCTGGAAGAACGTCACCTTCGCCGATCAGCACCAGAGCCAGATGGGCGAGGGGGGCGAGATCGCCGCTCGCGCCGACCGAGCCGCGCGACGGTACAGAAGGATGCACGCCGGCGTTGAGGAGCGCAATGAGCGCGTCGAGGGTCTCGACGCTGATGCCCGAAAAGCCCTTCGCCAGCACGTTCGCGCGCAGCGCCATCGTCGCGCGCACGGTGCGCGCCGGCAGCGGATCGCCGAGCCCGGCCGCGTGACTCCGCAGCAGATTCAGCTGCAGGGTTTCGAGCTCGCCCGGCGCGATCTTCACGTCCGCGAAGGAGCCGAAGCCGGTGTTGATGCCGTACGCCGGTTCGGCGCTCTGCGCCCGCCGATCGACGACCGCCCGGGACGCACGCACGCGGTCTCGCGCGTCGGCAGACAGCGCGACCGGTTCGCCTCGGTCGGCGATCGCGAGCAGTTGCTCAATCGTGAGTGAGGAGCCGTCAAGCGAGATCATGATCAGTAGTCGTCAGTCATTGGTCGTTAGTCGTTAGTCGTTAGTCGTTAGTCGTTGGTCGTTAGTCGTTGGTCGTCAGTCCGAGTAGAATCTTAGTCCGGCCGGCGACTAACGACTCACGACCAACGACTCACGACCAACGACCAACGACCAACGACCAACGACCAACGACCAACGACCAACGACCAACGACCATTATGAATCTCACCGTTCTCGGCGCGCAGTGGGGCGATGAAGGCAAGGGCAAGATCGTCGACATGCTCACGCGCCATTTTTCCATCGTCGCACGTTATCAGGGCGGCCACAACGCCGGTCACACGGTGTACGTCAACGGCGCGAAGTTCATCCTGCG
>JAIQFX010000034.1 GCA_020073005.1 Terriglobia bacterium | reverse complement strand
GGTCGGCCCGCCTGTCCACCTGCTCCCCCGAGCGACGTGAGGCAGCCATGACGACATCGACGCGCGAGAACGTTCGACGCATTTCCTTTGTCACGCTCGTTGCGCTGTGCCTCGTGGCCTGGAGCGCGGCCGCCTTTGCGGCCATCACGCAGTACCAGGTTACTGGCACGGTCGCATCGGTCAAAGACGACCTCAATCTGTTCGGCGGCTCGGTCGTCTTCGGGCAGACGTTCACGGCCACGCTCTCCATCGATCCCCAGGATCCGCGCCTCACCAACCCGCCGATGCAGACGTCGAGCGGGATCTACACCGACTTCTCATGGCTGCTCTCGTCGCCGGGGCAGCAGGGGTTCTCGGTGACGCTCGCCGGCGGGCTCACGCTGCACACCCAGAACGATTCGATCTTCTTTTTCGCCAACAACGGGGAGCCCAATCTCCTCCTGCTCAACGGGGGGAATGCGTCCAACAACCACTACTCGTTCTTCCCGCCCAACGCACAGCTGGTGTGCAGCCAGTCGGCGCCCGCGGGCTGCGCCTTCTTCCAGGTGCAGTGGCTCTTCACCGGCACCGGGATCACTACCGCCGGATACCCGGTGATTCCCAATCCGCTGCAGGGCAAGCAAATCAACATCTACTACTACGACAACGCCGGCGCGCAGCGAGGCAACATCCGGCTGACGATCACCGACGAGTGGGTCCCCGGCACACCCGACGCGGGCGGCCCGATGGTGTGGGCCAATGAGTGGGATCCGGCCAGGGTCTATCACGCGAACGACGTGGTGTCGCGCATCGGCGGCGTGTGGCTCGCACTCGACGCCAGCCTGAACAGCGATCCGGGAGCGCCCGGCAGCCCGGACTGGATCTCGATCTCGGGCGGCGGGGATTCGCAGGGGCCGGCAGGTCCGCAAGGCCCGGCGGGACCGCAAGGAGCGATCGGACCGGCTGGCGCCGACGGCGCGACCGGCCCGGCCGGACCGCAAGGGCCTCAGGGGCCGGCTGGCGCAACGGGCGCAACGGGGAACGCCGGACCCAAGGGCGACACCGGAGCGACGGGTGCGACTGGGACTGCCGGACCGACCGGACCCGCGGGACCGACCGGGCCCATCGGACCCGCCGGGCCGATTACTCTTGGATCGGTCGTCATGCTGCCGGTCTCAGGTGGCACGGCGCCCCCTGCGCCGGCCGGCTACGTCTTCCAGGGCTTCATGCAACTCTCGGCGAAGCCGAACGGTGGTCCGCCGACGTCCTATGCGGTCTACGTGAAGCAATAAGGCGAGGGGCGGGGGCATTCGTGCCGCCTCGTGCGGCGTGTCCCCGCCCACATCGATCCGTAGGGTTCGCGGTGAGAGTAGACTCGGGTGTCAGCGACACCCGCCATGACCAACGGCATCCCCCGTCACGCCGACGCGGACTACCGCGTGATCTTCGATACGGCCAACGACGCCATTTTCATCCACGATGCGGCGACCGGCGCGATTCTCGACGTCAACCGGAAGATGTCGGAGATGTATGGGTACGCGCGCGACGAGGCGCTGCGCCTCACCGTCGAGGATCTGAGCGCCGGGACCGCGCCGCACACGCAGGCGCGCGCGCTGGAACTGGCGGGGGAAGCGGCCGCGGGCACGCCGCAGCTCTTCGAGTGGCTGGCGAAGGACCGCGACGGCCGGCTCTTCTGGGTCGAGGTCAACCTGAAGCGGGTCGTCATCGGCGAGCGCGATCGTCTGCTGGCCATCGTCCGCGACATCAGCGAGCGGAAGCGCGCCGACCAGCAGATCCGGGAAGGTCACGAGAGCCAGAAGACCCTCAACGCCCTGCTCCGCCTCGCGCTCGAGGATCTGAGCCTCGAGGAGCTGCTGCAGCGCGCGCTGACGCTCGTGCTGCACAGCGCGTGGCCCGTCACCCAGGGCGTGGGCGCCGTCTTCCTGGTCGACGACAACTCAGGGGAGCTGGTGCTCGCGGCCCACAACGGCATCGATCGGCACATTCTCGAACGCTGCGCGCGTGTGCCGGTGGGCCAATGTTTGTGCGGGCGGGCCGCTGCGTCCGGACAGATGCTCTACTGCGGCGGCATTGACGAACGTCACGAGATCACCTACCCGGGCATCTCGCCCCACGGGCATTACTGCATCCCAATCGTCGCGGGCGAGGCCATGCTGGGCGTGCTCAACGTGTACCTGGTCGCCGGCCACCCGCAAGACATCGCCGAGGAAGAGTTCTTCGGTTCCTTCGCGAGCACCCTGGCCGGCATCATCGTCCGCAAGCGCGCCGAGCAGAGCTTGCGGGCCGCCGACGAACAGTTGCACGAGCAGGCGACGCTGGTGAAGCTGGGCCAGATGGCGGCCGTCGTCGCGCACGAAGTCAGGAATCCGCTGGCCGGCGTGCGCGGCGCGATTCAGGTCATCGGCCGCCGGCTGCCGCTGGAAGGGAAGGACGCCGCCGTCATTGGCGAGATCATGGCCCGCCTCGATGCCCTGGACGAGCTCATGAAGGACCTCCTCCTGTTTGCGCGACCGCCTCAGGTGCGCCCGGTGCGGGTCGATCTCACGGCGCTCGCGAACGAAACCGTGGCGCTCGTCAGCCGGGATCCGACGGCACGAGACGTGCGCTTCGAGGTCGAAGGCGCGGCGCAGACCATCCTCGATCCCCAGCTGTTCCGGATCGTGTTGCTGAACCTCTATCTCAATGCCGCGCACGCGACACACGGCGGCGGGATCGTGCGCACCGTCATCGCCCTCGGCGATCGCGCGTGCCGAATCACGGTGGCCGATTCCGGCGCCGGCATCCCGCCCGACATCCGCGACCGCATCTTCGCGCCATTCTTCACAACCAAGGCGCGCGGCACCGGCCTCGGCCTTTCCACCGCGAAGCGGCTGGTCGAGAGCCATCAAGGCCGCATCAGCTTCGAGTGTCCGCCTGGAGGCGGAACGATCTTCACGATCGAGGTGCCGCGAGAACAGGCGGGCACGAAGAACGCTTAGGCGGCCTCTCGAGAGGGTCCGGCTCCGCGATTCCAGCCGGACCGTCTGAAGACGCCGGCTCCCTCACCGTCGAAGGCAGGCAGTTTGCACAGGCGACAGGATCGTGCCGGCAATTCGGCGATGGATCCCTGCGCCACGACACCTTCCGGCGCTTTGCGAGGCGTGCGATGGATATCCTCGAGCTGATCGAACAGCGTCAGTCATCAAGAGCCCTCTTCGATCCTGAACGACGCATTCCCGAGCATCACCTCCGGCGGATTCTCGAAGCGGCGCGATGGGCCCCGACGGCGCACAACATGCAGAACTTCGAGATCGTCGTGGTCGACGATCGCCGCGTCCTCGACGCGCTGTCGAAGATCCCGACGGAGACGTCGCGCGTGTTCGTCGAGGAGAACTACGAGCAGCTGTCGTTTTCAGAAGAGGAGCTGAAGCGCAAGAAGGTCGGGCTGCTCGGGACGATGTTTCCGCTGTCGTGGCGCACGCCTGGCGTCAAACCCCACATCGAAGAGCCGCACGCGCACTCCATCCTCGGCGTTCCCATCAGGATGAGCGCGGCGCTCCTCGTCGTGTTCTACGACTCGCGCAAGCGCGCGCCCGCGTCGGAAGGCGACGTGCTCGGCCTGATGAGCCTGGGCTGCGTCATGGAGAACATGTGGCTCGTCGCGCAGTCGCTCGGCATCGGGTTCCACATCCAGAGCATCATGAGCGCGACCGCGGTCGAGCGGGAAGTCACGCGAATGCTGGGCGCGCCCGAGCACCTGAAGATCGGCTTCGCGGTGCGTCTCGGGTATCCGACGGCGCCCATAACCTACCTCCGCGTGCGGCGTGACGTGGAGGACTTCACCCACCGGAATCGATTCTGACGTGAGAGACTTCACGCTGTCGAAGGTCTACCAGTTGCTCGAACCCGGCCCGGTCGTGCTGCTGACGACCGCGCGCGCCGGCCGCGCCAACGTCATGACGATGTCGTGGCACATGATGGTCGAGTTCGAGCCGCCGCTGGTGGCGTGCGTCGTCAGCGAGGCCAACCACAGCCATGCCGCGTTGCGGGCGACGAAGGAGTGCGTGATTGCGATTCCGGCGCTGCCGCTTGCGGCGACCGTCGTGGAGGTCGGCAACTGCTCGGGCCGCCAGGTGGACAAGTTCAGGAAATTCCGGCTGACGCCGGTGCCGGCCCGGCGCGTCGCGCCGCCGCTGATCGAGGAGTGTTTCGCCAACCTCGAGTGCCAGGTCGTCGACACCCGTCTCGTCCGCAGGTACAACCTCTTCATCCTTGAAGTGGTCAAGGCGTGGATGAATCCGAAACAGAAGGATCGGCGGACGATCCATCACCAGGGCTACGGAAGGTTCGTGGTCGACGGAAAAGCGATCACGCTGCAGTCGAGGATGCGATAGGGAGATATGGAAAGACTCCGCGACGCCCTCATCAACAAGGGCACCGCATACACCCGCGACGAACGTCTGCGCCTGGGGCTCGAGGGTCTGCTCCCGCCCCGTGTGGAATCGTTGCAGGAGCAGGCGGCGCGGGCGATCGAAAACGTGCGCGGGAAGACCAGCCCGCTCGAACAGTACCGCTACCTGAGCGCGATGCAGGCCGACAACGAAACGCTGTTCGCCCGCGTCGTACTCGATCACCTGGAGGAGACGCTCCCGATCATCTACACGCCGACCGTCGGTCAAGCCTGCCTTGACTGGAGTCGAATCTATGAACGGCCCCGCGGCCTGTACATCTCGGCGGCGCAGCATCGAGGCCGGGTCGCAGAGCTGCTGCGGCACTGGCCGCGCTCGCGTGCCGGCATCATCGTCGTCACTGACGGCGGGCGAATCCTCGGACTCGGCGACCTCGGCGCCAACGGCATGGGCATTCCCATCGGCAAGCTCGCGCTCTACACCGCCTGCGCCGGCGTGCCACCAGCACTGTGCGTGCCCGTCACGCTCGATGTCGGGACGGACAACGAGTCGTTGCGAACCGATCCGTCGTACCTCGGCGAGTCACAGCCGCGGATGACGGGGGCGCCCTACGATGCGTTCCTCGACGAGTTCGTCGCCGCCACGCAGGCCGTGTTTCCTGGCGCGATCGTGCAGTTCGAAGATTTCAACAATACGTGCGCATTCCGCCTGCTGAAGCGCTATCGACACGAGCTCTGTTGCTTCAACGACGATGTGCAGGGGACGGGGGCGATGGGGCTGGCCGGGCTGTACTCGGCTGGCCGCATCACCGGAAGAAGGCTCGTCGACGAGCGCATTCTCTTTGTCGGCGCGGGCGAGGCGTGTCTCGGCATCGGCGCGACCGTCGCTGCGGCCATGCAGCGGGAGGGATTATCGGAGGCAGAGGCCCGGCGGCGCTGCCTGTTCATCGATTCCAAGGGTGTGGTGGTCGCGAGCCGCGCCGATTTGCCGGAGCACAAGCGCCCGTTCGCTCAGGACCGCGCACCCATGCCGGACCTTCTGTCATCGGTTGAGGACTTCCGGCCCACGGCGTTGATCGGCGCTTGCGGGCGGACCGGCATGTTCACGCAGCCGCTGCTGGGCGCCATGTCGCGCCTGAACGAGCGGCCGATCGTGTTCGCGCTCTCCAATCCGACGTCGAAAGCGGAATGCACGGCTGACCAGGCCTACGCGTGGACCGGCGGGCGGGCGATTTTCGCCAGCGGCAGCCCGTTCGGCCCGGTGACGCTGGCCGGACGGGTGCACTGGCCGGGGCAGGCGAACAATTCCTGCATCTTCCCAGGCATAGGGCTCGGTCTGCTCCTATCCGGTGCACGACGAGTCACGGACGAGATGTTTCTTGCCGCCGCCCGTGCGCTCGCCGATCGCGTGTCACAGGCTGACCTTCAGCAGGGCCGCGTGTTTCCCGCCGCGGCACGCCTGCGCGAGGTGGCCGTGGCCGTGTCTGTCGCGGTCGCAGCCCTCGCCCACGAGCAGGGGCACGCCTCACACCCACGGCCGGCCGATCTCACGGCGGAAGCGGCTCGCTTCATGTACGTGCCGCAGTATGCGTGAGTGCTGACGGTGCCGGTTACGCGACCATCGCGAGCGCGCTCGGCGCCAGCGCGAGCGCGAGCACTTCGTCCACCGACGCCACAGGGTGGAACTGCATGCGCTCGCGGACGTCGGACGGCACGTCGTCCAGATCGGGTGCGTTGCGCTCGGGGAGGATCACCTCCGTCAAGCCGGCGGCGTGCGCCGCCAGCACCTTCTGCTTCAGGCCGCCGATCGGCAGCACGCGTCCCTGCAGCGTGACCTCGCCGGTCATGCCCACGGTGCCCCTGACCGGACGGCCGGTCAGCAACGAGGCAAGCGCGGTGACCATCGTCACGCCCGCGCTCGGTCCATCCTTGGGGATCGCGCCGGCGGGCACGTGGACGTGGAACTCCCGGCTGTCGAACATCTGTTCGTCGATGCCGAGCTGCGGCGCGTGACTGCGAACGAACGTCAGCGCAATTCGCGCGGACTCTTTCATGACGTCGCCCAGCTGTCCCGTGAGCACGAGCCCGCTCTTGCCGGCCATCGACGCCGCTTCGACGAACAGCACGTCTCCGCCCACGCCGGTGACGGCGAGTCCGGTGGCCACGCCGGGCACCGCGATGCGCGCCGCGGCCTCGTGAAAGAACTTCGGCCGCCCCAGCGCTTCGAGCACCGCCGCGGCATCGATGACGATCGGCTTCGGCCGATCGCCTGAGGCGACGCGCGTGGCCGTTTTCCGGAGCACCCGGCCCACCTCGCGTTCGAGCTGGCGGACGCCCGCCTCCCGCGTGTAGTCGCTGACGATCAAGCGCAGGACCGCGTCGTCGACCGTCACGTCGTCGGGCGTCAAGCCGTTGCGTTCCACCTGGCGCGGCCAGAGGTACCCGCGCCCGATGGACACCTTCTCGTCGGTCGTGTAGCCGTCGAACCGGATGACTTCCATCCGGTCGAGCAGCGGACCGGGAATCGTGTCGGCCACGTTGGCCGTCGCGATGAAGAGCACGTGCGACAGATCGAGCGCGACGTCGAGATAGTGATCCTGGAACGCGTGATTCTGCGCCGGGTCGAGGACCTCGAGCAGCGCCGCCGACGGATCGCCGCGCCAGTCGGCCCCGAGCTTGTCCACCTCGTCGAGCAGGATCACCGGATTCATCGTCCCGGCGTCCCGGAGCGCCCGCACGAGCCGTCCCGGCAGCGCGCCGATGTAAGTACGACGATGGCCGCGGATCTCGGCTTCGTCACGGACGCCGCCGAGCGACATGCGCACGAACTGCCGGCCGGTGGCGCGGGCGATCGATTCGCCAATCGAGGTCTTGCCGGTTCCGGGCGGGCCGATCAGCGTCAGAATCGCGCCCGACCGGCGATCGTCGGTCAGCCCGCGCTCGGCGCGCAGCTTGCGGACCGCCAGATACTCGGTGATGCGCTGCTTGACGTCGTCGAGACCCGCGTGGTCGGCGTCGAGCACCTCGCGCGCGTGCTGCGGGTCGAGAAGCTCTTCCGATCGCTTCGACCACGGGACGGCGAGCAACCAGTCGAGATAGGTCCGGATCATCGACGCTTCGGCGTTCGCGTCGCCCATCCGCTCGAAGCGCGAGAGCTCCCGTTCGGCCTGCTGCCGTACGGCCTCCGGCATCGACGCCGCCGCAATCTTCTTGCGATATTCCTCGGCGATCGATCCTTCATTCTCGCCGAGCTCCTTGCGGATCGCGTCCATCTGGCGGCGCAGGAAGTACTCGCGCTGCTGTTTCTGCGCGCCCGATTCCACGTCGTCGCGGATGCGCTTGCGGACGCGGAGTTCCGCCAGCCGATCCTGCTGAAACCGCAAGGCGAGCGACAGTCGCTCGACGACGTCGAGCGTTTCCAGCAGTTCCAGCTTCTGGTTGAAGTTCAGGTCCGGCGAGAAGCCGGACGTATCCGCGAGCGCGCCCGGATCGGTGATCGAGCGGACGAACGCGCTGATGCGGCCATCGTCGCCGCGGAGCTCGAGAATTTCCTCGACCACGGCCCGATACTCGCGCTCGAGATCGCGCGTCAGGCTCGGCGGCGGGGCGACGTCGGGACGCTCGTCGACGTCCACGCGGAGGACGCCGTCCGGGTCCGTGTGCGCCGCGCCCGGCACGCCGCGGTGGAGCGCCACGAGCGAGGCGAGGCCGCGCCGCCCGCGCGGGCGCTCGGCGACCTCCGCGACGACGCCGACCTTGGCGTAGCCGCTGCCTTGCCGCGGGATGAGCAACACGCGCGTCTCGTCGCCGACGGCCGCCGGCAGCGTCACCGGCATGCCGGGGAACACCACGGCATCATCAAGAGGAATCAGTTTCAGGGGTGTCATGCAGCGAGATTACGCTCAATACTTGATGATGTCAACAATTGACAAGATGAACTATACTACCGGCGATGAAGCACACGAGCCGCGACGCGTGCGACGCCTGGCAGCTCCTGGTGCAGTTCTTCTTCACGCAGCGCGCGCACCTGCCGGTGCTGGCCGCCGAGCTCGAGCTCTCGCCGGCGCAATGCCACCTGCTCCACCTGATCGAGCCGGGACGGCCGATCCCGATGCGGCGGCTCGCCGAGACGCTTGCCTGCGACGCGTCGAACGTGACCGGACTGGTGGACCGGCTCGAATCGCGCGGGCTCGTGCGGCGCCGCCCGTCGGGCGAGGACCGCCGGGTGAAGGTGCTGGATCTGACGCCGACAGGTTCCCGGCTTCGCGCCCTGCTGGTCGATCGCATGACGACGCCGCCCGCCACCCTTGGGCGCCTGTCCGTGCGCGAGCAGCGGATGCTGGTCCGAATCCTCACGCGCGTCCTCGAGTAACCCGGGTCCTCTTGCCGGGTTTCCGTCAAGGCGCGGCGCCGGACCTGCGGGTCACGTGGCACGCCTCGTGCTGAGCTGTTTGGTTAATGCAATTCAGCCCAGCGCTGTTCACCGATCTGTACGAGCTCACGATGCTCCAGGCCTATTTCGAAGAGCGCATGCGTGAGCGCGCCGTGTTCAGCCTGTTCGTGCGGCGCCTGCCCGAGCGCCGGAATTACCTGCTGGCGTGCGGGCTCGACGACGTGCTGGCGTTTCTCGAGACGCTTCACTTCGACCAGCCCGCGCTGGACTATCTGGAATCGGTCGGGCGCTTCTCCGAGCCGTTTCTGAGGCACCTGGAACAGCTTCGATTCACCGGCGACGTCTACGCGGTCCCCGAAGGGACGCCCGTGTTCGCGAACGAACCGCTCGTCGAAATCGAGGCGCCGATCGACGAGGCGCAGCTCGTCGAAGCGTTCGTGATGAACCAGATTCACCTGCAGACCGTCCTCGCCTCCAAGGCCGCGCGCATCGTCGATGCCGCGCAGGGCCGGCAGATCGTGGACTTCGGGCTGCGCCGCATGCACGGCATCGACGCCGGACTGAAGGCCGCGCGCGCGTTTCACATCGCCGGCGTGCACGCGACCTCCAACGTCGCCGCCGGCCAGGCGTACGGGCTGCGTGTCGCCGGCACGCTCGCGCACAGCTACATTCAGGCGCACGACGACGAGTACGACGCCTTCCGCGCGTTCGCGCGGCTCTATCCGGACACGATCCTGCTGGTCGATACGTACGACACACTCGACGGCGTTCAAAAAGTGATCGATCTCGCGCGCGAGCTCGGGCCGCGCTTTCGCATCAGCGGCGTGCGCCTCGATTCAGGCGACCTCGGCGATCTGGCGTTCAAGACGCGCCGGCTGCTCGATGACGCCGGCCTTCATCAGGTGACCATCTTCGCGAGCGGCGGCCTCAACGAAGACGAGATCGCGCGGCTGCTGGCGTCCGGCACCCCGATTGACGGCTTCGGCGTCGGAACAGATATGGGCGTGTCGCGTGACGCGCCGAGTCTCGACATCGCGTACAAGCTCGTCGAGTACGCGGGCCGGCCGCGCCTGAAGCTGTCGACCGGAAAAGTGCTGCTGCCGGGTCCCAAGCAGATCTTTCGCGTCGAGCGCGCCGGGATCGCCGACCACGACGTGCTCGGCCGCCGCGACGAAGACCACGGCGGGCGACCGCTGCTGCAGCAGGTGATGGCGGGCGGCCGCCGGCGCTCCGCGGGACGCGTGACGCTCGACGAAGCACGCGCGCAGGCCACACGCGAGCGGGAGCGGCTGCCGCGGCGCGTGCGCGGTCTCGACCCGGCGCAGCCGGCCTACCGCGTGGATCTCAGTCCGGCGCTCGCGAGCGAGCGTGACGCGCTGTCTCGCGAGCACCAGCACGAAGGAACGCTTCGATGATCATCAGGGGCGATGGCGCGGCGTTACTCGTCGTCGACGTGCAGAAGGATTTCTGTCCCGGCGGCGCGTTGCCGGTGCCCGACGGCGATCGCGTGGTCGGCGCGCTGAACCAGTACATCGAGGAGTGCGTCGCCCAGGGCATCCCCGTGTACGCGTCGCGCGACTGGCATCCGTCGATCACGACGCACTTCAAGCCGTACGGCGGACTCTGGCCGCCGCACGGCGTGCAAGGCACCGACGGCGCCGGCTTTCATCCGAATCTTCGTCTGCCGCCGACGGCCATCCTCGTCACCAAAGGCGAGGATGCCGACCGCGCCGGGTATTCCGCATTCGAGGGCCGCACGCCCGAGGGCAAGCCGCTCCTCTCGGACCTGGCGGAGCGCGGCGTCCATCATATTTATGTCGGCGGCCTGGCGACCGACTACTGCGTCGTCTACTCAGTGTTCGACGCGCTGGCCGCGGGCCTGCAGGTCACGGTGCTCGAAGACGCGATCGCCGGCGTCGATCGAGACGACTCGGCGCGCGCGCTCGCGCAGATGCGCGCCAGGGGCGCTGAAGTGGCCGGCGCCGCGTTCGCAAAGGGGTGATCGCCATGCGCACGTCAATCGGTATCGTCGCCTGCGTCCTCGGCGTCGCGCTGTCGGCGCAGGACGCGTTCTCGCCGGCGCGCTTTCGGACCGGACGGCTGCCGGACATGCCGGCACTGGCAGTCGGCGGTGGCCAGGTGTTCGTCGAGCTCGGTGTCAACGCTGGGGGACGCGTCACGGACGTATCGCCGTTGCGGACGACGCCGCCCTTCACGGATCTCGTCGTCGGCGCCGTGCGCGAGTGGCGGTTTGTTCCTGCGGTCGACGAGATCGCGTCGACGCCGGCGGGCTCGAAGGTGCTCGTTGCCGCCGTGTTCCGTGCGCCGGCGCTGAACGCGCCCACGCTGGGCGAAGCGCCAAAGGACATCGCGTCTGCGTCTGCCGAGACCGCGTTTCCGCTGGCGACGACCGTGCCGGCGTATTCACCGCTGGCGCGCGGCAGCGGAGTGGTGCTGCTGGAGCTGCGCGTCGATCCCGATGGGACCGTGTCCGATGTCACCGTCATTCGATCGGCGCCGCCGTTCGACGATGCGGCGAAGGCGGCCGCGCGGCTATGGCGCTTCCGTCCCGCGCGCATAAAGGGAACGCCCGTCGCGACGCTCGCGTACGTCGTGTTCGGCTTTCCCGTTCCCGTCGGCGTGGAGCCGCCTCGCGCCGGCCGGTGATCGCGGCTGCCGAGAATCCGGCAGCTTGTGAATCCTGACACCGTTCTGCGGCTCATCAAGCGGGCACATGGATTGCGGTGGGATCGGCGAGGGGGAAGCTCCCGTGGCAGTCGCCGCTCTCGAGACCTCGACCACCAAGCCGGCAGAGACCCTGGACGCCTCGCAACTCCGCGTCTCGTGCGATCCCGCGCAGTTCTCCTTCGCGACGACCGCCGAGCTGCCTGACAGCCAGCTCGTGCTCGGGCAGGATCGGGCGGTGACGGCCATTCAGTTCGGCATCGGCATGCGGCGCGACGGCTACAACGTCTTCGCGCTCGGACCGACGGGCGGCGGCAAACATGCGATCGTCCGCCGGTTCCTGGAAGACCAGGCGGCCTCCGAGCCGGACGCGCGCGACTGGTGCTACGTCCACAACTTCGAGCAGTCGCACCGGCCCCGCGCGATCTCGTTGCCCAAGGGCCTGGGCACGAAGTTCCGCGACGACATCGCGCGGCTCGTCGACGAGCTGCGGAGCGCGATTACCGCCGCGCTCGAAACGGACGTCTTCCGCCAGCGCCATCAGCAGATTCAGGAAGAATTCACCACGCGCCGCGATCAGGCGTTCGAGGACCTGCGGCAGCGCGCCGCCGCGCGCGACGTCGCGCTGATTCGCACGCCGCTCGGATGGGCCCTGGCGCCGATCCGCGAGGGCCAGGTCATCGACACTGACGCGTTCCAGCAGCTGCCGGAGAGCGAGCGGCACGCGATCCGTGCCACGGTCGAGGAATTCGAAGGCGAGCTCGGGAAGATCCTGCGCGAAGTGCCGAAGTGGGAGCGTGAAAGCCACGAGAAGTTCCGCGCGCTGAAGCACGCCGCCACCAAAGCGGCGGTCGACGCGCTGATCAACGAACTGAAGAAGGCGTACGAGACTGAGAGCGGCGTGCAGAGCTATCTCGCCGCGCTCGAGAAGGACGTGATCGAGAACGCCGACGATCTCCGGCGGCCGAAAGACGGCGAGGAGGAGGCGAGTCCGCTCGACGCGTTGCTCGCCCGGACCGGCGCCGCTCAGTCGCCGCTGGGCCGGTATCAGGTGAACGTGCTCGAGGATCAGGGGCGGACACCGGGCGCGCCGGTCGTCTATGAAGACAAGCCGACGTTCCAGAATCTGATCGGCCGCATCGAACATGTGGCCCACATGGGGATGCTCGTCACCGACTTCACGCACATCAAGGCGGGCGCGCTGCACAAAGCGAACGGCGGCTATCTGCTTCTCGACGCCCGGCGGGTGCTGCTCGAGCCGTTTGCGTGGGAAGGTCTCAAACGCGCGCTGCGCGCGCACGCGATTCGGATCGAATCCCTCGGCGAAGCGCTCAGCCTGGTCAGCACCGTGTCGCTCGACGCCGAGCCGATCCCGCTGGAGGTCAAAGTCGTCCTGATCGGCGACCGCTTGCTCTACTACCTGCTGTACGAATTGGATCCTGACTTTCGAGAGCTGTTCAAAGTGGCGGTCGACTTCGAAGGGAGCGTGGATCGCACGGCGCAGGGCGACCGGGCCTACGCCGGCATGATCGCGACGCTGACACGGAAGGCCAATCTCCGGCCGCTGGCCGCGACCGGCGTCGCGCGCGTGATCGAGCACGGCGCGCGCGTGGTCGGCGACGCCGGCAAGCTGTGGCTCTCCCTGGACCCGCTCACCGATCTGCTGCGCGAAGCCGACTACTGGGCCGGCGTGGCCGGGCACGCCGCGGCTGACGCCGGCGACGTGCAGCGCGCGATCGACGCGCAGGTTCACCGGGCCGGCCGGCCTCGAGATCGGCTCCAGGAGGAAATCGGGCGCGGGACGATCATGATCGCCACGACGGGCGCGGCGACCGGCCAGGTCAACGGCTTGTCCGTCATCGAGCTGGGCGGCTTCGCCTTCGCTCAGCCCAGTCGCATCACCGCGCGCGTGCGCCTGGGCCCCGGCACCGTCGTCGACATCGAGCGCGAAGTCGAGCTCGGCGGCCCCATTCACTCGAAAGGCGTGTTGATCCTCTCCGGCTTCCTTGCCGGCCGATACGTGACCGACCAGCCGCTGTCCCTGTCCGCGAGCCTCGTCTTCGAACAGAGTTACGGAGGCGTCGAGGGCGACAGCGCTTCGTCCGCGGAACTCTACGCGCTGCTGTCAGCGCTGGCCGACGTGCCGATCAAGCAGTCGATCGCCATCACCGGATCGGTCAATCAACGTGGCGACGTCCAGCCGGTCGGCGCGATCAACGAAAAGATCGAGGGCTTCTTCGACGTGTGCAAGGCCAGAGGGCTCACCGGCGATCAGGGCGTTCTGATTCCCGCCGCCAACAAGCGACACCTCATGCTGCGCGACGATGTGGTCAAGGCCGTCGAAGCGGGAACGTTTCACGTCTACGCCGTCGACACGATCGATCAAGGCGTTGACGTCCTGACCGGCCAGACGGCCGGCGCGCGCGACGAGACGGGCCGATTCCCGGCGAACAGCGTCAACGGCCTCGTCGAACAGCGGCTCATGACCTTCGCGAAACAGGCGCGCGCGTTTCGCGCCAGCGCCGAGCAGGCGCGCGGAGAGACGCCGGGCGCGTGACGCCTCGCACTGAGAGGACGACGATGACGCCAGCCCTTCACGAAGCCTCGTTCTACGAGGCTCAGCCCGGCGGGCGCGCGCTGTGCACCTTGTGCCCGCACGACTGCCGCATCGCCGACGGCTCGCGCGGCGCGTGCGCGGTCCGCTTCAACGATCATGGCGTGCTCTACACGCTCGCGTACGACCGCGTCGTCACGTCGACCATCGAGCCGGTCGAGAAGAAGCCGTTCTTCCATTTCAAGCCGGGCTCGCACGCGTATTCGATCGCCACGGTCGGCTGCAACCTGCAATGCGCGTTCTGCCAGAACTGGGAGATCGCGCAATGGCCGAGAGAGGATCTGCCGCGGCGCCTCGGAGGCGACCACGGGGAAGCGCGTCTGCCGCTGGAGGCGCTCGCCTCCGCGATTCCGGGCCGGGCGCGATCGCCCGAGTCGATCGTGGACGCGGCGGTCGACGCGGGAGCGTCGTCGATCGCGTACACGTTCACCGAGCCGACGATCTTCCTCGAGCTGGCGTACGACACGGCGGTGCAGGCGCGGGCGCGGGGGTTGAAGAACCTCTTCGTCACCAACGGCTTCATCAGCGAAGCGCCCGCGCGGAAGATCGCGACGGTGCTCGACGCCGCCAACGTCGACCTGAAGTTCTTCCGCGAGAAGAGCTATCGCCGGATCAGCCGCGCCGGTCTGGAGCCGATTCTCGACGCGATCCGCCTGTACCGCGCGCTCGGCGTGTGGGTCGAGGTGACGACACTTGTCATCCCCGGCGTCAACGATTCGGACCATGAGCTCCGGAAGATCGCGGAGTTCATCCAATCTGTCGGCCCGGAGATTCCGTGGCACGTGTCGCAGTTCTTTCCGGCCTACAAGATGGCCGATCGGCCGGTGACGCCCGTCGACACGCTCCGCCGCGCGCGCGATATCGGCCTGCAGGAAGGGCTTCGGTACGTCTACGAGGGCAATGTCCCGGGCGAGGGCCACGAGGACACGATCTGCCCGGCGTGTCGCACCGTGTTGATCAAACGCTCCGGCTTCACGGTCCGCGAGAATCGGATCACGGACGGCTGTTGTCCGGCCTGCGCGACACCCGTCGACGGCGTGGAGATGTCGCGGCCGCGCGTCGCGGTCAGCGGCCGGCGACCGTAGCCGGCGACACGCGCGACCGGGCGTGACGCACGCGGCGCGGATGCAGGAGCTTCACGGTGCTCGCCTGCGGCCCTTTGTCGCCCGGCTCTTCGACAAACGACACCTGGCTGCCGACGGTCAGCCGGTCGAAGGCATCCTTGAGGACGCTGTGTTTCTGAAAGTACACCTCGTGCCCGTCCTCGGCTTCGACGTAGCCGTAATCGTCGACGGGAAACAGCCGGACGACGCGCCCGCGCGGTGATCGCGCCGGGATCTTCACGGCGCCTCTCTGCCGTCGTCCGTAGTCCTGCAGCCGGCGCCGCGCGACGTCGAACGCTTCGCGCACGGCCACGAACGCGTGCTGCCGCTCGGGATCGAGATCCGTCCCCTTCGTGGTTTTTGCAAGCCCGACGTCCTGCGCGGTGGCGTGAAGGCTCGCGTCGTGCGCCACGACGATTTCCTCGCCCGGCACGGTGAGGTCGATGCGCACGTGATAGCGGCTGCCCGCTTCATGACGATGCTCGGCGAGCTCGACGAGCACGCGGCAGCCCATGATCGCCTGGTAGTACGTCTCGAGTTTGCGAATGCGAGCGAGGATGTCCGCTTCGAGTGTCTCCGAAGGCGCGATACCCCGGAACGTGATCGATGGTGCGAGTTGCATGGCAGGCCTCGTTGACGGCTGAACGCCGGTGGTCGCGGAGAGATCGGCGGCCGTGCTGGAACGTTGCAAACGATGCACCACACAACAGCGCCGGGAAGACCACGGCTCCGGCGGAAAGTCGGCACGCGCGTGCGCGGCCGTGCGGGCGAGCGGAGCCAGTCCACGTCTCATGGGGATTTGCGCGATCCCCTCAAGGCCGGAATCTTGCACGTTCTCTTGTCGTTCTCCGCTTTTCCCGCAGGACGCCCGCCTCATCGCGTGACGCCCCAAAACCTCGTGAGCTCGATGTGGAGGCAAGACAATGACAGACAAGGACCTCAAACAGCATGTGCAGTGCGCGCTCGACTGGGAGCCCAGCCTGGACGCCAGCGACATCGCCGTGTCGGTCGACGAAGCCGTCGCCACGCTCCGCGGCACGGTGCACTCGTACGCGGAGAAGGTGGCGGCCGAGCGCGCCACGCTCCACGTGTACGGCGTGAAGGGCGTCGCGAACGATCTCGTGGTCCATCTCGTGACCGATTTCCAGCGCACCGACACCGACATCGCGCAGGCCGCGCTGGACGCGTTGAAGTGGAACACGATGGTTCCCAACGATCGCGTCACGGTGACCGTGACGAACGGATGGGTGACGCTCAACGGCACGCTCGACTGGCAGTACCAGAAGGACGCGGCGGCGCGCGTCGTCCGCGACCTGACGGGCGTCAAGGGCGTCATGAACAGCATCAGCGTCCAGCCTCGCCTGAAGACGCTGGATGTGCGGGACAAGATCGAAGCGGCGTTCAAGCGCAGCGCCGAAATCGACGCGCGGCGCATCAACGTCGCCGCGACGGACGGCAAAGTGATTCTGAGCGGCAACGTGCACTCGTGGGCCGAGCGCCAGGAGGCGGAGCGCGCCGCCTGGGCCGCGCCCGGCGTCTCGCAGGTCGAGGATCGGCTCGCCGTCGTCCCGTAAGGGCGACCCGGCACCGCGGCAATCTCGCCCGGTTCGGCGTGGAGGGTGGCCCCAGTGGCCTGCAGGTTCGTGCGGATTCGACGTGCGATCGGCGCATGGCCGATGGCCGCCATTCTCCTTGGCGCAGCCGCGTGCGCGCATGCGGCCGCCGAACCATCTTCCGGTAAGGTGAGCGCCGCCATCGAGGCGTTGATCGATGGTCGTCACCAGCCGCTCGGCGTGCTGACACCCGGGCAGCAGGCCGAGCTGCGGGACTGTTATCGGGCCGGCGGGTACGCGCCACTCTGGCTCGACAGTGGCAGCCGGCCCGATCGCGACGCGCGCGATGCGCGGGCCGTCCTGAACGGCGCCGCGGACGACGGTCTCGATCCGGCTGACTATTACCGGAGCCGGCTCGATCGCCTGGCGTCAGTGCTGCAGGCTGAATCGCCCGCGCTCCCGGGCGAGCTCGCCGCGTTCGACGTCGCGTTGAGCGCGGGGCTGCTGCGCTACATGCGGGATCTGCATCTCGGGCGGGTGGATCCGCGCACGATCGGTTTCCGGTTCAGCGTGCCGGGCGATCGACACGACCTCGCGGCGCTGCTCGGCGCGGCGCGGGCGGATCATCGGATCGCCGGAATCGCGGCGGACCTGCGGCCCTCGCTCGCGCGGTACGGTGAGCTGCGAGCGGCGCTGCTCCGATACCGGGCGTTCGCCGCCGATGCGGAGCTCGCGGCGCCGTTGCCGTTGCCGGCCGCCGCCGGGCCTGTTCGGCCGGGCGAGGCCTACGACGGCGCCCGCCGCCTGTGGCGTCTGCTCTCGGCATTCGGCGATCTCGCGGCCGGCACGCCGCCGCCCGCGGATTCCGCACGATACGAAGGGGCGCTCGTGGACGGCGTGAAACGATTTCAGATCCGGCACGGCCTGGAGCCCGACGGCGTGCTTGGCCGGAGCACGCTGGCCGCCCTGCGCATTCCGCTCACGCGGCGCGTGCGCCAGATCGAGCTGGCGCTCGAGCGCCTGCGCTGGCTGCCGCATCTGGTCGATCAGCGCCTGGTCTTCATCAACATTCCGATGTTCCGCCTCTGGGCGTGGGACGCGCTGCCGCCGAGCGGCGCCCCGTCGGTCGGCATGGACGTCATCGTCGGCCGCGCGCTCAACACGCAGACGCCGGTGTTCGTCGAGGAGATGCGCGAGGTGATCTTCAGGCCGTACTGGAATGTGCCGCCGTCGATCCTCCGCCACGAGGTGCTGCCGATGATCGAGCGCGATCCCGGGTATCTGCAGCGCGAGGACATGGAGATCGTCCGCGGCGCCGGAGACGACGCGGAGCCGGTGGACGCGACCGCCGAGAACCTCGGACGCCTTCGTCAAGGCGCGCTCAGGCTTCGCCAGCGCCCCGGGTCGCGCAACGCGCTGGGTCTGATCAAGTTCGTGTTTCCCAACGAGCAGAACGTGTACATGCACGGCACGCCCGCGCAGGCGCTCTTTTCCCGGCGCCGCCGCGATTTCAGCCACGGCTGCGTGCGCGTGGAGGATCCGCTCGCGCTCGCGGAATGGGCGCTGGCGGATCGCCCGGAGTGGACGCGAAACGAGATTCTCGCCGCGGCCGAGGGGTCGCAGTCGATTCACGTCAAGCTGACGCGGCCGATTCAGGTGATCTTGTTCTACACCACCGCCGCCGTGACGCCCGAGGACGGCACGCTGCGGTTCGCCGACGACATCTATCGCCACGACGCACGACTCGATCGAGCGCTTGCGGCGCGCCGGTTCGCGCGGTGACGCGGGAGACGAACGATGCAGGCTGCCCAGACGCTGACCGCCGGGCGGCGACGCGCCGAGGAGCTTCGCGCCGCCATCCGTCAGCACGACTACCGGTACTACGTGCTCGATCGGCCGGCGATCTCCGACGCGCAGTACGACCGGCTGTTCGCGGAGCTGGTGCGCCTCGAAGCCGCGCATCCCGAGATCGTCACGGCGGATTCGCCGACGCAGCGTGTCGCGGGCGAGCCGCTGCCGGCGTTCACCGCGATCGAGCACGTCGCGCCCATGCTCAGCCTCGAGTCGGTCACCGACGCGGACGCGGTCCGCCGCTTCGACGAGCGCATCCGCGCGAGCGCCCGCGGCCGGGCCGCGCGCTACGTGCTCGAGCCGAAGTTCGACGGCCTGTCGCTGGAAGTCGTGTACCGGGACGGCGTGCTGCTGCGCGCGTCGACGCGCGGCGACGGCGAGCGCGGCGAGGGCGTCACCGAGAACGTGAGGACGATTCGATCGGTGCCGCTGCGGCTGCGCGGGACCGCCGTGCCGCGGATGCTCGCCGTCCGCGGCGAGGCGATCATGCGGCTCGAGGATTTTCGCGCGCTCAATCGCCGTCTCGACCGCGACGGCCAGCCGCCGTTCGCGAACCCGCGCAACGCCGCCGCCGGATCGATTCGGCAACTGGATCCGCGCGTCACGGCCGGGCGCCGTCTCGACGTGTTCTTCTACGACATCCTGCGCATGGAGGGCGGACCGCGCCTCGCCGGCGACATGAGCCTGCTGAAGGCGCTGGCCGGCTGGGGACTGCATCCGAGTCCCGACGCCCGGGTCTGCGAAACCGTCGACGAGATCTTTCGGTATCACGACGAGCTGGAGCGGCGCCGCGACGCGCTCGAGTACGAAATCGACGGCATCGTCCTGAAAGTCGACGACCTCGCGATGCGCGCGCGGCTCCAGACGACGGCGCGCCATCCGCGGTGGGCGCTCGCCTTCAAGTTCGCCGCGAGGGAAGCGGAGACCGCGATCGAGGACATCGTGGTGCAGGTGGGGCGGACCGGCGTGCTGACGCCGGTGGCCGTGCTGCGGCCCGTCCCGATCGGCGGCGTCACCGTGACGCGCGCCACGCTGCACAACCGCGACGAGATCGCGCGCAAGGATCTGCGCATCGGGGATCTCGTGCGCGTCATCCGCGCGGGCGACGTCATTCCGGACATCGTCGACCGCGTCCCCGGTTCCAGGACGCGCCGGCATCGGCCGTTCGTCATGCCCGCGCGCTGTCCGGTGTGCCGGACGCCCGTCGTTCACGAAGGGCCCTTCGATCGATGCCCGAACGGCCTCGCGTGTCCGGCGCAGCTCAAACGCGCCATTCAGCACTTCGCGTCGCGCGAAGCGCTGGACATCCGCGGCCTCGGCCCCGAAACCGTCGACGCGCTCGTGTCCGGCGGGCTCGTGCGCTCGGTGGCCGATCTGTTCACGCTGACACGGCGCGATCTCATCAAGGTGGAGCGGTTCGCGGACGCGTCGGCGATGAACCTGCTGAAGGCGATTGACCACGCGAAGCAGGCGCCGCTCTGGCGATTCCTCCACGCGCTGGGCGTTCCGAGCGTCGGCGCGCAGACCGCGCGCACGCTCGCGGAACGCTTCGGCACGCTCGATCGGCTTCAGTCGGCCGGCGAGGCGGCGCTGCGATCGGTCTCGGGCATCGGCCCGGCCGTCGCCCGAGACGTGGTCGAGTTCTTTCAGCGTCCCGTGAATCGTCGCGTCATCGAGTTGTGCCGGCGCCGCGGCGTGCAGGTGATGGGGGCGACCGTCGCGCGGCGAGGGCCGCTGACCGGCAAGACCGTGGTCTTCACGGGCGGCCTTGCATCCATGACGCGGGAAGAGGCCGAGGAGCGCGCGCGCGCCCGCGGCGCCCGGACGGCGCGCAGTGTCGGCGCGGAGACCGATCTTGTCGTGGCGGGCGCGGATCCCGGCTCGAAGTACGCGCGCGCCCGCGCCCTCGGCATCCGCGTCATCGACGAGCGTCGGTTTCGAACCTTGATCGAAGCGCACGGCTGAGCGCCGGCTTATGGAGAACATTCAAATCGCGAAGACGTTCGAGGAGGTCGCGGATCTCCTCGAGATTCAGGGCGCCAATCCGTTCCGCGTGCGCGCGTACCGGAACGCCGCGCGAACGATCGGCACCCTCGCGACCCCGATCGAATCGCTTCTGAAGAACGACGGGCATGCGCTCGAAGAGCTGCCCGGCATCGGCGCGGATCTGGCGGGCAAGATCGCCCGCGTCTGCCGCACGGGCGAGCTTCCGCTGCTGACGCAGCTCACGCACAAGACGCCGGGAAGCCTGGTCGCGATGCTGCGCATCCCGGGCGTGGGGCCCAAGCGCGCCAGGCTCATCTACGAGAAGCTCGGAGTGAAGACGCTCGCGCAGCTCGAGAAGGCCGCGCGCGCGGGCCGTTTGTCGGAACTGCGCGGGATGGGGAAGACGCTGGAGCGGACGATTCTGCAGGGCATCGAGCAGGACAAGGCCCACGTGGCCCGTGTCCCGCTGGCCGAGGCGGAAGCCTACGTGCGTCCGCTCGTCGAGATGCTGCGGTCGACGCCCGGCGTGGAGCACCTGGACGTGGCCGGCAGCTTCCGGCGGCGATCCGAGACCGTGGGCGACGTCGACATCCTCGTGGCGTCGCGTCACGCGCCGGCGGTCGCGAAGGCGTTCCTCGGCTACCGCGACGTCGCGCGCGTGCTCGCGCACGGCGACACGAAATGCTCGGTCGTCCTTCGCTCCGGGCTCCAGGTCGATCTGCGGATCGTTGCGCGCTCGTCGTACGGCTCCGCGCTTCACTATTTCACCGGATCAAAGCCGCACAACATCGCGATTCGACTGCTCGGCGTGAAGCGCCACCTGAAGATCAACGAGTACGGAGTGTTTCGCGGCACGAAACAGATCGGCGGCCGCACCGAGGCGGAGGTCTTCGACGCGGTGGGGCTGCCGTGGATTCCGCCGGAGCTGCGCGAGAACCGCGGCGAGATCGAAGCGGCGCGCGCGCGGCATCTGCCGCGGCTCGTCGAGCTCGCCGACCTGCGCGGCGATCTGCAGATGCACACCGACGCCACGGACGGCAAGAACACGCTCGCCGAGATGGTGGCCGCGTGCGAGGCCCGCGGCTACGAGTACATCGCGATCACCGATCACAGCAAAGCCGTGCGCGTGGCAGGCGGCCTGACGAAGGCGGGCTTTCACGCGCAGTCGCGCGCGATTGACGCCGCGCGGAAGCACGTCTCGAAGCTCGTCGTGCTGAAAGGCGCCGAGGTCGACATCCTCGACGATGGGTCGCTCGATCTGGACGATGCGACGCTGGGGGAGCTCGACGTCGTCGTCGTCTCGGTGCATTCCCGCTTCAACATGTCGAAAGCGGAGATGACGCGCCGGATCGTGCGCGCGCTGCAGCATCCGCGGGTGCACATCCTCGGCCATCCGACGGGCCGGCTCATCGGCAAGCGCGAGCCGTATCCCGTCGACATGGCGGAGATCATCAAAGCCGCCCGGGACCACGGCGTGCTGCTGGAGATCAACGCGCAGCCTGATCGCCTCGATTTGAACGACCTCCACATCCACATGGCGCGGCAGGCCGGCGTGAGGCTCGTGATCAGCACGGACGCGCACCGCATCCAGGAGCTCGACTGGGCGCGCCACGGCGTCGATCAGGCGCGGCGCGGTTGGTGCGAGGCCAAAGATGTCGCGAACACGAGCCGCGCGACCGCGTTCAGGAAGTTGCTCGACAAGTGAAGTGAAACACACGAGGGGGCAGTATGACTCGACAGAAGAAAGCGGAAGCCACGAGGACGCCGGTCCAGGTGCCGATTGGCACTCAATCGCTGCAGGGCGATCTCGGGATGCCCGCGGATCCACACGGGATCGTCCTGTTCGCCCACGGCAGCGGGAGCAGCCGTCACAGTCCGCGCAACCAGTACGTCGCCCGCGAGCTCGAGGGCCGCGGCCTGGCGACGCTGCTGATCGATCTCCTCACGCCGCGCGAGGAATCCGTCGACGACATCACGGCTGAGCTGCGATTCGATATTCCGATGCTCGCCGGCCGCCTTGTCACGATCGTCGACTGGTTGAAGCGCCGCGGCGACACGGCGTCGCTGCCGATTGGGCTGTTCGGAGCGAGCACCGGCGGCGGCGCGGCGCTGATGGCGGCCGCGGATCGACCGGACGAGGTGGCGGCCGTGGTGTCGCGCGGCGGCCGTCCGGATCTCGCCGGCCCGGCGCTGGCGAAGGTGAAGACGCCGACGCTGTTGATCGTGGGCGCGCTGGACGGCCCCGTGATTCAGATGAACCGCGACGCGATGCGGCAGATGCGAGCCGAGGTCTCGCTCGAGCTCGTGCCGGGCGCGACGCATCTCTTCGCGGAGCCCGGAACGCTCGAACAGGTGGCCGAGCTCGCGGGCGCGTGGCTCGCCAGCCACCTGCAGCCGGCGCTGTCGACGCGGCGCGGCTGACGCCGGGACGTTTTCAGGGAACTGACTCAAGACGTTCTTGAAGGTGATCTCGGTCCTGGCTCACGTCGCGGCTGCCTGCGCGTCATGCGGCGGCTTGCCGCTTGCAACATGAGATCAGCATCCGACCCCGGAAAGAAGCCGTGCGTCGCCGCTTCTCCATGACCTCTCGTGTCGTGGGCGCGGCGGATGCCGCCAAGGGGGAGGATGAGACGACGAGAACTCGGTAGGCTCGCCGAGATGTCGGCATCGCACGGGTAATCAAAGGAGAAACGGCAATGACATCCGAAAGCAGGCACCAAAGACGATTCGTCATGCGTCACGCGATCCGCGTGGTGCTGGCGATTGCCCTCGCGACCGGTGCGCTTGCGGCGTCGGCGTTCGCGCAGCCGCTCGACAAACGCACGTTCTTCACCTTCAGCGGACCGGTGTCGATCCCGGGCGTCACGCTTCCCGCCGGCAAGTATCTCTTCCGCGTCGTCGATCCGACCGTCACCGGACGGGTCGTGCAGGTGATGAGCGATGACGGCAAGAAGGCATACGCCATGTTCTTCACGCTCCCGGCGCAACGACTCGAACCCGCGGACAACCCCGAAGTGCGCTTCATGGAGACGGCGTCGACCATGCCGCCTGCCGTGAAGACCTGGTGGTATCCAGGACAGCGAACGGGTTGGGAGATGATTTATCCCAAGGAGCAGGCGCGGCTTCTCGCGGAGGGCGTCGCCGAGCCGATTCTCACGACGAGAGCGGAAACGGTGAAGCCGGCAGAGACCAGGGCCGGGGATCTCGAGCGCCTTGGCCGTGGTCAAGAGACGCCGGTCGCTCGTGAAGCCACTCCGGCGCCGGTGGCGCCGACCGGGGTTGTGCAGCCCGGAGAACTGGCCGCGCCCGAGATGCCGATCATGGAGATGTTGCCGCAGACGGGCAGCTCGCTGCCGCTGGTCGGCCTGATCGGTCTGCTGTGCCTGGCCGGCGCCGCGTCGCTTCGGTTCTTCCGGACGGCGCGCTGACGGCGCAATCACACCGGCGGGCGCCTGGGAATGCTCCCGGGCGCTCGTCACCGCGAAGCGCGAGTTCCACGTGTTGACGCTGCGAGTCGCAACCGTCGTGGTCGTGATGTCGGTTCTGGGCATCAGGGGAACCTGGGGTCCGGGCCTGCAGGCGCCCTCCTCGTCCTCCGTCCAGGGCCAGCCGCTGTTCACCAGCTTCACCGACCTGGTCGTGCTGCACGTGATGGTGACCGACAAGAAAGGCGCCTACGTCAGCGATCTCCCGCAGGAGGCGTTCGGCATTGTCGAGGACGGCCGGCCGCAGGCGATCAGCATGTTCAGCGGCGAGGATGCGCCGGCGACGGTCGGTCTGCTGATCGACGGGAGCGGCAGCATGCAGCCCGTCCGCGATCTCGTGATCGCGGCGACCGGTGCGTTCGCTGAAAGCAGCAATCCGGAGGACGAGCTCTTCGCCCTGGCGTTCAACGAGAACGTGCGGGCCGCGCTCCCGCCCGCCACGCCGTTCACGAGCGATGCGGCGACGCTCCGCGCGGCCCTGACGCGCACGGTCGAGTCGCGTGGCAAGACCGCGCTCCACGATGCCGTCGCGCGCGGCCTGGAGTACGTCACGCAGGGAAAGTACGATCGCCGAATCCTCATTGTCATCAGCGACGGCGGGGACAACGCCAGCTCGACGACGTTCGAGGACGTGGTCGCCAGGACCCGCGCGTCCAACACGCTCGTCTTCACGATCGGGCTGTTCGATCCCGTCCTGCGCGACGCCAACCCGAAGCGGCTGCGCGAAATCGCCGAGCCGAGCGGCGGCGAGGCGTTCACGCCGAGCGGCGCGACCGACGTCGCCAAGGTGCTGCAGCACATCGCGCACGACATCCGCCACACCTACACGATCGGCTACGTGCCGAACGCGACCAGAGACGGCGCGTTTCATCGCATTCGCGTCGTCGTCAAGTCGCCGGACGGCCGGCCGCTCGTGGTTCGGACGAGAACGGGCTATCTCGCCGCCCGTCGCCCGTAGGGAGGCCGGCTCATGCGCGGACCGACGTCCCGGTTCCTTCGCGCGCTCGAGTGGGCGCTGCTTGGCGCCGGGGCCGCGTGTGTCGTGTGGTACGTGGGTGTCCGCGCGGCGGCGGAGTTCGTGCACGCGCGACAGCGCGCGACGCTGGAGCGAACGATCGTGGCGCGCACCCTGCCCGGCGACGAAGAGCGGATCCCCGCGCCGGGCCCGGCGCCTGACCCAGGCTTGATCGGCGAGCTCGAAATCCCGCGGCTCGGCGTGTCGGGGACGGTCATGGCCGGCGACGATGACGGCGTGCTGAGGGTGGCGATCGGCTATCTCTCCGGCACGCCGCCGCCGTGGCAGGACGGCAACAGCGCCTTCGCCGGTCACCGGGACAGCATTTTCCGGCCGCTGCGCGACATCAGGATCGGGGATGACATTCGCCTCGCGACGCCGCACGGCGAGTTCAGATACCGGGTTCGTCGCACGCTCGTCGTGGATCCGGAGGAGATCTGGGTGCTCGGCCCCGTGCCGCGGGTCAACCTGACGCTGATCACGTGTTTTCCGTTTTCGTACATCGGCCACGCGCCGCGGCGCTTCGTGGTTCAGGCGGAGAAGATCCAATCCGCCGGACCGTGATCCGCCGCTCATCTTGACAATCAAGAGGTAAACCGTTTAGCCTCGGCTCCCGTCTTCACCATCGCAAGGGGGAGCCGACGTGGACGAGCCGACCACCGACCTGATCCAGGGCACGCTGGACATGCTGATCTTGAAGACGCTCAGCCTCCAGCCGATGCACGGGTTCGGCATCGCGCGCCGCATCGAACAGATCTCGCGCGACGTCTTCAAGGTCAATCCCGGCTCGCTCCTGACGGCGCTCGAGCGGCTCCATCGCGCCGGGTGGGTCGACGCCGAGTGGCGCCACACCGAGAACTCCCGCCGCGCGCGGTTCTACACACTCACACGGAAAGGCCGGAAGCAGCTCGACGCCGAGACGGCGGACTGGACGCGCCGCGTTTCGGCCATCGCGCGCCTGCTCAAAGCAGAGGAGTGAAGCATGTCTCTCTGGCGCCAGCTTACGCGCGGTCTCCACGTCCTGACGCATCGGTCGGCCGCGGATGAGGATCTGGCCGACGAAGTGCAGCACTACCTCGACGAGGCGACGGCCGAGCACATCGCGCGCGGCGTCTCGCCGGACGCCGCGCGTCGCGCCGCGCGATTGGAGATGGGCGGCGTCGTGCAAGTCAAGGAAGAAGTCCGCGGGTTCGGGTGGGAGCACGCGATCGACACGTCGCTGGCCGATCTCCGCTACGCCGCGCGCCGGCTGCGCGCGACGCCGGGCTTTACGGCGATCACCGTACTCACGCTGGCGCTCGGCATCGGCGCGACGACGGCGATCTTCAGCGCGCTGAACCCGATCCTGTTCGCGCCGCTTCCGTACCCGGAATCGAGCCGGATCGTCAGCCTGCTGGAATTCCGGGGCGACGGAGCGCAGAGCGACGGCACGTTCGCGATGTATCGGCAGTTTCTCCAACGCGCGCGCTCGTTCGACGCGGTCGCGGTCTTCAAGCCGTGGCGGCCGGCGATGACCGGGGCGGACCAGCCGGAACGGTTCGACGGGCAGCGTGTCACGCCGGACTACTTCCGCGTGCTCGGCGTCGCTCCGATCGGGGGCCGGGATTTCGTGCCCGCCGACGATCGCTTCCGCGGCCCGAACGTCGTCATCCTCAGCGACGCGCTCTGGCGGCGCCGCTTCAACGCGGATCGCGCGGTCGTGGGGCGTGAGATCACGCTCGACGACAACCTCTACACGGTCATCGGCGTGATGCCGGGCGGCTTCGAAAACGTCCTCGAGCCCTCGGCCGAGATCTGGGCGCCGCTGCAGTACGATCCGTCGCTCCCCGCGAATGGACGGGAGTGGGGCCACCACCTCAAGACTATCGCCCGGCTGGGGTCCGGCGCCGGCATCGATCGAGCTACGGGCGAGATCGGCACGATCGGACGAGCTCTGCTCGACCAGACGCATCCGGATACCTACGCGCGCAATACGCAGTTCGCGGCCGTGCCGCTGCAGGACGAGATCACGCGCGGCGTCAAGCCCGCGCTGCTGGCCATCCTCGGCGCTGTGGCACTCGTGCTCGTGATCGCGTGCGTGAACGTGACGAACCTGCTGCTGGCCCGCGGCGTCCATCGGCGCGGAGAATTCGCGCTGCGTGCCGCGCTCGGCGCCGGACGCGGCCGGCTGGCCCGCCAGCTGCTCACCGAGAGCCTGCTGCTCGCCATGCTGGGCGGCGTGGCCGGCATCGCCGTGGCGACGGTCGGCGTGCGCGCGCTCGTCGCGCTCAGCCCGCCCGGTCTGCCGCGCGCCGGCGCGATCCGCGTCGACGCCGCGATGTTCGCCTTCGGCCTGGGGATGACGACGCTGATTGGGCTGGCCTTCGGCGTGATCCCCGCGCTGCAGGCGGCGCGCAACGACCCGCATCAGGATCTGCAGCACAGCTCGCCGCGCGCGGCCGGCGGCCACGGGCGCACGCGCGGCACGCTCGTCGTGGCCGAAGTCGCGCTCGCGCTCGTCCTGCTCGTGACGTCAGGCCTGCTGTTGCGCAGTCTCGAACGCCTGTTTGCCGTTCCGATGGGCTTCGAGTCGTCACAGCTGCTCACCATGCAGGTGCAGGAAACCGGTCACCGCTTCGATCGGGATGATGCCCGCTATCGATTTTTCGCGCGCGCGGTCGAGGCCGTCCGGCAGGTGCCCGGCGTCACGGCGGCGGCGTTCACCAGCCAGTTGCCGCTCAGCGGCGACCGCGACGAGTACGGCGCGCTCTTCGAGCCGGCGCCGGCCCGCCCGGGCGGGAGATACCCGGTGTTTCGCTACGAGGTGACACCCGGCTATACGGAAGCGATGGGCATTCCGCTGCTTCGCGGCCGATCGCTCGACGAGCGCGACGACGCGGGCGCGCCGCTGGCGGCGCTCGTCAGCGAGTCGGTGGTGAAAGGCTGGTTTCACGGCGCCGACCCGATTGGCCAGCGCCTGCGCATCGGCGGCTCGCCGGACGCGCCGCCGTACACGATCGTCGGCGTCGTCGGCGACGTGAAACAGCGGTCGCTGGCGCTGACTCAGGCGGACGCCGTGTACCACACGGCGCTGCAGGGCCGGTGGGTGGACAGCGTGATGTCGCTCGTGGTCCGCACGCGCGGCGACGCGGCCGCGCTCGCGCCGGCCGTGCGCGAAGCGATCTGGTCGGTGGACAAGGACCAGCCGGTCGTCCGCATTGCCACCATGGACGAGCTGCTCGCGGCGACGGCGGCGGAGCGGCGCTTCGCGCTGATCATCTTCGAGACGTTCGCGCTCGCCGCGCTCGTGCTCGCGGCGGCCGGCCTCTACGGCGTGCTGGCCGGCAGCGTCGCTGAACGCACGCGGGAGATCGGCGTGCGCGCGGCGCTCGGCGCGTCACGCGCCAACATCCTCGCGCTGGTCGTCGGTCAGGGGATGACGCTCACCGGGCTCGGCGTCGCCATCGGTCTGGCCGGCGCGGCGGCGGCGAGTCAGGCGATTCGCACGATGCTGTTCGGCGTCTCGCGCCTCGATCCGGTCACATATGCCGGCGTGATCGTGCTGCTGGCCGGCGTCTCAGCGATCGCGTGCAGCGTTCCCGCCTGGCGTGCCGCCCGGGTGGATCCGGCGTCCACGTTGCGCGCCGAGTGAGCAAGCTCCGCACCGGCCGACGGAAAGGCGGCGGGGCGGGGCGTTCGTTACGGAGGGCGCGGGTGTAAGTCCTCTGAATCCATCGGTTGGCGACAAGGCATCACGTTTGCTCTGGTCGGAATCACTCGTCTCAGGAGGGATTCCGATGTTCGCTTCCTATTGCGTCGCCATCTTCGCCGCCACCTTCAGCGCGCTGTCCGCATTCGTGCTCTTCACGGCGGTCAGCCACTTCGACGACGCGGGCAAATAGCGCGCGTCTTCAACGCGTTTCCCTTCAGGTGAGCGGCGTTGCGCCCTGACAGTCGAGGTCTATAATCGGCCCGACCGGAGGGGGTCATCTGCGCGCACACACGCTGCTCTTTGGGGCTTTTCTAGGCCTCGCGATCGCGGGTACGCCGTTCATCGCCCGCGTTTCCGCCCAACCGCAAGCCGCCGCGCATCCCGGCGAATACGCGCCCGCCGACATCGCGTACGGCGCGCGCCTGTACGACGCGCAGTGCACCACCTGTCACGGCGCGAATGGCGACGGCGTCGGCGGCGTCGATCTCCGCAGCGGGAAGTTCCGCAATGCGGTGACTGATCAAGACCTGATGCGCGTCGTCACGACCGGCATCCAGGGCACCGGGATGCAGGCGTTCACGTTCGATCAGTCGGAGCTCGCCGGGATCATCGCGTACCTCCGCAACATGAACTCCTTCGACCGCGGGTCCGTGAAGCCCGGCGACGCGGACCGCGGCCGCGCCGTGTTCGATGGAAAGGGGACGTGCGCGCGCTGCCACCGCGTCGGCGCGCAGGGCTCGCGCGTCGCGCCTGATCTGAGCGACATCGGCGCCACGCGCAGCGCGGGATCGCTGCTGCGCTCGCTGACCGACCCGACGAGCCAGATGTTTCCGATCAATCGGCCCGTGCGCGCCGTCACGCGCGACGGCAAGGTCATCAACGGACGGCGGCTCAACGAAGACACGTACACCGTGCAGCTCGTCGACGATCAGGAGCGGCTGGTCTCGCTCGTCAAGCACGACCTGCGCGAGTACACGATCCTCACCGTGTCGCCGATGCCGTCGTACAGGTACACGCTGACGGACGCCGAGCTCGCCGACGTCGTGGCCTACCTGCTTTCGCTGAAGGGACGATGATGATGACGCGACGAACCCAAGGCGTGTGCCTCGCCGTGCTGCTGACCGCGGCCGCCACGTGCGCGGTGCAGGCGCAGGTGGGAGACGACCGCTTGCTGAATGCCGCGAGGGAAGCGCGCAGCTGGCTGATTTATTCCGGTGGGTACTTCAGCAACCGCTACAGCACGCTCACGCAGATCACGCCCGCGAACGCGAAGAACCTCGAGCTCAAGTGGATGTACCAGGCCGCCGTTGCCGGCGCCTGGCAGACGACGCCGCTCGTCGTCGACGGGATCATGTATCTCACGCAGCGGCCGAACGACGTCGTCGCGCTCGACGCGAAGACGGGCCGCGTCTTCTGGATCTACCGGCATCAACTCGATCCGACGCTGATCGTCTGCTGCGGCGCGAACAATCGCGGCCTCGCGATCCTGGGCGACACGCTCTTCATGGGCACGCTCGATGCGCATCTCGTCGCCATCGACGCGAAGACCGGCCGCGCGATGTGGAAGACGACGGTCGCCGACAGCAAGGGCGGCTACTCAATCACGCACGCGCCGCTGGTCGTGAAGGACAAGGTGATCGTCGGGGTCGGCGGCGGCGAGTACGGGATTCGCGGCTTCGTCGCCGCGTACGACGTGCGCAGCGGCAGGGAAGCGTGGCGGTTCTACACGATTCCCGCGCCGAACGAACCTGGCGGTGATTCGTGGAAGGTGTGTCCGCCGGCGGCAAACCCGCCAGGGACGTTCTGCGATCCCGAGGCGTGGAAGCACGGCGGCGGCTCGGTTTGGGTGACCGGGTCGTACGATCCCGCGCTGAACCTCACGTACTGGGGCGTGGGCAACGCCGGGCCCGACTGGAACAACGAGCAGCGGCCCGGCGACAATCTCTACACAGATTCCGTCGTCGCGCTCGACGCCGACACGGGCCGCTTGAAGTGGCACTACCAGTTCACGCCGCACGATCGCTACGACTACGACTCGGTGCAGGTGCCGGTGCTCGCCGACATCACGTTCCACGGCCAGCCGCTGAAGGCGATGATCTGGGCGAACCGCAACGGCAACTTCTACGTGCTGGATCGCGAGACCGGAAAATTTCTCGTCGGCAAGCCGTTCGTGAAAGTGAACTGGATGGACGCGTTCGACGAGCGCGGCCGTCCCAACCAGACGCCGCAGCCGCCGGGCATGCCGACCTGGCCCGGCAATCAGGGCGGGACGAACTGGTACTCGCCGTCGTACAGCCCGCACACCGGGATGTTCTACGTGTCGGCGTGGGAAGGCTACGCGACGATCTTCGGCGGCACGCCGGTCGAGTACCAGGAGGGACGGAACTTCGGCGGCGGCGTCAATCGTCCGTTCGTGCCGGTGCCGGGCGCGCCCGCCGTGCCAGGGATTCGCCGCGGACCGATCAACAACTGGACGGAAGCGGCGTCGACCGGCGCCGTGCTCGCGCTCGACGCCAGCTCGGGCGAGCAGAAGTGGAAGTTCCCGATGACCGACGTCACCGACAGCGGCATTCTGACCACTGCGTCGGACGTCCTGTTCACCGGTGGACGCGAAGGCTACTTCCAGGCGCTCGACGCGCGGAACGGAACGCTCTTGTGGAAGGCGAGCCTCGGCGCGCAGATCGTGAGCGGTCCGATCACGTACGACGTTGACGGCAAGCAGTACGTGACGGCAATCTCGGGGCTGTCGCTCTGCGTCTTCGGACTGCGCGAGTAAGATTCCAGCCACGGTCCATCGTCCGGCGGGCGGCACAGTCGATGCACGAGCTGCCAGCATCGCTTCGTCCCGGCCATTGATTGGCCGGCTTCCTGCCGAGTTCTCGTCAGCTGACCCCGCGTGATCGCGACGTTTCCGGCAGGCGGCCGGGAGATGTCTGGAGATCACGATGGTTAGCACTGTCTCCTTCACCCTGAACGGTCACCGGCAGCGCCTCAGCGTCGACGAAGATCGACGGCTGCTGTGGGTGCTCCGCACCGACCTCGCGCTGACCGGCACCAAGTTCGGCTGCGGTCACGGCTCGTGCGGCGCGTGCACGGTGATCGTCGATCGCCGCGCCGTCCGCTCGTGCCAGACACCGGTCGGCACGCTGGCCGGCAAAGACGTCCGCACGATTGAAGGACTGGCGCCGGCCGACGGCCTTCATCCGCTTCAGAGAGCGTTCATCGAGCACCAGGCGTATCAATGTGGATTCTGCACGTCGGGGATGCTGATGGCCGCGTACGGCCTGCTGCTCAACGTTCCGCATCCGAGTGCCGCTGACATCGTTCAGCGCATGGACGGCAATTTGTGCCGGTGCGGCTCCCACACGCGCATCGTGGCCGCCATCAACGCGGCTTCTCGTGAGCCGGGAGGACGATCATGAGACGCCGCGATTTCGTGAAACTCGGCGCCGGCATCGTCGTCGCGTGCCGGATCGATCCGCTGTGGGCGTTTCAGGGCCGCGGACAGCTGCCGCGGTTCAATTACCCGACGGATTTCAACGCGTACCTGCGCGTCGGCGGCGATGGTCGCGTGACGTGCTACGTCGGCAAAGTGGAATTGGGGCAGGGCAGCATGACCGCGCTGACCCAACTCGTGGCCGAGGAGCTGAGCGTCGCGCCAGCGTCGATCGACATGGTGATGGGCGACACCGATCTGTGTCCGTGGGATCTCGGCACGTTCGGGTCGATGTGCATTCCGGTGTTCGGTCCCGTGCTGCGGCGCGCGGCGGTGGAAGCGCGAGAAGTGCTGCGCGAGCTGGCCGCCGAGCGGCTGCAGGTGCCGGCGGCGTCGCTCGAGGTCAAGAACGGGTCGATTTTCGACCCGCGTGATCCGGAAAAGACCGTCACGTTTGCGTCGCTCGCGGACGGCAAGGCGATTACGAGGCACGTCTCGGTCGTGCCGCCGTTGAAAGACCCGGCGTCGTTCTCGGTCATCGGCCAATCCCTGCCGCGGCGTGACGCGACGGAAAAGGTCACGGGCCGGGCCAAGTACAGCGGAGATCTTCGGCTGCCGGGCATGCTCTACGCGAAGATCGTGCGTCCGCCGGCCCACGGCGCGAAACAGATTCGTGTCGATACGTCGGCGGCCGCGAGCGTGCAAGGAGCGCTGGTCGTGCGCGACGGCGATCTCGTTGCCGTGCTCCACGAGCAACCCGACGAAGCGGCGCGAGCGCTCGCGTTGATTGCCGCCGAATTCGAACGCGGCGCCGCGGCGATAGACGACCTGACGATCTTCGATCATCTCGTCAGCGCCGCGCCGGCAGGACAGCAGATCGTCGGGCAGGGCAACCTCGTCGAGGGCGAGCGCGCCGCGTCGGCCGTTTTCGAAGAGACGTTCTTGAATGCGTACGTGGCGCACGCCACCATGGAGACGCACACCGCGCTGGCGACAATCGACGGCGGCAAGGTCACGGTCTGGGCGTCGACGCAGGCGCCGTTCATGGTGAAGACGCAGGTGGCCGACTCGCTCGGTGTTCCGCCGGACCGCGTGCGGATCATCACGCCGTTCGTCGGCGGTGGCTTCGGCGGCAAGACGATGGGGCAGCAGGCGGTCGAGGCGGCGCGCCTGGCGCGCGCGACGGGGCGGCCGGTGCAGGTCGCGTTCGATCGGCGCGAGGAATTCTTCTACGACACGTTCCGTCCGGCGGCGACGATGAAGCTGAAGGCCGCAATCGACGGCGCCGGGAAGATCGTGCTGTGGAGCGCCGACGTGTACGGCGCGGGCGAAGGCGGAGCCGCGCCCATCTACGACATTCCGCATCAGCGCGTCGTCGTGTACGGCGGCTGGCAGGCGCCGGCCCCGGGTCTCCATCCCTTCGGCGTCGGCGCGTGGCGCGCGCCCGCCTTCAACAGCAACACGTTCGCGCGCGAGCTGTTGATCGATCGCATGGCCGCGAGCGCGGGTCTCGATCCGCTGACGTTTCGACTGAACAATCTCAGCGATCCGCGCATGCGGCGCGTGCTTCAGACCGCCGCCGATCGCTTCGGCTGGGTCCCATCGAAAACGCCGAGCGGACGAGGCGTCGGAATGGCGTGCGGCGTCTACTCGAACACGTACGTGGCGACGTTCGCCGAGGTGACGGTCGACGGATCGGGGCAGGTCCGGGTGAAGCGCGTGGTCTGCGCGCAGGACATGGGCGTCGCCGTGAACCCGCAGGGCGCCCGGACGCAGATTGAAGGCGCCATCACGATGGGCCTCGGGTACGCCTTGAGCGAGGAGATCAGGTTCAGGGACGGCGAGATTGCCGATCGCGGCTTCGACACGTACCGGATTCCGCGGTTCTCGTGGCTGCCGAAGATCGACGCGATCCTTGTCGATTCGCCGGATGTTCCGCCGTCGGCCGGCGGCGAGCCCGCCATCATCTGCATGGGGGCCGTAATAGGCAACGCCATCCACGATGCGACCGGCGGCCGTCTCTTCCAGTTGCCGCTGACGCCCGCCCGTGTCCGGGAGGCCAGGATGACGCATTTGTAATTTGCTATCTAAGCGAACCCGAAACAGGTGTATACTGAAGCCTCGCTCTTACGTAAGCCAGCCTGCGTCTACCAGCGCCGACCGGTCTTCGGGCAGGCGTTGGATTCCTCCCACGCGACCAGCCATCCTGCCAGAGCGCGACTTCGCTATCACGTGGAACTATCGAGGAGACGGCAATGGCAGCAACGAACGGCACGATCAAGAGACTCGTCAGCGAGAAGGGCTTCGGCTTCATCCTGGCGAGCGACGGCAACGAGTACTTCTTCCACAACTCCGCCTGCGCGGGCATCCGCTTCGACGATCTGCGCGAAGGTCAGGCTGTGACCTTCGAAAAGGGACAGGGCCCGAAGGGTCCCCGTGCCGAGAACGTCCGGGTGGCCTAGCTGGCGGTAGACTGACGTCAGTGAGCGCCGAGTATTCGTACGGCTCCGGCCGCCCGGGCGCACCCAAGCGTCCGGGCAAGCCGTCGCAACCCACCGATCCCCGCGGCACGCCGTCGACCGGCCGTATCGCCCGGATCTTCACGGGGCAGGGGCACGGGTACATCCGCTTGAAGGACGACCGCGAGGTCTACTTTCACCGCGGCGACTTGCGCGACGGCACGGCGTTCAACGATCTGCGCGTCGGCGACGACGTCAGATTCGAGCTGCTCGAGGATCGGGTGAGCGGCGCGCGCGCGCTGCGCGTGACACCGAAGAAGAAGTAAACGGCTATACTCGAGGTTCCTGCTTTTCTGAGCACTGCGGCCCGCCAGCCCTGGCCCTCACCAAAGCCTTTGCAGTGAGGGTTCCTGTGATTCAGCGTCCTGCCGGCATGGGTGCGTTTACCTTCGTCGTCCTCTCGACCCTCCGCTCGACACAGTTGATTCGTGGGTGCCGTCCGCGCGTGGAGGGCGTGCACAAGCGGACCGTCATCGCCCAGATTGAGGTCGCGGAAGGCAAGGTGTTGCAGCAGTTCGCGGCGCCGGCCGAAATCGCCGTCGTGCCTTCAGAGGTCTAGTTCTTTCAGGAGGTCCGCATGTCGCGACGCAACGGCGATCGTTCGAGATTCCAAATCAACCGCAAGCGCAAGATGCTGCGGCGCCAGCGCATTCGCGCGATGATCGCGGCGGTCGCCAAAGCGAAGACCGCGTAGCGGCGCTCCGGCGCGCTACTTCACGCCGGCGCAGAACTGTTTCAGGCGATCCGCTTCGAACTGCGGGATGCCGGTGAGCGCCATGCGCGCGAGCCGCGTGTCGAGATAGCCGGGATCCCTGCAGATGGTTGGCGACAACGGTGGGGGGACTGCCGACGCCGTCGCCTTCGGACCCAGGTACAGCATCGCGTCCATCTGTTCTTCCGTTCGAATCTGAATCCACTGTTCGCGCGGAAGCGGTACGAAGCCGCCCTCCGCCTGCACCGTGACGCGAGGGAGCGGACCCTCCGGCACGTCGGTGGCGCCGAGCGTCGTCCCTCGTAACAGCGCGAGGCTGGGAACAGTCCAGCCGTCCATTCCAGTCGTCTCGTCGCCGGTTCCCACGATGAACGTCTTCACGCCGGCTCTTTCGAGCAGGCTGATCACCGTCTGGGCGACTTCGCTGTCCATATTGTAGTTGCTCACCTGCTGGCGTCGCTGCAGATGCATGAAGCCGTAGATCACGAGCACGTGGCGTCCCTTGGCGAGCGACTCCCGCTGAATGACGGAAGCGCCGCTTGAATCCCTCAGCGCAAGCCACTTCTGAAAATCCGCACGGCTGTCGACGTTCTCCCATTCGATGGGCGGATCGCCGAGCAGCGCGCGCATCTGCCGATCGCGGGGGAGCGTCGCGTTGATCTCGCGGATCGCGCGGTAGATCGGATTGACGTCCCCGACCCCGGACGTCGTCTGCGGCTGCGTCGTGTCGTCCCAGACGTGCCGCAGCTCGGAGTAGGGCACGTCCTCGCCGCGCGTGTAGCGATCCATGACGCTCTGATACCGCGCGCTGCCGTTCTCCATAGCGACGTCGACGCCAAGCGACTGGATGCGCGGATCTCTGAGCAGCGAGATGATGAACGCGAACCCGCGGGCGTCGCTGTGGCCGACGCCGGCCTGCATCCCGATCACGGGACGCGTCTTGAATGCGTCGGCGATCGCGGCGATGGGCTCGATCGGCGCGATCGGTCCACGTGGTCGCGGCGGCGCATCCTGGCCGACCGCGAAACGCGCCCATCCGATGACGAGCAGGATCGCGCCGAGAATCGCGAGCGCGGTTCGGATCGCCTGCGCCTGCCGATCGACGTCGTAGTTCGCCATATCAGCTCACTTTCTGATCGCCTTTGTCGCCGCCGGAATCGGTCAGCCGCTGCTGCTGCAGCGCGGCCGCGCCCATCAGTCCACCCATGCCCATCGACTCGACGGCGCTGCTCGGGATGAGCATCAGCGCGCCCTTTTCCTTCAGGCCCTCGTAGAGCATGTTCATCGCCCGCAGGTGCAGCGCGACGGGATTGTCCGCGTACGACTTGGCCGCCTCCTGAAACGACTTCGCGATCTCCATCTCCGCCTGCCCGAGGATGATGCGCGCGGCCTTTTCGCGCGCGGCCTGGGCTTCGCGCGACATCGCGTCCTGCAGCGCACCGGGGATCACGACGTCGCGCATTTCCACCGACGACACCGTCACGCCCCAGGGGTTCGACCGCTGATCGATCAACTGCTGCAGTTCGGTTTCGATCCGCTCGCGACCGCGCAGCAGATCCGTGAGCGTCGTCCGGCCGATGATGTCGCGCAGCGCCGTCTGGGCCGCCCAGCTCACGGCCTGCGCGTAGTCCTGCACCTCGAGCGCCGCTTTCTGCGCGTCGTGCACCATCCAGAAGAGCACCGCGTCGACGTTGACCGGCACCGTGTCGGACGTCAGCGTCTGCTCGGCCGCGAAGCTCGTCGTGATCGTCCGTTGATCGATCCACGAGGACATGCGGTCGATGAAGGGCACGATCCAGAAGAGCCCGGGGCCGCGCAGCCCGATGAACCGTCCGAATCGCAGGACGACGCCGCGCTCCCACTGGCTGGCGATCTGCGGCGACTGCATCAGCACGATGCCGACGATCACCATGGCGACGAGGGGAATCGGGTTGCCCGTGGCCACCAACCCGAGTACGCCCAGCAGGATCGAGCCGATCAGCATCGCCACGGCGACGACGTTCACCGGCGTGCCGCCCCGGCCAGACTCTTCCGAACGACGACCAAAGACGACAGGCACCATGTGCGTTCCTCCTTGTCGCCGCGGGCCGTCATGGCCCGGGCGTGGACCTCGACGGTCCCTCCGTCAGCGATGCGACTCGCCGAGCGCGGCGATCACCTCGTCCAGATCGAAACCGGCCGCGTGTGCGTCGGCCTGCACGCGCGTAACGAACGCGCGCAGCCGCCGGTCGTGCTCGCGCGGCGGGTGGGCCTGCGCCGGCGTCGCGCTCACGAAGGAGCCGACGCCGCGCTGCGTTTCGAGAATCCCCGCGCGCTCGAGCTCCGCGTAGACGCGCGCGACCGTGTTGGCGTTGACTTCCAGATCGACCGCGAGCTGCCGGACGGTGGGCAGCTGCTCGCCCGGCTGCAGGCGGCCCGTGGCAATCGCCGCCCGCAGCGCGCGGTCCAACTGCGCGTAAATCGGCGTCCGGTCGCGGGGATCAATCGAGACGATGCTCACGGCAGTCACTTGAATGCTTATACTAGTGTATTAGTACAATTTGTCAAGGGCCGTCTTCCGCGCGACCCGTCCGGGGCGGCCGGACCTTATATATATGGGCGGGCTACACGCTCAACACCGGGCACGGCGATCGCCGGATGATCCCGTAGGCGCGCGTGCGCAGGCGGGCGAGCGGCGCGGTCAGCGATCCGCGCGCAATCAGAATCAGATCGGCGTTTTCCTGGCGCGCTTCCTCCACGATCGTCTCGACGACGTCGCCGACCGCGACGCGCAGCGGCGCCAGCACGTGCGCCGCCTTCTGAAGGTCTTCGATGCGGGCGCGCGCGGTGTCGCGGATGCGATCCTGCAGCAGCTGCTCGCGCTCGAGCGACGGCCAGTCGGTGATCGCGCCGACGACGTGCAGGAGCTTCAGCGTGGCGCCGAGGGCGGCGCTGAACGGCGCGGCCCATTGCAGCAGCTTCGTGCTCTCGGCGGTGCCGTCGACGGCGCAGAGAATCGTCGCGGGCAGCGGCCGGCTGCGCTGTTCCTCGGCGTGCGTCGCCGTCCAGACCGGACACGCGGCATCGTGCAGCACCTTCGCCGTGACGGATCCGAGCAGGAGACTCCTGAACAGCCCGAGCCCGTGCGTCGGCATCATGATCAGATCGACGGCGTGATCGCGCGCGAACTCGACGATCTTCAGCGCCGGATCGCCAGACTCAGTCGCGCGTTCGACGGTCACGCCGGCCAGTTCCGTCGTGAGCTCCAGCTCCAGCCGTGACTTGAGCTCCCGTTCCCACTCCGACGTGTTCTCGCCGGCGAAAATCTCGCTGCCGATCGGTGCCACGTCCCAGATTGGCGGCACGACGCCGAAGAGCGTGACGCGCGCCTCGCAGCGCGCGGCCAGCGCCTGCACGAACGGCGCAATCTGCCGGCCCTGAACTGAGAAGTCGTAGGGACACAAGACATGGCGAATCGTCGACATCAGTCACCTCTGGCGAATTTTCCGAGTATAGCGACTGCAAGGCTCGAGCCCTATCGACTGCCGGTTTTCCGGCAATGGCCGCATATCACTGAATTTCCTCCCGGAAATGGGGCTGGATCGTCCGGCACGTCGATTGCGCTCACTCGCGCCGGAGTGGCGGCGCGCCACGGGAGGGTGACGTGGAGACCAAGACGTATTCGCCGGAGCAGGTGATGGCGATGGCGGCGGAGGGCCGGTTCACGAAGGCCGAGCTCGCGGAGTGGCTGGCGATCGAGCAGCGGCGGCCGTTCCTCGCCGCCTGCGCGCTTCTCGAGAAGCACTACACCGAAGAGTGCGCCAAGGGCGAGCCGTGTCTGGAAGCCGGATGCTCGGCCGAAGGCGAGATCTGTCTGCAACCGTTGCTGCACGCCGGCTCCGCGTACCACAAAGCCTGCGCGGCCGCGTGGCTCCCGATCTTCCGCGACCCGAAAAATCGGGCGGACCGCTGGCCGCACTGAACGCGCGCCGGGGCCCGGGCGGTTGGAGACGCTGTGATCGAAGTTCGGCGCATTCTGTGTCCTGTTGACTTCTCCGATACGTCACGCCTGGCGCTGAACCACGCGGTGGCAATCGGGCGGTGGTATCACTCGCAGATCACGGCGCTGCACGTGATCCCGCCGGCCCTGCTGCTCCAGCCACCGATGGTGTTCTTCGCGGATCCTCCGCGCAACCCCTGGGCCGGGCCGGCGGAACACCAGGCGCTGGCCGAACATCTGCGCGCGTGGCTGGCGCCGGCGATTGCGGCCGGACTGCAGACCGACGTGCGCGTCGAGGACGGCAACCCGGCGGCGCGCATCGTCGACTGCGCGGCCGCCCTGCCCGCCGACCTGCTCGTGATCGGCACGCACGGCCACAGCGCGCTCGAGCGCTTCCTGCTCGGATCGGTGGCCGAGAAAGTCCTGCGCAAAGCGGCGTGTCCGGTGCTGACCGTCCCGCCGGCGGCGGTGTCGACGGGGACGCTGCCGTACAAGCGCCTGCTGTGCCCGATCGATTTTTCCGAGTCTTCGTTGTCCGCCTTCACGTTCGCATGCGCGATCGCGAAGGAGTCCGACGCGCGCCTGAGCCTCCTGCACGTCTTCGAATCGGTGCCTGCGGAGGACGTGCTCGTTGCGAGATTCGACACGCCCGAATTCCGGCGCGTCGTCGAGCAGCAGGCGCGGCAGCAACTCGACGCGCTGGTCACCGCTGACATTCGAACGTGGTGCCAGCCGGAAACGCACGTCGATCACGGCAAGCCGTACCGGAGGATCCTGGAAGCCGCTGAACGCGAAAAGGCCGATCTGATCGTCATAGGCGTCCGCGGCCGCAACCCGCTCGATGTGATGCTGTTCGGATCGACGACCAATCACGTGGTGCGGCGCGCGACCTGTCCGGTGCTCACGCTGAAGTCCTGACGTCGCCGGCGCGGCGGCCGCGCGCATCCGCAACCGATCGCCTCACCGGGCCAGCAGATCGCCCCAGAATCCGGCGAGCCTGAACACATCCACGACGCGCGCGGGCTGATCGGCGGCGGCGTGAGAGATCAGGTCAGTCAGAAGAAGGCGCACGGGCACCTGGCCGCGCAGCCGCGCCGCCATGCGCTGCGATTCGGCGGCGGGGATGACGTTGTCGTCCTTGCCGTGCAGCAGAAAGACGGGCGCGGCCGGGTGCGGCGACCGCGCGGGGGAAAGCGCCGGCTCATCGACGTAGTAACCGATGAAAGGCAACAACCGGTGGCCGAGGTGCTCGACGTCGCGATTGTTGACTTCGTCGAGCAGCGTCGCCGCCGGTTCGGGCAACTGACGCGCGACGGCGCGCAAGGCGGCGAACTCGCGCTCCGCCTGCGGCTTGTCGACGCCGTCGAGATACGAGGCCCACAGAAACCGTCGCACGGCGTCGCGAAGCGGCGCGATCTGATCGGCCGGCACCAGACGTTCGGCGACCGTCAGCAGGACGATCGCGACGCCGTAGTCGTGCGCGGCGCGCACGGGCAGCGCCAGCGCCGGCTCGCCACGGCCGGCCCCGAGCGCCTCACGCTCCGGCCCCGTGCAGAAATATTCGAGCACGCGTCGCAGATCGTCGTGCCCGCCGAACGAGAACACGTACAACAGGCGATCGTGGAGCGAGGGCCGTCCGGCGGCGACGATGGAGAGACCGCCGCTGAAGCTAATGCCCATCAGCCCGATGCGGCCGCTCGGGGCGAGGCCGCGGTCGCCGGCCAGCCACGCCGCGGTGTCCTCGATGCGATCGGTGAGCCGCGCGGTGATCTCGAAGCGCGCCAGCTCGTCGATCTCTGGCGTGACCACGGTCACGCGGCTCTTCGCAAGCTCGCGCGCCAGCACGACGAGACGCGGTTCGTCGATCCCGGCCGCGTGCAGGCCCGAGACGAGCAGCACGGTCTGGCGAGACGCCCCACGCGGCGCGTAGACGCGGGCGCGCAGCGTGCCGCTGCGCGTGCGCGCGGCCACGATTCGCTCGACGATGGGGACCGTGTCGAAATCGACGACGCGCCGGAAGGGACCCTCGAGATCGGCGGCGCGCACGACGAGCGAGAGTCCGTGGACATCGCGCGTGGCGGTCGCGCCGAGCACGACGATCGCCGTGATCGCCAGGCCGGCCATCGCCAACCGCCGCATCACATCCAGGCGGAGTCCTGCCGTAACCGTCCTCCCGCTCACTCCGAATCACCGCAAGTCAGGTGCCAGGCGGGCACGACGCATGCACACAAAGGTGATGGGCGGAGATGACGGTCATGAGACTCGCGACGCGAACGCGATCGCCCTCGTCCGGGAGGACGAAGCCTACCGGAAGACTCTGGGTCCAGACCGTCACCACTGTCTCCACCGTGCCTCCTCCGGGCATCTTCACGCGCTCGGCGCGCGAGATTGCCCGCACGATGGCGCGGCGCGACGTCTCACCGAAGGGCGTGGGCTCGGCGATCCGAATGATTCAGTACTTCATCAATCGGGCGGGGAGGAACCTGTCGCCGCGCCGCCGCAAGGAACTCGAGGGCGCCAAGCGGATCCTTCAGCGCAGACTGCCGTAGCGACGCAGACACCTGGCGGCCCGGGCCCGCCGGGTTTCCGGCATTGGCGCTGCCTTCTCGCATGCGACGCGCGAATGGTGGCGTGGAAAGCGAGCTTCCTGACGGCACGCGCGTTGCCCTTAAGGTGCATGAGGTTCCATGGCACTCACGCTTGCCGCACTTCGCCGTGATGCCTGGGTCGCGCTGTGTGGCCGGGATGTCCTGTCGATCCGCGACCTCACCTCCGACGAGCTGCTCTCGCTGATTGCGCTGGGCGCGGACCTGAAACGGGATCCGGGCCAGTGCGCCGGCGCGCTGTCGGGCAGGACGATCGCGATGCTCTTCGAAAAGCCGTCGCTGCGAACGCGCGTGTCGCTCGACGTCGCGAGCCATCAGCTCGGCGCCCACGCGATCTACCTGGCCCCGCAGGACGTCGGTCTCGGCCAGCGGGAGTCGATTCACGATGTGGCGCGCACGCTGGAGCACATGGTCGACGCGATCGTCCTCCGCACGTTTGCGCACGACACGGTCGAGCAGCTCGCGGCGGCCGCCTCGGTTCCAGTCATCAACGCGCTGAGCGATTTCAGCCATCCCTGTCAGGCGCTCGCCGACTTCCTGACGATGCACGAGAACAGGGGCACGTGGCGCGGCCTGCGTCTCGCGTTCGTGGGCGACGGCAACAACGTCGCGACTTCGCTCATCTTCGGCGCCGCGCTGCTCGGCGTCCGCATGACGATCGCCACGCCGCCCGGGTACGAGCCGCGGCCTGACGTGTTGCGGTGGGCGCACCAGCACGAGGTCGAGCCGGGCATCGCGTGTCGCGTGACGTCGGTGCCCGAGGACGCCGTGGAAGAGGCGGACGTGATCTACACGGACACGTGGATCAGCATGGGGCAGGAGGCGGAAGCGGAAGCCCGGCGACACGCGTTCGCGCATTTCCAGGTCACGGCGAAACTGTTCGAGCGCGCGCGGCCGGACGCGATCTTCATGCACTGCCTCCCGGCGCATCGTGGACAGGAAGTCGCGTCGGACGTGATCGACGGACGGCGATCGCGCGTCTTCCAGCAGGCCGCCAACCGTCTGCACACCGAGAAGGCGCTGCTCGTCGCGCTCCTCGGCGGCGGGCGCTGGACGTCGTGAGGGGAGCGCAGCGATGCCCCCAACCGTGCTCGTCGCCATCGGCGGGAACGCGCTGCTGCCGGCGGGCGAGGCGCCGACCGTCTCGGCGCAGCGCGCCCACGCCGCGCGGACGTGCGCCGCGATCGCGCGCGTCGTGTCCCGCGGATGGCGCGTCGTGATCACGCACGGCAACGGACCGCAGGTGGGCGCCGCGCTCCTGCGATCGGAGCGCGCCGCCGGCGAGGCCTATCCGTTGCCGCTCGACGTCTGCGTCGCCAGCACGCAGGGAGAAATCGGTCTTCTGCTGCAACAGGCGCTCGAAGATGCGCTGGCGGAGCGCGGGCTCCGGAGTCCGGTGGCGACCGTGCTCGCGCAGGTCGTGGTCGATCCCGCGGACCCGGGCTTCGCGCGACCGACGAAACCCGTCGGCCCGTTCTACACGCGCGAGGAAGCCGACGCCCGTCGATCCTCCGGCTGGATCCTCGTCGAGGAACCGCCGCACGGCTACCGCCGGGTCGTGCCCTCGCCAGAGCCGCTCGAGATCGTGGAGGAGCGGGCGATTCGCGCGCTGGTCGACGCGAACACCGTGGTGATCACGCTGGGCGGCGGCGGCATCCCCGTCGTGCGCCACGACCACAGACTCAGCGGCGTGGAGGCCGTGGTGGACAAGGACCTCGCCTCGGCGCTGCTCGCGAGTCGCCTGCACGTCGATCGCCTCGTGCTCTCGACTGATGTGGATCGCGTCTACCTGGATTTCGGCGCGCCGGACGCGCGCGGTCTTGATCAGGTCACCGCCGACGATCTGCGCCGCGCGGCCGGCGAGGGGCAGTTTCCGCCGGGCACGATGGGCCCGAAGGTGGAGGCGGCGCTGCGCTTCGTCGACGCGGGCGGCCGGGAAGCGATCATCGCCGCGTCGGACCAGTTGAATCTCGCACTCAGCGGCCGGGCGGGCACGCACGTGACCGCCCGCGCACGAGGGTCATCATGGATCGCATTCGCACGCTGATTCTGGGGGCCGCGGGCCGCGACTTCCACAACTTCAACGTCGTCTACCGCGACGATGCGCGCTACGACGTCGTCGGGTTCACGGCCGCGCAGATTCCCAACATCGCCGATCGGCGCTATCCGCCGGAGCTCGCGGGCCGTCTGTATCCCGCGGGCATTCCGATCTTCGACGAGGCCGGACTGCCGGCGCTGATCGGCGCGCACGCGGTCCGGCAGGTCGTCTTCTCGTACAGCGACGTCTCGTACGTGTACGTGATGCACCGGAGCGCGATCGCCAACGCGGCGGGCGCGGACTTCGTGCTGCTCGGGCCGGGCGTGACGATGCTGACGAGCCGGAAGCCGGTCATCTCGATCTGCGCCGTGCGCACCGGCGCCGGCAAGAGCCAGACGACGCGTCGCGTCGCGCGGCTGCTGCAGGACGGCGGACGCAAGGTCGCGGTCGTGCGCCACCCGATGCCGTACGGCGATCTCGTCGCGCAGCGCGTGCAGCGGTTCGTGACGCTCGCCGATCTCGCGCGGCACCATTGCACGATCGAAGAGATCGAGGAGTACGAGCCGCACATCGTCGCCGGAACGACGGTCTATGCCGGAGTCGACTACGCGGCCATCCTGAAGGACGCGGAATCGGCCGCCGACGTGATTCTCTGGGACGGCGGGAACAACGACTTCTCGTTCTATCGGCCGGATCTGCACATCGTGGTCGCCGATCCGCTGCGCCTCGGCAACGAGCTGACCTACTACCCGGGCGAGGCGAACCTGCGCATGGCGGACGTCGTGGTCATCAACAAGATCGACACGGCGGATCTGCAGGCGACCGAGGAGCTCCGCCGCCACATCCGCGGCGCGAATCCCCGGGCGACCATCGTCGAGGCCGCCTCGCCGGTGACGGCCGACCATCCCGAGCGCGTCACCGGGCGTCGCGTGCTGGTCGTGGAGGATGGTCCGACCGTGACGCACGGCGAGATGCGGTTCGGCGCGGGGACGGTCATCGCGAGAAAACTCGGCGCGCGCGAGATCGTCGATCCGAGACCCTTCGCCGTCGGCAGCCTCGCCGAGACGTTCAAGACCTACCCGGCGATCGGCACGCTGCTGCCCGCGATGGGCTACGGCGATCAACAGGTGCGCGACCTCGAAGCGACGATCGCGCGGGTGCCGTGCGACACCGTCATCGTCGGGACGCCGATCGATCTCACGAGGCTGGTGACGATCCACCAGCTCGTTGTCCGCGCGCGCTACGAGCTGCAGGAAATCGGTCAGCCGACGCTCGCCGACGTCGTGGCCGGCTTTCTCGCACGCGCGCCGCACGCCGTGCCCGTCGGCGTGACGCAGGAAGGCTGAGGGACGAGATGTACACACCATCGAGTTGGCGTGTCGCATCGCTGGGCGTGACCGCGGCCATCATGGCCTTCGCGGACGCGTTCCTGGCGGCGTGGTGGATCGGCAGCGTGTGGGCGATGGCCGTCACCGCCGGAGTCATCCTCGGCCTCATCGTGTCGATCGCGTGGACGCTTCGCCATTACGTCGGCGCCGTTTCGATCGCCCTTCTGCTGGCGGCGGCCGCGATGACGGTGATGCTCGCGCGCACCTCGCCACGTGCGAGCGTGTTCAGTCTGCTCATGACGCTCGCCGTGTTCGGTATCTGGTTCGTGTTTTACGACCTCTGGTTCACCGGGCGGGCGAACGCCGAGGTGGTCACACCCGTGACGACAGTCGGCGGTGACGGACGCGCCGGGCGCGCGTTGATCGTTCATCATCACGGGCGAGGACGGGAGCATTTCCAGCACCGGATGCAGCTGGCGTTCGCCGAAGGCCTGCAATCGCAGGGCTGGCGCGTCGACATCACGACGGCCAGCCGCGAGGCGCCGACCGACGTGTCCGCGTACGACCTGCTCGTGCTCGGAGCGCAAACGTACAACTGGTGTCCGGCCCGCGCCGTCGTCGAGTACGTCGATCGCCTGCACGACCTGCGAGGGAAGCCGGTCGTCGTGGTCGTCTCCGGCGGCGGCATGACCGAACGCGCGATGCGGGTCCTTCAGGCGCACGTGCTGCGTGCGGGCGGCGCGATCGTCGACGCGATCGAGATCTGGAAGTCCCGGCCCAACGCCGAGCGCCACGGGCTGAGCGATCCCGTAACGATCATGCGCCGCGCCGGCGCGCGTCAGGCGGGCGCGCCGCACCGCCACACGGCGTAGTTACCTCGGCGGTCCCTCGGGCGACAGGCTCACGTTGAGCGGCGTCGTCTCGCCGCGGCGTACCTGAATCTCGGTCGAGAACCGGCGGAAGCCCGGCTTCTGGATCTCGACGCGGTGCGTACCCTCGGCCAGTTGCACGACGAGGCGGTCGCCCTCGGATCCGGTCCAGCGCTCGCCGTCGATCGTGACGTCCGCGTCCGCGGGCTGTACGCGAATCGAGACGCTGCCGAACTCGGCCGCCGGCGGCGTCGCGATTGCGGGCGGCGGGACAGGCAGGCGAGGCGGCGTGCGCGGCGACCTCGCGGTGCCGGGCGGCGGTGGCGGAACGGGCGCCGCGACCGGCGGCGGCGCGCTCATCTCACCAGGGGCGAGACGCTCCAGCGTCAGACGCACCTTCGAGTCCGAGTTGGGCGCGAGGTAGAGGCGCTGATGCGCCGTCCGGAATCCCTGCAGGAAGAACGTGAGTTCGTGCGGACCGGGCGGCAGGCGAAGACGCTGGAAAATTCCGTCGAAGTCGTCGACGACGCCGGCGTAGTAGCCGTCGACGTAGACCGCGGCGTCCTTCGGCGTGACCTGCAGGCGCAGCTCGGCGGGTTCATCGAACAGCGGGTAGTACGGATGAGGCCAGCCCACGCGCGGCCACCAGGGATACGGTCCGAAGAACGGGTCGTAGAAGTAGCCGCCCACGAATACGACCACGCCGCGTTTGGCGGGCCGCGGGTGGCCCCGTTGGACTCCGGCCGTGGCCAGCGAGCACGCGGCCATCGCCAGGGCAATCAGGAAGACAACGAGATAAGACTTGCGACGCATGGATCGTCTCTCCGTCAGGCGCTTTCACCCCATGCGTAGTGCAAGTCGTGAACCAGCGTCGCTGCCGCCCGGCATGGATGCTGCGTAGACTTCCAGGAAGGGCTCGATGTTCATCGTGTTCGTCCTCGTCGGATTTGCGGCAGTCGTTCTCGCGCACACGGCGCCCGCGCCCTTCCTCCTCGAAGCCATGGCGCGCGACAACGCCGTCTGGCACATGCCGCGCGAGGCGCCGCCGACCGTGTACCTGACGTTCGACGACGGACCGAACCCGACGACGACGCCGGATCTGCTCGACGTGCTGGCGCGCGAGCACGCGCGGGCGACGTTCTTCCTGATCGATCGTCACGTCACCGATGAAACGGCGCCGATCGTCAGGCGGATGTTCGCCGAGGGACACGCCGTCGGGCTTCACTCGGCGACGCGCCGCGAGATGCTCCGGTCGCCTGACGCCTTCGGGCGGATGCTGACGACGGCCGCCGATCGGATCGAGACGCTCGCCGGTTCGCGCCCGTGTCGCGCGTTCCGGCCGCACGCCGGCTGGCGCGGCGGCGAGATGTACGCGGGCGTGCGCGAGAACGGCTACGTGCTGGTCGGGTGGGGCTGGATGCTGTGGGACTGGAACTGGTTCCGCGCGCGCACGGCCGACAGCATCGCCGGCGACATCATGGTGATGCACGACGGCGACGAAAAGGCTCCGAGACGAGATCAGCGACAGACCGTGCTCGCCGCCACGCGATTGATTCCCGAGCTGCGCGCGCGCGGATTCAGTTTCGGCACGGTCTGCCGCAACGGCGGGTGAGCCAGCGGCGTTACGCCGCCGCCGTCCGGGCCGGGCGATGGGCGCAGATGCCCGCGAGCGCCGACACGATGGCGCCGGCGTCCGGGCCCTGCCGCTTGTCCGCCGCCATCACGATGTCGTTCATCGAGACGACGCCCTTCAACGTCCCGTCCGCGCCGACGACCGGCAGCCGCCGCACGCGGGCCTGCTTCATGGCATCCAGCGCGCTCTCGATGGACGCGTCGGCGAGGCAGGTCTGCACGGCACGCGTCATCGCATCGATCGCCGTGATCTGCTCCGGCAGCAAACGGCGAGTCGCCGAGGCGATGCAGATGTCGCGATCGGTCAGCACGCCGAGGACCTTGCCGTCGGCAGCCACGACAGGCACGAAGCCGCAGTCGTTGTCCCACATGAGCTTCGCGACCGATGCGAGGTCCGACTCGGGGCGGCACGTCGCCGCCTTCGTCGTCATGATCTGTTTGATGTGCATCTTGCTCCTCCTGTTCCGGGTTCACATGTTGCCGAGGTTTCGTCGAGCGTGCCGAGTTTCCGAATGACTCGGACGGCGTTCGAAGGAAAGGTCAGCGTATCGAGGGTTGACGGTGTGGAGGATGCAAACGCGTGGCCCGGAGCGCGGGCGTCCGGCGCGACGCGCTCGTGGCATGACGGTTGCTCGATCGTGCAAGAGGAAGAGGTGATCGTCATGTCCACTACTACGCTTCATTCCACGGAGCGTTCGCTGAGCGCGCTCGACGCGATCTTCACGCGCCGATCGGTCCGCGCTTACACGAAGCAGAAGCTCGACAAGCCGACGGTGCGGGCGCTGCTCGACGCCGCGGTGCAGGCGCCGACCGCCATGCACGAGGAACCCTGGGAGTTCGTCGTCATTCAGGAGGCCGCGGCGCTGAAGCGCTATTCGGATCGCGCGAAAGCGATCTGGACCGCGCAGGCAGCCGACCGCCTCCCGAGCGACGATCGATTCGAGGCGCTGCTGGCCGATCCCACCTTCAGCATCTTCTACGACGCCAGCACGCTGATCGTGATTTGCGGCAAGGGCGATGGTCCATTCGTCGCCGCGGATTGCTGGCTCGCGGCCGAGAATCTGATGCTCGCGGCGTGCGCGATGGGGCTGGGCACCTGCTGCATCGGCCTCGGCGTGCCGGCGATGAACACGCCGGAGTCGAAGGCCGAGCTCGGGCTGGCGCACGACGTCCACGCCGTGGCCGCGATCATCGTCGGCGTGCCGAGCGGCGCGGCGGCGCCGGTGCCGCGCAAGGACCCGCACATCGTCTACTGGGGTTGATCGTCGTGGCCGCGCCCGTCGTCGCGCGGAACACGTGGGAACATTTCGCGCACGGCGCCGACATCGGCGTGCGAGGCGTCGGGCCGACGAAAGCCGACGCGTTCGTGCAGGCGGCGCTGGCGTTGACCGGCGTGATCACGAGTCCGGCCGCGGTGCGCCCGATCACGGCGATCCAGATCGCCTGCGATGCGCCGTCCGACGACGTTCTCCTCGCGGACTGGCTCAACGCTCTGATCTATGAAATGGCGACACGTCGAATGCTCTTCGGCGCCTTCATCGTCTCGATCGACGGCTCGCACCTGACCGCGACCGCGTGGGGCGAGCCCGTCGATCCGGTCCGGCACGAACCGGCCGTGGAAATCAAGGGCGCGACCTACACTGCGCTCGCGGTCGCACCGCTCGACGACGATCACTGGCTGGCGCAGTGCGTCGTCGACGTGTGAACGCGTTTGGAGGACGCCGTGGATCTGTCATCGCTCACGCGCGCGTCGGACACCGAGTGGCGGATCGAGCCGCACGGCCGCATGCGCGTGCCGGGCATCCTCTACGGCACCGAGGCGCTCGTCCGCGACATGGACGAGAAGGTGTACCAGCAGGTCGTGAACGTCGCGACGCTGCCGGGCATCGTGCGCGCCTCGTACGCGATGCCGGACGCGCACTGGGGTTACGGGTTTCCCATCGGCGGCGTGGCGGCGTTCGACGCGGATCACGGCGGCGTGGTCTCGGCGGGCGGCGTCGGCTTCGACATTTCGTGCGGCGTCCGCCTGCTCTCGACCGGACTTCACGTGGAGGACATCGAGCCGGTCAAGAAGCGCCTGGCCGACGAGCTGTCGCGCAGCGTGCCGGCCGGCGTCGGCAGCGTCGGACGGCTGCATCTCGACGATCCGGAGATGGACGCGATGCTCGCGGGCGGCGCGCGGTGGGCCGTCGACCGCGGGTACGGAACGGCCGCCGATCTCGATCGCATCGAAGAACACGGCTGCATGCACGGCGCGCGGCCCGAGATCGTTTCCGGCCATGCGAAGCGACGGCAGTGCGACGAGATGGGGACGCTTGGATCGGGGAACCACTACCTCGAGGTGCAGCGCGTCGCGAAGATCGTCGACGCGGCCTGCGCCGCCGCGTTTCACCTCCACGAGGGCGACGCCGTCGTCAGCATTCACTGCGGATCGCGCGGGCTCGGCCATCAGATCGGGACGGAGTTCCTGAAAGAGATGGCGCTCGCCGCGCCCGGGTACGGACTCGATCTGCCGGACAAGGAGCTCGCGTCCGCGCCGATCGAGTCGCCGCTCGGTCAGAATTATCTCGGCGCGATGCGCGCGGCGATCAACTGCGCGCTGGCCAACCGGCAGATCATCACGGAGCTCGTGCGACGCGCGTTCGCGCGGATCCTACCGCGCGCGGCGCTTGCGCTGCTGTACGACGTGTCGCACAACACCTGCAAGGTCGAGCTCCATGAGGTCGACGGCCGGCAGCGGCGGCTCTTCGTGCACCGGAAGGGCGCAACCCGCGCGTTCGGTCCCGGCCATCCCGATCTTCCCGAGGCATTCGCGGCGGTCGGCCAGCCGGTGCTCATCGGCGGGACGATGGGTACTGCGTCGTACGTGCTCGTGGGGACGGGGCAGAGCCTTGGGCGATCGTGGGGATCGTCGTGTCACGGCGCGGGTCGGAGTATGAGCCGGCATCAGGCCCTCAAGCAGTGGAACGGCCGACAAGTCATCAACGAGCTCGCCGCGCGCGGCATCTTGATTCGCAGCCCGTCGACACGCGGCGTCGCGGAGGAGGCGCCAGGCGCCTACAAGGACGTCACCGCCGTGGTCGATGCCGCGGATCGCGCCGGGCTTTCACGAACCGTCGCCAGGCTCGAGCCGCTCGCGTGCATCAAAGGATGACAGAGCAAGACCGATGCCCCGCGATCCGGGCACGGATGGTGCGTACTTTAGAAGCGGAACCTGGCCGCTGACGGAATTCCGGCGGCGCGCTCATGGTTTGGATTCGAGCAGTAAGGAGCACGACCATGACTCGCGCATTCGCTCGCGCATTCTGCTTCGCCCTGGCCGCGGTGCTGGTGGCGGCGCCACTGCGGGCGCAAACGACTACTCCGAATTTCCACATCTGGACCCACGGAACGACGCTGGCCGTGACCGGCGGCGCCGCCGTGGCGTCATCCGACGTCGGCGCGATGGCGGCGCTCACGATGGGCTGGGAGATCACGCCGCGCATGGGGATCGAGGGCACGGGCGCCTGGCTCGACCGTCACGACGGCGCCGAAGCGTTCTCGGGCGCGATCGCGTTTCAAACGAGCTTGATGCGGCCGCGTCCGGCGGCGCCGTTCGTCGAGGGCGGCTTCGGTCTGTATCGCGCGTCGTTCGATCGGACGCGCAGCTCGATTCCGTCGTTCTATGCCGATCGCATCGCCGCGGCCGGCGTGGCCGGCACCCTGATGAACACGTTCACGGATCCCGCGTTCTTCGTCGGCGCGGGATACAACGCGTTCATCAGCCGGCACATCGCGATCCGCCCGCAGGTCGAAGCGACGATCGTTACGCGCAATTCGCAGACTTACATCGTGACGAGCGTCGCGATCCGCGCCGCGTACCACTTCGAAGATCACCCGATTACCCCGTAAGCCTGCCTGACCCGGATGGAGCATCCGCCATGAACACGTACAGAACCCTGGCTGCGGCGGCCGTGCTCGCCGCCGCGACGTTTGTCGCCGCGTCGTCGTTCACGCAGGACCGCGATCAGACTCGCACGCCGCCGCGTCCGGCGCCGGCGCCGGGCGGACAGACCGCGCAGCCGCGGCCGCCTCAATCCCCACAAGCCACTCCGCCTGCACGGCCGCCGCAGACGTCTCAGCCCTCGCGCCGGCCGCCGCAGACCACGACGCCGCAGCGCGCCGTGCCGCGTCCGCCGACGAGGCCGACCGTGCGGCCGCCCGTACGGCCGCAGATGCATCCTTCGTACATTTATCCGTACTGGCCGCTGTTCGACCTCGACTTCTACTATCAGTTCCCGTACGGCACGTATCCGTATTACCGGTACGGCTATCCGTACCCGCCGTACTACTACCCGGTGCCGGCGCCCGAGTACGAGACCGACATCGAGGCCGAAGCCGCGGGCAGCGTGCGGATCGACATTCCGCAGAGGGACGCGACGATCTACGTGGACGGCTTCTACGTCGGGATGGTGGAGGACTTCAACGGCGACACCGAGCAGCTGAATCTGGTGCCGGGGCCGCATCATCTCGAGATCCGCGCGCCCGGTTTCCAGACGGCGATATTCGACGTGAACATTCAGTCCGGCAAGACGATCACGTACCGGACCGCGCTCGTGCCGGCGTCGTCATAGATAGCGTCCGGCGTTCAGCCGGCGGTCGCAGCTACCGCGCGATGCGGTAGCTGCGTTCGAGCTCGACGAGCCGCGGCACCAGTTCCGAATGCGCCTGGACGTGAAAGATGTAGCGCGGGACATCGCGTCCGGTCGTCCGCGCCATGAACGGCTCGCCCCAGAAGCTGAGCTGGGCTTCGGCCTGTCCGTCGGCCTCGCGGTCGGCGAGCACGAACGACACGCTCTCCTTCAGATCGCACCAGCGCGGCTCGAGGACCTTGTCGTGCCCTCGACAGCCCGCCAGCTTGGGGACGACGTGGTCGCGCCAGTTGGTCCGCTCGCCTTCGTCGAGCACGAACTCGATGCGCGTCACGAGTGGATTCTCGACGGCCGGCCTCAGCAGGCAGTCGAACAGCTCCTGAGGACGGAACATCATCAGGCAGACGTTGAACCACACCATGTCGCCGCGCGCCTGGCGCGCGAAGGCTTCGCTGGCCGTGCGCAGGTGGCGCGGGCCGACGAGCACCACGTCCGGCGACTTGAGCGCCTCGTGCAGTTTCACGATCAGCTGCTCGGTCCGGCCGGTCGCGCCGTCAACGCGCTCCTCACGCTCCTCGTGCCGTAACTGACGCAGCAGGATGATCGCGACGAGGACGACCGTGATCGTCAGCAGAATGTCGGGCTGGACGACGTGAAGCAGATGCAGCGTCAACGCGATCGCGGCCGCGACGATGCCGGCGATCGCGTCCCATTCGTAGCGACGCCACCAGGGCCCGACGCGTGGTTTCGTCATGCGCTAGATACTATCAGCCCATCAGCACCATCGCAGCGACAAGGGTCGCGGCCATCGCGGCGAGCACGACGGCGGTGACCTGACTGAAGCGGGCTGTGCCGAGCGCGATGGCCACGCCGGCCTTCAGCACGCAGTTCGCGCCGATGCCGATCGCGATCGCCTGTGCGGCGATCGTCGGCGTCAGTCCAGCGCCGGAGAGCCTGGACATCGAGATCGTCAGCGCGTCGACGTCGGTCAGCCCGAGCACGGCGCCGGACGTCAGCAACCCGGCTTCGCCGAACCAGCGGCGCGCGGCGTCGACGGCGAAGAGCACGCCTTGAAACAGCACGGCCATCTGCAGCGCCGGGCCGAACTGCAGCGGATTCGACGGCACTTCGGCCGGTCCCACTTCGTCCGAGCTGCGCCGCCACAACAGGAGCAGTGCGAACACACCGACGGCGAACGGCGCCGCAAGGTACGGCCACAGCGCCCGCGCGACGGCGAGATTGAGCACGCTCGTGGCGGCGAGCACGCGCGGGAACAGCATCGTGCAGGCGCCGACGGCGCCCAGCGCGAGAGGGCGGGCGAGCGCGCGATCGCGCCGGCTCAGCCGCGCGAAGGTGAACGTGACGTTCGTCGACGAGACGATCCCGGCGAGCAGCCCCGCGATCGGATAGCCGCGCCCCGCGCCGAACAACCGTCGCGCGAGATAGCCGCCGAAGCTGATCCCGGTGAAGAACAACACGAGGATCCACAGCTCGCGCGGCTTGATGCCCTGGAACGGGCCGTACGGGCCTGCCGGCAGCAGCGGCAGGATCACGATCGCCATCACGCCGAAGCGCGCCGCGGCGCGAAGCTCGTCGTCGTCGATGCGGCCGACCAGCGCGTGCAGCGTGGACTTCTCGATCAGAAGCAGCGTGCTGACGGCAATCACGGCGCTCGCCAGCGCGAGCCATCCCAGTCCGGCGGCGAGACCGGCGCCGATGACGACGAGCGCTGCCGCTTCGGTCGTCGCGTCGACGTCGCGACGGCTCGTGGCGACGTAGCTCACGATGACGAGCGCGACCGCGCCGGCGGCCAGGACGATGCCGACGGCGCCTCCGTTCGTCAGCGGGATCGTCATCAGCCATCCGGCCAGGCCCGAGACGCCGCCGATCAGCGTGAACGTGCGGACGCCGCCCAACCGCGCGTCCGCGCCGCTGGCGTGGCCCGATCGCTGCCGCTCGACGCCGACCGCGGCGCCGCCGAGCGCTGCGACGACGATGCCGAACAAGGTGGCCGGTTCGGTCATGGCGTCAGCGTCACCTGGTTCGGCATGCCGCGAGTGTAGCCCTGGGCATGCGAAATCCAGGAGCAAGTCACGCGCCGCGCGTGACCGCGTGTCCGCCCCGCGATATGCGCGCGCGTGCCGGATATCCGGCATGTGTCGCGGGTCGACATCGGCCGATCCGTCGGGCGCCTGCCGCAAGACATTGCGCCCGCGACCGTTGCCGCTCGCGTCTCCCTCCGTCGCGACGTGGCCCCGGCCTTGCGCCTGTTGTGGATGGCGATGAACGGCTCCTGGCGCTCCGACCACGTCGCCGTTGCGCTTTCCTGGATCGGCCCCGCCGTTCTGACCGTGCTGGTGTGTCTGATCATCGAGCCGTTCTGGAAACCGCTCGGGTGGGCGGCCGTCATCGCGATCATCTTCCATCCGGTGCACGCGCGGTTCGAACGCCGCTGGGGCGCGTCGCGGGCGGCCGCGCTCAGCACGGTCGCCGTGACCGTCATCGTGATTGTGCCGCTGCTGCTCGTGATGACCGCCTTCGTGCGCGAGGCGCTCGACGCGGCCGGCGCCGTGCAGCAGGGATTCGCCAGCGGCCGCTTCACGGCCGTCGAGCGCGCGTGGAAGGCGATCGCGGATCGCGTGCCCGGAAATCAGCGCGCGGACGCGGCGGCCCTGGCCAGCGACGCGGCGAAGCGCGCCGCGATGTTCCTGGCGGAACAGTCGGGCGCGGCGCTCAGGAACACGGCGAGCTTCGTCATCGATCTCGTGCTCGCGCTCTTCGCGACGTTCTTCCTGCTGCGCGACTCGCACGCGATCATGCGCGTCATCCGCCGCCTGCTGCCGGTCGACCCGGTGATGCGCGAGCATCTGATCGCGCGCACGCGCGAGATGGTGTCCATCAGCGTGGCGGCGTCAGGGCTCATCGCGGGACTCCAGGGCCTGCTGGGCGGCTTGATCTTCGCGGCCGTGGGGATCGCCGCGCCGGTCTTCTGGGGCGTCGTCATCGGTTTCATTTGTCTGCTGCCGCTGGGCGCATGGCTCATCTGGGGACCGGCGGCCATCCTGCTCGCGCTCAGCGGGTCCATCGGGCGCGCGCTGATCGTCGCGGGCCTCGGCGTTGGTATAGTGAGCGCGGTGGACAACGTCCTGCGGCCCATGCTCGTCAGCGAACGCACCAGCATGAACGGTCTCCTCGTCTTCATCAGCCTTCTGGGCGGCGTGGCGGTGTTCGGCGCGCTCGGCCTCGTCCTCGGGCCGCTGGTGATCGCCGCCGCCCTCGCGTTCCTGACGGCCGACGCCGCGCCATCCGGGGACACGGCGCCCGCCGGGGATTCTGCGTGCCTGACGCCCCGGCAGGACTGACCAGCGCCGAGGCCGCCCGCCTCCTGGCGCAGTACGGACCGAACGAGCCGGCGCCGGTCCGGCGCCTTTCGCTCGTCGTCCAGCTGCTGCGCCTGTTCGCGAATCCGCTCGTCCTCATCCTCCTCGTCGCGAGCGCGATCTCGGTCGCGCTGCGCCAGCGCACGGACGCCGTCATCATCGTGACGATCGTGCTCGTCGGCACGTCGATCAACTTCTGGCAGACGTACCGGTCGCAGCGGGCCGCCGACCGCCTGCGCGCGTCCGTCACGCCGACGGCGACCCTGAAGCGCGACGGCGCGTGGCGGGAAGTGCCGATCCGCCTGGTCGTCCCCGGCGACCTGATCGAGTTGACGGCCGGCGATCTCGTGCCGGCCGACGCGCGCCTGATCGAGTCGCGCGATCTCTCGGTGCAGCAGTCGATGCTGACGGGGGAGTCGCTGCCGGTCGACAAACACGCGACGGCCACGCCGCGCGACGGCGAGCCCGCCCCGGACGATGCGGCGCGCGTGTTTCTCGGCACGTCGGTCGTGAGCGGCATCGCGACCGCGATCGCCGAAGCGACCGGTCCGCGCACGCTCTTCGGCGACATCGCGCGCCGGCTGGGCACGCGCACGCCCGACTCGGAGTTCGAGCACGGGCTGCGGCGCTTCAGCCTGCTGATCCTGCGCACGACGATCGTCCTCGTGCTGTTCATTCTCGTGGTCGCGATCGCGCTGAAGCGCGATCCGTTCGAGTCGCTGCTCTTCGCCGTGGCGCTCGGCGTCGGGCTGACGCCGGAATTCCTGCCGATGATCGCGTCGGTGACGCTGACGGCCGGCGCGATCCGCATGGCGCGCGACGGCGTGATCGTCAAGCACCTGCCGTCGATTCAGAACTTCGGCAGCATCGACATCTTCTGCAGCGACAAGACCGGCACGCTCACCAAGGGCGAGATGCATCTCGAGCAGGTCGTCGATCCCGCGGGCGCCGCGTCGGATCGCCCGCTGCTGCTGGCGCTCGTGAACAGCACGCTCGAGACGGGGATCCGCAGCCCGCTCGAGACGGCGATTCTGCAGCGCGGCGGCGTCGACATCAGCGGCTACACGAAGATCGACGAGATGCCGTTCGACTTCCAGCGCCGGCGCCTGTCGGTCGTCGTCGACGCGCCCGACGGCCGCCGGTTGCTGATTACGAAGGGCGCGCCGGAATCGGTCGTGGAGCTCGCGGTGGCGGCCGACGTGAACGGCGCGCGTCGTCCGCTCGACGCGGCGGCGCGGCAGGCGTGTCTGGCGATCTGCGATCGCTTCGGCGGCGATGGTCTGCGCGTGCTGGCGGTCGCGTACCGCGACGTCGACCGCCGCCCGGCGTACGCGCGCGACGACGAGGTCGATCTCGTGCTCGCCGGGTTCCTGGCGTTCGCCGATCCGGTGCTGCCGGACGCGGCGGAGGCCGTCGCCGCCCTCGGGCGGGACGGCGTCGCGGTCAAGATTCTCACCGGCGACAACGAGCGCGTCGCGAAGCACATGTGCAAGGCCGTGGGATTGCCGGACGATCGCGTCGTGAGCGGCGACGACATCGAGCGGCTCGACGATGCGGCGCTCGGCCACGTCGCGGAACAGGCGATCGTCTTCACGCGCGTCTCGCCGGCGCAGAAGAACCGGATCATCCTCGCCCTCAAGCGCCGCGGCCACGTCGTCGGATTCATGGGCGACGGCATCAACGACGCGCCGTCCCTGCACGCGGCCGACATCGGGATCTCGGTCATGACCGCGACCGACGTCGCGCGTGACGCGGCGGACATCATTCTCGGCCGGCCGGGCCTGGGCGTCCTGCACCGGGGCATCATGGAAGGGCGGCGCGCGTCGGGCAACATGATGAAGTACCTGCTGATGGGGACGAGCTCGAACTTCGGCAACATGTTCAGCATGGCCGTGGCGTCGGTGTTCCTGCCGTTTCTGCCGATGCTGCCGACGCAGATTCTGCTGAACAACTTCCTGTACGACATCGCGCAGGTCACGATTCCCACCGACCACGTTGATCGCACGTACGTCGGGAAGCCGCAACGCTGGGACATGCGCCTCATCAGGGATTTCATGCTCTACATCGGGCCCGTGAGCTCGCTCTTCGACTTCCTCACGTTCTACGTCCTGCTGCGCGTGTTCCACGCCACCGAGGCGCTGTTCCACACCGGGTGGTTCGTGGAATCCCTCGCCACGCAGACGCTCGTGTTGTTCGTGATCAGAACGATGGGGAGTCCGCTCGCGAGCCGGCCGAGCCGTGCGCTGACGGTGACGACGCTCGCGATCGTCGCGGTCGGTCTGGTGCTGCCCGCGACACCGCTGGCGCCGCTGCTCGGCTTCACGCTGCCGCCGCCGACGTACTTCGCGTTCCTGATTCCCGCGACGCTGGTGTATCTGAGCTTCGTCGAGCTCGTGAAGCGCAGTGTGTGGAAGAGCTGATCGACGATAGCTGTCAGCTCTCAGCTATCAGCGGTCAGCTCGCCTGAAAGACCGTGTCGAGGATTCCGAGGCCTCGCGCGATGTCGTCCGGCGCCGTCGTGAGGGGCGGCAGGAACCGCACGACGTTCTTGTGCGGGCCGCATTTCAGGAGCAGGAGTCCGCGCTCGCGCGCGCGATCGATCACCTGCTGCGCCCGCTCGGCATCGGGTTCCTTCGTGGCCCGATCCCGGACGAGCTCGATCGCAAGCATCGCGCCGAGCCCGCGGACGTCGCCGATGGCCGGCACGCGCGCCTGAAGCGTGACGAGACCGTCGCGGAGCTGCGCGCCGAGACGCGCGCCGCGCGCGACGAGATCGTCCGCGTCGAACACGTCGAGCACCGCGAGCGCGGCCGCGCAGGCGAGCGGATTCCCGCCGTACGTGCCGCCGAGCCCGCCGGCGAGCGGCGCGTCCATGATCTCCGCCTTACCGACGACCGCCGACAGCGGGAGTCCGCCCGCCAGGCTCTTCGCCATCGTGACGACATCCGGCTCGATGCCGGCGTGCTCGTAGCCGAACATCCGTCCGGTGCGGCCGAAGCCGCTTTGCACTTCGTCGAGGATCAAGACGATGCCGTGGCGGCGGGTGAGATCGCGCAGCCGCTGCAGGAAGGCCGCCGGCGCGGGGATGAAGCCGCCCTCGCCGAGTTGCGGCTCGATGATGACGGCGGCGACCTGATCGGGCGTGACTTCGGTCGCGAGCAGCTCGTCGAGCGCGCTGAACGCGCGGTCAGTGGTCCAGCCGCGGTACTCGTCCGGAAAGGGCGCGTGATACACCTCGGCCGACAACGGACCGAAATTCTGCCGGTACGCGGGATTCGACGCCGTCATCGTCAGGGCCAGCTGCGTGCGGCCGTGAAACGCGCCGCTGAACGCGATCACGCCGGGGCGCCGCGTGTGCGCGCGCGCGATCTTCACGGCGTTCTCGGTCGCCTCGGCGCCGGTCGTAAACAGCACCGTCTTGCGCGCCGGCCCGACGAGCGCGGAGAGCCGCGCGGCGAGCTCGACGTACTCGTCGTACATCAGCACCTGGAAACAGGTGTGCGTCAGCCGCGCGGCCTGATCGCGCACGGCCTGCACGACGCGCGGATGGCAATGGCCGACGTTCAGGACGCCGATGCCGGCGCAGAAGTCGAGGTACTCCTTGCCGTCGGCGTCCCAGACGCGCGATCCTTCCGCGCGCGTGATGAAGATCGGATGCGTGTTCGCCAGGCCGCGCGGTATCCAGCGCTCGCGCGCGGATACCGAGGCGTACGTGTCTTGTCGCGCAACGGGCATGAGATGGTCTCCGGAACAAAGAATAAACCACGGAGACTCGGAGACACCGAGAAAAACACGGCGGCGATCGGTCAGCGCGCGTGCGGCGCCCAGCTCTGCAGCGTGCGGATGTAGTTGGCGCGCTCGGCGATCTCGGTATCGCCGGGCTGGCCGTTCACGCGCCCGCGGAACGCGTCGACGGACGTGAGCTCCTGCGCCTCCATCCAGCGCGTCAGCCCCTCGCGCATCGCCGTGAAGTAGGGCGGTCCGTGCCGCATGATCGCGGAGACGATCTGGACGGCGTGCGCGCCCGCGAGCAGCGCCTTGATGCCGTCGGTCGGCGTGCTCACGCCGCCGGTGAGCGCCAGCGAGCAGCGCACACGCGAATGCAGGAGCGCCATCCAGCGCAGCCGCAGCAGCAGTTCCGCGCTCGTCGAGAGCTCGAGGTGCGGCGTGGCCTTCATCTCACGGATGTCGATGTCCGGCTGATAGAAACGGTTGAAGAGCACGAGGCCGTCCGTGTGCGCCTGGTCGAGCTGGGACGCCAGGTGACCGAAGGCGGTGAAGAACGGCCCCAGCTTCACGGCGATCGGGATCTTCAGGCTCTGCTTCAGCTCGACCACGACGTTGCGAATCTGGAACTCGATGGCCGCCGACGACTCGTCCGGGTTCGTCGCGACTTCGTACATGTTCAGCTCGAGCGCGTCGGCCCCGGCCTCCTGGATGCGCAGCGCGAACCTCAGCCACGATTCGCTGTTCGTGCCGTTGAGCGACGCGATCACCGGGATCCGCACGGCCGCTTTCGCGCGCCGCAGATGCTCGAGGTAGTCGTCGGGGCTGAGCGGGAACCGGTCGGGCATCGGAAATCCGGCCAGCGTGCCGGCGAACTGCGCGTCGAGCGGATCCATGTGGTGAATCCGGCCGGACTCGGCCATCGTGATCTGCTCCTCGAACAGGGAACGAAGCACGATGGCGGACGCGCCGCCGTCCTCGAGCCGCTTCACCGTGTCGAGATGATCGGCCAGCGGCGACGCGCCCATCATGAACGGGTGCGCGAGCGTCAGCCCCAGATACTTCGTCGAGAGATTCATACAGCCTTCCGATTCTCGCGCAACGCCATCTCGCGCCCGTGCCGTCCGGGCCGCGCGTCGCGCAGCGCCTGTCGCAGCGCGGGCAGATCGCGATGATAGCCAATCGCGTCGCCGTAGTCGACGAACGCGTGGTAGAGCGCGTGGGGCGGGGGAATGGCGCGCCCGTGTTTGATCGGGCACCAGTACTGCTCCGTCTGCGCGGCGATGTCGCGCGCGTAGGTGACGAGCCCGGTCGCGTAGCTGCAGTACGTGCAGTGCACTTTCTCGATGGCGTTCAAGTACGCCAGCTTGTGGCGATCCATGACGAAGTACGCGCCGCGCCGCAGCCGCGGGATCCCGTATGCGGGGAAGCAGCACCACTGATAGAGGGTCATCCACGCGTCCAGCAGCACGAGCGGCACGAGGAGCGAGTAGATGACCGGGATGAGAAGGAAGTGGATCGGACGCGCCTGGCGGAGGAACGCGACGAGGCGCTGCGCATCGACCTGCTGCGCCAGCTCGCTCTCGACGTCGCGGATCGCCCGAACCATCCGGTCCACGTGGGTGGTCATGGCCCCTCGCACTTCACACCATTCAGACCTGCACCCCCGGTGCCATGGCGGAGACGCGCCGTTGCCGGACAAATCCGCTCCGAATCCCGCGCGTGACGGGATCCCGGTGGCGGGTGCCGCTACGTACCGTGCTCGCGGAGCTCGTCCAGGTAGTGCGACCGCGACTCCACCTCGGTCAGCTTCGACGACGCGTACACCGACGCTTCCGCGAGGAGGGCGTGGCGTTCGGCCTCCGGCAGCGCCTTCACGGTGTGTTGATCGTGTCCGCGCGATCGCAGGAACTCTTCGATGAGAGATTGCTCGATCCGGCCGAGCGGCGCGTCGACAGACATCACATCCTCCTCAGAATCCCGGCGTCAGGTTGAACTGAAACACCCAGCCCTGTCCCGGCCGCTGGAACGGCCGGGAGAAATCGAACTCGCCGACCGCGTACCCGCCGAAGCCCACGCGGAATCCGATGCCCGCCGACGCGACGCCGTCGCGCGCGCCGCCCAGGAGCGACGGCCGCTCGCCGCTGTTCCACGCGACGCCGCCGTCGGTGAACAGCGCCACTTCGACCGGCAGCGGCCCGTACATCCGCCGCGAGACGCCGAACGGCCGCAGCAGCGGAAAGCGGAGCTCGAGGTTGCCGACCAGCAGCCGGCTGCCGAGCAGGCGATCGAAGGCGGGGCACTGGCTCGCCGCGGTCGGGACGCACTCGGAGATGTCGAACGAGTTCACGTCGTACCCGCGGACGAGCGTCGGATAGCCGAGATACAGCGGATACAGCCGCGCGTCCTCGGCGCCGCTGCCGTAGCGCCCGAAGTGCATGACGCGCGCGGCGATCGTGTAGAACGGCACCGGCATCACGTAGCGGCGGTAGTCGCCGAGCACGCTCGTGAAGTTGATCGTGCCGAAGGTCGGCGCGGCTTCCACGCGGTAGCGCTCGCCCCGCACGGGACTCGTTGCACCGTAGTTGGACGTGTCCGACACGAACGCCGCCGACGAGGTGGCCATCGTCAGCGTTTGCGCCAGCGAGGTCTCGTCCGTCGTATTCACGAGGATCTGTCCCGTCTGCAGCGAGTACGCCGTGGTCCGCACGATTTGATCGAAGGACACCTGTGTCATGCCGCCCGTCACCTCGACGCGCCGCGCTCTGTCCAACGGGTACGCGACGATGCCGGCGGCGCTGCGTTCGGTCTGGCGGTAGAGAATCGTTTGGTCGACCTCGATCGGCTCGCCCCCGGACGTGACGCCGACGCCCGATTGGAAGCCGCCAGTGAGGTACGGCATCTGGCCCGCGATGACGCCCCAGTTCAGCCGGTGGACCTGATTGAGATAGCCGACCTGCGCGGCGGTGTCCTTCATGCTGAAACTTCCGCCGAGGCCCGAGTTGAACTGCACCGCGGTCGCGAGCTGGTGGTTGTGGAGCATGTCGGCGAAGTACAACGAGACGCCGCCGCCGAACGAGGCCCCGAACCGATCGACGCCCATCGCGACGAACGGCTGCCCGAAGCCCTCGAGCGACAGCGCCGGCGAGTACGGTTTCGCCTCGAACGGCGCGGCCGGCGGGAGCCCCGAGGTGGCGTCGGCCAGCGCGGTCGCGACTTCGTTCGACTTCCGTTCGATCGGCGGCAGCGCGGCCGCGGGCGTCATCGTCGCGGGCGCAAGGGCCACGCCCCGGCCTGCGACGTCCATCGTGTAGATGTCGTACTTCCCGCTCTCGTAGACGCTGAAGGCGGCGACGCCGCGCTGTGCCGCGATCGACATCGTCGGGCTCGTGCCGGTGATGCCGCTCAGCCCGGTGGCGACGTTGGTGAGCTGCGCCAACTCAGCCGTCGCCAGCGTGACGCGATACAGATTCGGGATGCCGTTGCGCGTGGAAATGAAATACAGCGCGCTGCCGTCGGGCGACCACTGCGGGTTGCTGGTCGCGCCGTCAGTCGACACGGGCGCGGGCTCGACTGCGCCCGTCGCGGGATCGATGAGCGCGAGGCGATAGGGTCCGATGGCGAGCGTGCCCAGCGTCGTCGTGAATCGATCCGTGGCAAAGGCGATGCGCCGTCCGTCCGGCGACCACGCGGGCTGGACATCCGCGAACGGATCGTCGGTCACACGTCGCAGCGCCGATGTCGTCAGGTCGTACACGTAGAGATCGGTCAAGCCTCTCGTCATACCCGTGAAGCAGATCGCGTGTCCGTCCGGCGCCCACGTCGGATTGAAGATCTCGTCGATGCCGCGGAGCGGTATCTCGCGGTCCTGGCGTCCGGACGCGACCGTGAAGATCGCCAGCGCGGGATGCCCGCCCGTGACCGTGGCGATCGCGAGGCGCTGGCTCGCCGAATCCCACGCGCCGGCCGAATAGATGAACTGGATGCTGGAGAAGT
>JAIQFX010000122.1 GCA_020073005.1 Terriglobia bacterium | reverse complement strand
GCGAGGTTGCGGCCGACATGCTCCGGCTGCTCTTCCTTCCTCGCGCGCAGCGGCCGCAGCCGCTCGAAGACGACGAGCGCGCCGACGCCGAGGCCGATCGCCACCCATTTCCAACGCTTCGACACACTGATACTTTATGACGGATGGCAGACAAGCTGGCTGATGCGCGCGGTGCCGACCCGCACGTGGACCCGCACGTTGGAGTAGACGTCCGGCTGGATGTCTGGCTCGACGTCGCCTGCGTGTTCAAGACGCGATCCGACGCGCAGAAGGCGTGCCGCGGCGGCAAGGTCTCCGTCAACCGCCAGACCGCCAAGCCGAACAGGCACCTGCGCCCAGGCGACGAGATCGAGATCAGCCGGCCGTTCGGCCGGAAGCAGCAGCTCAAGGTTCTCGCGCTCGCCGAGCGCCACGTCTCGAAAGCCGACGCGCGCCTGCTGTACGAAGACCTCACTCCCCCGCCGACACCCGAAGAAATCGCCGCTCGCCGGCTCGAGCGGATCTATCGCGCGGCCATGACGCCGCCGCGCGCGCCCGACAAGCGCCAGCGCCGCGCCATCCGCCGCCTCAAGGGCCGCGATGACTGATTACGCTCAGCGAGACGCCCGCGACGTTCTTCTCCGGCGCTGTTCGTCGAATCGCGCGTAGAAGAACGCCGTCGCGAAGATCACGACGATCAACCCCAGCGAGAGCCACTTGGGAATCTCGAAGCCGATGTAGCCCTCGACGTGGAGGTACTCGACGAGGAGCTTGAAGCCCACCCACGCGATGATCACGAACGCGCCGTCGACGAGCGGCGGATACCGCTCCACCAGCGACAGCAGCTGTCCGATCACCAGCCGCATCATGATGATGCCGAGGATGCCGCCGGTGAGAATCACCCAGAGCTTCGGCGACATCGCGACGGCCACGAGGATCGAGTCGATCGCGAAGACGATGTCGGTCAGCTCCACTTTCACGACCGTCGCCCAGAACGCGGTGAGACCCAGCCAGGGCTTCGCGGGCGGCGGCGTGCGCCGCTCTTCTGCTCCCCCGCTCCCGCCGAAGTGCCGGTAGACGAGATACAGCAGATACCCGGCGCCGACGAGCTTCACCCAGCCGAGCCGGATCATGAAGGCCGCGGCGAGCGTCGCGGTCGTGCGGAACGCGAACGCGCCGACGATGCCGTAGCGGAGGGCCTTGCGTTGATGTGACTTGGGTAAGCCGAGCACGAGGACGGCGAGGACCATCGCGTTGTCGGCGCTCAGCAATCCTTCGAGCGCGACGAGAAGCGCGATGGTGAGAAGGTCGGCCCCGTGAATCACGTGCGTCAAGTATGACGCACTCGCCGCGGGCCGATGTTGACACAAGGCGTATCAATGCCTATATTTGGATCAGCGCAAGTCTCGCCCAGAGGCCCCATGGCAGTGGAACACGACATCCTCTTCATCAGCGTCGCGGCCCGGATACTCGGCATGCACCCGCAGACGCTGCGGAAATACGAGCGGCTCGGTCTCGTTCAGCCGACGCGGACGGTCGGGAGCATGCGCGTGTATTCCCGCGAGGAGCTCGACCGTTTGAAAGTCATCAAGCGGCTGGTCGACGGCGCGGGCATTAATCTGGCCGGCGTCCAGCGCCTGTTGTCCATCGCCGAGGTGGTCCAGCGTTTACGTCCGATGCTGCGGGAAGACGCCCTGACGGGGCGCGACACGCGCCGGCGCGTGGCCCAGGAGTTCGATGAGCTGAGCCGGATGCTCGGGTTGGACTAGCGATGGACTTCAAGGACTACTACTCCACGCTCGGCGTCGGCAAGGCCGCCACGCAGAAAGAAATCAAGCAGGCGTTCAGGAAGCTGGCGCGCAAGCACCACCCTGACGTCAACCCGGGCGACAAGTCCGCCGAGGGGAAGTTCAAGGAGATCAACGAAGCGTACGAGGTCCTCGGCGATCCCGGGAAGCGGAAGAAGTACGACGAGCTCGGCAGCAACTGGCGGATGTACGAGCAGGCGGGCGCGGGTTCCGCGCCAGGTCAGGCGGGCGGCGCGTGGAACATCCCGTTCGGCGGCGGCGCGGGCGGCGGCTTCCGCTCGATGACCGAAGAGGAAATGCACGAGATGTTCGGCGACGCGAATCCGTTCTCCGACTTCTTTCAGACGTTCTTCGGCGGCGCGGGCCCCGGCGCGGCGGACGAGGGTCCGCGGCGTGGTCGATCCACCCGCGGCGGACGCGGACCGCGGGCGGGCCGCGACGTCGAGCAGGAAATCGTCCTCGGCCTCGAGGACGCGTACCACGGCGCGATGCGGCGGCTCTCGATCAAACACGACGGCCACGCGCGCACGGTCGACGTGCGCATCCCCGCCGGCGTCGGCGACGGGTCGCGCGTGCGGGTCTCGGGCGAGGGCGAACAGGGGTCGGGCGGCGCGCATGCAGGCGACCTGTACCTGCGGATCCGGCTCGCGCCTCACGCGAAATTCGAGCGCCGCGGCCGCGATCTCTATATCAGAGTGCCGGTGGCGCTGACGACGGCGGTTCTTGGCGGCGAAGCCGAGGTGATGACGCTGACCGGCAAGCCGCTGCGGCTGAAGATTCCGCCGGCGACGCAGCCGGCGCAGGTGTTTCGATTGAAGGGACACGGGATGCCGTCGACCGGCAAGCCCGAGGATCACGGCGACCTGTACGCGACGATCGACGTCGAGCTGCCGCGCGCGTTGACCCCGGAACAGCGATCGCATTTCGAAGCGTTGCAGAAGTTGGAAACGAAGAACTCGAAGCATCCGGCAGCGTGAGCATTCATCGAGCACTGTCATGAACATCAACAAATACACCCAGAAAGCTCAGGAAGCCGTGCTCGACGCACAGCGGCTTGCCGAGCAGTTGAGTCACGCGCAAATCGAACCGGAACACCTGCTCGTCGCCCTCGTCGAGCAGCGCGAAGGCGTCGTGCCCGAGCTGCTGCGGAAGATGTCGGCCGATCCGGTGAAGATCGCCCAGGCGGTGCGCGGGCTCGTCGAGAAGATGCCGCAGGCGTACGGCGGATCGCAGCCCGGCCTCTCTCCCCGCTTCAAGCTGGTCACCGATGCGGCGCAAGCGGAGGCCGACCGGCTCAAGGACGACTACGTCAGCACCGAGCATCTCTTCATCGCGATCGCGGATGAAAAAGGCCGGTCAGCCGGCGCGCAGCTGCTGAAGCAGAACGGCATCACGCACGACAAGATCACTGAGGGGCTGAAAGGCATTCGCGGATCGCAGAAAGTGACGTCGCAGAATCCCGAAGGCACGTATCAGGCGCTCGAGCGGTACGGCCGTGATCTCACCGAGCTCGCGCGCAACAACAAGCTCGATCCCGTGATCGGCCGCGACGAAGAAATCCGCCGCGTGATCCAGGTCCTGTCGCGCCGGACGAAGAACAATCCCGTGCTCATCGGCGAGCCCGGCGTCGGCAAGACGGCGATCGTCGAAGGCCTCGCGGGCCGCATCGTGCGGGGCGACGTGCCCGAAGGTCTCAAGAACAAGCGCATCGTCGGCCTCGATCTCGGCGCGCTCGTCGCGGGCGCCAAGTATCGCGGCGAATTCGAGGAGCGGCTCAAGGCGGTCCTGAAGGAGATCTCGGATTCGCAAGGCCAGGTCGTCCTCTTCATCGACGAGCTGCACACCGTCGTCGGCGCCGGCGCGGCCGAAGGATCGATGGACGCGTCGAACATGCTGAAGCCGATGCTGGCGCGCGGCGAGCTCCACACGATCGGCGCGACGACGCTCGACGAGTACCGGAAGTACATCGAGAAGGACGCCGCGCTCGAACGGCGCTTCCAGCCCGTGATGGTCGGCGAGCCGACCGTCGAGGACACGATCAGCATCCTGCGCGGCCTGCGCGAGCGGTATCAGATTCACCACAAGGTGAACCTGAAAGACTCCGCCCTCGTCGCCGCCGCCGTGCTGTCGAACCGGTACATCTCCGACCGCTTCCTGCCCGACAAGGCGATCGACCTGGTCGACGAATCGGCGTCGAAGCTGCGGATGGAGATCGACTCGATGCCGGTGGAGCTCGACGAGATCCGCCGCCGCATCATGCAGCTCGAGATCGAGCGCGAGGCGCTGCGCAAGGAGAAGGACAAGGCCTCGGTCGAGCGGCTCGGCAAGCTGGAGAAGGAGCTCGCCGATCTGAAGGAAGAACAAGGCCGGCTCTCGGTGCACTGGCAGCAGGAGAAGGAAGCCATCCAGCAATCGGCCAAGCTGCAGGAGTCGCTCGACGGCGTGAAGGGCGAGATCGAACGCGCGCAGCGTTCAGGCGACTACACGAAAGCGTCCGAGCTCCAGTACGGCCGCGTGCCGCAGCTCGAGAAGCAGATCAAGGACGTCGACGCGAGGCTCGCGGAGATGCAGAAGAGCGGCCGGATGCTGAAGCAGGAAGTCGACGAGGAGGACATCGCCGAAGTCGTCAGCAAGTGGACGCACATTCCGGTCAGCCGCCTGATGGAGGGCGAGGTTCAGAAGCTCATCCACATGGAAGAGCGGCTGCACAAGCGCGTCATCGGACAGGACGACGCGATCAACGCGGTCTCGAACGCGATTCGCCGCGCACGCGCCGGACTGCAGGATCCCAATCGTCCGCTCGGCAGCTTCATGTTCCTCGGGCCGACCGGCGTCGGCAAGACCGAGCTGGCGCGGGCGCTGGCCGAATTCCTGTTCGACGACGAGCAGGCGATCGTCCGCATCGACATGTCCGAGTACCAGGAGAAGCACACCGTGTCGCGCATGATCGGCGCGCCGCCCGGATACGTCGGCTACGAGGAGTCCGGTCAGCTCACCGAAGCGGTGCGGCGCAAGCCGTACGCCGTCGTGCTCTTCGACGAGATCGAGAAAGCGCATCCGGAGGTGCTGAACGTCCTCCTGCAGCTGCTCGACGACGGCCGTCTGACCGACGGCAAGGGCCGGACGGTGGACTTCAAGAACGTCGTGGTGATCATGACGTCCAACTTCGCCGGCGATCCGCGCGAGCATTTCCGTCCGGAGTTCCTCAACCGCATCGACGAGATGGTGACGTTCCATCCGCTCGATCGCGAGCACATGAAGAAGATCATCGACATCCAGCTGGCGGGGCTGACGACGCGGCTCGAAGAGCGGAAGATCCACGTCGAGCTGACCGACGCCGCCAAGGAGCAGCTCGTGCGCGAGGGCTACGATCCGGCGTACGGCGCGCGGCCGCTCAAGCGGACGATTCAGCGGCGGCTGCTCGATCCGCTCGCGCTGCGCGTCCTCGAAGGCGACTTCCTCGAAGGCGACACGGTGGCGGTCGACGCCGGCACCGACGGTCTCGTCTTCGCGAAACGGGAAATGGTGAAGACGTAAGCCGATGGCGACACCTCAACGATCACCTCGTCTCCAACCGCGCGGCGGCGCGGGCCGCGGCCCGCTCGGGGCGCGGCCCTCGTCGTCGGTCTGGTACGGGCTCGCGCTTCTCATCGTGCTCGCCGCGGCGCAGCTGTACTTCGCGTCGCCCGCCGGCCGATCCATTCCGTACTCGGAGTTCAAGTCGCTGGTGCGAGACGGCCAGGTCGCGGACATCTCGATCTCGGATCAGACCATCCACGGCACGCTGAAGAACGCCGAGAAGGACAAGGCGCAGTTCACGACGACGCGCGTCGAGGATCCGAAGCTCGCCGAAGAGCTCGACGCGAAGGGCGTGAAGTACACGGGCGAGGCGGCCAATCGCTGGCTGCCGGACCTGCTCGGCTGGGTGCTGCCGCTGCTCTTCTTCATCGGCATCTGGGGCTTCTTCTTCCGGCGGATGAGCGGCGCCGAAGGCGGCGTGATGTCGTTCGCGCGCAGCAAGGGCAAGCTCTACGCCGACGATGAAGTCAAAGTGAAGTTCACCGACGTCGCGGGCGTCGACGAAGCCGAGAACGAGCTGAAAGAGATCGTCGAGTTCCTCAAGAATCCCAGCAAGTACACGAATCTCGGCGGCCGGATCCCGAAGGGCGTGCTGCTCGTCGGGCCGCCCGGGACCGGCAAGACGCTGCTCGCGCGCGCGGTCGCGGGCGAAGCGCACGTGCCGTTCTTCAGCATGACCGGCTCGGAGTTCGTCGAGATGTTCGTCGGCGTCGGCGCCGCGCGCGTCCGCGATCTCTTCCAGCAGGCCGAAGCCAAGGCGCCGTGCATCGTCTTCATCGACGAGCTCGACGCGCTCGGCAAGGCGCGCACGCAGAGTCCGTTCGGCAGCCACGAAGAGCGCGAGCAGACGCTCAACCAGCTGCTCGCGGAGATGGACGGCTTCGACTCGCGCAAGGGCGTCATCATCATGGCCGCGACCAACCGGCCTGAAGTGCTCGACGTGGCGCTGCTCCGCCCGGGCCGGTTCGACCGGCAGGTCCTCGTCGACAAGCCGGACATCAAAGGGCGCGAGGACATCCTGCGCATCCACATCAAGAACGTGAAGATCGCGCCCGACGCCGACCTCAAGGTCGTCGCCGCGCGGACGGCGGGCTTCGCCGGCGCCGACCTCGCGAATCTCGTGAACGAAGCGGCGCTGCTGGCGGCGCGGAACGACAAGACGTCGGTCGGGATGGTGGAGTTCGAGTCCGCGATGGATCGCCTGATCGCCGGGCTCGAGAAGAAGCGCGTGATGAGCGTCAAGGAGCGGAAGATCGTCGCGTATCACGAATCCGGCCACGCCATCGTGGCGACGACGCTGCCCGGCCTCGATCCCGTGCACAAGATCTCGATCGTCCAGCGCGGCTTCGGCGCGCTCGGCTACACGATGCAGCTGCCGCTCGAGGATCGCTATCTGATGACGCGCGGCGAGCTGCTCGCGCAGCTCGCGGTGCTGCTCGGCGGGCGGACGGCCGAGGAAATCGCGCTCAACGAGATCTCGACCGGCGCGTCGAACGATCTCCAGCGCGCGACGGACATCGCGCGGGCGATGGTCACCGAGTACGGCATGAGCGATTCGCTGGGCGCCATCAACTTCGACGGCAACAAGCACGCGCGCTTTCTCGACGTTCCGATGGGCACCGAACGCGGCCCCCACGGCGAGGACACGGCGAAGCAGATCGACGCCGAGATCAAGCGTATCCTCACCGACGCGCACAACACCGCGCGCGAGATCCTCACCAGCAAGCGCGACAAGCTCGAGCGCGTGACGGCGCGGTTGCTCGAAGTGGAAGTCATGGAAGGCGACGAGCTTCGGCGCCTGCTGGAACCTTCCACTGCGTAAACGCGATCGCGGCGCCCGCTGACTGCACGGCAACGACCAGCGCGACGCACCCCGGCCAGCCGGCCAGGCTCCACACCGCCGACGGCACCGCGGATCCCGCGCTGCCGCCCGCGTAATAGAACGTCGAATAGAGTCCCACCGCCAGCCCGCGATCCTGCGTCGTCACCGCGCCGATGTAGCTGCTCGCCGTCGCCTGCGCGATGAACACGCCCGTCGCCGCCAGCGAGAGACCGATGACGATCGCCGGCAGCCACGGAACGAGCGTGAGCAGCGCGCCCGCCCCGCCGATCGCCATCGCCGATCCGATGCCGGTTCGGTGGCCGTAGCGGTCGATCCAGTGTCCGGAGATCGGCGTCACCACCGCGCCCAGCAGATAGGTGACAAACAGCCAGCCCAGCGCGACCGTGCTCAGATTGAACGGCGGCGCCGCGAGATAGAACGTCACGTACGTGAACATCGCCACCTGCGTGAAGAGCACGCTGAAGCCGACGATGTAGGTCGTCGTCAGCCGCTTGTTGCGAAAGTGCGCGGCGACTGACCCGCGGGCCTCGCCGTCCCCGGAGACAACGTGCCGCGCCGTCTGCCGCACCTCGCTCGGCAGCCAGATCGCCAGCGCGATCGCGACAGCGCCGTTCAATACGGCGAGCGCGACAAACGCCGCCTGCCAACTGACGTCGGCGGCCATCAGGCCGGCGACAACGCGTCCGGTGAAGCCGCCGAGGATCGTGCCGCTCAGATACGCCGCGGTCGCTCTGCCGGCGTGCGACGCCGGCCACACTTCGTGGATGTACGCGACCGCGCTCGCGAACACGCCGGGCGTCACGACGCCCTGCACGAACCGCCAGAAGATGATCTGCGACAGCGTCGCCGACGTCGCGGCGAGCGCCGTCGCGACGGCCAGGGCGAACGCGGATCCGACGATGACGTGACGCAGGCCGAGGCGATCGGCGAGCCGGCCGACGAACGGCGCGGCGATCGCCACGGCGACGGTCGGCGCGGTGACGGTCAGGCTGACGTCGAAGTGCGAGGCGTTGAAGGTCCTGGCGAGAAACGGCAGCAGCGGTTGCGTGGCGTAGAGATCGAGAAAGGCGGCGAAGCCCGCGAGCATGACGGGGACGGTCGGCAGCCGTGGCATTCCAGTCTGGACTATATTGTCGCCCATGATTCGCAAACATGCCGTCCGGCGCCCGCGGCACCGCGTCATCGCGCTCGCCGCGGCCGCGTGCATCGGCGCGGCGGCCGTGGCGAGAACGCAGCAGTACGGTCAGCGGTCCGGCGTCACGGCGGACACGAGCCGCGTCAAGGCGTTCGTCGGCGCCCGCGTGTACGACGGGACCGATCGCCCGCCGATCGCGAACGCGGTCATCCTCGTGCGCGACGGGCGCGTCCAGACGGTCGGACCGCTGGGCCGCGTCACGATTCCCTCGGACGCCGCGCGCATCACGCTGACCGGCAAGACGGTGATTCCCGGACTCGTCAACGCGCACGGCCACGTCGGCGGGACCGTGGGTCTCGAGGGCAATCACTACTCCGCCGCCAACGTCGCGCGCGATCTGCGTCTCTACGCCGACTACGGCGTGACGACCGTCTTCAGTCTCGGTGACGACGAGGCGGCGGGATTCGCGGCGCGCGATGCGCAGAGGACCGCGACGCTCGACCGCGCCCGGCTGTTCGTCGCCGGCCCGGTCCTCTCGCCGGCGTCGCCAGAAGACGCGCGGACGCTCGTCGCCAGGGATCAGGCGCTGAAGGTCGACATCGTCAAGATTCGCGTCGACGACAATCTCGGCACGACGCCGAAGATGGCGCCCGAAATCTATCAGGCCGTCATCGATGAGGCGCACACGCGCGGTCTGCGCGTGGCCGTGCACATCTTCTACTTGTCCGATGCGAAGGCGCTGCTCGACGCGGGCGCCGACTTCATCGCGCACAGTATTCGCGACACCGACGTCGACGATTCGTTCGTCGCGATGATGAAGCGGCGCAACGTCTGCTATTGCCCTACGCTGACGCGCGAGGTCTCCACGTTCGTGTACGGCTCGACGCCGGACTTCTTCTCCGATCCGCTGTTCCTCGAGTACGCGGACGCCGCGACCGTGACCGCGCTGAAGGATCCGACGCGTCAGGCGGCGATGCGCAACAGCCGGAGTGCGCAGCGATACGAGGCGGGACTCGAGGTCGCGAGCCGGAACCTGAAGAAGCTCGCCGACGCGGGCGTCCCGATCGCGATGGGCACCGACAGCGGCGCGCCGAGCGGCCGCTTCCAGGGCTACTTCGAGCTGATGGAACTCGAGATGATGGCGAAAGCCGGCCTGACGCCGAGGCAGGTGTTAGCCGCCGCCACGCGCGATGCCGCGCGCTGCCAGAAGATCGACGGCGAAGTCGGCACGCTCGAGCGGCGAAAGTGGGCGGACTTTGTCGCACTGGATGCGGATCCGCTGACCGACATCAGCAACGTGCGGAAGATCGATTCAGTGTGGATCGCCGGAAACAGGGCGCCACGGTGAATTGGATAAGGTGAGTAATTGAGTAAGTCGGACATTC
>JAIQFX010000121.1 GCA_020073005.1 Terriglobia bacterium | reverse complement strand
CCGCCGCTGAACGGATACATCGTGTCGCCGATTTCCGGCTTCACGGCGCTCACGGGCAGGCCGAACGTTTCCGCCGCGACGATCGCGACGAGCGTCCGCGTGCCGGTGCCGAGATCCTGCGTTCCGCATTTCACGACGACGCTGCCGTCCGACATGATGTCGACGTGCGCCTGCGAGCCGCGGCCCGCGCCGCCCCACAGGTGCGCCGACACGCCCATGCCCGTCTTGATCGGCCCTGGCGTCGGATCGCCGGTCGCGTGACGCTTGTCCCAGCCGAACCGCTTCGCGCCTTCGGTGAAGTACTTGATCCACTGCGCGTTCGGCGCGAGCGGCGGCGCGTTCTTGATACGGAACTCGACCGGATCCATCTTCACGCGGTCCGCGAGCTCGTCCATCAGGATCTCGGTGAGGAAGCAGCCCTGCGGATGACCCGGTGCGCGCATCGCGCGCTGCTGGCCGGCATTGATGTACACGTCGGTGTGGACGCGCTTGCGGTTCGGGAATTGATAGAGGTACGGCAGCGGGAAGCCCGACGTCGCGCCGGCGCCGCCCGTGCCCCAGCTCGCGCCGTCGAACGCCGTCAGCTTGCCGTCATTCGAGACACCCGCGCGGATCTTGGCGAACGCCGACGGCCGGTTGCCCGTGTCGAGATGCTCTTCCTTGCGATCGAGCATCAGCTTGACCGGCACGCCCGCCGCCTTCGCGAGCTTCGCGCAGATGATGCCCTGCGCATCCGGCGCGAACTTGCTGCCGAAGCCGCCGCCCATGTACTGCGTGATCACGCGGACGTTGGCCTGCGGGATGCCGAGCGTCTGTGCGAAGCCTTCCCTGCACTGATGCACGCCCTGTGTGGAGACCCACGCGGTCAGCTTGTCGCCGTCCCACTCGCACACCGCGCCGTGCGTCTCGAGGCAGACGTGCGTGATGATGTGCGTCGAGTAAGTCTGCTCGACGGTATGCGCGGCCTGCGTGAAGCCGGCGTCGAGATCGCCGGTCTCCGCGCGCTGGCCCGGGCGCGTGTTGGGCTGCGTCGTGCTCCATCGCGGCCCCATCAACTGCATGCCCTGCGCCTCGCTCGAGACCTGCGGCAGCGCGTCGTAGCGCACGCGGATCAGGCGCGCGGCGTCGCGCGCGCGCTCTTCCGTGTCCGCGGCGACGGCTGCGACGGGATCGCCCTGGTAGTGCATCTCGTCGCCAACCTTCGCGTACGCGAGGACGGCCTTGACGCCGGGCGCTTTCTCCGCCGCGGAAAGATCGATCGAGACGATCTTCGCGTGCGGGTACGGCGAGCGGACGATCTTCCCGTAGATCATTCCGGGCCGCGTGATGTCGTACGTGTAGCGCGCGCGGCCGGTGACTTTGTCCGGGCCGTCGAGGCGCTTGACTGATGTGCTGAGGATCGACGGCTTCTCGGGCCACGAATACTTAGCCACGGCGCACCCCCATCGCAGCCGACGCTGCCATCGCCGCTTCCATCACGCGGACGAACGTGCCGCAGCGGCAGATGTTGCCGTCCAGTCCCTTGCGCGCCTGTTCCGGCGTCGGGTTCGGATGTCTCTCGAGGAGCGCGACCGTCGCGACGACGAAGCCCGGCGTGCAGAAGCCGCACATCAGACCGTCGGCGTCGCAGAAGGCCTGCTGCACCGGATGCAGCGTGCCGTTCGCGGCGGCGAGGCCGTCGACGGTGCGAATCTGCTTGCCCTGGACTTCAATGGCGAGCGTCGAGCACGAGTACACGGTGCGGCCGTCGACGATCATCGTGCACGCGCCGCACGCGCCGCGATCGCAGACGCGCTTGTTGCCGGTGAGATCGGCGCGATTGCGAATCGCGTCGAGCAGCGTGACGCGCGGTTCGATCCGGAGATCGACACGCTTGCCGTTGACGGTCAGCGTGACCGGCACGTCGCCGGGTCCGACGGCGCGCACGCCGGTCTGCGCTTCGGCTTCGGCGGCGCCGGCCGCGGTCACGGCGGTCGCGAGACTGCCGACGCCGGCCGTCTTCAGGAAGTCGCGGCGGCTGAATCCAAAACGGTCCGGATGGTCCGGTTTGTCGGCACAGTCGTCTTTCGGAGACATATGTCTCGGCCCCTTCATGTCCACAGCGAAACAAGGGCGAGTCGAAAGAAGAAGGATAGCACCGGGCGGCCGGTGCTTAAACGTCGGGTTTTTCGAGGATTTCGAGGAGTTCGTCGAGCGATTCGCGCTCCTGCCGCGCCGCGTAGATGATCGCCCGCCGCTCCTGGAGCGACGGAGTATGCCAGTCCTCGCCATCGAGCCGAATGCGGCCCTCGGCATCGACGTCGACCACGACGGCATCCATCGGCTCGACGTACAGCTTCATATTGCGGATTGAGGAATGCGGATTGCGGAGGATTGAGGAGTGGTCCAAATCCGCATTCCGCATTCCTCAATCCGCAATTCAGAGCCCGGACGCCGCGCTAGCTCTCCGGGCATCCTCGACGCCGAGCACGATCAGCGCGGTCGGACTGCCTTCCGGGCCGCTGCCGTAGCAATACTCCAGGTTGATCTTCGCGTCGGCGACGAGCCGCAGCACCGGCGCCAGCGCGCCGGGCGCGTTCGGCAGCGACGTCATGAGCACGTCGCGTTCGGTGACCTGATGATGATGCTCGCGCAGCATCGCGCCGCCGTGGACGTGATTGTCCACCACCAGCCGCAGCTGGCCGCCGCTCTCGAGGGACATGGCGAGGATGTTGACGCGCTCGTCGGAGAGCAGACGGCAGACACCGGCCAGTGCGCCGGGATTGTTCGGAAGTTTGAGGGAGAGTTCGGTGCGAATCATAGGGAGAGACTATCAGAAGTGAGAAGGGAGAAGGCAGAAGGAAGAAGTGAAGTGAAAAGGCAGAAGTACAAAGCAAAAGGCAGAAGCGGACCATCTACAGTCCGTCTTCTGCCTTCTGCCTTCTGCCTTCTTACTCTAACTTCTACGCGAGAATCCGGATCACGACCCGGCGATTCTGCGCCCTTCCTTCCTTGGTCGTGTTCGGCGCCGCAGGCTTTTCCTCGCCGTAGCTGATGACGTTCATCTTGTGCAGCGGGATGTGGTGCTGCAGGTAGAGATACTGCTTCACCGATTCGGCGCGGTCCATCCCGACCTTCTTGTTGATTTCCTTGCCGCCGACGTTGTCCGTGTGCCCCTCGATCTCGAAGTAGATGTTCTTCGGATCCTGGGTCAGCTTCGACACAATCTCGTCGATCTTCTGCTTGGCGCCGTCAGGCAGATCGGCCTTGTTGAACTTGAAGTTGCCCTGATCCTCGCTGAGGACGACTTCGTAGATGAGCCGGCGGCTCGCGCGGTCCACGGCGTCCGCCTTGCTGCCCGCGGCGTTCGCCGCCGAATTGGCCGTCGCGGCCGCGTTGCCGGCCTGGCGCGCGGCGTCATTCGCCGCGGAGGCCGCCTGTCCGGCCGCCTGCGCCTTCTGGTCGACGTCCGAGATCTTGCCCTCGTTCTGGCGCGTCCGCTCCTGCGTCGCCTCCACGGACCGGCCGAGCGAATCGACCTTGTCGTTGACTTCGCCCACGCTCGTCTGCACGAACTTCTTCGTCGCGCAGGCGGTGGACCCGCCGATGGCCAGCACGGCGATGGGCACGATCAGAAACAGTTTCCGCAGCATGATGAATCCTCCTACTCCGACATCGGGCGTGATTGCCCCGCGATGTATCCACTCCGGGCTCGAACGATCAGGTCCTTGTTGCGCGCGCGGACCTGGAGCGGATGCCAGCCCGGGGCACCGCTCGCTTCAATCGCAATTAAGTACTGATGGCGCAGCTCGTCGACGATCTGTCGCGCCGCCTCGCTGCGCTGGCTCGCCGTGCTGGCGAGGAAGACGTGGCCTCCGGTCCAGCCGGCGAGATTCGACAGCGATCCGGTCAGCGCCGATCGCTCCACGGATTTGGTCGCGGTCTCCTCGCCCGGGTTGTCGATCGAGCGCACGAGGCCGACGATGTACACGGGCACGTCGACCTGGCTGGCGATGCCAGACGCATCCGACGGCTTCAGACGGCTGGCGTTGTCGACGCCGTCCGTGAAGACAACGATCGCGCGCCGCAGTCCCTCGCGCCGGGCCGCGCGGCTGGCCGTCTGCGCGATGGCGTCGTGCAGCGACGTCTCGCCGAAGGGGACGATCGTCTTCATCGCGTCCGGAAGCACGAGGAGCCTGTTCTGGAACGGCGAGATCTCGTTCAGGCGCGTGTCGAACGTGAACACCGCGGCTTCGTCGCGAGGCTCGAGCGAACCGAGGACGCGATCCGCGGCTTCGCGCGCGTGGCCCAGATGCCCTTCCATGCTGCCGCTGACGTCGAACAGCAGCGCCACGCTGACGCCGGGGAGTTCCTGCTGAAAGTCGGCGATGGGCCGCAGCCGGCCGTCATCGAGCACCTCGAAATCCTGGGCGGTGAGATCGTGAACGAATCGTCCCTTGCTGTCGCGCACGATCGCCGCCACTCGCACGAGATCCACGCTGGATTTGAACGTCGCCACCGGAGGAAGCACTTGCGCCGGTGCGCCGGCGTCGCCCGGAAGCGGCGTCGAGAGCAGGCTGACGGTCGCGAGAAGCAGTGTGGCGCGCAGCATTGGATGCTTACTCGCAGATACGTAATTCAATCCTGCTGCCATATAGCTAAGTCGCTGATCTGGCTGAGGTTACTCGATATCGACACCCGGCGGCCGGCGCGAATGCGCGGTAAACCGTGTCGGATGTACGTAACCGCCAGCGCCCGTATCCGATTGGTCGTGTAGATTTTGCGCGCGCGCTCTCAGAGTAAAATTCTGAACGTGACCACGACGAACCTCTCCTCCGCCGTCCCCACCGCCGCACGCGTCCACCGCTTCACCTACGCCATACGGAACATCGTCGCTGAGGCCCAGAAGGTCGAGGCGGCGGGCACGAAGGTGCGGTACCTCAACATAGGCGATCCGGTCGCGTTTGGCTTCAAGACGCCGGCGCACCTCATCGCGGCGGTCGAGCGCGCCCTGCGCGACGGCCACAACACGTACGGGCCGTCGGCCGGGATTCTCGCCGCGCGGGAAGCCGTCGCCGCGGACTACACGGCCAACGGATTTCCCGTCAGCGCCGATCGCGTGTTCATCACGGCGGGCACGTCCGAAGGCATCGAATTGACGCTCGGCGCGCTGGTCGACACGGGCAGCGAAGTGCTCGTGCCGATGCCGACGTATCCGCTCTACACGGCGGTGCTGGCCAAGCTCGAAGCGAACGCGAAGTACTACCGGCTGGATCCCTCAAACAGCTGGATGCCGGATCTCGATCACTTGAAGACGCTCGTGACGCCGGCGACGCGGGCGATCGTGATCATCGATCCGAACAATCCGACCGGCGCCGTGTACCCGCGCGCCACACGACGCGCGCTGATCGATTTCGCGGAGCGCCACGGCCTGTTGATTCTCGCCGACGAAGTCTACGGCGACCTCGGCTTCGACGGTGCCGTGGAACCGTACGGGCTGCTCGAGCCGGACGCGCCGATCGTGTCGTTCTCGAGCCTGTCGAAGGCGTACCTCGCGCCCGGCTGGCGCACGGGCTGGATGGCGATCGGCCGGTCGCCGCGCCTCAACGATCTGGTCGGCGCGGTGAGGAAGCTCGCGGACGCGCGTCTCTGCAGCACGCTGCCGATGCAGTACGCGGTCGCGCCGGCGCTGACCGGCGATCGATCGCATCAGGTGTCGTTCCGCACGGAGCTGAAGGCGCGGGCGGATCTGACGGTCGACCGTCTGCGGAAGATGCAGGGCGTCACGTGCGTCGCGCCGACGGCGGCGTTCTACGCGATGCCGCAGATCGCGCTGCCCGCCAACCGGACCGACGAGCACTACGTGAAGGCGCTGCTCCACGCGACGGGCGTCCTCACCGTCTACGGATCGGGCTTCGGACTGCCCGCCGAGCAGGGATTCCTCCGCATCGTGTTCCTCGCGCCGCTCGACGAGCTGCGGGAAATCTACAAGCTGATGGCGGACTTCACGGCCGATTACCTCAGCCGTCACTAAAGACGCTAACCACGGAGGACACGGAGGACACGGAGGAGATAACCACTAAAGGGGTCTTACCTCCTTTCCTCCGTGTCCTCTGCGGTTAACGCTTTCTGACAATCCCCGACGACAATTTCACGGCTCGAATGGTCCGCACCGTCTTCACGGTCGCGGGCGTGCTCGTTCTGTGCGCCGCGCTGTGGGCCGCGCGGGACGCGCTGCTCCTCATCTACGTCAGCGCGCTCCTCGCGATGGGCTGCTCGCCGCTCGTGCACTTCCTCGAGTACCCGCGGCCGAATCGACGCGGCCTTCCGCGCTGGGCCGCGATCCTCGCGGTCTACACGGCGATCGTCGGCGTCATCGTCCTGTTCGGACTGCTGGTCATTCCGCCGCTCGTCGCCCAGGCCGTGGCGCTCTGGGACAAGCTTCCCGACGATTTCAACCGCCTGCAGGCGTTCTTCATCAGGTACAAGCTGATGGCGAGGCCTGTCACGCTCGCCGAGGCGGTGCAGAGCGCGCCGAGCGGGTCGGGCTCCAACGCGGTCGGCACGATGCTCGTCGCCGTGTCCAGCCTGATCGGCGGCGTGTTCGGCCTCATCACGATCCTGATCCTCAGCTTCTACTTCCTCATCGAAGCGCACGCGATGGCCGAGTACTTCGCGCGCTTCGTGCCCGTCGCGCGGCGCGCGGCGTTCGAGACGGCGTCGCGTGAAGCCGTGGTCAAGGTCAGCGCGTGGCTGCGCGCGCAGTTCATCCTCGCGGCCGTGATGGGCACGTTCGCCGCGATCGGATTGGGACTGATGGGCGTGCCGTACTTCTACGTGATCGCGCTGGTGGCGTCGTTCGGCGAGACGATTCCGATCGTCGGCCCGGTGATCGGCGGCATCGCGGCGGTCGCGGTCGCGGCCACCGTGTCGACGAAGCTGGCGCTGATCGCCGGCGGCTACTTCGTCGCCCTCCACCAGCTCGAGGCCAACGTCCTGGTCCCGAAGATCATGGAGCGGCGCGTCGGCGTCAGTCCGGTCGCGGTCATGATCGCGCTGCTGATCGGCGGCGCGTTGTCCGGCCTGCCGGGCGCGATTCTCGCCATCCCAACGGCGGCGATTCTCTCGGTCGTTATCGAGGAGATTGCGGCGTCAGGTAACGGTCGAACCACGCGATGAGCCGCTCTTCGATGTCGCGCTGGTGCTCGGGCTTCGCGATCGCGTGGCCTTCCTCCGGATAGATCACGAGCTCGGTCGGCACGTTGAGCGCCTTGAGCGCGTGCCAGAACTCGTAGCCCTGCGGCGTCGGCACTTCTGAATCGCGATCGCCGTGGAGGACGAGCGTCGGCGTCCTCGCCTTCTTGATGAACGTGATCGGCGACGACCGCGAGTACGCCTCGGGCTTGTCGTACACCGACGCGCCGAAGAACGGCAGCATCCACGTGTCGATCCGGTTCTGCCCGTAGTAGCTCTGCCAGTTCGCGATGCCCGCGCCCGCCACGGCGGCCCGAAATCTCGTCGACTGCGTGACCGCCCACATCGTCATGTAGCCGCCGTAGCTCCAGCCGATGATGCCGACGCGGTTGGGATCGATCGGCGCGGCCTCGATCGCCGCGTCCACGCCGCCGTCGATGTCGCGCATGTCGCCGTAGCCGAAGTCGTTCACGTTGGCCTGCGTGAACGCCTCGCCCGCGCCGTAACTGCCGCGCGGATTCGGCAGCAGCAGGAAGTAGCCCTGGCTCGGGAGCACCGCGTTCCACCGCGCGGGCCATGACGGATAGTTCGCCGACGAGGGGCCGCCGTGCACCGAGACGACCAGCGGGTACTTCTTCGCCGGATCGAAATTCGCCGGGTAGAGCAGCCAGCCTTGCACCTTGTACTTGTCGCTCGTCCAGTGCAGGCTGCGGCCGTCACCCCACATCGCCGTCACCGACGCGTTGGTCGACGTCTGCGCGGTCCAGTGACCGACGGGGCCCGCGAAGACCTCCGGCGCGTGCGCGAACGAGTGCACGACCGCTGCGGCCGCGTCGCCCGGCGCGGCGATCGAGACGTCGGCGATCTGCGCCGCCGCCGACCACACGGTCGTCCGAGGACCGCCGGACGCGGCGACGGTGACGAGCGCCGAGCTGCCGTCGACGTACTCGTTGAAGACGATGCGGCCGTCGGACCGCCACATCAACGATCGCGCGGAGCCGTCGAGGTTCGGCGTGATGTTCCTGGCGGCGCCGCCTGTCGCGGGCACGACGTAGATGTCGCCGCCGATGGCGCCCTCGTCGCTCATGATCCCGTGGATGACGGCGATCGACCGTCCATCGGGCGACCAGCGCGGTCCCGCGAGTTGCAGCGGCGGCTTCCAGATCGACGTGGCCGTGCCGGTGTCGCCGCGGATCACGTAGAGCTGCGCGATCCAGTAATTGTTCGTCCCGGATCCTTCGACGGCTTCCGCGGCGAACGCGTGGCCGTCGGGCGCCCAATCGTAGTCGTATATATAGAGGTTGGGCGGGCTCACCTCGCGGATGCCGCCTGCCAGATCGGCGATCGCAATCCGCTGCTCCTCGACGACCTCACCCACGACGCCGGCGTCGGGCTTGTAGGCGACGAGCGCGCCCGTCTCCTGCGTCGAGCCGGAAACGAAGAGGACCGCGATCTGTCTGCCGTCAGGCGCCCACGACGGATGCGCCAGCTGACCGGTCACGCTCGTCACGCGACGGGCCGTGCCGCTGTTGACGTCGGCGACGTAGAGCTGCAGTTGCGGGGGAGCGGCGGCGTCCGACAGAAACGCGAGCGTCTGACCGTCAGGGGACCACGCGAGCGCCCGTTCGCGATGCGGACCCCCGTCGTTCGCCGCCGTCAGGCGGCGCGGTGCTCCCGCGCGAGCGTCGCTCTTCTGAACGTCACGCACGTAGATCGCCGACGTCCCGCCGTCCGGCGACAGATCTTCGACCCACGCCACCCGACGTCCATCAGGCGAGATGGATGATTCGTGCAGCGGATGCACGCGATCGAGGGCGTCGAGGACGGTGGCGATCGAGAGATTGCCGTCGCGGGGTGCAAGCACGGCGGCAATCGCGACGCAGACAGCAAGTAGGCGCGACGTCATGCCACTCACTATAATCGCGGTCTATACCTATGCGACCTGATCCGCTCACGTATCTGGCAACCGAACTGGACTCGCTCAAGCAGCAGGGCCTCTACCGGCGCCTGCGCATTCTCGAAGGCGAGCAGACCCACAAGTCCACGTTCGACCACCACTCCGTCGTCAATCTGTCGTCGAACAACTACCTCGGCCTGACGACGCACCCGAAGCTGCGCGAGGCCGCGCTCGACGCGACGCGCCGGCTCGGCGTCGGCTCGGGATCGGTGCGCACGATCGCCGGCACCATGGACATCCACATGGAGCTGGAGCGCCGGCTCGCCGACTTCAAGAAGACCGAAGCCGTCGTCGTCTTTCAGAGCGGCTTCGCCGCGAACGCGGGCACGGTCGCCGCGATCCTGACCAAGGACGACGTCGTCGTCTCGGACGAGCTCAATCACGCGAGCATCATCGACGGCTGCCGGCTGCGCGAGCTGCCGGCCGCGCAGCGCAAGCTGCTGATCACGGACGGCGTCTTCAGCATGGACGGCGACGTCGGCGCGGTGCCGGAGCTCTGCGCGCTGGCCGAAGAGTTCGGCTGCATCATGATGGTCGACGATGCGCACGCCAGCGGCGTGTTCGGGAAGAACGGACGCGGGACGATCGATCACTTCGGCGTGCACGGCCGCGTGGACGTCCAGGTCGGCACGCTGTCGAAAGCGATCGGCGCGCTCGGCGGATACGTCGCCGGCAGCCGCACGCTGATCGAGTTCCTCTACCATCGCGCGCGGCCGTTTCTGTTTTCGACGTCGCATCCGCCGGCCGTCGCCGCCGCGTGCATCGCCGCGCTGGACGTCCTCGAGCAGGAGCCGCAGATCATCGAGCGGCTGTGGGAGAACACGCGCTTCTTCAAGGCTGGATTGCAGGCGCTCGGCTTCAACACGGGCCTGAGCGAGAGTCCGATCACGCCGGTCATCGCCGGCGAAGGCGCGCTCGCGATGAAACTGTCCGATCGGCTGTTCGAGGAAGGCGTCTTCGCGCAGGGCATCGCGTTCCCCACCGTCGCCCGCGACAAGGCCCGCGTGCGCACGATCGTCACCGCGACGCACACGCGCGAGGAACTTCAATTCGCGCTGGACGTCTTTGCAAAGGTCGGCCGCGAGCTCGGGATTCTGAGAAGTTAAAGTTAGAAGTTAGAAGTTAGAAGGAAGAAGGAAGAAGTGACTGCGCCTCGAGCAACGTCGAAGGTCTCGACCTTCTTCAACGCCTACACGAAGGACCTGAAGGCCGACGATCTCCAGCGCCTCTTCACGCGCGACACGCGCGAGGCCTACAAGTTCTTCACGCGCGGCGTCGACCCCGACTCGGTCAAGGGCCTCCCCTGGCACAAGCGCGCCTGGGTGCACACGCGCACGCTGTTCCTCGCGTTCACGATGAAGCTGTCGCCGGCGCGGCGCATCGTCTTCGCGGCCGCGCTCGTCCTCGCCTTCATCGGCATGATCAACCTCTTCCGCGGCATCGGCATGATCGACGTCGCCGTCCTGCCGTTCGGCATGAGCGTCGGCATTCCCGGACCCGTGTTTCGCCAGGGCACGTGGTCGCTGCTCATCGCGTTCGGGCTGATGAATCTGCTCGTGCTGCTCGAAGTCGCCGACCGGCTGTCGCTGAAGAACGATCTCGAGATCGCGCGCGACATCCAGCAGGCGATGCTGCCGAGCGGCGTCTACAGCGCGCCCGGCGTCGAAACCGTCGGCATGAGCCGGCCGGCCAACACCGTCGGCGGCGATTTCTACGACATCCTGCCGCTCGACGATGGCCGGCTGGTCATCACGCTGGGAGACGTCGCGGGCAAAGGCAGTCCGGCGGCGCTGCTGATGGCGTTGCTGCTCGCGATGCTCCGGACGCTCGTGGATGAAAAACTCGAAGCCGCGGATCTGATCACGCGCCTCAACGTCCAGGTGTGCCGCCACGCGCCCGGCACGCGGTTCATCACGCTGTTCTACGGCGTGTATCAGCCGCTCACGGGCGAGCTGACGTACGTGAGCGCCGGCCACACGCCACCGCTGGTGCTGCGCGCGGACGGACAGTGCGAGCGGTTGAGCGACGGCGGCATCGCGCTCGGCATGTTCGACCACTCGACGTACTCGACGGGACGCGTCGTGATCCAACGGGACGAATTGGTCGCCGTCTACAGCGACGGGATCACCGAGGCCGAAAATCCGCGCGGGATCCCGTTCGACGAGGCGGGACTCGAAACCGCGCTGAAGAACAACCACCGTCAGGCGCTGGCCGCCGTCGGCACGGCGGTCGTGCGCGCGGTCGAGCACTACACGGTGGACACGCGTCTGCAGGACGACCTCACGATTCTTCTGCTGCGCCGCACCGCGAACTAATACGACATTCAGGAATACTTCCTCCGTGTCCTCCGTGGTGGAGCTCCGTTCAGCCTAAAATAAAGAATTCAGCATGATGCGGACCCGCGTGAGTGCCGCGCTGCTGGCGCTGCTGATACTGCTGGGTGTCAGCCGGCCGCTGCAGGCGCAGGATCAGGACGAAGGAATGCGCACGCTGCTCGACGTCGTCGAGCGCGTCGCGCAGGCCGGTGACGCCGCGGCGTACCTCGGGCTGCTGGCCGACAGCGCCGATCGCGGGCGCGCGCGCGATTTCGCCGCGAGCGAGCTGATCCCCGGCGCCACGCGCGTCGTCGTCAAGGAGCGCGATCGGCTGCCGCTCGCCGGCACGCTGCCCGGCAACGGCTATCGCCTGTGGGTGGACGCGTTCGCCGAGTTCGGATCGCGCTCGCGCGTCGCGACGTGGCGCGTCGACGTCCGCCGCGTGACCGAACCGGGAGGCGGCGGCCGCGAGTGGGCCATCGCCGATCAGGAGCGCGTGACGTCGGTCGAGAGCATCTATCGCCTGTCGCTGAATCCCGCGAAGCAGTTCACCGCGCGCAATCTGAAACTGAGCGCCGAGGATCTGGACGTCACGCTCGCGGACGGATCGGTGTTCGTCGCGGACATCGATCAAGGCGTGACGGGCCTCGTGCTCATCGGTCACGGCACGTTCAACTTCCATCCGGCGCCCGAGATGGAAAAAGGCCAGGTGAAGATCTTCTGCGGACGCGAAACGCTGGACGCCGGCTTCGACGCGGCCTACATCCGCCTCCATCCGTCCGATTTCGACGGCGCCGTGGTCGCCTCGCAGCTGCTGCCGGCGGCGGTCGACCCGCGCGACCTGCGCCGCGCCCAGGACGTCTTCCGCGAGGAATCGCAGAAATCGTTCGCGATCGACCTCGGCGATCTCAGCCGCGACGCGTGGACGCTGCTGCCGCAGCCCGGCGACTTTCTCGCCGAGCTGCGGACGAAGAAGTACGACACGCTCACCTACGCCAAGTCGAGCACCGAGGCCGAGGACATCACGCTCTTCGACCGCAAGCGCCACCACAACATCTCCATCTACGCGTCGAAGGATCGGCTCGCGCAGCGCGGGCGCTTCTACAACGAGGACGATCTCGTCGACTACGACGTCCTGCACTACGACGTCGAGGTCGCCGCGACGCCCGACCGCATGTGGATCGACGGGCGCACCATCGTCCGCCTGAAGGTCAAGGCGCCGATCCTCGGCGCGATCACGATGCGGCTCGCCGATCCGCTCACCGTGCAGTCGATCATCAGCTACGAGTACGGGCGGCTCTTCTACGTCCGCGTGAAGAATCAGAACACGCTGGTCATCAACCTGCCCACGCCCGTCGCGCGCGACACGCAGATCACATTGACCATCTCGTACGCCGGACGCCTCGAGCCGCAGACGCCGGACCGCGAGACCATTGCGATGCAGCAAGCCCAGCGCGTGGAGGGCGAGGATGTCGCCGCCGCGTTTCAGGCCGAGCCCAGCTATCTCTACAGCAATCGCAGCTACTGGTATCCGCAGGCGACCGTGACGGACTACGCGACGGCGACGCTGCGCATCACCGTGCCGGCGTCGCTCGAGTGCGTGGCGAGCGGTGAGCTCGAGCCGGGATTTCCGGCGCTGCTGCCCGGGACCACGAAGGACACGAAGGACCTCAAGGATCTCTCGCAGCGCCGCAAGGTGTACCAGTTCAGCGCGTCGCAGCCGCTGCGCTATCTCGCGTTCATCGTCAGCCGCTTCATGCGCGCGGAGACGGTGACGCTCGCGCTGCCGATGCCCGAGCGCGAGAACCCCATCGTGCTGACCGGCATCTCGTATCACAGCCTCAACCTGTCGGTCGAAACCAACCCGCGGCAGGTGCAGCGCGGGCACGATCTCGTCGAGCGGGCCGGCGACATCGCGTCGTTCTACTCGTCGCTGATCGGCGACAGTCCGTACTCGAGCTTCACGATCGCGCTCGTCGAGAACGATCTGCCCGGCGGACACAGCCCGGCCTATTTCGCCGCGCTCAACCAGCCGCTGCCTTCGTCGACGTTGTCGTGGCGCAACGATCCGGCGTCGTTCACGGGCTTCAACGATTTCTTCCTGGCGCACGAGCTCGCGCACCAGTGGTGGGGACAGGCGGTCGGCGGGCGCAATTACCACGAGCAGTGGCTGAGCGAGGGCTTCGCGCAATATTTCGCGGCGCTCTACGCGCAGCACGAGCGCGGCGACGAGCTGTTCGCCTCGGTGCTGAAGCAGCTGCGCCGCTGGGCGATGGACGAGTCGAAGCAGGGCCCGGTCTACCTGGGCTATCGCCTCGGCCACATCCGCAACGAGAGCCGCGTGTTCCGCGCGCTCGTGTACAACAAGGGCGCCGCCGTGCTGCACATGCTGCGGCGGCTCGTCGGCGACGAGAAGTTCTTCGCGGGGCTGCGGCGGTTCTACGCCAGCTCACGCTTCCACAAGGTGGGCACCGAAGATCTGCGCGCGGCGATGGAGACGGAAAGCGGCCGGTCGCTCGAGCGGTTCTTCGAGCAGTGGATCTACGGCACGCAGCTGGCGAAGCTGAAGTTCAGCTACAGAGTCGAAGGAAGCGAGGTCGTCCTGCACGCCGAGCAGGTCGGCGACGTGTTCGACGTGCCCCTGACCGTCACGCTGCAGTACGCGGACAAGAAATCCGTCGATGTCGTCCTGCCGGTGACGGAACGCTCCGTCGACGTGCGCGTCACGCTCACGGGAACGCTGCGCGGCGTGGAAATCAAGGAAGACGGGACGCTGGCGGAGATCTCGAAACGCTGACGAAACCCAGAACCAAGAGCCCTGAACCCGGTACCCTGAACCCACCTATTGCAGATAGATCGCGGCGACTCTTGATTCCCCTCGCCGCTCGAAGGGCTCGAACACCAGAATGAAGCTCGTCCCGCCGAGCTGAAGCATCCGCGTTTCGCGCGGGCCGAGCGGACCGCGCTCCTCCGATTGCCGCACCACCTTCACCGACGGATCCAGACGCGCGAGCGCGTCGGATCGCAGATCGCCGACGCGGATGTCATGCGTGCCGAGCACGAGGCTCGGCACGGACACGGCATCCGGCGGCACGGCGGCGCTGGCCACGCCGACCGTCGCCGAGGCGGCGTCCGTCAGCAGTCGCGTGGGCGCGCCGCGCAGCTCGCGGACGATCAGCACGCCGATCAGCAGCGTCGCCGCGAAGAACGCAGCGGCAGTCATCCATTCGCCGGCGAAGGTGAAACGCGCGCGGGTGGCCTCAAACATCTCAGGCCTCCAACAGACGATCGACAAGGTGGGGGAACCGTCGATCGAAATCAATCTAGGCGCGTGATCGCCGGTCTGTCAAACGACCAATCAGATGCCGCAAAGCTTGATATGATCATGCGGATATGGACACCGTCACGCTGACGATAGACGGCCGGCAGATCACCGTCGAGAAAGGCAAGACCGTCCTGCAGGCGGCGATCGAGAGCGGCATTTCCGTTCCGTACTACTGCTACCACCCCGGCATCGGCGTCGACGGCTCGTGCCGCGTCTGCATCGTGAAGATCGAGAAGATGCCGAAGCTGCAGACGTCGTGCTCGACCGTCTGCGCCGACGGCATGGTCGTCTCGACGCGCACGCAGGAAGTCGTCGAGGCGCGCGCGGGCGTGTTCGAGTTCCTTCTCGTCAATCACCCGCTCGACTGCCCGGTCTGCGACAAGGGCGGCGAGTGTCCGCTCCAGGATTTTTCGTACGAGTTCGGCCGCGATCAGAGCCGGATGGAGTTCCAGCGGCGCGAATTCGACGGCAACGGCGTCAAGGCCGACGTCGATTTCGGCCCGACGCTGATGCTGAACCGCAACCGCTGCATTCTCTGCACGCGCTGCGTGCGGTTCATGCGCGAGATCGACGGCGACGCCCAGATCAACATCATCGATCGCGGCTACGGCAGCGAGATCGCGACGTTCCAGGAAGAAGGCGTCCACTCGCTCGTCTCGGGCAACCTGATGGACGTGTGTCCGGTGGGCGCGATCACGACGCGCGACTACCGCTTCAAGTCGCGGCCGTGGGACAACCCGAAGGCGGCCGACACGATCTGCACGCAGTGCGCGAAGGGCTGCAACATCACGGCGTGGATCAAGGCGAAGCCCGAATGGGCGAAGGGATCGCAGCTCATCCGCTTCACGCCGCGCCTGAATCCCGACGTCAACAGCTACTGGATGTGCGACATCGGCCGGTTCGAGTACCACTGGATCGAGGGCGACGGCCGCCTGCGCCGGCCGCTCGTGGCGCAGAAGCCCGTGCCGTGGCATGACGCGCTGACCGCGCTGCGCGATCGGCTCGCCGCGGTCGGCGCCGCGAACCCCGACAACGTCCGCTTCCTGCTCTCCGCGCACGCGTCGCACGAAGAGCTGTTCCTGTTCCGGCGCCTCAGCGAGGAATTGATCGGCGAGAACGGGCCGAAGGCGATCAGCGTCGGCTGGCGGTATCGCGAGAAGCCGCAACCCGAGGCGTCGAAGTTCAAGGTGCCGGCGGTCGACGCGCCGAACGTCAACGGCGCGCGGATTTTCGGACTGGTGCCGGGCAGCGTCGGCGCCGACGTGCGCGAGGCCGACGTGACCGCGCTGCGGCAGGCCGTCGAAGCCGGCCGCGTGACGGCGCTCTACGTGTTCGATCCCGGCCCCGAGGGCTCGCTCGGCGACACGTCGTGGATCGTCGACGCGCGCGCGCGCGGCACCTTGGCGCTGCTGATCGTCCAGGGCGTGCTGCAGACGAATCTCACGCGCGTCGCGGACTTCGTCCTGCCCGGCGCATCGTACGTCGAGAAGGACGCGTCCTATACGAACGAGCACGGCCGGCTGCAAGGCACGTCGCGCGCGATCGCCGCACCCGGCGACGCGCAGGAAGACTGGCAGATTCTCGTGACGGTCGGCGCGGCGCTGGGCGTGACGTTCGACTATGCGAGCGCCGCCGCGGTCCGCGCGGATATCGCCGTTCGCGTGCCGGCGCTCGATGGAATCCCGTCGATGACGTTCGGACGTCCGATGGAAGCGCGGCACTGGCTGCAGGCGTCGAATCCGTCGGAGCGGTGGAAGTGGGACTTCATGTACCAGGATCTGCCGCCGGTGAAAGGCAGCGTGGATCCGAGCGCGCTGCCGATGCCGCCGGGCGCGATTCCGTTGAAACAGGTCTAACGAAGATGGAACCACGGAGGACACGGGGGACACGGAGGGAACGACACGTGCCCAATGGGGTTTTCCTCCGTGTCCTCTGTGTCCTCTGTGGTTTATGTCTTTCCGCAGACGTCAGCGCGCAGCTCCGTCGCCCGCGCGCTGACGTCACGCCGATCACCGAAACCGACGGCGTGCGCGCGGGATCGCCGGCGCGCGTGGCTCTCACGGTCTCGCTCCCCGAAGGCCTCCACACCCAATCGAACACGCCGCGCGATCCGCTGCTCATCCCGACGGAGCTGACGATCGACGCGCCGGCCGGCGTGACGGTCAGCGAGATCGTCTTTCCGCCGTCGACCGATCTCAAGCAGCAGGGCCAGGATCAGCCGCTCGCCGTCTTCGAGCAGACGTTCGCCATCGGCGTGCAGCTCGCGATCGCGTCGAGCGTGCCGTCGGGCGATCTCGTCGTGCCGGCGCATCTGCGCTATCAGGCGTGCGACGCGACGATGTGCTACGCGCCCACCACGGCGTCCGTGGAATGGAAGCTGCGCGTCGCGTCCGCGGCTGGAGCGACGCAACATCCTGAGGTGTTCGGCGCGATCGCCTTCGGCCGTGGATCCGCGCCGTCCGCGGTCGTCGCCGCGCCGCGCCCGGCGTCGGCCGCCGGTTCAGTCAGCGCGACAGACCTTGCGAAGTTCGATGCGTTCGTGGTTCAAGGCACTACCGGCGGCTATCTCGGCTCCGACGAATTCCTGAAGTTCATCCGCAACGCGGAAACGGGCGTGAAGGAACGCGGACTCTTCGAGGGCCGCGGACCGCTGATGATCCTGCTGCTGGTCCTGATCGGCGGTCTCGCGCTGAACCTCACGCCGTGCGTCCTGCCGATGATTCCAATCAACCTCGCGATCATCGGCGCCGGCGCGCAGGCCGGATCGAAGGCACGCGGGTTCGTGCTCGGCTCCGCGTACGGCGCCGCGATGGCCGTCGTCTACGGCGTTCTGGGCGTTATCGTGATCCTCACTGCCGGCAGTTTCGGCACGATCAATTCGTCGCCGTGGTTCAATCTCGGCATCGCGATTCTCTTCGTCGTGCTCGGCCTCGCGATGTTCGACGTGCTGCTGATCGATTTCTCGAAATACTCGGGCAGCTTCAATCCCGGCCAGAGTCGCGGCAGCGTCGCGCTGGCGTTCAGCATGGGCGCCGTCGCGGCGCTGCTCGCCGGCGCCTGCGTCGCGCCCGTCGTCATCCAGGTCGTGCTGTTCTCGAGCAGCCTCTACGCGACCGGCACGAAGATCGCGCTCGCGCTGCCGTTCTTCCTCGGCCTCGGCATGGCGATTCCGTGGCCGATCGCCGGCGCCGGCCTCGCGTCGCTGCCGAAGCCCGGCATGTGGATGGTCCGCGTCAAGCAGGTGATGGGCGTGTTCATCATCGCGACCGCCGTCTACTACGGCTACGAGGCGTACGACATCTTCTCGAGCCGCTGGGTCGATTCATCCGCGGTGCAGGCGAGCGTCGAAGCGCAGTTGAAAGCCGGCTGGCACGCGTCGCTCGCCGAAGGCCTCGACCTCGCGCAGCGCGAGAAGAAGCCGGTGCTCATCGACATGTGGGCGACGTGGTGCAAGAACTGCCTGACGATGGACAAGACCACGCTCGAGAACGAGAGCGTGAAGGCCGCGCTCGCCGGCTACGTGAAGATCAAGTTCCAGGCCGAAGACCCCGACTCCCCGCCCGCCAAGCCTGTCATGCAGAAGTTCGACGCGGTCGGCCTGCCTGCGTACGTGATCCTGAAGCCGAAATCCAAGACGTAGCGCTACAAGTCTCACTCATCTCTCAACACCACCATCGGATCCACGCGCGACGCACGGCGCGCGGGGAGATAACACGCCGCCAGCGCGATCGTGCCCAGCAATCCCACCACGCCCGCGAACGTCGCTGGATCGGCGGCGGTCACGCCGTACAGCAACGACTGCAGCGTCCGCGCGCTCATCCACGCGAGCCCAAGGCCAAGGGTCAGCCCGATCGCCGTCAGCGCGAGACCGCGTCCGACGACCATGCGCATCACCGATCCCGTGCTCGCGCCGAGCGCGATCCGCAGACCGAGCTCGCGGCTCCGCTGCGTGACGGCGTACGACAGCACACCGTAGAGACCCACCGACGCGAGGATCAGCGCGAGCGCCGCGAATCCGCCAAGGAGCAGCATCTGCTGATGCCGATCCGCCACGTCGAGATCGATGAGGTCGTCCATCGTCCGCACGCTCGAGATCGGCTGCGCGGGATCCACGGTGGCGATGATCCGCCGCGCGGCTTCGG
>JAIQFX010000033.1 GCA_020073005.1 Terriglobia bacterium | reverse complement strand
TCGAAGTACGGCAGCAGCTCGCGGTAGCTGAACGGGTATTCGTGCTCGCGATCGTAGGCCGCCGCGTCCGGCCCGGAGTAACCGTGGAAGCTACCGGGCAGCGCGCGCGGACAGTTCGCGAAGTAGTGCAGCGTCGTGCCGCCGACGCCCGACACCTGCCAGATGACGCCCGGCCCTTTGATGTCGCGCGTCCACGGCGATCGCGTGCGATCGGCCGGGCCCCAGCGGAAGTTGCCCTGCACCGCATCGGTCTGATCGATCTCGTAGTGCGACCAGTCCGTCTCGGGATGCGCGTTGCGCGGACCGCCTTCGAGCAGCAGCACGTCGAGCCCCTGCGCCGCGAGCTCCTTGGCGACCACCGCGCCGCCGCCGCCGGCGCCGACGATGATGACGTCACGCATCGGCTTTCCTCCGGTTCTCGTAGTAACCGATGAACTCGTCCCGGCCTTCGGCGGGTCCCGGATAGCCGGCGAGCGTCCACGCGCCCGGCATGCCCGTCAGCGTGCGCGTCGCGCGATCCCAGACCGGCGCCTCGGAAAACGCGACGAACACGAGCAGGCCGGGCACGATGCTGATCAGATTGCGCAAGTCGTCGTACTGCGAATCGCCGTCGAGTGTTTCGAAGACCTTCGCCTTGTCCGCGAACGAGAGATTGGCGAACGCCGACTGGAAGACGCCGGTGGCCGACGACGGGTTGACGGTCAGCGCGACGTCGTTGAGCAGCGCGGCCACCGAATCCGCGAGCGTCGGGAGAAACAGGAAGTCGTAATTCAGCGCGTGAATGTAGGCGTCGGTCGCGCCGAATCCGATCGCGCCGGGATCGGGCGCGGTGACGCCCTGCGCCACGGAGTACGCGTCGGGCCCGGGAATCAGGAACGCGCCCAGCCCGTTGATGGTGTCATGCGTGAGATCGGGCGTCGCCTTCAGCGCCTGGTCGAGCAGCCCGAGCCGCTCGAGGATCGGCGGCACCGCCGCGAGGCCGCCGATGGCGGCGACGGCGCGCGCGACGAAGTCCCTGCGTGTCAGTGCGTGATCGCTCATCGAGGTCCCCCCACCCGGACGAGATCCGGCGGTCCTACTTAAGTCTGATGAGCGGCAAGTATCGCGACCGCACCGGACGCACGTAAGTGCATGTTCGTGTGGTGCATGAAGATGTGCCTGGCGGGGACCGGGTACCGGGTACCGGGTTCAGGGTTCGGGGTTCAGGGTTCGGGACTGACAGCTGACAGCTGATAGCTGACAGCTAAACCTTTCCGAGCTTCGAGATCGCGTCGAGGCGGGTGTTGACGTGCAGCTTCTCGTAGATCGCCTTGATGTACTTGCGGACCGTGTTGATGCTGATGCCCAGCGTGTCGGCGACCTCTTTGTACTGCTGGCCCTGACTGAGCGCGACGAGGACCTCGCGCTCGCGGTCGGTCAGCGACTCCACTTCCGGCGCGGGGCCGCGCTGGCCGAAGAACTGGACGACCTTGCGCGCCACGGCGCCGCTCATCGGCGCGCCGCCGGCGACCACGTCGCGGACCGCCGCGAGGATTTCCGGCGCCGGCGATCGCTTGAGCACGTACCCGGCCGCGCCGGCCTTCAGCGACTCGAACACCGACGTCGCGTCGTCGAACGTCGTCAGCATCACGATCTGCGAATCGACGTTCTTCGCGCGCAGCTGGCGGACGCACTCGATCCCGCTGATTCCCGGAAGATTGATGTCCATGAGCACGACGTCCGGCGCGCTGGCCGGCAGCCGATCCAGGGCCTCTTCCGCGGACGCGAACGCGCCCTCGCAGGACATGTCGTCCGCGTCGTCGATCAGGCGTGTGAAGGCCGCGCGAAGCGGTGCGTCGTCCTCGACGATCGCGACGCGAATCGCAGACATGTTCGCATTCGGACTATGGATCAGCGCCGCTCACCCGCACAGTGCATATCCATGTGCCTCACAGCGGCGTCGTGAAGATGATCCGCGTGCCGCGGCCCGGAGCGGACTCCAACGCAAGGGTCCCGCCCGCGGCATCCATCCTTTCACGGAGATTCTTCAGACCGTTCCCCGTCGGGTCCATGTCTTCTTTTGTCAGTCCGCGCCCATCGTCGACGACTTCGACGACGAGCGCGTCGGCGTCGACGCGGACGCCGACGCGAATCTCGGACGCGCGCGCGTGCTTGACGGCGTTGTTGACGGCTTCCTTGCACGCGAGGTAGAGGTGCCGCCGCACGTCGGCGCCCAGGGTGCGCGCCGGAAGATCGGGCGGCACGAGCAGCCGGCACCGCAGGCCGCCCGCCGCGACGTGCTCTTCGGCGAACTGCGCGAGGTACTGCGCGAACCCCTCGACCGTGTCGTTGCGCGCGTTTACGGCCCACACGAGCTCGTCCATCGTCTGCACGGCGTCGCGCGCCGCGCGGGCGATGCGGCCGTCGCGATCGTTCGCGCCCGGCGCATCCGCCATGATCGCGATGTGCGTGAGGCGAGAGCCGAGATCGTCGTGCAGGTCGCGCGCGATGCGCTCGCGCTCGCGGTCGAGCGCCTGCTCGCGCTCGAGCTCGGCGAGGCGCGCCCGCGCGCGCCGCAGCGACACGCGGCGCACGGCGACACCGCCCATCACCAGCAGAAGCAACGTCGCCGCGGCCTGGACCGGCCGGCGTTCCCACCAGAACGGCGCGACCACGAAGCCGAGCGTCGCCGGCGCGGAGCTCCACAGCCCGTCGTTGTTCGCCGCCAGCACCTCGAACGTGTACTCGCCGGGCGGGAGCCGCGTGTAATACGCGACGCGGCGCGTGTCGACGTCGCGCCAGTCCTGATCGTAGCCGCGCAGCCGGAACTTGAACCGCACCTTCTGCGGGGCGAGGAAGCTGAACGCGGTGTAGCGCACTTCGATGGACGGCGTGCCCGGCGCCACGTGGACCGTGCCGTCGGCGGCGCGCGGCGACGGGAGGCCGCCGGCGATCACGTCTTCCACGAGCACGCGCGGCGCGATCCGATTGGTGCGGAACGTCGCGGGATCGATCACGGCGATGCCGTCGATCGTGGAGAACCAGAGGCGCCCGTCGCGGTCCCGCAGACCGGACGGATCGAGGCCGCCTCCCGATCCTTCGACGTTGAGCAGGCCGTCGCTGCGATCGAGGATGATCGGATCGAGCGACGCGCGGCGGCCGTCCGCGACTTCGTCGATGCGATTCCGCGGCAACCGCGAAATGCCGCGTGCGGTGCCGACCCAGAGGTTGCTCTCGCGATCCTCGAGCATCACGGCGACCAGCCGGTCGCCGAGTCCCTGGTCGGCGCCGAACGGCTGATACTTCCCGTTGCGCCGCCGGAACAGGCCGTGCGCCGCGCTTCCGATCCAGAGATCGCCGCGGCTGTCGACCAGCAGGCCCGCGATGTTGCCCGTCGGCGGCGCGTCGGCTCCGCGCAGCGTCCGGAAGACGCCGTGCTCGAACACCGACAAGCCGTTCGCGTTGGATCCGATCCACACCCGGCCCTCGCGATCCTGCGCGAAGCTCGCGAGATCGTGGGTGGCGACGCCGTCCGCGGCGCCGTAGGCGCGCGAGAGGTGTCCGTCGGCATACACGTGGAGCCCGCCCGTTTCGGTGCCGATCCAGAGGCGGCCCTGGCGATCCTCGAACAGGCCGCAGATGTAGTCGTCCGACAGGCCGTTCGCCTTCTCGAAGTGTTCCATGCGCCCGCCGGCCCAGCGGAAGAGGCCGTTGCCGCGCGTCCCAATCCACAACGCGCCGTCACGCGCCGGCCAGAGCGTCCACGCGCACGCGTCTTTGGTGTATTCGGCGAAGCGCGGCTCGAAGCGGCCGTTTCGGAGTTCCGAGACCGGACCGCATTGCGCGCCGGCCCAGATCGTGCCGGCCGCATCCTGCACGATGGAGCCGACGACCTTGGCCGGCAGTCCGTGCGCGGTCGAGTACATGGTGACGCGCTTCGGCTTCAGCCGCCCGAGCCCGCCGTTGTACGTCGCGACCCACACGCTGCCTTCGACATCTTCATGCAGCGCCACGACGGGTCCGCCCGCCGGCAGCCCGTCCGCGGGGCCGAGCCGCTCGACCACACGATCGCGAATGAGCGCGACGCTGCTGTCGGCGAATCCCGCCCAGATGCCTCCGTCGCGCGCTTCCAGCAGCGCGCTCACCTCGCGGCCCGGGAAGCAACCGAGCCCGCCGCACGGGGATCCTCCGCCGGCGATGGAGAACACGCCGGCGTCCGTGCCGACCCAGCGCCGGCCCGCGCGATCTTCGAGAATCGTTTTCGGCCGGCCGGTGAAGGTCCCGAGCGGCGTGCACGCGAGGTGCAGCGCCTTTGTCTGGCACAGCCCTTCGGAGGTGGCGATCCAGATCCGGCCGTCGCGCCCGCGCGCGAGGGCGTTGATCGTGTTGCCGGGCAGATCGCGAGGCGCGCGGAACGTCGTCACCCGGCCCGACGCGATGACGCTGATGCCGTTCTCCGTGCCGGCCCAGATCCGGCCGTCTCCATCCTCGGCGAGCGCGCGGACGTCGTTGCCGGCCAGGCCCTGCGCGATCGTGAAGACGTCGCTGACGCGACCGCCCTGCAGCCGCGCCAGCCCGCCGCCGCTCACGCCGATCCAGAGCCCGCCGCTTCGATCTTCGAGCAGCGCGCGCGCGTGGTCGTTAGGCAGGTCTTCCGCCACGCGCGTGAAGCGGACACCGTCGAAGCGCACCGTCCCCGCCCACGTCGCGATCCAGAGATAGCCGTCACGGCTCTGCATCACATCGCTCAGCGCGTTGTTCGGCAGACCGTCTTCGACCGTCCACCGGTCAACCGTGTACTCGCTCGGCGGCGCCGGCGCGGCGGCGGTGAGTTGCGCGGCGGCGGCCAGGCCGAGCAGCCAGTTCACTGCCCGGCTCTCCTGAGCAGCCGCGCGTATTCCTCTTCCGTGTCGATGTCCGCGAAAGCGCCCTCGTCGCCGATGTGAAGATCGCCGGCCGCCGACGCGTGCGCGCGCACGATCGGCTTCGCGCCGGTCGCCGGATCGGCCGCGCGCAGCTCGGCGAACAGCGATCGATCGATGAGCAGCGGATGGCCGTGCCGCGCGCCGGACGTCGGGCGCACGACGGCCGCGTGGGTGCGGCGATAGCAGTCAACGACGGCGCGCACGGTGGCCGCCGAGACGAGCGGAACGTCGACCAGCGTCACCAGCGCGGCGGTGACGCCCGGCCGATCGACGACGCCGAGGCCGGCGACGAGCGACGAGAGTTGACCGCGGTCGTACTCGCGATTGACGACGAAGCGCGCCGGCAGTCCGCTCGCCGCGAACGTCCGGACGATGTCGTCAGCGTCGTGGCCCACGACGACCACGACGTCGTCGACGCCGGCGTCCAGAAACGTGCGGACGATGCGCGTCAGGAAGGTGTCGTCGCCGCCGAGCGGCAGCGACGCTTTCGCGCGCCCCATGCGCGAGGAACGGCCAGCGGCCAGGACGAGGGCCGGGATCATGAGGATCGCCCGCCTGAAAGGCTCGCGCTACAAGTCATCAAGGGCTCGCGCCACATAGTAATGAAAGCCGGGGTAGAATCGCGGCCATGAGCGACGCTGAACTCCACATCCGCTGCATGCGCTGCGGCACGCAGATGGAAATGCGCGATCCGGCGCCCGATCGGCCGTGGACGCCCGACCAGTTCTGGGTCTGCCCGAAGTGCGGCCGGCACTTCTGGACGACGTATCCGCCGCCCAACCGCGAGAAACCCAAAGCCACCGGACCCGCGCCCTCGACGTAGTCGGTCTGCCCGGTCTTTTTCTTTATGCCTCGTTACATTCTTGACGACGATCTCGACGACGATGTCGACGACCTCGATGAAGACGACGATTTCGACGAGGACGACGAGGAATCGGACGAAGACGACGACGAGGAGGAAGACGTCGAAACCTGGCAGGTATCCCAACCGATACCATTCCGCTAAATCTCGGCCTCTGCTTGACTTCGGGTACTGAACTGCCTATGCTGGCCCCGATTTCCCAGCTTTGTTACAGCTGGAGACACTCGGCCGGCCTCGCGTCCCGACGGCGTTCGGACCTTTCGCAGGCGCCCAAAACCGGCCGAGTTCCCTTGGGATATCCCTGGGGGGTTCGGAACGGGAGGGCTTCGGGTTATGCCAACCGGGACAATCGCACGGCTCCTCATCGACAAAGGGTTCGGGTTCATCCGCGACGAGGGCGGGATCGAGCATTTCTTTCACCGCAGCTCCGTCCGGGGCGCGGTGTTTGAGCTGTTGCGCGAAGGCCAGCGCGTCGAGTTCACGCCCGAGGAATCACAGAAGGGCCCGCGGGCGGGCGACGTCAGGCTAATCGAAGGCTAGTCATTGCGGAGTGAGGATTGCGGAGTGCGGATTGAAGAATCCGCGACATCCGCAATCCTCAATCCTCAATCGTCACTCCGCAATTCATTCCGCAATCCTCACTCCGCAATTTAGAATTCTCTTGGAAGCGAACGGGGCCCGGTGGCCCTCCCGGTCTTCAAAATCGGTCGCTCCCCGCTCACGCGGGGGGGCTGGGTTCGACTCCCAGGCGCTTCCGCCAAAGAGTTCTTGAGATTTCAGAATTCAGATTCGATCGGGAGATTGAGGGCGCGCAGCACGTGTGTCGTCTCGCTGAGATCGGAGAAGACGACGTCGGCGCCCGCCTCTCGTAGCTCGTCGATCGCGTGCGGTCCCGTGGCGACGCCGACGGCTCTCGCGGCGTGGATCTTGGCGCACGTGACGTCGAGCGGCGTGTCGCCGATGACGACCGCGTCGCGCGCCGCGAACGCCGGGCCGCCCGCCGCGGCGACGCGCGCGATCGCCTTCGGCACGAGCTGATTGCGATCGGCCGCGCCGTCGCCGAAGGCCCCGCACGGAAAGTACCGCCAGAGATCGAAGTGCTCGAGCTTCACGCGCGCCGCGGCTTCGTAGTTGCCCGTCAGCAGCGCCACGTACACGTCGTCGCGCTGCGCGAGCGCGTCCAGCAGATCGCGGACGCCGGGCATCACGTTCTTGCGCGGATGCGGCTTCTCGATCTCCGCGGTGAGATGACGCAGATACACGTCGGGAAAGCGCGCGAGGGCCGGGGAGTCCCGCGCGATGCCGTGCGCCGCCGCCGCGTCGGACAGAATCCACGCGTCGGTGCGCCCGGCCATCTGCATGCCGCGGAAGGCGTCAGGAACGTCGAACAGTTCTTCGAAGGCCAGCGCCATGGCCCGCAGGCCGGCGCCGCCGGTGAGCACAAGCGTACCGTCGATGTCGAACAGAACGAGTGTGATCACGAACGTCCGTCAGCCTTCGCTGCGGACGTTGCCCGCGCGGGGGCCTTTCGCTGACGGCTCTTCGTCGAACGAGACGCGTTGACCTTCATTCAGCTGGTCGAAGTTACCCTGGACCGAGCTCCGATGAAAGAACCACTCCTGCCCGCCGTCGTCGCGAATGAACCCGAACCCCCGGTCACGGACGAGTCGCTTGATAGATCCGGTCGCCATCGAGTCTCCTTTGGCGCACACGCGTGCCCGGAACGTGCCTATCAATTTCCATTCCAGCCATATTTCCAGGGATTTCGGCCGGTTTCGGGCCGGGGCGCCTGGAACGTCCACGTCGAGACGTGAAAGCGCATACGTAAGGAGTCGAGACGGAGGGGACGGGAGTCGCTGTACGGGCAGGCGGGTCCGAAAGGACCCGCCCTACGACAGACAGGACTGCGACTCCCGTCCCCTCCCCGTTACTTCACGTGCAGCGTAATCGTCTGGCAGAAACCAGCCACGGTCTTGTGCAGGTCGTCGCCGATCTGCAGCGCGATCTTGTGCGTGCCCGGCGTGAGCTGCACGTCGAACTCCGATTTCCCGTCGCCGAAGTGCACCCACGACGGCGTGCCCTTCACGATCGTTTTGCCCGACGGGAGGCAGCTGACGCCGATGCCGATGTGGTAATGCCCGATCCCGGGGCGCGCGGTCGTGATGTCGCCCGGCGGCACCGCCGCGATCTCGATCCCCTCGCTGCCGAACTTCATGTGGACGGGGCTCGACACCGTGTCGCCGTTCTTCGGCTCGATGAAGAACACGCGTTTGGCGGCCTTCTTCGCGGCAGGCTTCTTCGTCTGCGCGCTGGCGCCAGTCGCAAACGCGGTCACCAGGATCAGAACGAACAGCCCGAGCTGCTTTTTGAGACTCATGAGAACACCACTCCTTTGAAGACCCATTTTATCCGAGACGCCGTCCGAACCACCCGGAACGGCGATGATCGCGAAACCGGCCGGTTGCCGGGTCGAGCGCCAGCACGCGCGAAGCGACCGCGCCGGCAAACCCCTCATCCGCCGTCGCCGCGACGACGGCGGCGCCACGCCGGCCGGCGAGCGCTCGCAGGTCGCCGCCCAGCGTCCCCGCGTCAGCCGGCGATAAGCCGGCGCTGACGTGCTCGAGCAGCAGGACCGCGGGGTCGAGCGCGAGCGCGCGGCCGAGACGCACGCGGACGTGCGCGGCGACGTCGAGCTCCCCCACGGGCCGCGTCCACGTCGACTCGGGCAGCCCGACCTCGCTCGCGAGGCGCGCGGCGCGGGCGTGAACGTCGTCGCCCGGCGGCTCGATGTCGAGCGTGAACGGCATCGCGAGATTCTGGATCACGGTCAGCTGTTCGAGCAGGACCGCGCGTTCGCTGACGATGCCGAAGCGATCCACGGTCGCCAGCCAGTCCGCGCTGTCGGCGATCTCGCTCGTCGCTCGTCCGAACAGGCGGACGTGGCCCGCGTCCGGCAGCGACGCGCCGGTGACGAGATTGATGAACACTTCGGCGGCGGGCTGATCGAACCCGAGGAGCGCGACAGGCTCGCCCGCGGCGACGGTCAGCTCGTGAATACGCAGCGGACGAAGCCCGCGATAGTCCTTCGAGACGCCGGCGATTTCGAGAATGGCGGCCGTCACGAGTGGATCTGACGATTGACCTCGTCGACGATGGCGCTCGATGCGATGAGGGCGGAGATCTCGATCTTCAGGGCGGCGAGATTACAGGCGATCGCGCCGTACGCGACCATCGCGTGGACGATCGGCGGCAGCACGCCCGTGTCGACGCTCGCGCCCATGATCGCGGCGACCATCGTGACGGCCATCGCGAAAGTGCCAATCGAAAACACCGGCTTGCGCGCGGCGGCGATGCGACGGTAGTAGTCGCCGGTCACGTTGTGCTCGGCCATCGCGTCCTTGACGGCCTTCCCCTTGCCGATCAGGTAGAACATCATCATCGAGTGCGCGAGCAGGGTCACCAACGCCGAAAAGAACCCGTAGGAAATGTGGCGCGTGATATCGGTGCCGCGCAGGCCGAGAAACGCCGTGACGACGAGGCCGACAAGACCGAAGAGGACGGACGTAATCAGCGCCTGAGCCAAGCAATCGCTCCTTTAGGAGGGGGACGGGTCTCGCCGTCGATTCATTGCGAGACCCGTCCCCCTTGCCAGCCGATCGAAATCCGCGCGCGGCAACGTGACGGCGCCTGGATTCGCCGGGCCGTGGGAATCGTCGCCGTGAAAATCCGAGCCGCCCGAGATCGCCAGCTGCATCCGTTCGGCCATCAGACGGTAGTGCGACGTCGTCTCGGCGTCGTGGCGCGAGTGATGCGCTTCGATGGCGTCGAGGCCCGCGCCCGCGAACCCCGGAATCCATTCGTCGTGCCCGAGCAGACCCGGATGCGCGATCGACGCGATGCCGCCCGCGTCGTGGATACGCGCGATGACTTCCGCCGGCACGGCGGCCGCGCGCGGCACGAAGGCGGGGCGATCGCGCGCGAGCCAGCGATCGAAGGCTTCGTCCATCGTCGCGACGTGCCCGCCCGCGATCAGCGCCCGCGCGATCCACGGCCGGCCCACGGATTTCGTCGCGTCTTCGAGTCCGGGCCGCAGAATCGCCTCGACGTCGAGATGGATGTCGAACCGCGCCAGACGATCGACCATCTCGCGCACGCGATCGATGCGCCGGCGCCGCTGCGATTCCAGGAACGTCGCGAGCGCCGGCGACTGCGGATCGAAGAAATAGCCGAGCATGTGGATGTCGTCGCCCATCAGCACCGCGGTGATCTCGATGCCGGGGACGAACGTGATCCGCGCCTTCGCGCACGCATCGGCGACGGCGCCGCACGCGGCGACCGTATCGTGGTCGGTGACGGCCAGCACCGTCACGCCGGCGGACGCCGCGCGCGCGACGAGCTGCGACGGCGACAACCGCCCGTCGGACGCCGTCGTGTGCGTGTGAAGATCGATCATCGGCGCGCCGCCGCTTTCCTCGCGCGCGCGCCCTGGCGATCGCGGAGCGCCTTGTACTCGCGAATCAGCAGCTCCAGGTGCGTGCGCTCCTCGTCGGCGAACTCGAGGAAGATCTGCTTGCCCTCGGAATCCTCGAACCGCTCGCCGTAGCGCTTGAAGAACTTGTGCGAGCCGCGCTCGCAGCGGATGCCGATGAGCAGCGCCTGCTCGTCGTCCGCCCCGCCCTTGCGGAGCTCCTCGGCGCCCGCGGCGAACAACCCGCTCGCGGCGCCTTTGAAGAACAGAAACGTCGGCCGCGAGTCGAGCTGCGGATCTTTCGCCGCCAGCTCGCGATAGCGCTTCTGCAGCGTGCCGAGGTGCTCCTTCTCTTCGGCCGCGAGCTTCTGGAACACGGTCCGGCCCCGCGGATCTGTCGTCTGCGACGCCGCGCGCGTGTAGAACTCGAGGCCGCTCCGCTCGGTCGCGATCGCCATGCGCAGCGCGTCGCGCGCGAACACCAGCTCGGTCGTCGCGCCGTCGACCGGCGGCGTCTTCCTGCCGGTGCGGCACTCCTCGCACGTCCCGTGAATCTGGACGACGGCTTGCGTCGGCGCGAAGTGGCGCGCGGCGGCGATCTCTTCCATCAGCGACTCGACGTCGGAGCTCAGGAATTCGGACGAGCGATGGCACGACGAGCAGATGAGGTGGAAATGCCGCGGATGCCGGTAGGACGCCTCGAACCGCGACCGCCCTTCACCGAAATCGACTTTGCGCGCGACGCCGGCGCCGACCATCCACTGCAGCGTGCGGTACACGGTGGCGCGCCCGATGCCGGGCGCTTCGCGGCGCACCAAGTCGACCAGCTCGTCGGCGCTGACGTGCCCTTCCTGACGGAGAAACACCGTCAGGATGCGGTCTCGTTTGGTGGAGCGCTTCCCGCCCGCGGGACGCAGGCGCGTGAGATCGGGAAGGGGACGTTCCAACTAAACGCTGAAGGACTGACCGCAGCCGCAGGTCGACGTCGCGTTCGGGTTCTTGATCGTGAAGCCGCCGCCCGTGACCGTATCCACGAAGTCCACTTCCGCGCCGCTCAGGTACCGGATGCTGATCGGATCGACGAACAGCTTGACGCCGTTCGATTCGAACACCTGATCGCCCGAGCCCTGGCCGTTCTCTTCGATCATCAGGCCGTACTGGAAGCCCGAGCAGCCGCCGCCCTGAACGAACACGCGCAGTCCGCTGCCGGCCCGGTTCTCTTCGGTCAGCAGCTCGTTGATTTTCTCCGCCGCCGTCGGTGACACGTTGATCATGCCAACATTATAGCAACAACCCGGTTGGTATACTTCCAGACCCCACATGCCGTACGTGCCCGTTTCGCCCGGAATCCGGCCGGATTTGCTGCATTCCGCCGAGGATCGCTGGCGCGCCATCGTCGAGACCCGGCCCGATCTGGCGCCGGCCATCGAACTCCAGCGCGGGCTGCTGACGCTCGTCCTCGATCTCTCCGGCGCGCTCGAGCAGGGCAGGATGCCGCGGCTCTCGCTGCCGCCCAAGTACCTCGCCGCGAAGCTGGCGCGCGGCGTTCCCGTGATCGCCGGCGAACCGATTCCGCTGCCGGTGCCGACGCTGACGCCGCCGCTGCTGCAGATGTGCGAGACGCTCGCCACGGGCGGCGCGGGCGAGGCGGCGACGCACATCCGCGAGGCGCTCGCGGGCGGCGCGATCGAGCCCGGGTCGCTGCTGACCGCGTCGCTCACACGCGACCAGAACGTGATTCGCAGCGGCGCGTTCCATCGCGGCCTGTCCCCGGATCTGCTGTGGCTCGTCGGCGAGCTCGCGGTCAGCCCGTTCGTGCACCTGCTGCAGCGGACGCTGTTCGCCAACGCGAGCGGCGAGCTGGCGGCGGCGCTCGATCAGTGGCACCGCGGGTACTGCCCGGCGTGCGGATCGTGGCCGGCGGTCGCGGAAGTCGTCGGCGGCCATCGCACGCTGCGCTGCTCGTTCTGTTCGAGCGCGTGGGAGCGGACGGCCTACTCGTGCATCTACTGCGACGAGACCGGCGACAAGTTCGTCACGGCTGCGCCCGATCCGGAGCGGAAGGACCGGCGGATCGAGGTCTGCGCGAACTGCAGCGGGTACCTGAAAGCGATCGATCTGCGCGAGCTGTCGCCGTTTCCGCTGCTGTCGATCACGGACATCGAGACGACCGATCTCGACATGGCCGCGATGGAGCACGGATACGGAAGGCCTGCGATGAAGGACATGAAGGCGCTCCGGAAGGGTTGAGGCTGGTGGCTCGTGGCTGGTGACTGGTACCGAACGGCCGCGACGACGGTAAACGCAGAAACCGCTGAGAACGCAGAGCCACATTTCTCAAGGCGACTTGTCAAATCCCTCCTGCCCGGCCGACAAGCCAATAGATCATCAGGTAACAAGTCAGCGGAAAATACACGATCGCAAGTCCGATCTGAATCCAACGCCTTGACACCGTTGACCTGACTGCTCGGTGAGCCGGACGACAAACGCAAAACCAAGCGCAGCCGCCAATGGAATCGTCAACTGCTCTGCTATTAATAGGAACGGCGAGAACTGACGAAGCCATGCCTTCACGTCATGCAGATTGAGAACGAAGGCAATCGCGCTGATTGTCGCGAATGGAACCACTATCGCCAATACGAGATTCGTCACAGCTTTGACCATGCGCACTAGTTCCTGCCTCGGTTATCGCTGGAACATACAGGCGGTATGGGTTTGGACGAGCCGCGGATACTGCAACACGAATTCGCGAGCGGAGTACTCGGCAAGGGTAGCGGATTGCTGGCGTCGACAACCTCTTAGGTCCGTGATTGTGCGCGAATGAACGTGTCGAGCTTGGCGTTTGTTTCACGATTCTCGCGACGGGCCTCTGCGAACCCGCGTTCCATTTGCTCGCCGAGCAGATGCAATCCGTCGGCGATCGCTAAGACGACTTGGTGCCGATCCTCGAATCTCACCTCGAGTTTGTGCTGACCGACTGAGAGCGCCGTCACCCCGGTCCGCAGTTCCGTCACATCGCTCCGTAGTTCCGTCACGTCGCTCCGTAGTTCCGTCACGTCGCTCCGCAGTTGCGTCACGTCGCGACCGAGTTCTTTCACGTCGCTGGCAAGTGCTTTCTGCCCAGCCTCAAGCCCGTCCAAGCGCCCGTTGATTGTGTTTCTTCGTTTCTCAGCCATCGGCAGCCTCGCGAATGCAGACGACTCTACCATCGTCGTGGCCGACCAGGAACGAAGGATAACGATCTCGTGGCGATTGTTGGTGCAAACCGTTGAAGCTCCGTAGGCGGCAGGAATTGCAACGTGAGCGGTAGTGAGGGATTGCAGTTTCTGCGTTCCTTCTTAGACCGTCGTCATGGTCTCGAGATGCTGCCCTGATTCAGTCTCGATGTCTTTGTGCAGACTGTTCCCGTGCGCGTCCATCGTGACGATCGCGGGGAAGTCCTCGACCGTCAGATGCCACATCGCTTCGGGCGTGCCGAAGTCGAGGAGTGACACACCGTCCACCGACTTGATTGCGCGCGCGTAGAACTGCGCGGCGCCGCCGATCGCGTTGAGGTACACGGCACCGAAGTCCTTCATCGCGGCGAGCGTCTTCGCGCCCATCCCGCCCTTGCCGATCACGGCGCGGACGCCGTACCGCTTGATGATGTCGCCCTGATACGGCTCCTCGCGGATGCTCGTCGTCGGACCGGCCGCGTTGATGCGCCACCCGGCTTCTTCACTCCGGGGTCCCTCCCCCGGCGTGTCCTTCACCGCGACGGGTCCGCAGTGATACAGGACCGACCCGTTCAAGTCGACGGGCGGCTGGTTCTTCATCAGGTACGTGTGCACGGCGTCGCGGCCGGTGAACATCCGTCCGGAGATCATCACGACATCGCCGACCTTGAGCGCGCGGACGTCGGCTTCCGTGAGCGGCGCCTTCAGCGCGACCTCGCGGCCCGTGCGCGTGAAGCCCGCCTGGTCCAGCATCGGAATGATCGGATGCGACGGATCGCGGTACAGCCAGCGCTCGATCGCGCCGGTCGACGCGCCCAGCTCGACGCCGAGCCGGCGGAACGCCCAGCAGTCGTACGCGACGGAGACGAAGAAGCACGCCGGCAGCCGATTGATCGCGCCGATCTTGCAGCCGATGAGCGTCACCTTGCCGCCGAAACCCATCGTGCCGATCTCGAGATCGTTGACCGTCGCCATCACCGATCGCTCGACTTCCGCCAGCCGCGGATCCGGATTCACATCGTCGAGCGTGCGGAACAGCTGCGCCTTCGCGTGCGTGTAGCCCGACGTGCGATCGCCGCCGACGCCGACACCAACCGCGCCCGGCGCGCAGCCCTTGCCCTGCGCCTGCCAGACCGCGTGCAGAATGCACTTCCTCACGCCGTCGAGCGTCCGATCGGCGCGGCCGAGATGCGGCAACTCCATCGGCAGCGCGTACTGCGCGTTCGTGTTCTCGCAGCCGCCGCCTTTCAGGATCAGTGTGATTTCGATCGCGTCGCGCTCCCACTGATCGAAATGGACGATCGGCGTGCCCGGCCCGAGATTGTCGCCTGAATTCTTCCCCGTAATCGAATCGACGGAATTCGGCCGCAGCTTGCCGCGCTTGGTCGCTTCGGCGACGGCGTTTCTGATCTGCTCGCGCATCCAGATCTGGTTCGCGCCGACCGGCACCTTCACCTCGAACGTCGGCATGCCGGTGTCCTGGCAGATCGCGCCCTCGTTGTCGACGGCGAGATCGATGTTCTGCGCGATGATCGTCAGCGCCTGCGACGATCGCGTGCCGGCGGGCTCCGAGCCGAGCGCCGTTTTCATCGCCGCGCGCACATCGGGCGGCAGTTCAGTGGACGTTTTGATGACGAGTTGGAGGACGCTGTCGAAGAATGCGGGCAACATGCGACGAGTATACTAGCCGGTGACTGGTGGCTGGTGACTGGTGGCTGGTAAAAACGCATTCCGCACCGAACGCGATCCGCTCGGAGAATTGAGCGTTCCCTCCGGCGCGTACTACGGTGTGCAGACCGCCCGCGCGGTCGAGAACTTCCCCATCAGCGGACTGCGCGCGCCCGCCGATCTCGTCACCGCGACCATTCTCGTCAAGAAAGCCGCCGCCGACGCCAACGCGTCGCTCGGCCGCCTGGATCGCGACGTCGCGGATGCGATTCGTGCCGCGGCGGATGAAATCCTCGGCGGCGCGTTGCGCGATCACTTCGTCGTCGACGTCTATCAAGCCGGCGCGGGCACGTCGCACAACATGAACGCGAACGAGGTGCTCGCCAATCGCGCCGGTGAGATCCTCGGCGAGCCGCTCGGCACCTATCGCCGCGTTCATCCGAACGATCACGTCAACATGAGTCAGTCGACGAATGACGTGTACCCGGCGTCCACGCGACTCGCGCTGCTGCTGGGATCCGCGCCGCTCGTCGCGGCGGCGCAGACGCTGGCCGACAGTCTCGATCGCAAGGCCGCGGATTTCGCGCACGTGCTGAAGACCGGCCGCACGCATCTGCAGGACGCGGTCCCGATGACGCTCGGTCAGGAGTTCGGCGGCTACGCGGCGTGCGTCCGGCGCGGAGCGGACGATGTGGAGGCGGCGGCCGGGCAGTTGATGGCGCTGAATCTCGGCGCGACGGCCGTGGGGACAGGATTGAACGCCGGCGACGAATTTCGCCGCTTCGCTGTCGCGCAACTCGCGCGCTACACCGGCCTGGCGCTGAAGCCCGCGGCGAATCTGTTTCGCGTCACGCAGAGCATGGGCGACGTCCTCGCGTACTCGAGCGCGATGCGGCGGCTCGCGGTCGAAGTCAGCAAGATCGCGAGCGACCTGCGGCTGCTCAGCATGGGCCCGCGTGCGGGGCTGTCGGAGATCGCGCTGCCCGCGGTCCAGCCGGGATCGTCGATCATGCCGGGCAAAGTGAATCCGTCCGTGCCCGAGATGGTGAACCAGGTGTGCTTTCAGGTGATGGGCTGCGACGCGACGATCGCGATCGCGTGCGAAGCCGGACAGCTCGAGCTGAACGTGATGATGCCGGTCATCGCGTGGAACGCGCTGCACGCCTCGTCCATTCTTCGCGAAGCGCTGAAGGTCCTGCGTCTGCGGTGCGTCGATGGTCTCGTCGCCGACCAGGCGCGCGCGCGCACGCTGCTCGACCGCAGCACCGCGACCGCAACGGCGCTCAGTCCGTACATCGGCTACGCCGCAACGGCGGAGATCGCGAAAGAAGCGGTGAAGAGCGGCCGGACGATTCGCGAGTTAGTGCTCGAGCGGGGGCTGTTGAGCGCGAAACAGTTGGACGAGATCCTTTCGGTGGAGAACATGACGCGAGGCGGCATCGTCGGGGCGGGAGAAGCGGGAAAGGCAGGAAAGAAATGAAGAAGTTCCTGGCGGCCGTCGCGATCGTCCTCTCCCTTCCCGTCCCTCCCGCCCTTCCCGCCCAGCAGGCGAAGCCGAGCCGCCGTCTCTTCGCCCCGCGCGACCTCGGCCTCATCGAGCCGCCCGATCGCGATCAGTGGCAGAGGCCCGAGCAGATCATGGATTCGCTCTCGATCGCCGACGGCTCGGTCGTCGCCGAGCTCGGCGCGGCGGGAGGATGGTTCACGCTCTGGCTCGCGCGTCGCGTCGGCCCGAACGGCATCGTCTACGCCGAGGACATCCAGCCGCAGATGCTCGAGGAGATTCGCCAGCGCGTGCAGCGCGAGAACCTGCACAACGTGGAGCCGATTCTCGGCACGCCGAGCGATCCGCGCCTGCCGTCCGGGCTCGACGCGGTGCTCATCTCGGACGCGTTTCGCGAAATGGACGAGCCGACGGATCGCACGCTGGTCGTGACGCTGCTGAAGAACGTCGCGCGCGCGCTGAAGCCGAACGGCGTGCTCGGCATCGCCGACTTCAAGCCGGGCGACGGCGGACCGGGACCGGCGGCCGATCAGCGCGTCGATCCCGAGCGTGTTATGGCGGCGGCCCGCGAGGCGGGACTGCGGTTCGTCCAGCGCGAGGACGTGCCGCCGTTCATTTTTGTGCTGAAGTTTGCGAAGGCGAGCGGCCGCTGATGCCGGTGAGCCGCCACAGCCCGGGCATCACGCCCGCGGCGATGAGGAGCTTGCCGAGATCCGCGACGATGAAGGGATAGAATCCGGTCGCGAGCGCGCCGGAGATGCCGCGCGCCGGCTGCGCCCCGTAAGGAAAGAGGCCGAGCCAGAGCACGCCGCACGCGAAGACCATCGCGAGACCGCAGACCATCGCGAGCACCGCGGTGACGTACCGGCGATCGAATCCGCGCTCGGCAAGCGAGCCGGCGACGAACGCCGCGAACGGATACGCCATCAGGTAGCCGCCGGTCGGACCGAAGAGGCGCGCGAGGCCCTGCGGCAGCGCGGGCGACGCGGCGAAGACCGGCAGTCCGGCGATGCCGAGCGCGAGGTACAGAATCTGGCTGGTCATGCCGAGCCGCGCGCCGATCGCGGCGGCGCCGACGAGGACCACCATCGGCTGGAACGTGAACGGCACGGGCGTGTACGGCAGCGGCACGCTGATCTGCGCGGCGATCGCGGTCAGCACGGTGACGAAACACACGGCGCCCAATTGTTCGGCGATCCGCAGCGCTCGGGAATCCGCGCGCGTGGTCATCACGTCAAGAAAAGTGGAATACATGGACCGACAGCTTAACGTATGCGTACCGCGCTGACAATCGCGGGCAGCGATTCGAGTGCAGGCGCGGGCATTCAGGCCGACCTCAAGACGTTCGCCGCCTTCGGCGTGTACGGCATGAGCGCGATCACCGCCGTCACCGCGCAGAACACGATCGGCGTGCAGTCCGTGAGCCCGCTGTCGGCAGACGAAGTGACCGCGCAGATCGAAGCCGTCGCCGCGGACATGGCGATCCACGCGACCAAGATCGGCATGCTGGCCACGGCCGCGATCGTCGAGGCGGTCGCCGCCGCCATCGAAGAACTCGACCTGCCTCTCGTCGTCCTTGATCCAGTACTTGTGTCGACGAGCGGCGAGCCGCTGCTCGACGCGGACGGCGTCCAGGCGCTGCGCCTCGAGCTGCTCCCGCGCGCGCGCGTCGTGACGCCGAACGTTCCGGAAGCCGAAGTATTGAGCGGCCATCGCATCGCGACGCTGGACGATACGCGCGACGCGGCGCGGCGCATTCACGATCAAGGCGCCGCAGCGGTGATTATCAAAGGTGGGCACGCGCTCCGAGCCAAGGACCCTGAACCCTCCGTCATCGATCTCCTTTTCGACGGCGACACGTTCCACGAATTCCGCGCGCCGCGCGTCAACGTGAAACGCACGCACGGCACCGGCTGCACGTACGCGTCGGCGGTCGCGGCGAGCCTTGCGCTGGGCCGCGCGTTGCCCGACGCCGCCGAGCGCGCGCAGCGCTACGTCGCCGGCGCCATCGCGCGCGCGCAGGCGGTCGGACACGGCGCCGCGCTCCTGGATCATTTTTGGGGCGGTATACTTAAAGGGTGACGACGCCGCTCCTCGCGATCGGCCGCGGCCCGCTCGACCTCGAGCGGGTGGCCGGCGCGCTGTCCGCGGACCCTTCGACACGCCCGGGCCAGGATGGCGCGGTGGTGACGTTTCTCGGTCTCGTGCGTAACCACAACGTAGGGCGGCGCGTCCGGCATTTGGAGTACGAAGCGTACGAGCCGCTCGCGCTGAAGGCGTTCGAGCGCATCGCCGCGGAAATCGCCGAGCGGTGGCCGAGCGCGCGGCTCGCGCTGCACCACCGGATCGGGCGGCTGGAGATCGGCGAGGCGAGCGTCGCGATTGCCGCGCGGTCGCCGCATCGCGGCGACGCGTTCGCCGCGTGCCGCTACGCGATCGAGCGCGTGAAGCAGATCGCGCCGATCTGGAAGCACGAGTACTTCGAGGGCGGCGACGTCTGGATCGAGGGCGCGACGGCGGATCCCGACGATGCGCGCGCGCGGGCGGAGGCGGAGCGGGTCGCATGCGCGTGACGGTCCGGCTGTTCGCGCGGCTGCGCGACATCGCGGGCGCCGCGGAACTGGCGCGGGACCTGGCGCCGGGCGCGCAGGCGACGACGGTCGGCGACGTCTGGCGGCAGCTCGCGAAGGAATTCCCGGAGCTCGCCGGCTACGAGCGATCGATCTCGAGCGCCGTCAACGCCGACTACGCGCGGATGGATCATGTAATCCGCGACGGCGACGAGATTGCGTTTCTACCACCTGTATCTGGAGGCTGACGACGATCAACGCAGAAATCGCGGAACACGCAGAAAGAAGACATAACTGAATTCCTCTGCGAGTTCAGCGGGTTCTGTGTTTAACGTCGTCTTGAATATGTTCGACAAGCTTGCATCGGAAGAACGGCGGTACGAAGAACTGATGCGCCGGCTCGGCACGGCCGAGGTCCAGAGCGATCCGTCCGAGTACCGGAAGCTCGCGAAGGCGCTGGCGGACGTCGAGCCGCTCGTCGAGCGCTTCCGCGAGTACCAGACCGTCGTCCGCGACATCGCGCAGACCGAGGGGCTGGTCGCCGGCAGCGACCCGGACATGCGCGAGCTCGCGAAGGAGGAACTGAAGTCGCTGACCGCGAAGCGCGACGCGCTGCTCGCCGACCTGAAGATCCTCCTCATCCCGAAGGATCCGAACGACGCGAAGAACGTCATGCTCGAAATCCGCGCCGGCACGGGCGGAGACGAAGCGGGGCTTTTCGCGGCCGAGCTCTTCCGGATGTACAGCAAGTTCGCCGAGCGGCAGGGCTGGAAGGTCGACGTGATGTCGACGAGCGACTCGGACGTCGGCGGCTTGAAGGAAGTCATCGCGACGATCGAAGGCCGCGGCGTTTACAGCAAGCTGAAGTACGAGAGCGGCGTCCATCGCGTGCAGCGCGTGCCGGCGACCGAGGCCAGCGGACGCATCCACACGTCGACGGCGACCGTCGCCGTGCTGCCCGAAGCGGAGGAAGTCGACATCACCATTAATGACAAAGACCTCCGCATCGACACCTTCTGCTCGAGCGGCCCGGGCGGCCAGAGCGTCAACACGACGTACTCCGCCGTCCGCATCACGCACATTCCAACCGGCACGGTCGTGTCGCAGCAGGACGAGAAATCGCAGATCAAGAACCGCGCGAAGGCGATGAAGGTCCTGCGCGCCCGGTTGTACGAGATGGAGCTGCGCAAGCAGCAGGAAGCGATCGCGAAGGACCGCCGCAGCCAGGTGGGCACGGGCGAGCGCTCGGAAAAGATCCGGACCTACAACTTCCCGCAGAACCGCATCACCGATCATCGCGTGAACTTCACCACGCACCGGCTGACCGAAGTCCTCAACGGCGATCTCACCGAGATCCTCGATCAGGTCATCACGCACTACCAGTCGGAAAAACTCAAAGACGCGACGGCGGTGTCGTGATGACGATTCACGCGCGCGTCGCCGCCGGCCGGGAACGGCTGCGGGAGGCGCAGATCTCCCCGACTGAATCGACGCTCGACGCGCGGCTGCTCGCGCAGCACGCGCTGGGCTGGACCACCGAGCGATTCCTCACCGACGGGAACGGGCCCGAGCCCGACGGCTTCGCCGAGCGCTTCAGCTCGCTCGTCGCGCGGCGCGCCACGCGCGAGCCGCTCGCCTACATCACGGGACGCCGCGAATTCTGGGGAATGGACTTCGAGGTTTCACCTGCGGTCCTGATTCCGCGGCCGTCGACCGAGTTGATCGTCGAAACCGTGCTCGAGCTGTTTCGCGGCGCGTCGACGCCGCTCGCCGCCGCCGACGCGTGCACGGGCTGCGGATGCGTCGCCGTCGCAATCGCGCACGAGCGCCCTGCCGCGAGCGTTGTGGCGACGGACATCTCGCCTGAGGCGCTGGAGGTCGCGCGGCGCAATGCGACGCGGCACGGCGTCGGCGATCGCGTGACCTTCAGGCGCGCCGATCTGCTCGACGGCGTCGCCGGCCCCTTCGACGTCATCGTCGCGAATCCGCCGTACGTGCTCGACGGCGCGCGTCCGGCGTTGCAGCCCGAAGTGCGCGACTACGAGCCGAATGTCGCGCTGTTCGGCGGCAGCGACGGTCTCGGCCTGATCACGCGGCTGGTCGCCGAGGCGCCGAGCCGCCTGCGGCCCGGCGGTTACTTCATCTTCGAGTTCGGCCTCGGGCAGGACGTGGAGATCGAGCAGCTGATCGGGGACGCGCCGGCGTTCAAGCTGATTGAACTGCGACGCGATCTGCAGGGCATCGCGCGAACCGCCGTCGCGCGACGGCTGTAAAGAATGAACCAGAAATGTCTGACTGCCTCTTCTGCAGAATCATCAAGCGCGAAATCCCGGCGTCGATCGTCTACGAGGACGACCGCGTCCTCGCCTTCAACGACATCAACCCGCAGGGCCCGACGCACGTGCTCGTCGTGCCGAAGCGGCACATCGCAACGCTCAACGAGATGACGGCGGACGATGATCAGATTGTCGGCGAAGTGATCCGGCGGGCCGCCGCGATTGCGAAGGAACGCGGCATCTCAGCCGGCGGCTTCCGCGTCGTCTTCAACACCAACCGCGACGCGGGACAGACGGTCTTCCACATCCACCTGCATCTCATCGGCGGACGCGGCCTCGGCTGGCCTCCTGGATAGTCGTTAGTCGTTGGTCGTTGGTCGTTAGTCCAGCGCGAAGGCGTAGACGACGTTGCCGGCAGCGATGGCGACGTACTGGCGGCCGTCGACCGCGTAACTCATGGGTGACGCGGCCATGTTGGCGCCGGTCTGGAAGTGCCAGAGATGCGCGCCTGATTTCGCGTCGAGCGCGACGATGTTGCCGTCGCGCACCGCGCCGAAGACGATGTTGCCCGCGGTCGCGAGGACGCCATTCGTCAGCGAGCCCTGGAAGATCTTGAAATCCCACATCGTCTTGCCGGTCTCGGGATCGAGCGCTTTGATACCCGCGGACGCCGCAGGCTCACCCGGCTTCGGCCCCACGGTCGCGCCGGCGCCCGCCGCGACGCGGCCGATGTACTGACGGCCGGCTTCGTACGTCGTCGGCGTGCTCACGTACGCCTGTCCGCCTTCGCGATACTCGACGTACATCCAGCCGGTGATCGGACTGTACGAAGGCGCCTGAAAGTTCGTGCCGCCGCCGACCGTGGGATACACGAAGAAACTGCCTTCGCGACTCGAGTTCGATCCGGGAACGACGAGCGGCCGGCCGCGATTGTCGAAGCCGCTGTTCCAGTTCTGATAGACGAACGGCGTCCCCGAGAGAAATGCGCCGTTGGTGCGATCGAGGACGTAGAACATGCCGTTGCGATCCGCGTGCAGCAGCAGCTTGCGGCGCTGCCCGTGCCACTCGCGATCGACGAGGACGACGGCCTGGCACGAATCCCAGTCGTGACCGTCGTTCGGCGTGAACTGGTAGTGCCATGTGCGCTGGCCGGTGTCGGGATCGATCGCGACGACGGAGTCGCTGAAGAGATTGTCGAGATCGCCGCGCGTCGAGCGATCGATCTGCGGTCCGGGATTGCCGACCGTCCAGTAGACGAGATTCAACTCCGGATCGTACGAGCCGGTCAGCCACATCGGACTGCCGCCGAGCTGCCAGCTGTCGCCTTTCCACGTGTCGTTGCCGAATTCGCCAGGGCCCGGCACCGCGTACCAGCGCCACAGGCGACGGCCGGTCGCCGCGTCGTACGCGTCGAGAAATCCGCGCGCGCCGAACTCCCCGCCGGTGATGCCGACGAGCACTCTGTCCTTCACGACGAGCGGCGGACTGGTCAGGCTGTAGCCGAGCATCGTGTCCGCGACCTGCGTCTCCCACAACTGGCGGCCCGTGCGCGCGTCGATCGCGATCAGCGCCGCGTCGAGCGTGCCAACGAACAATCGAGCGCCCGCGATCGCGACGCCGCGGTTGAACGGATTGATCTCGTACGGGTTCTTGACCTTCTGCGGCCGCGTGTAGCGCCAGAGCTGGCGGCCGGTGCGCGCATCGAGCGCGGCGACGACGCCCGGCTGCGTCGTGTACATCACGCCGTCGACGACGATCGGCGTTGCCTCGAGGATGGAGTCGCCGGGCATCGGGAAGGTCCACGCGGCCCTTAGTCGCGCAACGTTGGTCGCGTCGATCTGTTTCAGCGCCGAGTAGTGCGTCGACGAGTAGTCACCCCAGTACATCGGCCAGTTCTGCGGCTCGGCGCTCGCCTTCTCGAGTCGATCGGAGGTGACGCCGCCGCTCTCGATCCTGTGCGCCTCGAGCGTCAACTTGTCGAACACGTACGACGCGCCAGAGGCATCGACGAACTGGACGGAGAACGTGTCTTCGTTGAGGCGAACGCCACGCAGCTCGCGGCCGTCCTTCGTCCTGACGGTCACCGGCGCTTGTGGCGGCGTCGTCGGCCTCGCAGCGGCGTTTGCAGCGAGACTTCGAATGTAGGAAACGAGCTGCCACGTCCGATCGTCAGTCAGCCTCGGGAACGGCGGCATCTGCGTTCCCGCGAAGCCCGCGCGGATCGCGTGGAACAAATCGCCGTCGGCGCTGCCGTGGACGAAGCGGTTCGTATTGAGCGCCGGACCGCGATCGCCCTGCCCCGCCGGACCGTGACATGACTGGCACGCCTGGTCGTACAGCGCACGCCCGGCCGCAACGGCGCCGGAGTTGTTCGCGAGCGGATTGCGTGTGGTGTCGGATTGCTGTGCGAACGTGACGGTCACCGCGATCGCTACGATCCCCGCGACCACGAACTGACGGATAAACCACGGAGGACACGGATACGAACGGAGGATAAGGTTAGACACTCCGTGGTCACCGTACGTGAGACGTCTTGCTGAAGTTATTGCGCCCGTTCGTGACCGTGAAGCTGTGATCCGATCCGACGTCGACGCGGATCCAGTGACCCTTGCAGTCGGCGGACGCCTCGGGGTTGGCGATCATGTCGTCGCTCGTGTTGTGCGCCGCGTCAGTGGCAAGCGCGAGATGCGACTGCCACAGCCCTTCGAGCCCGTTGATCTTCTGGATGCGCTCGTACGCGTTCGCGGCCATGCCTTTCCGCGGACCGTTGTTCGCAATCACGACCTGCGGCTGGATCGCCCACAGCAGCGCGGGCGCGCCGGATTGATCGTTGTAGAAGCCGTGGTGCGTCGCCAGCAGCAGCGAGACGCGGCCGAGCTTGTTGACGGGGCAGGCCAGATCCGTTTCCTTGTCCCATGTCAGATCGCCGGCGTCGAGGAACGTGAACCCGCGATACGACACGAGCACGCCTGTCGATTGTGAGTTCTCGGTCGTGTTCGGCGGTTTCACGTCGGCGGGATTGCAGAACGCGTTCTTCGCGCCGCCGCCGTTGATCGACTTGCCGATCACGGATCCATGCGACGCGACGACGTCGACGCGCAGGCCGGCGAGCGGAATCGTATCGCCGGCGTTCGTGATCGTGCGCTTGCCTTTGGCGATCGCCAGGTACGCCTCCCAGCGCGCTCCGCCGCTCGCGTTCGTCTCCCACTTCGGATCCATCTCGCCATGATCGAAGAAGCGATCGAAGTGCGCGACGGCGTTCGCCGCGGGCGCGCCGCCGACGTGGTCGCCGTCGTAGTGCGTCGTGAACAGGTAGTTGATCTTCGTCAGCCCCGCGGCCTGCATCGCGTCGGCGATGCGCTTCGAGTCGCGCTCCGCCGCCGGACCGGGACTGCCGCTGTCGATCAGCATCGACTGACCGGACGGCGCAATCACCAGCGTGGCGCCGCCGCCCTCGACGTCGATGACGTAGATCCGGAGAGTGCCGGACGAGCCGGCTTGCGCGAGACCCAGCAGCGCGGTCAGGAGCAGAGAGAAGATCTTCATGGCGCGCAGCCTACTACAAATTCACGAGGAGATACGTCCCCTTGCGGTTCGGTTTGTCGAGAAAGAACTCGATGACGCGGTAGCCGCGCGCGAAATAGGTCGTGAAGATGCGGCGCGTCGTCATGCGCCACTCGAGCGCGAGCTCGGGCGCGTAGCGCAGCATGTCGGTGAAGCCGGTCGGGATCTCGACGCTGATCCGCTTCGCGTCGAGCGTCAGCGTCACGTCGATCGGCTCGAGCCAGTTTTCCTCGTCGTCTTCTTCCTGCGGCCGCGTGCGGTTGACCGGCTCGACGGTGAGCACCGGCGCCATCGGCGCGGATCCCGCGAGGCGCTGCTCGACGCGCGGCATCCGGATCCACCATTCGGCGATGAAGCGATCCGTCGGGTTGCCCTGATGCAGCGGGCTGGCGGACTCGCCGTAGACGTTCTCTTCGTAGTGCTCGACGACGATGCCGAGCTTCGCGAAATTCAAGTGCGCGTTGGCGGCCTGCATCGGATCGAAGGTCCACTCGATCAGATCGAGGCCCATCTCGAGCGCGCGGTCGCGCTGAAGCACCTTCAGCTGATACCCGGTCCCGCCCTTCCGGTACTCGTCGAGGACGCCGAGCATGTGCGACCACTGCGTCGGCTTGCGATTTTTGATGCCGGGCAGCGAGTAGACGAAGCCAATCATGCGGTCCTCGTCGAACGCGCCGATCAGGATTCCGCCGCGCTGCGCCGTCACCGCCAGAATCGGCACCGGCACGACATCGTCGTAGCCCGGCCCCCAGATCTGCTTTTCGAGCTCGACGACCGCGCCGAACTCGTCGAGCGTCGTCAGGTCGCGGTACGTGATGGTCATCGTTTCGTCGCGAGTCTCTTTGTAGCGCGAGCCTTTCAGGCGAGCGTGATCATAGCAACGCCACCAATTCGTTCAGGCTCTTGATGACGGGTACATTGAGCGCGTCCGCGCCGGGCGGCGTTGGCGTGTCGCCACGATGCAGCAGGATGGCGCGCATTCCAGCGGCGAGCGCGCCCGCGACGTCCTGACGAAAACTATCGCCGACCATCACCGCGTCGGCCGGCTGCGCGTCGACGAGCTGGAGCGCGGCGGCGAAGATGCTCGGGTGCGGTTTCATGAAGCCGTGCTGCGACGACGAGACGGTCGCGCTGATCAGACCTTGCAGTTCGAAATGCGACTGAAACGACGCCAGGCAGCGGTGCGAGTTCGAAATCAGGCCGATGCGCAGCCCGGCTTTGGCGAGCTCGCGCAGCACGCCGGGGACTTCGTCGTAGAGCTCGAAGTGCTGGCACGCGGCCCACTCGACGTAGACTTCGCGCGCGCACGCATCGACCTGCGGGCCTGTCCCGCCCATCCCTTCGATGATGCGGCGCGTGTAGGCGATGTAGATCTCGTCGTCGTACGCCTCATCAGGGACGTCGAGCAGCGGCGCCGCTGCAGCCACGGCCTGCGGAAACCTCGCCGCGTCGACGTCCATCCCATGGCGCGCGCAGAACGCGCGGTACCCTTCGCCGCGGAACATCGGGCCGGGATAGATGAGCGTGAAGTCGACGTCGAAGAACACGGCGCGAGCGGTCATAGATGTCGCGGCAACATTATCGGACGTCAGGCTCTGCCGCGCGGGTCACGAACGCGACTCCCGGAAGAATCTCCAGGCGATCGATCCGCGACCGTCGGGGGGATGTCGTCCCCGGCCCCGTTGACAGGTCGTACATCCCAACTTCGTCCACGATCTCCTTGATCACGCCGACGAGGCCCGACACGTGGCTCGGAAACTCCGTGACATCGGTCGCCGTCGCGCCCGGCGTCACCTGACGACGAAGGTCGGGGTCGGTGGCGCGGCGTCCATCGGGCCATGCGTCCCAGTAGCCTGTGCCCCAATCCTCGATCGCGAAAATGCCGCCAGCCTTCAAGTGCCGCGTCAGCAGATGCCAGAAACTGATGCGAGTGAGCGCGCCGATGTGAGACGCGTCGTCAATGATGACGTCGAAGCCCTCGGGCGCGCACTCGCACGCGATTCGCGTGAGTAGATTCACGTCCTGCTGCATGCCGTGATAGATCGTGATGCGCTCTGAACCTTCTCGCAGATCGACCGCCGCCATGTCGAGCCCGACGATGCGGCCCTTGGGAAAGTAGTCGGCCCAGAATCGAAGCGACCCACCGCCGCCCACGCCGATTTCCAGGAGCCGGATGTCGCGATCGACAAGAGGCGCGAACTGCCGGGCGTAGTGCGCCAGCATGTACTCGTCTCTGTCGGAGCCGTACGGCCGGGCATCGAGCAGGACAGGCATTCCGCTCACCGTTCTTCGTACGGCCCGGCGATCACCACCGTCGCGCGATCGACGTGCAGCGCGCGGCGCGCGCCGGCGTGCACGTCGTCGAGCGTGACGGCGGTCAGCAGATCGGGCAGCCGCTCGTCGTAGTCGAGGCCGAGGCCGAAGAACTCTTCGGTCTGCAGGAAATTCGCGATGCCCGCGTTCGTCTCGAGCGCGCGCGGCATGGAGCCGATCAGGAACCGGCGCGACTCGTCGAGCTCTTTCGGCGTGAGACCGTCGGCCACGAGCCGCGCGACTTCCTCGTCGATCGACGCGACCGCGCGATCGACGTTCTTGGGACTCACGCCCGCGCGAATCGTGAGCGGTCCTTCCGCGATGTTGGCGTCGAACGCGCTCGACACGTAGTACGCCATCCCCTGCCGCTCGCGGATGCTGTCGCCGAGCCGGCCGCCGAGCGCGTACTGGCCGAACGCGACGTTCATGAGCCAGAACGCGTAGTACGCCGGATCGCGCCGCGTCACCGTCGTGAAGCCGTACGCGATGTCGGCCTGCGACTTGTTCATCATCGGGATCACGACGCGCCGCCGCGCTGACGCCGGCGTCACCGGCGGCAGCGTCGCGGGCGACGGCGCCGGCTTGCGCCAGCCGCCGAACACGCGCGTGACTTCGTCGCGTGCGCGCGACGCGTCGACGTCGCCCACGATGACGGCTGACAGCGCGGCCGGTGCGAACCGATCCGCGTGAAGCCGCCGCAGCCGATCGCGCGTCAGCCGTTCGACCGATTCGATCGTTCCCTTTGTCCGGCATCCGTACGGATGGCCGTCCGGATACAGGAGCGCCATCAGCGATTCGGTCGCGCGGACGGCCGGGTTGTCCTCGTCCTGCCGGATCGCCGTGATCACTTCGCCTTTGCGCGTCGCGATTTCCTCGTCGGGCAGCGACGGCGCCATCAGGATGTCGCCGAGCAGCGCGAGCACCGGCGTGAAGTCCTCGGCAAGGCACGTGCACACCAGGCAGAACACGTGCCGCGTCACGACGATGTTCAGCGTGATGCCGCGGCTGTCCAGCGCTTCGGCGACCTCGGCCGCCGATCGCGTCGACGTGCCGCGATCGATCACGCGCGACAGCAGCCACGTCGCGCCGGGCGCGTCCGGCGGATCCACGATCGATCCCGCGCGCATCGCCAGATTGATCGCGACGATGGGCGTCTTGGATGTCGCTTTGACGAGCAGCGTGGCGCCGTTGTCGAGGGCCGCGCGAACGGGCGAGAGGCTCACGCGTCAGCCTTCGCACTTTTCAGCGGCAGCGGATCGAACCAGCCAACCGTGCGGTTTGACGCGGAGAGGACGTCTCGCGCCGCCGCCGCGACGTCGTGGACCGTCACGGCCGCCAGGCGCGCCGGCAGCGTCGTGAACACGTCGACGCTCGCGATCGTGGCGAAGTAGCCGAGCTGATGCGCGATGTTGGTCACGCTGTCGCCGTCGAAGATCATCCGCGCGCGCAGCTGCGCCTTCGCCTTCGTCAGCTCCGCCTCGGTGACGCCGTCGCGGCGCACGCGGTCCAATTCCTCGAGCAGCGCCGACTCCGCCGACGCGAGCGGCACACCGTCGGTTGCCGTCACCGACAGCGTGTAGAGGAACGGCTGCTCGGTCGGCACCAGCGATCCGTGAACGGACGAGGCGAGCCCTCGCTCGACGAGCGCGCGATACAGCCGCGCGCTGCGTTGCGGCGGCGGCACGCGGAAGCTCGACCACAGGTTGACGCCTTTCGCGCCGGTCAACACGGCGTCGAGCAGCAGCGTCGGCGCGAAGTGGGGATCGGTCGCGGACGCGACGTGGTACCCAACCTTCAAGTACGCGGTCGTGCCTTCTTTCCGAATCGTCAGGCGGCGTTCGCCGGTCTGCTCGGGCTCGACCGTGGTCCGTCGATAGATCGGCGCGCCCGGCGCGATGCGGCCGAAGTGCGCGTCGACGCGCCGCAGCGCCTCGTCGGTATCAACATCGCCGACGATGACGAGCGTCGCGTTGTTGGGCACGTAGTAGCGGCGGTAGTAGCCGTAGAGATCGTCGCGCGTCATCGTCTCGAGGTCCGACAGCCAGCCGATCGTCGGATGACGGTAGCCGTGCGCCTTGAACGCGGTCGCGGTCAGCTCCTGATCGAGCAGCTGATCGGGATCGTTCTCGCCGCCGTGCAGCTCAGAGATGATGACGGTCCGCTCCGACTCGCAATCGTCGGGGTGATAGAGGCAGTTCGCCATGCGCTCGGACTCGATGAAGAGCATGCGGTCGAGCGCGTCGCGCGTCGCGGTCTCGAGATACGTCGTCTGGTCGATCCACGTGTAGCCGTTCCAGCTGCCGCCGAACTGCTCGATGATGCCTTTCACCTGATCGCGCGGGATGTTGGTGGTGCCTTTGAAATTCATGTGCTCGCACCAGTGCGACACCCCGGTCAGGCCCGGACGCTCGTCCTTGGAGCCGACCTTGTACCAGCACCACACCGACGCGAGGGGCGCGGTGTGCTCCTCCTGCACGAGCACCTGGAGTCCATTGTCGAGCGTCGTCTCTTTCATCTTCCTCATCTGGTCGCGGGGCGCGGATCCGCCATCAGATCATAATAGAATCGTTGGATACCCATGCCTGAGTGGAAGGACACGGTCAACCTGCCGCGGACGGAGTTCCCGATGAAGGCGAACCTGCCGACGAGCGAGCCCGAGACGCTCGCGCGCTGGCAGGCGATGGACCTGTACGGGAAGATCCGCGCGCGCCGCGCGGGCGCGCCGAAGTTCGTCCTGCACGACGGCCCGCCGTACGCCAACGGCAACATCCACATCGGCACGGCGCTCAACAAGATCCTCAAGGAGTTCGTCGTCAAGTCGCGATCGATGGCCGGCTTCGACGCGCCGTACGTCGTCGGCTACGACTGCCACGGCCTGCCGATCGAGCTGCAGGTCGATCGCGAGCTCGGGCCGAAAAAGCGGCAGATGTCGGTCGCGGATTTCTGCCGCGCGTGCCGCGCGTACGCGGAGCGCTTCGTCGGCACGATGAGCGAGCAGTTCCAGCGGCTCGGGATTCTTGGCACGTGGGACGCGCCGTACCTGACGATGAACTTCAAGTATCAGGCCGCGATCGTCCGCGCGTTCGGGCGGTTCGTCGATCAGGGCCTCGTCTACAAAGGCAAGAAGCCGGTCCACTGGTGCATCCACTGCCGCACGGCGCTCGCCGAAGCGGAGGTCGAGTACGAGGATCACACCTCGCCGTCGATCTACGTCGAGTTTCCGCTGCTGCCGGAGAGCGCCGGCGAGCTCGCGTCGCGTGTCCCGGCGCTCAAGGGCCGGAACGTCTCCGTTCTGATCTGGACGACGACGCCGTGGACGATTCCGTCGAATCTCGCGATCGCGTTTCATCCGGACTTCGATTACGCCGCGTACGAAGTGGAAAGCAGCGCGACGGCTTCAGCCGAGCGTCGATGCGTGATCGTCGCCGAGGAACTCGCGCCGAAAGTCGCCGCGGCCGGCGGCAAGACCTTCGGCGCGCCCGTCGCGCGGATGAAGGGCAAGACCCTCGAGCACATCCGCTTCCAGCATCCGCTCTACGCGCGGCCGTCGGTCGGCGTGCTGGGCGAGTACGTCACGCTCGACGCGGGCACCGGCGCGGTGCACACGGCGCCCGGTCACGGCGCCGACGACTTCAACACGGGCATGAAGTACGGCCTCGAGATCTACGCGCCCGTGGGCCCGGGCGGTCACTTCCTCGAGTCTGTCGAGCTCTTCGGTGGTCAGCGCGTGTTCGATGCGAACCCGAAGATCGAGGAAGCGCTGAAAGAGCGCGGCCGCCTGTGGCATCGCGAGGCGTTCTCGCACCAGTACCCGCACTGCTGGCGGTGTCACAACCCCGTGATCTTCCTGGCGACGGCCCAGTGGTTCATCACGCTGGACAGCGTGCGGCTGCCCGGTTCGAATCAGAGCCTGCGCGAGCGGGCTCTCTCCGCGATCGACAACGAGGTGCGTTGGATTCCCGCATGGGGCCACGACCGCATGTACAACATGATCGCGAACCGCCCCGACTGGTGCATTTCGCGCCAGCGTGTGTGGGGCGTGCCGATTCCAGCGGTCGACTGCGCGAAATGCGGGCGGGCCAACACGACAGTGGCGCTCGTTGAAAAAACCGCGGCGGTGTTCGAACGATACGGCGCCGACGCGTGGTACGAGCGACCGACGGAAGAGTTCATCCCCGAGGGATTCGCGTGCCCCGATTGCGGTGGCACGACGTTCGAGCGCGAGATGAACATTCTCGACGTCTGGTTCGACTCGGGGTCGAGCCACGAGGCCGTGCTGTCGGCGTGGCCCGAGCTGACGTGGCCGGCGGACATCTATCTCGAAGGCAGCGATCAGCATCGCGGCTGGTTCCAGAGCTCGCTGATGGTCGGGCTCGGCACGCGCGGGCGCCCGCCGTTCAAGCAGGTGCTGACCCACGGCTTCATCGTCGCCGAGGACGGCCGGAAGATGTCCAAGTCGCTCGGCAACTCGATCGAGCCGCAGGACATCATCAAGCAGAGCGGCGCCGACATCCTGCGGCTGTGGGTGTCGATGAGCGACTACACGCAGGAGATCCGGATCAGCAAGGAGATCCTCGCGCGCGTCGTCGAGGCGTACCGCAAGATCCGCAACACGCTGCGGTACCTCGTCGCCAACCTGTACGATTTCAATCCGGCGACCGACCGCGTCCCGCTGGCGCAGATGGACGAGGTCGATCGCTACATCCTCGCGCGCTACGCCGATCTCGGCCAGCGCGTGCTCAAGGCATACGAGGACTACGACTACGGGACGATCTTCCAGGCGCTGAACACGTTCGCGACGATCGATCTCAGCGCGTTCTACAACGACATCTCGAAGGATCGGATGTACACGTTCGCGGCGCGCTCGAAGGAGCGGCGATCCGCGCAGACGGCGATGTACCTGATCGCCGACGGGTTGACCCGCCTGATGGCGCCGATCGTGTCGTTCACCGCCGACGAGCTGTGGCGCTTCCTGCCGGGACCGCGCGAGGAGTCCGTGCACATGGCGGTCTTCCCCACCGCGTCCGAGCTGCAGGCGTTGATGGATGCCGGCCTGCTGGCGCAATGGGACGCGCTCGTCAAAGTGCGCGACGCGGTGCTCGCGAAGATCGAGCCGATGCGCAGGGACAAGCAGATTGGCAGCTCGCTGCAGGCGAAAGTCGTGCTGGCGGGACCCGCGACCGCGCTCGCGCCGCTGCAGGCGCACGCGCGGGCGCTGCCGATGCTCTTCATCGTGTCGGAGGTCGAGCTGCGGCCGGGCCCGGGCGGCCCCGGGAGCGATGCCGGCGAACTGCAGATCGCGATCGAACGCGCGCCGGGCGTGAAGTGCGAGCGCTGCTGGCGCTACGTGCCGTCGGTGTCGAGCGATCCTGAGTGGGCGGGCATCTGCGGACGCTGTCAGGAGGCGCTGTCGCCGGGGGATCAAGCCGCATGAGCGACGCCCTCGACGACGTCGACGTCATCAATGGAGCGGGACCAAGCGAGGCCGCGCCTTTGCGGCCGAGGCGGCTCGAAGTGCTGCTGCCCATTCTGATCGTCGCCTGCGATCAGATCTCGAAGGCGATCGTGCGGGCGACGCTGTCCATTCACCAGAGCGTGACGGTCGTGCCGGGGTTCGTGGACTTCACGCACGTCCGCAACAGCGGCGCGGCGTTCGGGATCCTCAACTACGCGGATTTTCCGTTCAAGACCGCGATCATCGCGATCGTGGCCACGGCGGCGCTGCTCGGCGTCGGCATTTATGCCGCCAGCCTCGCGCACCATCAACTGGTCGCGCGCATCGGCCTCTCACTCATCATCGGCGGCGCGGCCGGCAACCTGATCGACCGCCTCGTCTCCGGATCCGTCGTCGATTTCGTGGACGTCTACTGGCGGACGTATCATTTCTGGGCGTTCAACGTCGCGGACTCGGCCATTTCGATCGGCGTGGCGATCATGATTCTGGACATGCTCGGCGTCGACAAGCGTCAAGGCAGCGCGCCACTGTAGCGCGAGCCTTTCAGGCGAGCGAACTATGTACCCACGACTTTTCGAGCTCGGCGCGATCACGGTCTACACCTACGGCGTCCTGCTCGCCGCCGCGTACCTGCTGGGGTTGAAACTCGCCACGACGCGCGCGAAGGCCCGCGGCCTGGACGCGAATCGCATCCTCGATCTCGGCATCTACATCATCATCAGCGCGCTCGTCGGCGCGAAGCTGCTGCTGCTCATCGTCGACTTCAAGTCGTTCACGCAGAATCCGCGCGAGCTGCTGACGCTGGTGCGCGTCGGCGGCGTGTTCTACGGCGGCCTCATCCTCGCGGTCGCGGTCGCGCTCGGCTACATCCGCCGCGCGGGCCTGCCGCTCTGGACGACGTGCGACGTGTTCGCGCCGGGCATCGCCTTGGGCCACGTCGTCGGCCGGTTCGGGTGTTTCTTCGCCGGCTGCTGCTACGGCAAGCCGACCAGCAGGCCGTGGGGCATCACGTTCACCGATCCGTTCGCCGCGAGCAACGTCGGCACGCCGCTCGGCGTCCCGCTGCATCCGACGCAGCTCTACGAAGCCGGCGCGGAGTTTCTGATCCTCGGGCTGCTGCTGTGGATCGAGCGGAGGAAGGGCGGGTTCGCGGGCCGTACGTTCTGGCTCTACATGCTCCTCTACGCCATCTCGCGGTTCATCATCGAGATCTACCGCGGCGACGAGCGCGGCACGGTCGGCATCTTCTCGACGTCGCAGTTCATTTCGATCCTGCTCGCGCCGCTCGCGATTGGCATGCTCGTGTACCTGTCGCGCGCCTTGTCACCAGAGCCGAAGCGCGCGACGAAGGCGGCGTGACGCCGACTCACACCATCACGGTGCCTTCGGAAAGCGAGGGCGCGCGCCTCGATCAGTTTCTCGTCACTGTGCTTCCGCAGTCGCGGTCGCAGATCCAGCGCTTGATCAAGGACGGCCACGTCATGGTGGCGGGGCGTCCGGCGAAAGCGAATCAGCCCGTGAAGGCCGGGCAGGCCGTGGCCGTCGACGTGCCCGCGCCGGTCGATGCGGTGCCGGAACCCGAAGCGCTGCCGCTGCCGATCCTCTATCAGGACCGCGACATCATCGTCGTCGACAAGCCCGCCGGCATGGTGGTGCATCCCGCCGCGGGCCACACGAGCGGCACGCTCGTCAACGCGCTGCTCCATCACGTCCACGATCTCAGCGGCATCGGCGGCGAGAAGCGCCCGGGCATCGTCCATCGCCTCGATCGCGGCACGTCCGGACTGATGGTCGTCGCCAAGCACGACGCGGCGCACGAGGAGCTCGCGCGGCAGTTCCACGATCGCGAAGTGGAAAAAGAGTACATCGCGCTCGTGTGGGGCGAGGTGATGGCGGGCCGGCGGATCGATCTGCCCATCGGCCGCGATCCCGGCGATCGCAAGAAGATGTCCGCGCGCGCGCGCAGGAGCCGCGAGGCCGTGACGCGGATCACGAAAGCTGAACATTTCGGCCGGACGCTGACGCTCGCGCATCTCGCGATTCACACGGGACGCACGCATCAGATCCGCGTCCACCTGAGCGCGATCGGCCATCCCGTCGTCGGCGATCCGGTCTACGGCGGCGTGCACCGGCGCGTGCCCGGCGATCTGCGCGCGGTCACGCATCTCAACCGTCCGTTTCTCCACGCGGCGCGCCTGGCGTTCACGCATCCGGTCGACGGACGGCGGCTGGAATTCGAGAGCCCGCTGCCAGACGACCTGCAGCGCGTGCTCGACGAGCTCACGGAGCAGATTCATGGCGATCGTCTTTGAAGGCCGCGTGTTCTCGGTCGAGACCGGCGAGCGCCGGTTTCCGAACGGCCGGACGCACCGCGTCGAGATCGTGCGGCACTCTCCGTCGGTGGTCCTGATCCCGTTCGAGGAGGACGGCCGCGTCGTCATCATCCGGCAGTACCGCGCGCCGATCGATCGGATGACGTGGGAGTTTCCGGCGGGCCGGCTCAATCCCGGCGAGTCCGCGGAAGAGACGGCGCGGCGCGAGTGCGAAGAAGAGATCGGCCGCGTCCCGCATCGGATCGAGCGGCTGCGCGGTCTGTTTCCGTCGCCCGGCTTCTGCGACGAGGAGCTGATCTTTTTCCGCGTGTCCGATCTGCGCCTGCCCGCGCCCAATGCTCCACATCATCCTGACGAGGACGAGGACATCGAGGCGCGCATCGTGCCCGTCGGCGAAGTGCGGGCCATGGTCGAGCGCGGCGAGATCGTGGACCTGAAGACCGCGTACGCGCTGACGCTTATTCCCTGAGGGCTTCCTTGATCGTTGCGACGTGGATGGCGACCGTGTCCTCGACGCGGCGGGCGTAGCCGCCGGCGAGCACGACGACGAGCGGCACGCGCGCGCGGCGGACCGTATCGATGACGAGCCGATCGCGTTGACGCAGCCCTTCTTTCGTCAACCGAAGTCCGCCAAGCTGGTCGTCCTCGTACGGATCCGCGCCCGCCAGATAGAACACACACTCCGGCCCGCTCGCCATCACCTGCGGCAGCGCGCGCTCGAGCTCGGCAAGGTACGTCGCGTCATGCGCGCCGTCGGGCAATCCGATGTCCAGCGATCCGCGCGGCTTCCACATCGGGTAGTTGTGCTGCTGGTGCATCGAGAAGGTGAACACGCGCGGGTCGGACTCGAAGATGAGCGCCGTGCCGTTGCCGTGATGCACGTCGAGATCGATGACGGCCGCGCGCTCGAGGCCGCGCGACTGAAGCACGCGCGCAGCAACCGCCACGTCGTTGAACGGACAGAAGCCTTCGCCGTGATTCGGAAACGCGTGATGCAGCCCGCCGCCGATGTGGCACACCACGGGACTTCCGCCTTCCGCCTTCGAACTTCTTCCTTCTGCCTTCACACTTCTTCCTTCCAGGCCGCAAGCGATCAACGCGGCCTGGCACGTCCCTCCGACCATGATGCGAAACGCGTCGACCGTCGCCTCTGACCACGGCAGCTCGAGCTGCGCGACGTCTTCAGGCGACATCGTGCCCGTGCGCATCTTGAAGAGATAGTCGGCAGAATGCACGAGCGCGAGCTCGTCCCAGCCGGCCGCGCGCGGCTCGACGACGTCGCAGGGGACGGGTCTCGCCTGCTCTGGGCTGCGAGACCCGTCCCCTACCAGCCGTTCGTAGACGAGGGCGTACTTGCGGGTGGGGAAAACGTGCGGCCCGATATCGATGTGATATCGGGCCGAGTAGACCAGACAGGCGGACACGCGGGTCCGCCGTCTACGGACGCGCGGCGATCGGCGCGCTGGGCTTGTGATGCTTCTTGACCGGCCGGACGTCCGTCGACACCGGCTGCAGCGCGAGCGCGAGCACTTCGTCGATCGTCGAGACCAGATGGACGGTCAGATCCTTCCGCAGCTCCGGCGTCAGATCCTCGTTCACGTTCTTCGCGTTCTGCTTCGGCAGAATCACTTCGTGAATGCCGAGGCGGCGCGCCGCGAGCACCTTCTCCTTCACGCCGCCGATCGGCAGCACGCGGCCCGAGAGCGTGATCTCGCCGGTCATCGCGATGTCGCCGCGCACCGGCCGGCCCGTGAGCTGCGACGCCATCGCGGTCGCCATCGTCACGCCGGCCGACGGTCCGTCCTTCGGGATCGCGCCCGACGGCACGTGAATGTGAATCTCCGCGCTCTTGAAGAAGTCGGGATCGATGTTGTATTCCTTCGCGTGCATGCGCAGCCACGACAGCGCCGCGCGCGCCGACTCCTTCATCACGTCGCCGAGCTGTCCCGTCAGCGTGAGCGAGCCCGTGCCCGCCATCCGCGACGCCTCGACGAACAGCACTTCGCCGCCGACCGCGGTCCACGCCAGGCCGATCGCGACGCCCGGGTACTTGGTGCGCTCTTCCATCTCTTCGTCGAGGAACTTCGGCGCGCCCAGCATGTCGACGACGACGTCCGGCGTGATCTGGATGGGCGACTCGCTGCCCTCCGCGCGCCGGCGGGCCACCTTCCGGCAGAGCGATCCGATCTCGCGCTCGAGATTGCGGACGCCCGCCTCGCGCGTGTAGCCGCGAATCACCTTGCGCAGCGCGTCGGGCGTGAACTGGATGTACTCCGCCGTCAGGCCGTGATTCTTGACCTGTTTGTCGACCAGATGATCGGTCGCGATCTTGAGCTTCTCCTCTTCGGTGTAGCCGGCGATCTCGAGGACTTCCATCCGGTCCCTGAGCGGAGCTGGCACCGGATCGAGGATATTCGCGGTCGTGATGAACAGCACTTCAGACAGATCGAACGGCACGTCCAGGTAGTGGTCGCGGAACGTATTGTTCTGCTCGGGGTCGAGGACCTCGAGCAGCGCCGAGGAGGGGTCGCCACGGAAATCCGAGCCGAGCTTGTCGACCTCGTCGAGGATGAACACCGGATTTTTTGTCTCCGCGCGCCGCAGGCCCTGAATGATCTGTCCTGGCAGCGCGCCGATATAGGTCCGGCGATGGCCGCGAATCTCCGCTTCGTCACGCATGCCGCCGAGCGACACGCGGACGAACTTGCGGCCGAGCGAGTGCGCGATCGATTTCGCCAGCGACGTCTTGCCCACGCCTGGCGGGCCGACGAAGCAGAGGATCGGTCCCTTGACGGTGGGATTGAGCTTGCGCACCGCCAGGTATTCAAGGATGCGATCCTTCGCCTTCTCGAGGCCGGAATGATCGGCGTCCAGCACGGTCTTCGTCAGCGGCAGGTCGATCACCTCGTCGCTGCGCTTGTTCCAGGGCAGCGCGACGAGCCAGTCGAGGTACGTTCGCGAGACGGTGTACTCGGCGGCGGCCGCCGGCATCTTGGACAATCGATCGAGCTCGCGCAGCGCCTCCTTCTTCACCGCTTCGGGCATGCCGGCCGCTTCGATCTTTTCGGCGAGCTCCTCGATCTCCTTGGTCTGATCGTCGCTTTCGCCGAGCTCCTTCTGGATCGCCTTCATCTGCTCGCGCAGGAAGTATTCGCGCTGGTTCTTGCCGACTTCAGACTGCACCTGCGACTGGATCTTCGATCCCAGCTCGAGGACTTCGAGCTCCTTGATCAGGATGCGGTTCAAGTTGTCCATTCGCGCACGGACGTCGAGCGTTTCCAGAATCTCCTGCTTCACTTCCGTGCTGATGGTGGACAGCGAGGACGCGATGAAGTCCGCCAGCCGGCCTGGCTCCGCGATGTTCATCGCGAGCGTCTGCAGATCGTCGGACAACAGCGGCGACAGGGACACGACCTGCTGGAAGTTCGTCTTGATGTTCCGGGCCAGCGCGTCGATCTCGAGCTGGTCCACGTCTTTCACGTCCTCCGCGGCCGCACTGACGCGGGCGCGCAGGTAGGGATGCGACGAGATCACCTCGTCGAGCTTGAGCCGCGCCAGACCCTGGACGATCAGCCGGACGCTGCCGTCCGGCAGCTTGAACATCTTGTGGATGTGCGTGGCCGTGCCGACCGGGCACAGGTCGGCCTGCCCGGGCTCGTCGATCGCCGCATCGCGCTGCGTGAACACCGCGATCAGCTTTCCATCGGCGATCGCGTCGTCAATCAGGCGCACCGAGCTCGCGCGGGCGACGGCCAGCGGCATGAACGAATTCGGAAAGAGGACGGTGTCCCGAAGCGGGAGGATCGGCAGCTCCGACGGAATCGTCGGGGGCCGATCGCCGATCGAGACGTCCTCGGACGGGAGGTTCTCGAGTTGATCGCTCATCGCGACCTCTTTCTGTCCGGATTGCAGCCGGACGGTACTACAAATGATGGGAAAGACGCCGGGGCGGAGGGGATTGGGCTCCGCCACCGGCGGAGCCCCGTGTCAGTAAGCTGATGGGTCGCCGTGCATTACATGTCGAAGAAGAGTGAAGCCGAACCGCGCCGCGCAGCAAGCTGTCGCTCGCGCCGCTCTGCGACCTCTTTCGCCTCTTCGCAGTCCTTACAGCGGACCGCGAAGGGAAGCGCGCGCAGGCGCTTCTCGGCGATTTCCTCGCCGCACTCGTAGCAGTTGCCGTAATCGCCCTGCTCCAGCCGCGTCAACGCATCGGTGATCTTGTTGAGCGTCTCCGACTTCATCTGAACGAGGGCCAGCTCCAGATCTTCCTGGATGTCCGCCTCGGCGCTCTCGACCGCGTCCAGCACCTCGTTGAGCTTCCCGCCCCACGAGCCCTCTTCGCGAACACCGCGCATCTTACCCTGCACCTGCGCCTGGATCTCGCGACGCCGCTCGTCGAGCATCTGCTTGAGTTCGCTATAGCGGGTCCGCGACATCTTCGCTCCCGCTTCCGCCTTCTGAATGTTCCTCATGGCCGCCGCTCCTTCCCGTCTCCGCCAGCCCACGCTGGCCCAAGCCCCCGCTAAGATTGCCAACAGCTATGCAAATGAATTGCCAATTTTATGATGACCTAGAGTCCTATTGCAAGCCCTACGTGTTCGGTCGATTCCTCGCGACGTCATGCTGCCGATCTGCCCCAGAAAGTGCCAGGCGATTCTCGAGACCGTCGCGACTGGCTGGCTCAACTCGTTCATTCTTAATCCGTTAGTCATCGGTCTCTTCACGAGTCAACCAGTTGTTCAAAAAGTGATGATCGCTTAGACGCCGGGGATCCTGAAACGGTTCTGGATCTTCACGACCTCTGCTGTCCGCTTGAGGAGACGCTTGAGGTGTAGCGAAATTGTCCCACGGTGACGGCCTTGGTGCGGTTTTGTCCGCACAGTTCCCGTGGAGAATCCAGCAGCGTTCCCAGTTAGAACATAATGCCCCTGTGGTTTGTCCCCTTTGCGGCGCCCGGCGCGCGCGGCGCGGCTGTCCAGCCGTCGGCCAACAAATCTGTGCCGTGTGCTGCGGGACGAAACGGCTGGTTCAAGTTCAGTGCCCGCCCGACTGCACGTGGCTGGCGAGCGCGCGCGAGCATCCGCCGGCAGTCCTGGTGCGCCAGCAGCAGCGTGACCTGGGCCTGCTCGTCCAGTTCATGCGCGACTTCAACGAGCGTCAGTCGCAGCTCTTCTTCCTGATCAATACGTTTCTCGCGCGATACGAACCGGCTGCACTGCAATCGCTCGTGGACGACGATGTGGCCGAGGCGACGGCGGCGCTGGCCGCGACATTCGAAACGTCGGCGCGCGGCGTGATCTACGAACATCGCCCCGCGTCGCTTCCCGCGGAGCGGCTCGTCTCGGCGTTGAAGCCGGTGCTGCTTGACGCCGGCAAAGGCCTCGGCTCGCCTTTCGAGCGTGACGCGGCCGTCGTGCTGCGCCGCGTCGAAGACGCCGTGCGCGAGATCCGCGCGCTCGATCAGGCCAACCGCCGCGCGTTTCTCGATCTCCTCGGGCGCGTCATCAAGAACCCCCCGGATCGCGAGGCTGAGGCCGCGTCTGCCCCGTCCGAGCCGCGAATCATCGTGCCCTGATACGGCGCGTCCGCTGGCTTGCGTGGCCTCGTTCGCGTCGGCTAGACTAGGTGTTTCGACTTCTGAAATTACAGGTGCTCTTATGGCCAAGCGCTGCGAAATGTGCGGGAAAGAACCGGTCGTCGGACGTCAACACAGCCACGCGAACAACGTGAGCCCGCGCCGATTCGAACCGAACCTTCAAACAGTCCGGGCGGTCATCAACGGCGGCCACAAACGGATCCGCGTGTGCACGCGATGCCTCCGCTCGGGACGCGTCATCAAGGCCGCGTAGTCACCACTCGTGAGCCAGTCGCTTTCCAGCCCCGGCGCGCCCAAGGCCATCGGTCCTTATTCGCCCGCCGTCCGCGCCGGCCAGCTTCTGTTCGTCTCAGGACAGATCCCGATCGATCCCGCCACAGGACAGATGATCGACGGCGACATCGCCGCGCAGACCCGGCGCGTGCTCGACAGCGTGGGCGCGCTGCTGAAAGCCGCGGGGCTCTCGTTCGCGAACGTCGTGCGCACGACAGTATTCCTGGCGGACATGAATGACTTCGGGACGGTGAACCAGGTCTACGGAACGTATTTCGTCGAGCCGTATCCGGCGAGAGCGACCGTGCAGGTGGCGCGATTGCCGAAGGACGCGCGCGTCGAGATCGACGTGATCGCCAGCTTCGTCTGAACGCGGCTAGAGCACGCCGCCGGCCCGGCCCGCCCGCTCGACCCCCAGCACGCCATCCACGCCGCGCAGCGACTTGATCACTTTCTCCAGGTGTTTCAAATCGCTGATTTCCACGGTGACGTCGATCCGCGCGTGCTGCACATCATCGGTCCGGGCTTCGAGGTTCTTGATGTTCGTGTTGATGTCGGCGATCTTCGCGCTGACGGCGGCGAGCAACCCCTTTCGATCCTCGACTTCCATCGTCAGTTTCACGGTGTAGCGCGCGCCCGCGTCGGTGCCGGTGGACTTGTCCCACTCGACGTCGATCCGGCGTTCGGGGTCGTACAGCAGGTTGACCACGTTCGGACAGGTGGCCGAATGGACTGAGACGCCTTTTCCGCGCGTGATGTAGCCGACGATCTTTTCACCGCGGATCGGATTGCAGCAGCGCGCCCGGAACACCATCAGATCGTCGAAGCCGCGGACCTTGATCTTCTCTTCGCCCGACCCGAGAACGCGCCTGACGACGGACGCCACGGCGCCTTCGGGCGGCTTCTCGCGCAGCTTGTCGGCGGGCACCAGCTTCGACAGAATCTGCTTCGGCGACGTCTTGCCGTACCCGATGAGCGCGAAGACGTCCTCGACTTTCTGCGCCCCGACGTCAGTCAGCACTTTCGTCCACGCCTCGCCGCCTTCCGCGAGCGTCTTGAGATTCAGATCGTAGCGGCGCGCGTCCTTCTCGAAGAGGCGCCGGCCCAGCTCGATCGCGTGCGCTTTTTCCTCGAGCCGAATCAGGTGCTTGATCTTGTAGCGGGCGTGCGACGTGACGACGAAGTTGAGCCAGTCGCGGCTCGGCTTGTGGCCGGCCTGCGTCACGATTTCGACGATGTCGCCGTTCTTGAGATGAGTCCGGAGCGGCACCATCTTGCCGTTCACGCGGGCGCCGACGCACTGGTGGCCGACGTCGGTGTGGATCGCGTACGCGAAGTCAATCGGCGTCGAGCCGCGTGGAAACGCCTTCACGAGGCCTTTGGGCGTGAACGTGTACACCTCTTCGGGGTACAGCTCGACCTTGAGGTTCTGAATGAATTCCTGCGGATCGCCGACTTCCTGCTGATACTCGAGCAGCTGCCGCATCCACTTGAAGTACCGCTCGTCGCGCTGATCGCCGACGCGGCCCTCCTTGTACTTCCAATGCGCGGCGATACCCTCTTCCGCCATGCGGTGCATCGCCATCGTGCGAATCTGCACTTCGAACGGCATCCCGTGCTCGCTGATGACCGACGTGTGCAGCGATTGATAGCCGTTGGGCCGGGGCATCGCGATGAAGTCCTTGATGCGGCCGGGCACGGGCGACCACGTCTGATGGATGATGCCGAGCGCGGCGTAGCAGTCCTTGACGCTGTCGGTGACGACGCGCATCGCGATGAAGTCGTACACCTGCTCGAGCTCGATCTTCTGGCGCTTCAGTTTCTGGCTGATGCTCCACAGGCGCTTGATGCGCCCGTCGATCTCGAGAACGGGCACCTGCGCCTCGGCGAGCTTGGCCGTGAGCGTCTTCTTCAGGCCTTCGATGAGGCCTTCGGTTGCGCGCCGCTTCGCGTCCACCTTGACGCGAAGCGCTTCGTAGGCCTGCGGCTCGAGATAGCGGAACGACAGTTCCTCGAGCTCGTTCTTGACCTTGCCCATCCCGAGACGATTGGCGATGGGCGCGTAGATGTCGCGCGTCTCCTGCGCGATCTTGATCCGCCGATCCTCGGGCAGATGGTTCAGCGTCCGCATGTTGTGGAGCCGGTCCGCGAGCTTCACGAGGATGACGCGGATGTCGTCCACCATCGCGAGGAGCATCTTGCGGAAGTTCTCCGCCTGCCGCTCCTCGCTCGACGAAAACGGGATCGCGCTGATCTTGGTGACGCCTTCGACGACGTGCGCGACTTCGGGTCCGAACAGCTCCTGTATGCGCTCGATCGTCGTGAGCGTGTCTTCGACGACATCGTGGAGCAGGCCTGCGGCGACCGCGACCACGTCCAGCTTCATGTCGGCCAGGAGGTCGGCGACCGCCAGCGGATGAATCAGATAAGGCTCGCCCGAATGGCGCACCTGTCCCTTGTGCTCGAACGCCGTGAAAACATAGGCGCGCCGGAGCAATTCGACGTCGGCGTCGGGGCTGTACGCCCGGACTTTTTCGAGCAGATCCTCGAAGCGAATCATGGAACCTGGTGTCTAACCACCTTGTCGGGTGAAGGCGTGCCCTATGATAGGCACAGCGGGCCGGTTTTCCCTCGGAACGTGCCCGAAAACGGCCGAAAAATGACAACTCGTGACCGTTACGGTTCTTGACGTACGATTTTTTGGTTCACTATACTGACGCGGTTCCGGCCACGCTCATCTTCTCTTAAGGGGGCTCAATGCGTTCTTTGTCGGGAGCATCGCTCACAGGCGTCGCGATGCTGACCCTGGGAATCGTCGCGTCGTCTGGATGCGCAAAGGTGGGCCAGTTGCAGGCCATGAAAGCGTTCAAGGCCGCGAACCAGGCGTACCAGCAGCAGGACTACAAGAAATCCGCGGGCCTTTACGAAGACACGGTGGCCGCCGATCCCAATCTTGCGCAGGCCTACTTCTTCCTCGGCAATAGCTACGACAATCTCTACAAGCCGAGCAAGAAAGGCGACGCCGCCAACGACCAGCTCCTCCAGAAGGCGGTCGAGAACTACCAGAAGGCGGCCGACAAGCTCGCCGCATCGGCCGACCCCAAGGACAAGAGCCTCAGCAAGCTCTCGCTGGAATACCTGGTCGCGGCGTACGGTCCCGACAAGCTGAACGATCCGGTCAAGGCTGAACCGGTGCTGCAGAACATGATCCGTCAGGACCCGGGCGACCCGGCCGTCTATTTCCAGCTCGCCAAGTTGTACGAGGACGCCGGCGTCTATGACGAAGCCGAGCGCATTCTCGTCGCCGCGAAAAACAACAAGCCCTCAGACCCCGCCGTCTACACAACACTGGCCGGGTACTACAACCGGCAGGGGCACTTCGACAAGACGATCGAAGCGCTCGAAGAGCGCGCCTCGAAGGAACCTAATAATCCCGAGGCGTTTCATACGATTGCCGTCTACTACTGGGACGAGGCCTATCGCGACTTCAAGCTCAAGGAAAACGAGAAGCGTGCGTTCGTCCAGAAGGGCGTAGAGGCGGTCGACCGGGCCCTCCAGATCAAGGCCGACTACATGGAAGCGTTGGTCTACAAGAACCTCCTGCTGCGCCTGGAAGCCAATATGGAGAAGGACCACGACAAGGCGATGGCGCTCGTGAAGCAGGCAGACCAGCTGCGCGACAAGGCGGAGGAGCTCCGGAAGAAGAAGGCCTCGGGCATCACCAGCTAGTCGCGCGTTCCCCTACAACGCATTGGATCGAAAGGCCGTTGGGTTCACACCCAACGGCCTTTTTGTATCACTGCCGTCACGCCGCAGGGTTAAAATACTCCGTCTTTCGGCGTAATCCTCTGCTCAACATGATCCCATCCGCTCACCGGTTACCGTACTCGAACTATGGAGAACACATGAGTCGCACGATTCTCAGAACGATTGCTCTCCTGGCCTTCGGAACGCTGCTCTTGCCGGCCGGCCTTGCGCACGCACAGGGCGTCACCACGGCGTCCGTCACGGGCGTCGTCAAGGACGCGCAGGGAGGAGTGATCCCCGGAGCCAGCGTCACCGCCGTTCACGAGCCTTCGGGAACCAACTACGAAGCCGTGACCCAGGCCGATGGACGATTCTTCATCCCCGGCATGCGAGTCGGCGGTCCGTACACGGTGAGCGCGGCGCTGACGGGATTCCGGACGGAAGCCAGGAGCAACATCACGCTGAGCCTGGGCGTGGCGCAGGACCTCGAGTTCACGCTGCGGGTCGCGGCGATTGCCGAAACGATTACCGTGACCGGGGCGAGCGACCCGGTGTTCAGCTCGACGCGCACCGGCGCGGCGACCGCGGTCACGCGAGAGGATCTCGCGACGCTGCCGACCATCTCGGGACGAATCAACGACATGGCGCGCCTGTCGCCGGAGTACGGCGGGTCAGGCACGTTCGCGGGCCAGGACAACCGGATGAACAACATCACGGTCGACGGCTCGTACTTCAACAACTCCTTCGGCCTCGCCGGCCAGCCTGGCGACAGAACGGGCGTGGCGCCGATCTCGCTCGAAGCGATCGAGCAGGTGCAGGTGAGCGTCGCGCCGTTCGACGTGCGCCAGGGCAATTTCGTCGGCGCGGGCGTGAACACCGTGACGCGCAGCGGGACCAACCAGTGGACCGGATCCGTGTATCACCGGCTTCGCAACGAATCGTTCGTCGGCAAAGAGGCGCGTGGGTTGCCATTCAATCCGGGCACGTTCACCACGACCGACACCGGCGAGTGGATCGGCGGTCCGATCGTGAAGAACAAGCTGTTCGTCTTCGAGGACTTTGAGAAGCAAGAAGACACGAGGCCGCTGACGACCTTCACGTCGAATCCTGGAGGTGCACCTGCGATAGGAAACACGACGCGGGTCCTCGCGTCCGACTTGAACACGCTCAGCGGGTTCCTGAACTCGAAGTTCAACTACGACCCGGGCCCGTTCGACAACATCAGCAAGACGACGCCCGGCAAGCCGTTCCTCATCAAGGGCGACTACAATCTCAACAGCTCGAACAAGATCACTTTCAAGTACCATCAGCTGAATTCGAACACACCGGTGAATCTGTCGAGTTCCAACTCGCTGGGCAATTCGGGCGGAAGGCCTACGTTCTCGAGCAACTTCCTGAACTTCGCGAACTCGAACTACTCGATTCTCGAGAACATCCGTTCGGGCATCGGTGAGTGGAACTCGGTCCTCGGCAGCAGCATGTCGAACAGCCTGATCGCCGGCTACACCCACCAGGACGAGAGCCGCGGCGACATCGGCACGCTCTTTCCATTCACCGACATCCTCAGCAACAGCATCGCGTACACGTCGTTCGGCTCGGAGCCGTTCACGCCCAACAACGAGCTCCGCTACAACACGTTCCAGGCCCAGGACAGCTTCACGAAGTTCGGCAAGAGCCACTCGCTGACCTTCGGCGGCGCCGTCGAGAAGTACCACTCCGAGAACGTGTTCTTCCCCGGCAAGCAGAGCGCCTATGTGTACAGCAGCCTGACCGACTTCTACACGGACGCCAACGGGTATCTGACGAACCCGAATCGCGTCGTGTCGCCGGTCACGCTTCTGCGGTTCCAGGTGCGCTACATGAACGTCCCCGGGCTGGACAAGCCGATCCAGCCGCTGGACGTCTGGTACAGCAGCGGCTACGCGCAGGACGAGTGGCGGCCGCGGACCAACGTCACGGTGACCGCCGGCGTCCGGGTGGACGTGGCCAAATGGGGCGACACCGCGTACGACAACCCGGCCGTCGACGCGCTGAACTTCCGCGACGCGAGCGGCAACGCCGTCAAGTACAACACCGGCGCGCTGCCGAAAGCCTCGCCGCTGTGGTCGCCGCGAGTGGGATTCAACTGGGACCTGAAAGGCGATCAGCAGACGCAGTTGCGCGGCGGCACGGGCGTGTTCACCGGCAAGCCGGCCTACGTCTGGGTCTCCAACCAGATCGGCAACACGGGCATGCTGACCGGTCTCGTCCAGACCGATAACACCACGGCCTACCCGTTCAATCCGAATCCGGACAAGTACAAGCCGGCGACGGTGACGGGCGCGCCGGCCGCCAGCGTCGACCTCGCGGTCACCGATCCCGACTTCAAGTTTCCGCAGACCTGGAGAAGCAACGTCGCGGTGGACCGCAAGCTGCCGTTGGGCCTCGTCGGCACCGCTGAGTTCATCTACAACCGCGACGTCAACGGCATGGCGTACATCAACGCCAACCTGCCGGCGGCGCAGTCCGCATACGCGGGCGTCGACAACCGGCCACACTGGGTCGGTACGGCGTGCGCGGCCGCGGGACAGGTGGGGCCGTGCGTGAACCGCATCAACAACGCCACCGGCGATCAGATCATCGAGAACATCGTCCTGCAGAACCAGAGCGTCGGCCGGTCGTGGACGGTCGCCACGAGCCTGGCCAAGCCGCTGACGCATGGCTTCCAGATCAAAGGCGCCTACAGCTACGGCGAGTCGAAGAACACGGTGGACCCGGGTTCAATCGCCGCCGGCTCCTGGACAAGCGCCGCGATGGTCAACGATCCGAACAACCCGGCGCTGGCGTTCTCGGCGAACTCGCCCGGCCATCGTGTCTTCTTCACCACGTCGTACACGCACCAGTACTTCAACCTGGGCGCGACGACGGTGTCGGCGTTCTTCGATGCGCACACGAACGGCAACTCGAGCTACATCTTCTCAGCCGATGCGAACGGCGACAGCGCGACCAACGACCTGATCTACATCCCGAAGGACACGTCGGAGATGAACTTCAAGTCGCTGACGACGGGCGGCAAGACGTTCACGGCGGCGGACCAGGCGGCGGCGTTCGACGCCTACATCAGTCAGGACAGCTACCTGAGCTCGCGCCGCGGACAGTACGCCGAGCGCGGAGCGCTGTTCTATCCGATCGTCAAGCGGCTGGACCTGAGCTTGATCCAGGACGTGTTCCACAGCATCAGCGGCCACCGCCACTCCGGACAGATTCGCCTCGACATCACGAACTTCGGGAATCTGTTGAACCACGACTGGGGTGTGGGTCAGGTCCCGTTCAACACGCGCCTCTTGACCAGCCCGAGCGCGGATGCGCAAGGCCGTCTGACGTACAACCTGCAGACCGTGACTACCGCGTCAGGCCCGTCGTTGATCAGCCAGACGTTCCAGACAACGGCCGGCATCAGCGACGTCTACGTGATGATGCTGAGCTTCCGCTACACGTTCAA
>JAIQFX010000001.1 GCA_020073005.1 Terriglobia bacterium | reverse complement strand
GGATGGCGGCGGTAACGGTCAGTAGTCGTGTCATGGAGGCCCTCCGATAGCAAAGACGACGCCAAAAGGAATCAGTCGCTAATCAGCTGATTGTAGCCGGGCGAGCCGGTACTTCGGCAATCCGGCAGGGAAAAATGCCAGGCGGTGCTGGAAATCCGGCGGGGCGGTCAATGCAGCGCTGGTTGTGGCCGAACCCCAATTCCGGCGCAAGGCCACGTGGGAGTGGGATATGCAGTAGCGTGCGACTCAGTCTGAGATCATGATCGGCCAAACGATCGCGCACTACCGCATTCTCGAGAAGCTCGGGGAAGGCGGCATGGGTGTGGTCTACAAGGCGCGCGACACGCATCTGGACCGCGTGGTCGCCATCAAGCTCCTGCCGCCCGAGAAGACGGCCGACCCGGAGCGCAAGCGGCGCTTCGTCCAGGAGGCCAAGGCGGCGTCGGCTCTGAATCATCCTCACATCGTCACGGTGCACGACGTCGCCTCCGACCACGGCGTCGATTTCATCGTGATGGAATGCGTCTCGGGCCGGACGCTCGGACAGGCGATCGGGCGCAAGGGACTGAAGCTGCCTGACACGCTGACACGCTCAAGTACGGCGCGCAGATCGCGGATGCGCTGGCCGCGGCGCACGGCGCGGGGATCGTCCATCGCGATCTGAAACCCGGCAACGTGATGGTCACCGACAGCGGCCTGGTGAAAGTGCTCGACTTCGGCCTGGCGAAGCTGACGGAGGCCGCGCCGGAGTTCGCGACGACGATGACACGGCAGCCGGAGACCGAAGAGGGCACGATCGTCGGCACGGTCGCCTACATGTCGCCGGAGCAGGCGGAAGGCAAGAAAGTCGATGCGCGGTCGGACATCTTCTCGTTCGGCTCGGTGCTGTACGAGATGGCGACGGGCCGGCGCGCGTTTTCAGGGGCGACGAAGCTGGCGACGCAGTCGGCGATTCTGCACGAGGAGCCGCCGCCGCTGCTGGAGGATGCGGCGCCACCGGAGCTGGAGAAGATCATCGCGCGCTGCCTGCGCAAAGACCCCGACCGTCGCATCCAGCACATGGTGGACGTCAAGCTCGCGCTGGAGGATCTCAAGGAGGAGTCCGATTCGGGCAAGCTCCTCGCCGCGGCGCCTCGGCGGCGGCGGGTCATTCCCTGGGTGATCGCAGGGCCGGCCGCAATCGTTCTGTGTGCGACGGCCGCCGTGTTATGGGTGTTGCGCGAGCCGAATCCGTTCGGCGCGCCGGTCCTCACGCAATTGACCACGGATACCGGTCTGACGATCGATCCGGCGCTCTCGCCGGACGGGAAGCTGCTCGCGTACGCGTCGGATCGCAGCGAGAACGGCAACCTCGACATCTGGGTGCGGCAGATCGGCGGCGGCGAACCGATCCGTCTGACGCAGGACCCCGCCGACGAGCGCGAGCCCGCGTTCTCGCCCGACGGCACGCTCATCGCCTTCCGTTCGGAGCGCGAGGGCGGCGGCATCTACGTGGTGTCGGCGTTGGGTGGTGCTGCGAGGAAGATCGCACCGGAAGGGCGGCGTCCCAGGTTCTCGCCGGATGGCAGCCAGATCGCCTACTGGTCCGGCGAGATTAGCGGAGGAGCGTCGTTCAGCATACACGGCTACTGCCGCGTGTTCGTGGTGGCTTCCGCGGGAGGTGTACCCAGACAGGTGCGGCCGGATTTTCTGGCAGCCGCGTATCCCGAGTGGTCGCCCGATGGACAGCATTTGTTGTTCCTGGGAAATCGCGACGAGAAACTGCCCGTCGACGAGAGCATCGATTGGTGGGTGACACCGTTGGATCAAGGGCCGGCGATTGCGACGGGCGCGTTCAAGGCGACGCGGACGCAGAATTTGACTGGTCCGCTCCTCGTGTATCCCTGGGCATTGATCGCACCCGTGTGGGAAACACGGCGCGACTCGCTGATCTTTTCCGCTCGTTCGGGCGACAGCAGGAATCTCTGGCGGATCGGCATTTCGTCCACGACCTGGAAGGTCATTGGCCTTCCGGAACGGCTGACTTCCAGTTCCGCCATCGAGGAAAGCCCGTCGGTGACCTCGATTGGCGCGGGCTCCATGAAGATCGCGTTCACGAGTCTCACAGAGAACAGCGACATCTGGAGCCTGCCGCTCGAGGCGGATACGGGCAAAGTCACCGGGCAATTGCGCCAGTTGACACGGGACTCGGCTGCGGACTTCCACGCTGCGCTTTCCCCGGATAGCCGCAAGATGGCGTTCGTTTCGGCCCGGTCCGGCAATCAGGAGATCTGGATCAAGGACCTGGACACGGGGGAGGATGCGGCCCTGACGGCCAGCCGCGTGGACAAGTATGGCGTCAAGTTTTCTCCTGATGCCCTGAAGGTGTCGTTCGCCACACACCGGGATGACAAGTGGAACATCTATGTCGTACCCGCGAGCGGCGGTGCCGCGGAGATCATCTGCGAGGATTGCGGCCAGGCGACCGGCTGGTCGCCGGACGGCAAGTACTTGCTCGGAAACTCCGGGGGCGGACACCTGTTTCTGGTGGAGGTGGCATTGCGCCGGCGGATCGATCTCCTCGCGCTGAGCGGACGCTGGTTCTCCGGGGGCAGATTCTCACCCGACGGCCGCTGGATCACGTTCCTGGAAGCGACCGCAGCGCCGTTCCGGGAGCACATCGCTCCTTTTCAGGGCGAGACGATGGCTCCGGAGAGCGCCTGGTCTTCAACGTTGTCGGCCCTGGCTGAATGGTCCCCGGATGGGACGCTGGTTTACGGCGTCTCTGACCATGATGGATTCGCCTGCATCTGGGCGCAACGTGTGGATAGGGCGACGAAGCGTCCAGTGGGCTCGCCGTTTCCCATCTTCCATGCGCACGGCGCCCGGCTGACCATTTTTGCGGGAGGCGTTTCCGTCGGACGCGAACGGGCGGTGTTCAGTATGGCCGAACGCGCGAGCAATATCTGGATGGCGCAGTGGAAAGGCGGTTGGTAGTCAGTATTCACTTTTCTGTTTTCCGTTTTCACTTTCCATAGCCGACAGATAGAGCGAATTGAAAAGCATGGGGAACGTCGCGTGCGTCTGCGCGCGGTGCTGCGGGCGCAGGCCGAACAGCACGACGCGGCCGGGATTCATGTCCACCGAAATGACCGCCGCGCGCCCCGCCATCAGTTCTTCGCCCTTGAGCCAGCCTGACGCGATGACGTTGTTGTTCGGATAGCGCGCGATTACGCTGGTCCGGTGCGAGTTGAAGCCCTCGACGATCGAGAAGAACGGGCTGTTGATGTAGAAGCCGAACGTGTCGGGCGCGACGCCGTACCCGAGCGGATGCTGCGCGTCCACTTCGACGTGCAGGATCGCGCCTGGCGCGAAGTGCTGATCGCGCGTCAGGCCTTTCTTCAGATTGCGCACGGGGATCGGGAACTTCTCGATCGCGAGATCGCACGCGTTGCCCATCGTCACGAGCGTCCCGCCGTCGGCGACGAACTGCTTGAGGGTGTCGACGCCGGCCTCGCCGATGCCGCCGCGGTACTCGGGACGAATCGCGGGCGCGTCGAAGCCGTCGATGATGCCGCGCGGATCCTGATCTGCGACGATGATCGCGTCGAACTTCTGTCGCAGCTTGCCCGCGCGAATCTCGGCGTTGTGGACGGACGTCAGGTTGAACTCGTACTGCTCAAGCACCCAGCGCGTCCAACCCTCGTCCATGTTGCCGCCCGTCCACGGTTGATACATCGCGACGCGTGGCGCGTGGAAGGCCAGCTCTCCCTTTTCACTTTTCTGTTTCAAGTTTTCAGTTTTCACGCTCAGTCCGAATTCCTTCGCGAGCGGCTCCATTCTGGCTCGCGTGATATTCGTGACCGCCACGTGCGACATCCCGTCGAACGCGACTTTCGCGCCGTCCTTCAGCAGACGATTGATCGCGATCGCCGTGTCGGGTCCTTTGTAGTCGAACGCGAAGCGCGTGCCCGTACCGCTGACGTCGCCCGCGATTGGTCCGGCTGAAGCCGGACGCCACGAGTCAAAGTCGATCTTCGTCATCTTGAACTCGGGCAGCGCGCCCTTGACGAAGACCGTGTCGACGCCGAGCAGCATGCCGAGCGACCACGCGGTCACGTCGTACGGCGCTTCGGGCGGCGCGTTCGGCGCGCGGCGGACCTCGGGGTACGTCTGCTTCTCGAGCATGTCCTTCGCGTAGCGCGCGAAGACCTGCGTCATCGGGATCACGTACGTCCCGGCGGCGTACTGCTTGCCGTCGGCCTGGAACCCGGCGTCCGCGCGATAGATCTCGACGCCGCCCAGGTTCAGCCGATCGACGAGGTGCGCGGCTTCGCGCGGGTCGTGCTGATCCGCCGGCACGAGGATCGCGGACGGATTGCCTTTCTTCCCGTCCTCGATCGTGACGCGATTCACTTCGTAGATCTGCCGGTTGATCGTTTCACGCCGGTCCGCCGCCGTCTCGAGCAGCGCCATCGTCGCGATCATTTCGTAGTCGACGATGTCGCGCAGCGTCCAGTGGCCGCCCATCCAGGGCCGCGGATACTCGGTGCGCGCGTTGATGTCGGTCGGCGGCGGCAGAGGAGCGTCGCTGAATTGCTGACCGCGTCCGCCGCCGGCATCGCCTCCAGAACGTCCGCCGCCCGCGGGCGCGGGACGGCCTGGAATCGCGCGTTGCTGATCGATCGGCGCCGCGACGCGCGCGCTCGCGACTTCGGTGAGCAGGCCGATCTGGTTGTGCCACCAGCCGCTCCACGCCATCGCGCCTTCCCAGAAGTTCGTGTACGTCGAGTTGTAGATGATCCCTTCCTTGCCCGCCGCTTCGAGCGCCGCCGCCTGCGACTGGCCGAGGATCCCGTTCCACCTATAGATCAAGGGATGCACGTTCACGTTGATCGGATCGGTCGCCGGCATGACGAAGATGCGCGCGGCGTTGCTGCCCATCTGATGCTCGTCGAGCCAGACCGACGGGAACCAGTCGTGCCACAGCAGCCGCGCCGTGTGCTGGCTCTCCTTCTGCGTGAACATGTACATGTCGCGGTTGTTGTCGTGACCGACGTACGGGTGGTAGAGGTACGGGATCGGGCTGTTCGCGTACGGCGTGCCGACGTTCTTGTTGAACCAGTCCGTCACCATGATCTGGCCGTCCGGGTTCAGGCTCGGGACGAGCACGAAGATCACGTTGTCGAGAATCTTTTTCACCGCCGGCGAATCCTCGGTCGCCAGACGATGCACGAGCTCGACGGTCATCTGTGACGCGCCGATCTCGGTCGCGTGAATGCTGCACGTGATGACGAGGACGAGCTTGCCTTCGCGGAAGATGGCCTCGCGCTCGGCGTCGGTCGGCGCGCCGCCCTGGAAATAGAGCTTCCGCTCGAGCTGCTTGTAGTGGTCGAGGTTCTTCAGCGTGTCGGGCGACGCGATTTCGAGCGCGATGAACGGATTGCCGTTGCTCGTCGGACCGAGCTCGCGGAAGCGCACGCGGTCGGAATTCGCGGCCGCGAGCTTCATGTACTCGACGATCTTGTCCCACCTGACCAATTTGTTATCCGCGCCAACCCGGTGTCCCAGAAACTGTTCCGGCGTCTGCAGCGAGCCGGCGGCTGTCGTGACGAGCGTAAACGCGAGGGCCAGACCGGCGGCGATGGACAAGGTGCGGGAGCGGATCATGAGGACCTCGAACGTCAAGAAATAACTAAGGGAACGGGAAGGTCTCGGGTATTATGCCACCGCTAAAACGGACATTTCAGACCGGACAAGGTGCGGATGCCCCCAGGCACACCCGGACGTCTCGCGATTTTCGCCCTGACGGCGCCCAGCCCGGGCTGCGCGACGCAGGGCGCGAGCTACACGTTTCCGCTCACCGGAACGGCGGGGACCCCGGTCAACGGGAATGGGACGCTGTTGGTCAACAAGAGCTAGCCAGCTGATCGAGGAGAGGCCATGACTCGACGCGTGGACACAATCGCTCAACGAATCGTTGCCGGCGTGGCGGTGATCTCCGCGGCGGCCTGCAGCCGGACGAATCCTGCGGCTCCGTCGACGTCGGTCGACGCATCGCGCGGCGCGTTCGCGATCGTGGCGACGCCGGCGCCCCCACCGAGCGTCACGTGGAGTTGCATGACGACGCCGGGCTGCGGCGCACCTGGTGCGAACGCGGCTGCGCGAACGACCGTGGCGCCGGCCGCGCCGGCCACGCCGTCGAATCTGAGCGCATCGGTGAGCGGCAGCACGGTGACGTTGACGTGGTCCGCCGCCGGCGGCGCGACGTCGTATCGCGTCGAGGCCGGCGCGGCGCCCGGCGGCACCGAACTCGCCAACTTCGATACGGGACACACGACGCCGTCGCTGATCGCGACGGGCGTGCCGGACGGCACGTACTACGTTCGCGTCCGCGCGCAGAATATCGACGGCCGAAGCGATCCGTCGAACGAAATCGTCCTGACCGTCGGCACGGCCCTCTGCACGCCGTCGGCGCCGACCGGGCTCGCCTCCACGGTGACCGGAACGTCGGTCGCGCTCAACTGGACCGCGCCGTCGGGCACCTGCGCGCCGACCACGTACGAGATTGATGCAGGCTCGTCATCCGGCAGCAGCAACCTCACGACCTACCTCACGGGCACGACGAGCACATCGTTCTCTGCCTCGAGCATCGCGCCCGGCACCTACTATGTTCGCGTCCGCGCGGCGCACGGCGCGCTGTTCAGCGCGTCGTCGAATGAAGTCGTCGCCGTCATTGGCACGACGGCGAGCTCGGTCACGGGACGATGGGTCGGGTTGTCGCCTGACGGCTGGTTCATCGACGCGAGCACCGGCTCGTGCGACACATCGGAAGACATTCAGCTCGATCTCACGCAGACGGGATCGTCGATCAGCGGAACGCTGACGGAACGGATTCGGGCGATTTCGCCGACCCGCCCCGGTTGCGACACCGTTGGTGCCGTCTACGGACCGTGGCAGCTCACTGGCACCGTCGGCCCGGGCACCATTACGTTCGTTGCGACATTCGAGAAGGGACGGTCGTTCACCTTCTCAGGCACGTTCACGAGCACACGGATGGCGACGAGCGTCGCGGAGTTGGGTTCGACTCTCAACAGCCTGACTGTCAACAAGCAGTAGGAGCGGAAGGACGATGAAACGGGTTCTTGCGAGTGCGTGCTGTTGTGTCGTGGCTGCCGCGTGCGGCGGCGGGCCGTCTTCGTCGTCGCCGGCCGCGCCATCGGCCGCGTCTCGGGCGATCAATGTCGGAGCGAACGGGGCGCCAATGGTGGATGCCAACGCCGCGCGGTTTCCGATCGTCAGCGCGCCAAGCGCGAATTTCGCGCGCTGCCTGCAGTCGTCGGGCGACGCCGCGTGCTTCTCCGGCGCGCGGCCGGTCTTGCGCGTGTCGACCGCGGGCGCGACGGCGCCCGGGGCGCCCGGCACACTGACCGCGACGTCCAGTGGCAGCTCCGTCACGCTGACGTGGAGCGCGCCGAGCTCCGGAGATCCCGTTGTCACCTACCTGATCGAAGCAGGCTCGGCATCGGGCCTCGCGAACCTCGCGAACTTCTCGACCGGCAGCCCCGCGACGACCTTCTCGGCGGGCGGCGTGCCAAATGGCACGTACTACGTGCGAATCAAAGCGCAGAACGTGGCCGGCACGAGCGCGGCGTCGAACGAGGCGACGCTCGTCGTCGGCGCGGCCTCGTGCGCGAGCGCGCCGAATGCGCCGAGCGGGCTGACGAGCACGGTGAGCGGCGGCACGATCACGCTGGAGTGGACGGCGCCGAGCGGCGGCTGCGCCGCGACGTCGTACGTGCTGCAGGCCGGTTCCGCCGCTGGTCTGAGTAATCTCGCGAACGCGGACATCGGCACGACGGCGACGCGCTATGTCGCGGCCGGCGTCGGCGCGGGTTCCTACTACGTACGCGTGCTGGCCGCGAATGGCGCCGGCAGGAGCGCGGTTTCGAACGAGATCGTCGTGACGGTCGGAGGACTGGCTCAGGGTGCGATCTCGGTGACGGTCACGCCGAACCCGGTCCCATTCAGTGGAACGGCAATCGCCGCCGCCGCTTGTGTGGGCGTCCCGAATACCTGGTTCTACACCGAGACGATCCGGGAAACCAGTGGCGTGGCCGTGACGTTGACGAAGTGGGTGAGTGTGCGGGACGGCCAGTCGATCATCAACCAGGGCTCGGTCAACTCCGTCATCCCGGCGCGAGGCACGAAGAACTTCGACTTCAACTGGTGCATATCCGGATCGGGCCAGCACACAATCCAGACGACGTGGAGCGGAACGGACGCCAACGGCAACAGTTTCAGTCACGTTGGACCGTTGGTCACGCTACTCGCCAGCAGCACGACTACGACGACGGGGGGCACGCGCACGTTCCCGGCGGTCTGGGTCAACGCGTCGTGGGTCGGCGGACGCACGGGCACGCCGCTCTCGTCGAAGGGGATCGATCCCCCGAGTCACTTCGGCGCACTGTGTCCCGCCAGTTCGCTCCTGCTGGAAAACCATCCGTCGTACGACCCGTTTCTCGACCTGGACTTCCCAGGCTCGGGCACGTTGTATGCCACGTTCTCGGGCTGCACTCCGTTGCCGTCGAATCTGGCCATGTGCCGGACTTCGGGATCGGGTGGAGGCTCGAGCAACATCCCGACGTGCTCGAGTGATCCCCGGACAACGCCCGCGAGTAACGTGGTGCCTATCCAACACATCGGCACGGTACACACGCCCATCGGGACCGCCACGCCGATCAACTTCGACGTGAACATCTTCTGGTGCTCGGACCAGTCTGAAATCAACGTTTTCCGTGCCGTCGGCAGGCTGACCACCGCCGCGAACCTCGACTGCGTGGAGAAATAACTACGGCGCTCGCGATGGCCGGATCGCCACACGCTTCCACCTGGTCTCGGGATCCCAGACGAGAATTTCGCGCGGTCCGTCCTTGTCCGGGCACGCATCCCGGCTGTGGGAAATCTTGCCCTGATTCTCCAGTGCTTTGTGGACTTCCCAGTAGCGTGCGCTGAATGACGCGCGAATCACGTCGAGCGCGGGCGTGAACTCGTACAGCGCGTCGACCGCTTCCTGGCCGGTCGAGGGAATCTCGATCGTGCGCGCGACGATCCGGTCCGGCATCATCTGAACCACCGCGCGATTGAACCGCGCCATGGCCGCCAGGTTCACCTCGCTGCGCGGCATGACGACCATTCGCAGCGGCGCCTTCGTGCCGCAGTTTTCGCAATAGTCGTGCGTCCCCGGCGTTTCAGGCGCCTGCGCATCGAGCTCGGCCGGATCCAGGAGCGCCACGAACCCGCCGTCGCGCGCGTCATTGAACCCTCCAATGAGCAGGCGGTTCGGCGCGAGCCAGTGCGTGGCTTCGATCCATCCCCACTGCGCGTACGTTCCGCGCCGCTGAAATCGATCGTCGAGGATCGCGACCATGCTCGGCGACGTCTGAAAATGATGCGCGGCCACGGCGGTTCGCCGCGTCCCGCCGGTGTCGTCGACCGCGAACGACGTGATGCCCCACGGCGCGCCGTACTGCACGCCGTCGAATGACAGCCGGTCGGTGAATGAAAACGACCGGCTCACCTGTCCGGCGACACTCAGCGACAACAACTCGCCGCTCTCGGTCAGTTCGTCGGAACGGCGAATGCGGTGCGACGTCACGGCGAATACCGCCGCGTGTGGACCGGTCAGCACCCTCCACGGCGTGGGCATCACCTCGGGGAGTGCGGTCATGTACGACGGATCGAACCGGTGCTGCCACAGAAGGCCGCCTGCCGTGTCGAAGGCGGTGAGCGCCGTCGGCGTCATCTCGATATCGAGCTGCTGCGCGGTGAGGGCTGGCGATCGGAGCCGCCACGCCGCGGTCGCGAAAAGGACGACGACGACTATCGCCGCCCACCCCCAACGAGCGGGGAGGGCCGTCCTGCGCCCGGGCGTCGCCGCCGCGGCCGGCACGCGTTTCGCGGCACCGGCATCGCCGTTCCGATCCGCGCCGCCCGCCTTGAGCCACGCGTCGATCTCCGAGGCGTAGGCGAAGACCGATCGGCCGCGCCCGCCCGGCACGCGGCGGATGGGCAGGCCGAGCTCTTCCCACCGGCGCACCGTCCGCTCGTCGCGATCGAGGTACGCCGCGATCGCCTTCCAGGAATCCAGCCGGTCGGACCCGTTCGGGGGAGCGAGTTCCATAGAAATCAGCTGCGTTGCCGCTAATGCCCGGAGATGCCGGTTGAAGCCGTGAATGCCGGCAGGCATTTTAGCCCGGCACGTCACCTATCACGAGCCATCACCTTGACGATTCACCTGACCCGCCGCGAGCGCGAGATCGTCATCGCCATTCTCGACGGCTGCACCAATCGCGAGATGGCGCGCCGCTTCGGGGTGACCGAGCAAACCGTAAAGAACCAGCTCACCACGCTCTACGACAAGCTCGGCGTCTCCAGCCGCCTTGAACTCGCTCTCGTTGCGTTGCAGAAGGGTCTCGTAGAGAAGGAATGACCTCATTAGTACTTTCGTCCTCTTGTAATCCGCCCGCGCGTCGTCAACGCTATCGCCCGAAACCATTCATGCGCGCCGCGTTCCGCACCCTGACATTCATCGGGCTGCTCGTCATCGCGTCGTTCGCTGCCGCCTGCGGAGGCGGGGGCTCGACGGCGCCGACCGCCACCACGACGCCGCCGAGCACGACGACGTCAACGCCGTCCACGACGACGGGTCCCACCGCGGCCAATTGGAGCGCGCTCGTCGCGCAGCTGGCGTCGATGGCCAATGACTCTTTGTTGACCGGCCTTGGTCAGGCCGAGTCGGCTTCCCGCGCGTTCTCGGGACTGTCCAGCGTGGGCCTGGTCGGTATTCCCGTGCTGCCGTGGAGCACGGCGTATTTCTGCTGCGACTCCGTCCCTCACGAGCACGTGGACGTTGACGGGAAGATCACCGTGAGCGTCGACGCCACGGGATCGGTGACGCTTGAAGAGACGATCAGCTCAGCCTTTCAATTGAACCTGTTCGGACCAGACGCGTCCATTTACAGCCTGCAGCTTCCGACGGACGGTCTTCGCATTGTTGCCGAACTGAAAACGGTCGACGGCCAGATTCAACCGACGCAGACATTTCACCTTATTGGCCCGGTCACGTACTGGGTGCAATACGGTTCGCCGGTCGGCGTCCAGAAGACCGGAATGATCGACGTCTTTCTTGGCTACGGCAACTTTCACCTTGGGTCCCCAACGGCAACAGGGACAGTCGGGACCGTTCAGCTCACCGGCGCGCCACTTCCACCCGTCATCGCGCCGCCGAGGTGCTCGCGCCCGCGCGAGGGCTGTCCTCCGTGCACGACCGGCGGTTGCGGCGACGCGCCGTGCACCCTGTATCCGCTTTGTCCGAAGTAACCCGGAGCGTGCGTTCGCGCGTGCAGTGGGAATAGGAGCGCCTGCAAACATGAAGGAAATACTGACGATGCGGACGATACTCGCTGCGACACTGGCGTGTCTGCTCGCCGCCGCATGCGGACGCGGCGGAACCGGTTCGCCGGTGGCGCCGTCGGCCTCGCCATCCGCCGCAAGCGCCTCGGCGCTGACGATTCCCACCGCGAGCAGCGCTTCGATCTTCGGTGGATCCGTCGTCGATTTCGCGCGCTGTCTGCGATCGTCCGGTGACGCAGCGTGTTTCTCCGCCGCGCGCCCTGTTGCGCGCGTGTCCACCGCCGGCGCCACGGCGCCAGGCGCACCAAGCGGTCTGACGACGACCGCGAGTGGCAGTTCAGTCACGCTGACGTGGAGCGCGCCGAGTTCCGGCGATCCAGTCGTCACGTACATCATCGAAGCGGGCTCGGCATCCGGGCTCGCGAATCTTGCCAGCTTCGCGACGGGTTCGACGGTGACAACCTTCTCAACAGGCGGCGTGCCGAACGGCACGTACTACGTGCGCGTGAAAGCGCAGAACGGGAGCGGGACCAGCGCGGCGTCGAACGAGGCCGTCCTCGTCATCGGTGTCGCGTCGTGCAGTAGCGCGCCGAACGCCCCGACCGGACTTGCCGGCACCGTCAATGCGCACACGGTCACGCTGTCGTGGAACGCGCCCAGCGGCGGCTGCGCGCCGACGTCGTACATCCTTCAGGCGGGGACGACGCCGGGATCGAGCGCGGTCGCCAACAGCAACGTCGGTAACGCGACGTCGATTGTCGCGACCGGTGTGCCGAGTGGGTCGTATTTCGTGCGCGTGGTCGCGGCGAACGCGTTCGGCCAGAGCGGCGCCTCGAACGAGACCTCCCTGGCCGTCGCGCAGCAGCAAGGCGCGATTCTGGTGACTGTCACACCGAACCCTGTCCCGTTCAGCGGCGTGGCCACAAGCCTCTGTCCGGGATCTGCGAATACTTGGTATGAGTCGGAGGCGATCCACGAAGTCAATGGCGTGGGCGTGACAGTGCTCCACCGCCACAACGTCTTCGACGGTCTGAGCACCAACGACTTCTCGTTCAACTATGTGATTCCCGCCGGAGGTTCATATTCGGTGGGAAACATTGTCTGGTGCTTTTCGACATCCAGTTCGCACACCTCGCAGACAACGTGGAGCGGAATGGACGCCAACGGAAATACTCTCAATTATGTTGGACCGCTCGTGACGTTTCTCGCCAATGGCGGGACGGCCTCCTGCCGTTACAGCGTCTCGCCGACGAGCCAGTCGTTTCCCGCGGCGGGTGGCGGCGGCTCGATCTCCGTCACCGCCACACCGAGCGGCTGCAGCGCGAACTGGTCAGCGACCAGCAGCGCGAGCTTCGTTACCATTACCGGTGGCGCGTCGGGTACGACCAGCGGCACGATAACCTACTCGGTCGCCCCTAATACCGGTAGCACGTCGCGCACCGGAACGGTGACCATCGGAGGCACGGCGATTCCTACGGTGTCGGCCGCCATCACTCAGGAGGGCGCCTCAACGACGAGTCACGTGACCATCTTGCCAACCCAGCTGCCGATCATTTATGCGTTCGTCACGATGGACGTCGACTTGAGCGTCACTGGCGGTACAGGCACGGGCCTGGTCTGGAGTGTAGGAAAGTGCGACGGGAACTTCGTCATCAACTCCGGCCGCATCCCGGGAAAACTGGTGGCCTTCTACCCGACCGGAGGAAAGTACTTTTGCGAGGTGAACGTCGTGGACTCCGCTGGCAACACGGGCTCCATCACGTACTCGGGCGTCATCGGACAATAGGAGGGCGCGTCAGCAACACACTCGCGATGCCGTAGGGCTGCGCGTATGATGTAGAGGCTCGGCGACGAGCCTCCTCAATCATGCCGATCGTGAGATCCCCATCGCGGATGGACGCCATCCAGGCGCCCATCATCCAGGTCATCGGTCAGATCATCCGCCAGGTCCCCGGCACCATTTCGCTGGGGCAGGGCGTCGTCCACTACGGCCCGCCGCAGGCGGCGCTGGACGCGGCGCACGACGCGCTCGCCGATCCGGTCACGCACGAGTACCAGAACGGCGCGGGCATCGAGCCGCTGATCGCGGCGCTCGGCGCGAAGCTGCAGGAGGAAAACGGCATCAACGTCGCGCACGGCAGCCGCGTCATGGTGACGGCCGGCGCGAACATGGCGTTCATGCACGCGGTCTTCGCCGTCACGCAGCCGGGCGACGAGATCATTCTTCCCGTCCCGTTCTATTTCAATCACGAGATGGCGATCGAGATGGCGGCGTGCAAGGCGGTCCGCGTGCCGACCGACGAGCACTATCAGCTCCGGATCGACGCGCTGCGCGCCGCGATCACGCCGCGCACGCGCGCCATTCTCACGATCTCGCCGAACAACCCGAGCGGCGCCGTCTTCACGGACGCCTCGCTGCGCGCGGTGAACGCGCTGTGTGCCGAGCGCGGGATCTATCACATCACCGACGAGGTGTACGAGTACTTCACGTACGGATCGGCGAAGCACTTTTCGCCGGCATCGATGCCCGGCGCGGAAGCGCACACGATCTCGATGTACTCGCTCTCGAAAGCGTACGGGTTCGCGGGCTGGCGCATCGGCTACATGGTGTACCCGGAGCATCTGGCGTCGGCGATGATCAAGAGCCAGGACACGATCCTCGTGTGCCCGCCGGTGATCTCGCAGATCGCCGCGCTCGCGGCGCTCGAGGTCGGGCGATCGCACTGCGAGCCGCACGTCCGCGAGCTCGCGGCCATCCGGACCAATGTCGTCACCGCGCTGTCCGGTTTGGCGCCGCTGGCCGAAGTGCCGGCCGCCGACGGCGCGTTCTACGTGCTGCTCAAGGTGAACACGCGGCACCACCCGCTCGCGCTCGCCGAGCGGCTCATCTGCGATCACAAGGTCGCCGTCATCCCCGGTCCCGCGTTCGGCATGACCGACGGCTGCTACTTCCGCGTCGCGTACGGTGCGCTTCAGAAGGAAACCGTGACCGAAGGCATCGGACGTCTGGTCAAAGGGCTGCGCAGGTTGTGCGCGTAAGCCTGTTCTTTCATTGCACGACGACCTTCAGGTCGGGCGACGCGGTGCTGGTGCCGCAGGCGTTCTTCGCCCTCACGCGGACGTAATACGTGCCGCGCTGGACGCCGCCCAGCGAGAACAGGGGCCACCGGCCCAGTTCGCGAGGCGCCCCGGCTCCGCCCGGTGTCGTCGCGACGTCGAGAATGTAGTGATCCGGTCTGGCCACGATCGCGTTCCATGCGAGCGCGACGAAGCCGCCGCTGTTCGCTACGACGCGAACGCCAGCCGGCGCATCCGGAGCCGTGTGGCACGGCGCGGTCTCAGCGGGCGGCGGCGGCGCGAACTTCAGGACGCGAATCACAGGTGAGCGCTCGAGCGCCGGATCGACCGGGAGCGCCTTGCCGTCGGTAATCGCCTCAACACTCCTGACGATGTCGGCGGTCGCCTCGGGAGCCACGGGAGCGCGCCACGTCTTCGGCAGCAGCACGAACGTGGGTTGGCCGCGTTCGGCGATGTACGCACCCAGCCTGTTGATGTCCCATTGGCCGCTCCAGCTCCAGAACGGCTCCGGCATCAACAGGGTCCCGTTCGAGAGCGCGTACACCTGGGCGCCGAATCCCCAGTCCGCGGCGATGAACGTCGCGTCGTCGTGATGATCCACCGCGTACTGCGCCACGGTCGTGTTCGACGGGTCGAACATCGGCGACGTCCGCCTGGCGGCGAAATCACGCTCGAGCGCCACCACGTTAGTGGCGCGCAGCGCGAGGAAAATCGCGAGCACCGGCGCGACGAGAAGCACGGCCGTCCTCGGCCTGACCGCGCGTGCGACCGCCTGCACGCCGAACGCCACGGCGAGATATTGAAGCGGCGTGGCGACGAACCAGTGATACGTCCGGCTGATCGGCATGATGAGGATCACGAGCAGGACGATCGTCAGCGCGTACGCGGCGAGACTCGCGCCGGCGAGCCGCGCGTCGCGATCGCGCCGCCCGCGCGTCCAGGCGACGGCGGTCACAAACACAACACAGACGGCGACGAATACGAGCTCAGTGATGCGTGCCCAGGCAACCGACGGCACGCCGAGGATGTACTGCTTCATCTCATCACCGTCACCGAGTGCGAGGACATCCAGGACGAATCTCGCGACGTCGGCGGCCGACGTGCCACCGGACGGCTGCTGGTTTACGGTCGCGTGGAACGAGATGCCGTGACCGATCAGATTCACGAGCGCGAAGGGGATCAGCCCGATCAGAAAGCCGGCGGCGATCGTCGCCGCACGTCTGACGCGCGCGTCCCGCTCCGCGACCACCATCATCACGGCCAGGGGACCGAGGAGAATGACGTTGTTCAGCTTCTCGTACACCAGAAATGACGGGATCGCGCCCAGCAAGAGCAGCGACAGGGAGCCCGGTCGCTCGTCGGCCGAGGTTCGAATCCACAGTCCGAGCCAGATCAGCCGAAGCGCCAACGCGACGTCGACAGGTCCCCAGTCATGACGGACGAGCAGCAATGTCGTGACGTCCGAGACGAACAGCGCGGCGAACACGGCAATCGCGGCCGGCGTGAGAGCCACCGCGCTCAGCACGCAGAACGTCCAGAGGCCGCCCGCGGCGAGCAGGATCCCGAACAATCGCCACGACACGACGGTGAACGTGACGCCGGATGCCCATAACCACAACGCAAACAGATCCGACTTGACGGCGCCGATGTAGGACATCGTCAGCAGAGGAATCCGGTGCCACGCCAGCGCCACGAAGGCGTACATCGGCCTGCCGAGCAGTAGAAAAGCGGCGGGCGCCTGCTGGACCTCGTCGTAGTTCAATCCCTGGCCGTCGAGCGCCGGCGTGCAGAGGAGGACGAGCAGCCCTGCCGCCGCCGTCGCCATGAGCAACGCGGTCCGCCGGGACGTGGCGACGATCATCGGTGCACCTTTCCGGTCATCGAATGAGCTGGCTGAGACATTCTCCCACTGCGCAGCTATCAACGGGTGCAAGACGCGACTATCTGCATGACAATGGGGACGTGCTGGTCAGAACGGGAAACGGCCGGTCCTTGCGACGGTTCGCGCTGGCGATCCTGACCGTCGCGGTCGCTGCAACGAGGATCGTCTCGTCGTCCTCCGCGCAGAACCGGCCCGCATTGCCCACGGCATGCGCTGAAATCCCGAACGCGCCCACGGAGCTCACGGCGACGGTCGAAGTCGCGCGGCTTTCTCTGACGTGGCGCGCGCCGGATCGCGGCTGCGCGCCGGAGACGTACGAGATCGACGCGTGGTGCGACTGCTTCGCGAATGGCGTGTCTGAGAACCCGACCCGTACCCCGGCCACGACGTTCACGATCGACGGCCTGCCGAGCGACGCTTTCCGCGTCCGCGTACGCGCGGTGAACGCGGCGGGGAAGAGCCAGCCGTCCGACGAAGTGCGATTCACCGTCGCCCGATGGGGCGAGCACAGCACGCCTGACGTCATCGTCGCCGCGCGCACGGCCGATCGACGCACGTTCTTCCCGACCGTCGAGCGGCTCGCGAACGGACACCTCATCGCCGTGTACTACGACAGCCCGGAACACATCTCGCAGCTCGGCCGCATCTCGATGGCGATCAGCACCGACGGCGGCCGCCACTGGTCGCCGCCGCGCGTCGCGATCGACACGCCGAACGACGATCGCGATCCGAGCGTGATGCAGACGCGCGACGGCACGCTGCTGCTGAGCTTCTTCTCCGTCGATCGGACGCAGTCGAACGTGCCGCTCGGCGTGTACGTGTCGCGCTCGCGCGACGAGGGCGCGACGTGGTCGGCGCCGGTGCGCGCCTTCACGAAGCTGAGCGGGCCGGCGACGTCGGCGAAGATCGTCCAGCTCGAGAACGGCGATCTGCTGCTGCCGATCTATGGACGGGCCGTCTTCGAATCGACGGAGACGCGCGCGGCCGTGCTGCGCAGCACCGATGGCGGCGAGACGTGGCCGGGCGGCGAGGAAGTGGAACTGGCCTCGCCACCCGGCACGGACTTCAGCGAGCCCGCCATCGCCGATCTCGGCGGCGGAAAACTGATCGCCGTGATCCGCGCCGAGCGCGGCGATACGTCCGCGTACTGGACGCGGTCGGACGACAACGGCCGCACGTGGACGCCGCCGGTCCGGCTCGATCTCGACGCGCAGGCGCCCGATCTGCTGACGGTCCGCATGGCGGGCGACTCGCGCACGCGCGTGATCTTCTCGTACGGCGAGCTGTCGCAGAAGTTCGGCGAGGGGCGCCGCACGGGAATCGAAGCGCGCGACGCTGATGGCTTCGGACGCGTCGCTGGTCCCAGAGTCGTCTACCATGGACACTGCAGCTGGGGCGACGAGAGCTACCCAAGTACGGTCCGCATCAGCGAGACGCAGCTCTTCACGGTGTACTACGATGCCTGCGCGGGGATCATCGGCGGCACGTTCTCGAATCTCTCCGATTTCCTTCAGCCCCGCTGACGCCTCTTGATGTCCAGTCCTCGCCAACCGTACATCTGGATCCTGATCGTCGCCACGCTCGTGACCGGCGCGTGCTGGGGACTCGCCGTTCCGCCGTTCGAGTCGGCGGACGAAAGCTCGTTCTACAACGCGATCGTGCGGTACACGCACGGCGAAAACCCCGGCGGCTGGCTGTTGTACGCGGCCGCGGTGAAGCCCGTGATGAGACTCGCCAGCGGACCGGACCGCGCGGTCCCGGCGCGCTACAACCCGTCGTTCCGCTTCATCTCCAACCTGCGCGGGCGCGTGAACGTGTACATGCACGGCCGCGCGGAGGGCATCCCGCGCGGCGACGTCAACCGGATGTACCTCCTCCGGCTGTGCACCTTATTAATGTGGACCGCGTCGCTGCTCCTGATCTTCGAGACCGCGCGCCTGTTCACGGGCCGCAGCGAGTTCGCGCTGCTGACGGCCGGCGCGTGCCTGTTCCTGCCGGAGGCCAGTTTCTTCGCGTCGAAGATCCATCCTGAGGCCACGACCGTGCTGCTCGCGTCGGCGGCGTACTGCGCGTTCACCGCGCGCGTGTGCGGCCGCATCGGCCGGCTCGCCACATGGATCGTCGGGCTCGCCGTGCTGATGGCGGCGCCGTTCTCGGATCGCCAGGCGTACTTCATCGTCCTGCTCATCCCGTTCGGCTTCGTCGTCACGGAGCCGACACGGCGCGGCGCCGCCCTTGCCACGGCCGCGCTGACAAGCGCGGCCGTTCTTGCGTACTTAATTGTCCCGAGGCCCGTCGAGATGCAGCGCGACCTGACGATGTGGCTCGCGCCGATGCTCTTCGTCTTCAAGCTGACGTGGTGGACACCGTACCTCTGGTGGCACCTCAAGTACGAGTTCGTGCCGAAAATGTTTCTGGGTTTCTGGGGCTGGCTCGGACAGCCGAGCATCCTGCTGCCCGCGCCGCTGTACGCGGCGTTCGCCGTGATTTCAGTGCTGGCCGCGATCGGCTTCGTCGTGCGCGAGCGGTCCGGCGCCGCCGACGAGTCGGCGCCCGCACGGACGCGCCTCGCGTGGTTCTACGCCGGCGGCGTCTTCCTCACCTTCGCGCCGATCCTCTACACCAACGCGATGATCGAGCGCATCGTCGTCGGCCGGTGGATGCTGCCGTCGCTGGCGCCGATCATGATCGCGCTGGTCGCCGGCGTGCAGGCGTTCGCCGGCGCGGCGCGCGTCCGGCCGCGCCGCGTGGCGACGATCGTCGCGGTGCTCGGTGGCGTGCTGGCGCTGATCTGGATCAGTCCGGCGGGCGCGCAGATCCGCGACGGTATCCACGGGCACCACTATGGCGATCAGGATCATCTGATTCGCATTGTCACCGGCAGCATCGTCGGCCTTCTGATCGCGGCCGCGTGCGTCGAGATCGCGCCTCGCATGCGCGGCGTTCGGTCCGGAGTTGTAGCGCGAGGCTTTCAGCCGAGCGTGATCATCTTCGTTTCCCTCTGGGCGCTGAATCTCACGCTGCTCTTCGCGTTCGTCGCGCCGCTTTACCGTCCGTTCGACGAGGCCGGGTACGTCGAGGCTGTGCGCGACGAGGCGGCCGCGGGCGAATTCGATCGCGCCGCGTCGCTGCTGCGGATCGCGCAGCGCGCCTATCCCGAATCCGCGACGCTGGCCAGAATTCCCGTCGAACTGCCGCTGATCGCGCTTCGCGGCGACAGCGATCAGCTGCTGGCGGACGTCGAGGCGCGCATCGGCCGCGGGCAGACGCTCGAGAATCGAGACGAGCTGATGGCGCTGGCGCGCGCGGTGCGGAAGGCCGGCCGGTTCGAACCCGACGTGCTGCGCGTCGAGCTGGCGCGCGTCAAGGAAACGCCGGCCATCAGCGAGCCGCTCGCGCTGCTTCGCGCCGAAGTCGAGGGCCGGCAGCGTGACGGCTCCGGAGCCGCGGACGTCATCCGCGCGGGCGGCGGCACGCTTCAGCCGCTGGAGATGCACGGCGCCGCGAAACTCGAAGGCTTCACGACGTACACGCGCCCCGGTGAAGGCGTCACCGAGATCCGGATCTACTTCCGCCCGCTCCGCGATTGGTCGCCGCTGATGAAGCTCGAGCTCGGCGTCGCGCCTGCGCCGGCGCAGGCGGCGACGGCGCTGATCGATCCCGTGACGCCGCTGTTCAACGGCTGGCGAGCAGGCGAGCTCGCGTGGGAAACGTACTCGGTGTCGTCCTCAACTGCGTGGCACGTCTGGATCCGCGTCGAGGTCGAGCACAACTCCGGCGAGCCGTACGATCTCGGCGTCATCGGACGTTGACAATCGTCTCGTTCGACGGCGATCCGGTCCCGCACGCGTTCTTCGCGCGCACGCGAACATAGTACGTTCCGGCCCCCACGCCGGTCGCGGCGTAGCTCGGCGCGCCGCCGACGTCGGCGTTCGCGAGATTCGTCAGCCCCGTCGCGGATCCCGCCTCGAGCACGAACGAGGTCGCTCCCGACGGCGCCGTCCACGACAGCGTCACGGTCGAGCCGTTCACGATCGCGCCCAGAATGGGCGCCGATGGAGGCGCGCTGCACACGCCGCCGACGACCAGCAGCGCTTCATTGGACGCCGCGCTTCGGCCCGCCGCGTTCGACGATCGCACCCGCACGTAGTACCGGCCCGCGCCGACGCCTGACGCGCTGAACGTCGTCGACGCGTTGCCCGTCCCGAAGTTCGCGAGATCTGCGAGGCCGGTCGCCGATCCCGCCTCGATGACGTATTCGCTCGGCGAGGATCCGGAGGCCGGCGCGTTCCACGCCAGCGAGACGCTCGATCCCGTCGACGTCGCGCTCAGCGAGGACGGCGCGCCGGGCGCCGTCAGCGTGCCGGCATTGATCGTCCACGAGCGCGTCGCGCGCAACACGCTCGACGGATCGCTGCGCACGAGCGCCGTCGTGTCCTGAATGGACGCCGTGAGCGTGTGCGATCCTGCGGCCAGCGCCGAGGCGGACACGACCAGCGACGGTCCCGTAGCCACGCTCGCGCCGTCGAAGAGCCACGTCACGCCCGGCGTGTGCGTCGCCAGCGCCGGCACGCTGACCTGAAACGCCGTCGAGCCGCCGCCGGGAACGGTGACGGATGTTCCGGACGGCGACGCGCCGTCGAGCGGCGCGGCGAAGTTGTAATACCGCTTGATGATCTGTTCGGTGTTGATCTGGTAGTACGGCACGTTGAGCGTGCGCATCTTCGAGTCGTACGTCGGCCGGTACTTGCCCGACGGACAATACTGCGCGCCGAGGTACAACCCGGCCACGCCCGCCGCGGTCGTCGTCGTCGGAATCGTCGTCGACGCGTCGATCCACGCGTTCCACTTGATAGAGGCGCGCTGCGTCTGCAGCGTGGCGTTGGCGGCAGACGGCTCGACGCCCAGGTCGCAGTTGGGCGGCTGATCGGTGTACTCGTCGGCGAGCAGGCCGAGCGTGTGGCCGATTTCGTGGAGCACGATCTCGACCGCCGCCGAATTCGTCGAGGCGACGGCGACCGCGCCGCCGCTCCCGCCGTACACCGAATCGTTGACGATGATGAGGACCAGGTCGCGCTGGGTCGCGGTGACGCTGCGCGAGAGCACGTTGTTGACCGCGGTCGTGTTCACGCAGATGAGCCGCTGGATGCCGCTGCAGTTGTACGCGGCGCTCAGCGCGGTGTTCTTCGTGACGTTGTTCTCCGGATGGCTCGCCCCCGACTCCGCGCTCGTCACGTCGATGCGATAGATGTTCAGCAGGTTGCGGTACTCGGTCCACGGCTGCTGCGCCAGCATCGCCGTGAGGAACGTCGTGACGTCGCTGGCGTACTTGCCGAGTTCTGCCGCCGTGTAGCCGTCGCCGAGGACGACGAGGTCGAGCCGATTGCCCGCGTCGCCCGTCTGTTGCAGCACGGTGACCGGCTCGGCGGATCCGATCGCCGCGATCGATGCGAAGACGATCGCCAGCGCGACGACGGCTGCCGCGCGACGCGCGCGGCCGGTGCGCGCCGCGATCACGGCAGGTCCACCGTGGCGAGGAGATTCAGGACGAAGCCGTCGTTCGTCAACTGCGGCGCGTAGATGCGCAGCCGGACGATGTCCGGATTGTTCGGGACGTCGACGAGCAGATTGACCTCGGTGCGCTGGAAGGTTCGGCCCGACAACCGGCCTTGCGCGTCGGGAAACTCCGCGCGCACGAGCCGCGGGTCCAGCACGAGACGCCAGTCGAGCTCGCGTCCGGTGGCGTCGACGGAAATGACGACGAGGCGATCCTCCGACAACTGCGGATCGCGCTCCTGCGGCAGCGGGCCGATGCCGCGGCGGCGGTCGAGCACGGTGACGTCCGACGCGGGCTGCGCCGCGCCTTCAATCGCGAACCACCGGAGCTGCAGCTCCTGGCCGTCGCTCGAGTCGGCGCGCGCGACGCGCGCGCGCAGCTCGGCGAACGATCGCTGCGTCGCGGGCGGAAAGCCCGGCGTCTGCGCCGTGGAACACGACGCGAACGCGAGCCACGCCACCGCGGCCGACGCGATGATTTTGCGTCTCATGCGAACTCGCCTTCTGAATTAAGAATTGAGAATTAGGAATTATGAATTCTCAATCATTCTCAATTCCTAATTCTTAATTCTTAATTCTTAATTCCAGTCATTCACCCAGCCAGGCGTGGAGCGTGTAATCCGCGCGGACGAACTGCGTGCCGATCGCTTCGTACACGCGAATGGTGGGGAAGTTGAACAACTGCGTCTGGCATTCGGTGACGCCGCCGCCCGCGTGAATGCGCACGGCGGCCGCGCGGACGATGCCCGCGTACGCGCCGGGTGTCTCGCGGCGGCACGCGCCGAGACCGCCGCCTTGAATCGGCGTCCCGCCGACCGTTGAGACCGGTTCGATGTGCCGGTAGCTCGCCCAGCCGTGCAGCTCGCCCTTGCCGTTCTCGTTGACGATCACGACCTCGGCCCACTCGAACGCGCAGCACTTGCGCGCCCACTCGATGTAGAGCTCGTCGGCGCGCGATTTGTCGAGATGCGGATCGAGATGATAGCGGCCCTGGAACCCGCGATACGCCTCGCGCGTGATCGCGATGATCTGCTCCGTGTCTTCCGGCCGGAAGAGCCGCAGCACACCCATCTCCTTGATCGGCGGCGGCGGCTCGCGCTTGGGATGATAGATGTAGGTCGCCAGCGCGTCGACCATGCGGAAGCCGGCGTCCTCGAGCAGCTGGATCGCCGTCGCGTCCGCCGCGTCGATGCGCGCCGCGACGTGCTGAATGCCCCGCTCGCGGCATTGCCGCAGCGCGGACTCGATCACCGCCGCCACCGCCGCGCGCGGTGTCTCGTCCGCATGCAACACGTGGGCGAGCTTCGCCATCTTCAGGCCGAAGAACGCGCTGTCCCACGGCAGCGGACGGATGATCGCCGCGGCCCGCGGCGGCTCCGGCGCGCTGATGACCGCGAAGCCGCCATCGGCGTCGAGCGCGGCCTGGACCTCGGCGCGCAAGACGTCGTTCTGCCGCTTGCGCGGCAGCGCGCGGTAGTTGCGGTACGGCTTGCAGACGTACGCGTCGATCAACGGGTCGAGCGTCGCGCGATCGCGCAGAAGAAGGGGACGGGAGTCGTTGGTCATTGATTCTGAGAACGACTCCCGTCCCCTCCCTCACGACTCCCGTCCGCTTGCTCGTGCACGCGGCGGATGAGATAGAACGGACGGCCGGAGCTCTGGCGGTAGATGCGCTGCGTGTAGTCGCCGACGAGGCCGAGCAGCGCGACGAGCGTCGCCACGAAAGCGCCCGCGAGCGCGCCGATTACGTAGCGCGCCCGTGTGATCCCGGCCAGATACATCACGGCGACGATCACGAAGCCGATCGCGCCGATCGCAGCGGCGCCGGATGCGATCGCGAAGAGCCACGCGAACAGATCGCCGATGCTGTTGACGAAGAAGTCCATGAAGAGGCGCAGCAGGCGCGTGCCGGAGTACGACGTGCGCACGTGATGCGCGGCGCGCTGCCGGTGGACGACCTCGACTTCCGTGACCGATCGCGCCACGCGAACGGCGAGCGGCTTGAGAAACCGGCGCAGCTCGCCGAAGGCGGACAGGCTCTTCGCGACGTCCGCCGTGAACGCGTTGAACGGACAGCCGACGTCGCGCAGCTTCACGCCGGTCATCGACGCGACCAGTCTCGTCACGACGCGCGACGCGAGCCGCCGCATCGCGGGGTCGCGGCGGTTGGTGCGGACGCCGCTCACGAGGTCGTACCCGTTTCTGAGCGGCGCGATCATCCGCGGGATGTCCGCCGGATCCGCCTGCAGGTCGACGTCCATCGTCACGACGACGTCGCCGCGGACGGCGTCGAAGCCGGCGGAGAACGCGGCGTGCTGTCCGAAGTTGGCGGCGAACTCGAGCACGCGGACTCTCGGATCCGATCGCTGGATCGCTTTCAGCGCCTCGAGCGTGTCGTCGCGGCTGCCATCGTCGACGAAGATGATCTCGGCCGGCTCGGACAGCGTCGCCAGCAAAGCGCCGAGCGCCGCGTGGCACTCACGGACCATCGCCGCGCCGTTGTTGAAGACGGGAATGACGATCGAAATCACGGCGTCACGGCCATCGTGTGCCTTACTTTACCCGAGGTGACTGGCGGCTGGGGACTGGTGGCTGGTGTCGGTCGTGTCCGGCTTCAGCCGGATCTTGGGGCTTCGTCGCGCGAGGCTTCAGCCGAGCGAGGCGGGATGTAAAGCATACTTGACACAACCAGGGTGTGCGATTACGTTGGAATCAATCGGCAGGAGGCATTCGCCATGTGGCCAACGGAGCGTGCGTCCCGGCAAGGACTCCTCGAGTGCGCGGTCGCCGCGATCCTGTTTCCCCCGGGTGTGCTGTTGCTCAGACGAGCGGGCCTTCTCTATCTGGACAAGCCCAGCAGCATGCCGCTGTTCTGGAGCGGCCTGGCGCTGCTCGTACTCTGCGGTGTCGCCGTCTTCCGCATTGCCAGCCGTCGGGAGTATCCGTGGCTGCTGGCCCTTGCGGCCGTCGCACTGCCGTTGTTCGATCCGACCCATTTGCCGTACACGGCCACGCGGATGGCGATGGCCGCGCGTGATCTGATCCTGATTGGTGCGTCGGTGTGGTTCGTCGTGCAGTCGGTCCGGCGCGCGGACGAACTGGAGCGGCGGATTCATTTCGAAGCGCTCGCGTGGAGCTACACCGCCGTGCTCATCGCGCTGATGATTCACGCGATGGCCGCCGATGCGCTGCCGCCGTTGCGGGCCACGTGGGTCGCGAGCGGATTGCTCGCGGGGTGGGTCGTCGCGTGGCTCGTGACCTCGGTGCGATACCAGCGGTGAAGAACCGGTTGCCCGACCTCCGAGCGGCGCGCGGATGGTCCCAGGCGGATCTCGCGGAGCGGCTCGGGGTGTCGCGTCAGACGGTGAATGCCGTGGAGACGGGACGATACGATCCGAGTCTCCCGCTGGCGTTCGCCATCGCCCGCCTGTTCGCGCAGCCTATCGAGAGTATCTTCAGGCCGGAGCCCCGCTCGCGTCGCGCCGCAACCGACTCCTGACTCCCGACTCTCGACTCGCTGACTACGCTCGCTTTCCTTTATCCTCGTACATCCGTTCATCCGCCTCGCTCACGAGCGGGATCAGATCCGTCGTGCCATTGGGGACTTCCGTCCAGCCGACGCTGAGGCCGACGCCAGGAGGCAGTTCGATCGCTTCGGGCGCGGCGTCGAACGCGGCCTTGAGCGCGCGCGCCTTGCGTTTGGCTTCGGCGGCCCCGCACGTGATCAGGACGAGAAACTCGTCGCCGCCCCAGCGGAAGATGTAGTCCGCCTCGCGGATGTGGCGCTTGAGGAACCGCGACACGTACTGCAGGACGCGATCGCCGGCGTCGTGTCCGAGCGTGTCGTTGATCTGCTTGAAGCGATCGATGTCGATGAAGAGCAGCGACATCGGCAGCGCGAAGCGATCGTGCCGCTGGAGCTCGCGCTCCATCACCTGCTCGAGGAACCGGCGGTTGTGGCAGCCGGTCAGCGGATCGGTGATCGCCGCCTGCAGCAGCTCGCTCTGCGCGCTTTCGAGCCGCCGGTTCGTCGCCCGCAGCTCGTACGTCATGTCCTCGAAGACGAGCTGGTGGATGCCGAGCGCGCCGAACGCGTAGAGCACGATGTTCACGAGCAGGATCTCGAACGTGAACCGGCCCGTCGCCAGCATCTGCGGGACGACGACCGCCGTGGTCAGGTTGGACACGGCGAGGCCGAAGAGCACGAACGCGACGAGCCCGGCGCCGATCATCTTCCGCTCGATCAACACCGCGGCGTACATCGTGCCCGCCGCGCCCATCAGGATCGCCGACAGGACGTAGCCCGGCGACAGCACGGTCACGGTGCCGAAGAGCAGCGGCGTCAGGAGGAACCACGCGCCGGCGCCGACGAGCGGCTTCCAGTCGCGGGCCGGACGCACGTATCGCGTCTGCCGGTACAGATCCGCGCTGGCGAAGAACAGCGCGGCCGTGCAGACGCCGAGAAACTGCGACACGCCGACGGCGGCGCGCGCGACGACGACGCTCTCGTATCCGCGCGCGATGAGCAGCATCGCCGGCGCGATCAGCAGCCAGCCCGCCGCCCACACGAGAATGAACGGCTTCCGCCGATGCGCGTACTGCAGCAGCAGCAGCCCCGAGACGATCGCGGCGCCGAACGCGGCCGAGCGGCGCGGGCTGACGGGAACGGTCGGCGGACTGGGAACGCCTCCGGCGGCCGTTCGCGGGAGCAGGCCGCCGCCGGGAGCGGACTGCGCCGCTGCCGGGAAAGTGAAAACTGAAAAGAGAAAACTGAAAAGTAAGGCGAGAAAGAGATTCGACTTTGCAGTCTTCACTTTTCCGTTTTCACTCTTCTCTTTTCAGTGTCAGACGTCAAGCTCTTCGGCCTCTTCCGCCCGCTCCATGATGAAGCGAAATCGTGCGGAGGCATCCTTGCCCATCAGCTCGTTGATCACGCGATCGGTCGTGATCTGATCCGTGATCTCGACGCGCAGCAGCCGGCGCGTGCGCGGATTGAGCGTCGTCTCCCACAGCACCTTCGGCATCATCTCGCCGAGGCCCTTGAAGCGCGTGATCTCGGGCGTCGATCGTCCGTTCCCGGACATCTTCCCCAGGGCCCGCTGCTTGAGAATCGCCTCTTTCTGCGCATCGTCGAGCGCCCAGAACGTGTCCTTTCCGATATCGATGCGGTAGAGCGGCGGCTGCGCGAGATACACTCTGCCGTTGGTCATCAGCTGCGGCAGGTGCCGGTAGATGAACGTGAGCAGCAGCGTCGCGATGTGGTTGCCGTCGGAGTCCGCGTCGGCGAGGATGATGATCTTCCCGTAGCGCAGCTTGTCGAGCTCGAAGTTCTTCCCGAGGCCGCACCCGAGCGCGGTCACCAGATCCGACAGCTCCTTGTTCTCGAGGACCTTCGCCAGCGACGCGCTCTCGGTGTTGAGCACCTTGCCGCGCAGCGGCAGGATCGCCTGGCGCGCGCGATCGCGGCCCTGCTTCGCCGACCCGCCGGCTGAATCGCCCTCGACGATGAACAGCTCGCTGCCGTCGCTCGTGGGATTCGTGCAGTCGCTCAGCTTGCCGGGCAGATTGAGGCGCGACGAGGTCGCGCTCTTGCGCGACACCTCGGCCTGCGCCGCGCGGCTCGCTTCGCGCGCGCGCGCCGAGAGGATGATCCGCGCGACGATCGCCTCCGCGACGCTGATGTTGTGGTTCAGCCAGTGCTCGAGCGCCGGACGCACGACGCCGTCGACGGCGGACACGAGCTCGGGATTGTTCAGCCGGTCTTTCGTCTGGCCCTGGAACTGCGGCTCCTGCACGAACACGCTGAGCACGCCGGTCATGCCTTCGCGGATGTCTTCGGCCGTCAGCGTGACGCCCTTCGGCGACAGATTGTGCGTCTCGATGAAGTTGCGCACCGCCTTGCCGATGCCGGCGCGCAGACCGTTTTCATGCGTGCCGCCGGATCCGGTCGGGATGCCGTTGACGTACGACCGCAGATGCTCGTCGGTCGCCTCGGTCCACTGCAGGACGAGATCGATCCGCAGCCCGTCGTCTTTCGTCAGGACGAACGGCGCTTCGTGCACGGCCTTCGCGCCGCGCTCGACGACGATCCTCTTCAGGTAGTCGACGAGGCCTTCGGTGTGCTCGAACGTGACCTTGCGGTCTTTCGCGGGCGCGGTTTCATCCTCGAACGTGACCTTCAGGCCCTTGTGCAGGTAGCTCGCGACTTCGAGCCGGTCCTTGATCACCGCCGGATCGAATTCGATCTTCGGGAAGATCGCGGCGTCCGGCCTGAAGTACACGGCCGTGCCCGTGCCGCGCGCCGGCCCGAGCTTCTTGAGCCCGCTGACCAGCTTGCCCTGCTTGAAGCGCATCTCCCACTGGTAGCCGTCGCGCTTCACCGTCGCGACGAGCTCCTTCGAGAGCGCGTTGACGACGCTCGCGCCGACGCCGTGCAGTCCGCCCGCGGTCTTGTAGCTGCCGTGCTCGAACTTGCCGCCCGCGTGAAGGACCGTGAATATCACCTCGAGCGCGCTCTTCTTCGACGTCGGGTGCTTGTCGATCGGAATGCCGCGGCCGTCGTCTTCGATCGTGATCGACGATCCATCGGCGTGAAGCGTCACCCAAATGTTTGAAGCGTGGCCATTCATCGCCTCGTCGACGGAATTGTCGAGCGTTTCCCAGACGAGGTGATGGAGCCCGGTGGAACCGACACCGCCGATGTACATTCCCGGCCGCTTGCGTACGGGCTCGAGCCCTTCCAGAACCGTGATGTCTTTGGCGGTGTAGTTGGTGGAGGCCATGTCTATAATGTGCGCCCCGGGAAAATATGAGGCGTTCGCTGCCCTGGTTGCTGTGCACGACGATTGTAGCGGCATTTTCGGTCCGGCTGACCGCCGCGGTTGCGGTTTCCGAGGACGTACCCGTGCCCGGCGGCACCGCGGCGTTCGCGCACGCGCTCGGCATCGATCCGGTTCCTGATCGCGCCCGCTTCTTCTCCGAGATCTCGCGGCTGATTTACGACAACCCGGAGGGCCGCAAGCCCGCGGTTGACGCCTTTCTTCAGAGCCTGCGCCAGAAACCCGCGCGCGGCAGACTTCCCGTCGTCACGCTCGATCCGAAGCAGTCCGAGCTGGTTCCCGTCCCGCTGACGGCGGACGTGTGGAGCGACGCGATCTTCCATCGCCGCGTCGCGCGCGACGAGCTCGTGACGGCGATCGTCGCCGACCGGACGGCGACGCTCATCTGCCACGGCTTGATCGCGCTCGACGACGAGACGCTGGCGTATCTCGGAGAGCATTCGTCGATCCTCGCGCGGCTCGCCGAGCGCGCGGCCCCGATGTTCGCCGCGTTCTCGAGCGGTCTGCACATTCAGCAGAATCGCGTCGTGCCGCCGGGCGGCGACGCGGCCGTTCCACTCTGGGAAACCGTCACGCTCGAGAAGGTCACGCGCGTCGATCGGTTCGTGGCGCAGCTCTTCGAGCTCGACGAGGGCCGGCTCGCGTACCTCTACGACACGATCGGGCAGTTCGACGCGCCGCATCGCGCTTTCACGCTCGGCCTGTGGATGCCGAACGCGCAGACGCGTGCCGATCGCTTCAAGGCGCTCGCGACGACGGGCATCGACGCGTTCAAGGACTGGCACATCCGCCAGCAGCCCTTCGGCCGCGCCGCCTACGACCTGTCGATGGTGCTCGCGCGGCTCCAGGTGGACGAGGGCGGCGCGGCGATCGCGCCCGGCAGCCGCGGCCTGTGGTCGCGCGTCTTCGCCGGGATCGAGGTGCCCGACGATGGCGCGAAGCAGATGCGCGGCGCCGACGACGATCCGATCGACGCCGCCTGGCTGACCGAGACGCTCGGGGTGGCCGACGTGCGGCAGCGCGGCGACCGGCTCGATCAGATCGCGTTCGGCCAGCGCGTGTTCGCCGAGGCATGGAAGGGCGCGGACGTGCGAGGCGACGTCCTCGCGGCCCTGCGCGCGCTGCCGCGGTTCCGCACGCTCCTGTTCGCGCTCGAGCGCATGGGCATCACGTCGCCCGCCGTCTACGCCGCCGCCGTGCACCATGCCAGCCGGCTGTCGCCGCTCGACGGCCGCCGCGGATTCGTGGCGCAGGCCGAGCTGCAGGGGTCGATTGCGCTCGTCGCCCGCATGACGCGCGCGCGCGCGCTGACGGCGGCGCGGGCGCAGACGCTCATCGAGCATCTCGTCGCGCTGCCGATCGAAGACGGACGCGACGCGTCGGGGGCGCTGGCCGCGTGGCTGCGCGACGAGGTGATCGCCGCGCTGCCGGCCGGCGACGATCTCGAGTCGGCCGTCATCGCGGCGATGGCTGGCCCGGCCTCCGGAGAAAGCGGCAAGGCGGCGCGCGTGATGTGGGAGGGGCAGCCGTACCGGCTGGACCTCGGCGCCGCCGAGCGCCAGCGCCTGCGGCGCGTGCGCGAGAAACAGCAGACGCCGCCGCTCGACATCGCGCTCGACGTAGCCACCGCGGGCGCGGCGCTTGCCAGCCAGAAGCTGTCGCTCGAAGAAGTGCAGAGCACCACCGTCCGTCTGCGGCGGCACGCGTCGACCATGTCGCAGCGGTCGCGGCAGGAAGACGAGGAAGACGCGCCGGCCGGCGTCGCGCCGCCGCCGCCGATGCGCGACGCGCTGCAGAAGTCGATCGAGGAGCTGACGAAGGCGGTCGCCGGCAAGGATCTCAAGCGCGCCTCGCGCGCGGGCGAGCCGCTGCTCGAGCTCTCGAACGATCTGCTCGCGCAGACGCTGCTCTCGCTGGTCTACGCGGCGTACGTCGGCGATCCCGACGGAACGATCCTGCTGGCGGGCGACGTCTCCCATCGCCATGACTTCGGCTTCGGCGTCAAAGACACGGAGCACCGGCTGCGGACGACGTGGGCGGTGCCGCATGCGGACGTGTCGCCCAACACGCCGTGGCACGTCAGCGGATCGCTGCTGGGTCTCGACGTCGCGCTGGCGCCGCTGGCGCTGCGCCGCCTCAACTACGAGCGCGTCCTCGAAGCGCCGCGGCTGACGTCGAACGAGCGCGACGTCTTCGCCGCGAGCGTGTCGCTGATGAACCCGTTCGCGCTGCGCGACGCCGACCGCGACGCGATCGCCGCCGCGATCGCGCGCGGCCGCGCTCGCGTGCGCGCGCTGACCGCGTCGACGCTCGAGTCGCTCGCCCATGAGATCGGGATGGAGCGCGCGCGGCGCCGCGCGATCGGCTGGACGATCGCGCACGAACCGGATCGCGCGATCTCGATGTTCACGCTGACCGAGCTGCTCGCGCTCGGCGGCGGCCGGCCCGGCGACTTCGACGCCTGGGGCATGGTCACGATGGCGGCCGGCTGGTGCGGCTGTTCGCGCCTGACGCCGCCGGGGCAGTGGCCGACGCTGGCGGGCCGTCCGCAGCTCGGTTTGACGGCGTCGACGGTCGCCGACGTCAACCTCCATATCGCGATGATGCTGCAGGAGATGCGCCTGCCCGCCGCGCTCGCCCCGAGCGTCCTCGCCGGCGCGATGCAGGACTTCATCGACGAGGTCCGGCCGACCGACGATGGGGACTGGTTGACCATGGCGAGAACGGCATTGACGTTGTCGCGCGAGCGCGTGGAAGATTACGTGGCGGCCGCCACCGCCGGCGGGCCGCTGATGCCGGACACGGACGGTCCCGGCGTTGCAGGACCATGATCGTGAATCGCGTGCCGACACGCCTGGCGCTCGGAGTTCCCGCCGGGGTGCTGGCCGTCGCGATCTCCGCGATCCTCGTCTCGGCGCAGTCGCCGTCCCCGATTCCGGCGCCCGACACGCCCCCGCAACTCAAGATCCTTTCGCCGACCACGGACGCGTACGTGAGCGGGCCGACGCTCCTGCGCGCGCGCGTCGATCCCGCCGACGCGGCGCAGGGCGTGACGTTCTTCGTCGACGGCCGGCAGATGTGCACGCTCACGCGGCCGCCGTTCGATTGCGACTGGGACGCCGGCTCCGCGGTCGGCGAGCATCAGGTCCGCGCCGTCGCGACGCTCGCCGCCGGCGGACGCCTGGTGCAGACCGTGCGCACGAAGGCGATCGGCTACACGGAGCGCGTCGACGTCGACGTCGTGCAGGTGACGGTCACGGTGAGCGACGGCCGCGGCAAGTTCGTGCGCGGCATCCCGCGGTCCGCGTTTCACGTCGCCGAGGACGGCGCGCCGCAGACGATCACGCACTTCGCGTCCGAAGACGTGCCGCTCGAGCTCATCGTCGCGATCGACATGTCGGGCAGCATGGCGCCGGCGATGCCGAAGCTGAAGAAGGCGGTGAAGGAATTTCTCGGCGACGTGCCCTCGCAGGACGTGGTGACGCTGCTCGGCTTCAACGACAGCATTTTCACGCTGACGCGCAAGACGGTCGATCCGGCCGAGCGCATGAAGGCCGTCGATCGGCTCGCGCCGTGGGGATCGACGGCGCTGTACGACGTCATCCTGCGCGGCATCGACACGCTCGGGCGGCAGACGGGCCGCAAGGCGCTCGTCGTGTTCACCGACGGCGAGGATCAGGGCAGCCACGCGACGATCGCCGACGTCGAGCGCCGGCTGCAGGCGAGCGACGTGACGCTCTACATGATCGGGCAGGGCCGCGGCGTCACGCTGGCGGCGCTGAAGAAAGTCATGGAGCGCCTCGCGAACCCGACCGGCGGGCGCGCGCTGTTCACGGACAGCATCGACGAGCTGCACGACGCGTTCGGCGATCTGCTCGACGAGCTCTCGAATCAGTATCTGCTCGGGTACTCGTCGACCAAGATGAAGCGCGACAACCAGTGGCGGCGCATCTCGGTCGACGTCGACGGCCACCGCGAGGTCCGCGCGCGCCAGGGCTACCGCGCGACCGCAACAAAATGAAGACGACGTCTTACCGCGGAGGACGCGGAGAGCGCGGAGCCGAACGCAGAAGAAGGTTGGTACTTCTCCTTCTCTGCGGTCTTAGCGTTCTCCGCGGTTATGCGTCAGCGTCTTCAGTTCTTGCCCAGGAGCCGCAGCAGCCGCCGCGCTTCCAGTCCTCGGTCGAAGTCACGTCGCTCGACGTCGCGGTCGTCGACGATCGCGGCACGCCGATCGCCGATCTGAAGCCCGCCGACTTCGTCGTGCGGATCGACGGCAACCAGCGCAAGGTCGTCTCGGCGGAATGGATCTCGCTCGTCACGCCGGAGAGCGCGTCGCCGGCCACGCCGCCGCCCGACGGGTTCAGCAGCAACGCCAGCTCCACGGGCGGGCGGCTCATCGTGCTCGCCATCGATCAGCCGAACATCCGTTTCGGCGGCGCGCTCGCGATTTCGAAAGCCGCCGGCGCCTTCGTCGACCGGCTGTCGCCCGCCGATCGCGTGGCCGTCGCCGGCATCGGCATGGGCGCGCCCGCGACGACGTTCACGGCGGATCGCGAGCGCGTGAAGCAGGCGATCACGCGGATGACCGGGCAGAAGCAGACGCAGATGTTCACCGAGCACAACATCTCCCTGACCGAAGCGCTGGCCATCGACCACGGCGACCGCCAGACGCTGGGCGATGTGGTGACGCGCGAATGCCAGAATCTCGCGCCTGGCCCGGGCGCGCTCGATGTCTGCATCGCGCAGGTGCAGATGGAGGCGCAGGAGCACGCGCAGAACGTGACGCGCGAGAGCAACATGACGCTGCAGGCGCTGCGCGATCTGTTCGTCGGCCTGCGGACGATCGACGCGCCCAAGACGCTCGTGCTGATCTCGGAAGGGTTCGTGCTGTACGACCAGGCGACAATCGCCGAACTGGGCAGCCTCGCCGCGAACTCGCGCACGAGCGTCTACGTGCTCAAACTGGACAACGGGCTGTTCGACGTCGCGAACACGCGGATGCCGCTCAATTCGATCGGCGATCGCATGGCGCAGAGCGAGGGGCTGGAAATGCTCGCCGGCGCGGCGCGCGGCACGATGTTCACGGTGACCGGCACGGGCGCGAACCTCTTCGAGCGGATCGAGTCGGAGTTGTCCGGCTATTACCTGATCGGCGTCGAATCGGATCCGCGCGATCGCGACGGCAAGGCGCATCCGATCCGGGTCGATGTGCCGCGCCGCGGCGCGCTCGTCCGATCGCGGCGCCAGATGCTGAACGAGCCGGCGGAGCTGCGGGCCGGAGGCGCCGCGCGATCGCCCCGGCAGGCGATGGCGTCGGCGCTCGCGTCGCCGCTCCTGGCGTCGGCGCTGCCGCTGCGCGTCGCGTCGTACGGGCTGCAAGGCCCCGAGCGCGACAAGGTCCAGGTGCTCATTCACGCCGACGTCGGATCCGACTACGCGGGCTCGAAGGTCGTCAGTATCGGCTACGTGATCACGGATCGCACGGGGAAGATGGTCGACTCGAAGGTGACCGACGCGCGCCTGTTCCCCGTGATGAACGGCGTGCCGTCGCCGCTGCAGTACACCGCGGGCGCCAGCCTCGCGCCGGGCGACTACACGCTGAAGCTGGCGATCGCGGAAGGCGATCGCGTCGGGACGGTCGAGCACCCGCTGCACGCCGCGCTGTCCGACGGCGCGGGCGTCACGATGAGCGAGTTGATGGTGGGCGGTCCGCTCGACGGCGGCGAGCTGCTGCAACCCACGATCGGCTACGAAGTGACGTTCGGGATCGTCCACGGCTACATCGAGGCGTACGGATCGAGAGCCGAGTCGATGACGATGGAATACGAGATCGCGGCGGACGCGGATTCACCGGCGCTGCTCAACGCCGACGTGCCGCCGCGCCCCGCGGGCGACACGCGCGTCATCTTCACCAAGGCGATTCCGGTGCGCCAGTTGCCGCCCGGCAAGTACGTGCTGCGCGCGATCCTGTCGGAGGACGGGCGATCGATCAAGACGCTGACGCGCCCGTTCGAGGTGGCGCAGCCGAAAGTGCTGATGACGTCGGCGGACGGTCTCGGCGCGATCGGCAACGCGTCGATGGACGCCGAGCTGTTCCTGCCGGTGGACGAGACCGCGCTGGCGCCGGCGTTTCAGCGCGACTCGTTCGTCAGTCAGGACACCGTGGCGCCGTTCCGCGAGCGCGTGCCCGAGACCGCGAGAGCGTCGTTCGATCAGGGGATTGCGCTGCTGGCCGGCGGCGACTTCACGAAAGCCGGAGCCAGCTTCAAGAAGGCGATCGATCCCGACACGGACAGCACGGCGCCGCTCGTCTACCTCGCGGCGAGCTTCGCCGCGTCCGGCCACGACACCGAGGCCGCGAGCGCGTGGCAGACGGCGCTCATCGACGGCGCGGAGTTTCCGCAGATCTATCAGTGGCTCGGCGACGCGCTGATGCGCGGGCGCGATCTCGGACAGGCGCGCACGATTCTCGAGGAAGCGATGGGCAAGTGGCCGTCCGACACGCGGTTCGCCAAGCCGCTCGCGATGCTGTACGGGACCTTCGGCCGCGGCCGTGAGGCCGTGCGCACGCTCGAGCGGTACCTCACCGTGCGCCACGACGACCGCGACGCCTTATCGCTCGCCGTGCAGTGGATCTACACGTTACATTCGAGCGGCGCGCTGGTCCACGGACGCGCCGAAGATCTGAAGCTCGCCCACGCGTACGCCGCCGAGTACGAGCACGCGAGAGGCCCGCAGATCCCGCTGGTCAAACAGTGGGTCGAGTATCTGGAAAACGAAGGCAAGCGCTGAAACGTTGCCACGAAGCCACGAAGCACACGAAGAAAACAACAACCCTGGAACGAAGCGAACGATTATGCCGTGGAAGCTGATTCTCCTGGCGGCGGCGTTCGGCGGCGTGGTGAATTCAGCGACCGCGAAGACGTTCCAGTCGCAGCGGGCGTGGCAGCAGCATGCTGAAGCTCGGGCGAAGGAGCTGCGCGCGAAGAATGGCAACGGGACAGATGGTCAGCTGCAGAAACAGCTGCTGGCGATGTTTGAAGAAGATCAGCGCGCGAGAGGCGTGCGCGGCGGGACCCTCGATCCACCCGCCACGCTCGATGACGCCGCGTTGGACATTCTCGATGCCACGCTGACCGTGCAGCTGAAGCAAATCGTCGCTAACCACGGCTGGCCGACGATCGCGTTGGTGGGGGCGGAAGCATCTCAGGCGGCGGGCGTAATGCTGATCCACTCGCCTGATCACACATGGCAGTCGCAGTTGTTGCCGGACCTGCAACAGCTTGTGGACGGGGACAAGATATTCGGCTCCGACGTCGCGACCCTTACGGACAGCGTTCTCGTCCTTGCGGGTAAGCCGCAACGCTTCGGCACGCGGTTTGAAATCCGCAATCGCGAGGTCGTGATCCTTCCCGTCGACGAATTGCAGCACCTCGACGAGCGCCGCGAGCGGTGTCTTCTCCCTCCGATGAACGTGCTTCGACGGATCCTCGAGGCGACATACAAGATGCCTGTCCGGGGACCGTCGTAGGAGTTGGACGCCAGCTAAACGGGTCCTGCTAAAGCCGAACGCCACAGACTCCGACTCGCGACTCCTGACTCCCGACTGCCGACTACTGACTCTCGACTCCCGCCTTCCGTCCGCGGGCCGGCCGTCGTGTGCCGCGGCTTCTGGCGGGTTGCTTCTTCGGTGTCGCATCCGCATCCGGGCGCGCCATGCGCGTGCGGCCGCCCGACTTCTTCGGCTTCGCGCGGCCGAGCAATTCGGCCGTCGTGTCGACCGGAATCACGCCAATCGGCTGATCCTCCACGTCGATGAGGTCGGCGTGCGCCGGCAGATTGTGCGGCTGCACGTCGATCGGCTGCGATTCGTACAGCTCCCCCGGCTCCGGCTGCGGCAGACGCGCGGCCGTCGAGGCCGCCGGCATCAACTGCTGCAGGACCGCGCCCTGGAACACGCGCAGGCCGCCGCGGCGGTCGCGCTCGATGCGCACGAGTCCTTCCTTCTGACAGGCCTTCAGCAGATCCATCAGCCCGCCGAAGCCGTAGCGGCGTTCGTCGAATCCGGCGTCGTTCACTCCGGGGGCCCCCGTCCCCCGGTGCTGCCGCAGGATCTGTTTCACGTTGCGCAGGTACATCGGCCAGCGCGCGTGCGTGGCGGCGACGAGGATTTCCTTCGCGCGCGCGACGCCCGCCTCCTGGCTCTCGGTCGCGACGGGTGCGGGCGACGTGTAGGGCGCGTCCTGCGGACCCGCGTCAGCCGCTGAATCCGATCCGCTTCCGTTGCCGGACGGCGCCGCCGTATCCGGGACGCGGCTCACAAACGGCTGCGCGACGGCCGGCGCGTCGGCGGCCTGGCCATCATCGGCGTAACCCGTGTTGAGCTCGACCATCACGCTGCGGCCCGCGTGCTTGAGGCTGACGACGCCGGTCTGCGCGAGCTTCTCGACGAAGTCGAGAAACGACGATGCGCCGTAGTTGCGCTCGGAGAACGTCGAGTCGAGCTGCAGCAGCGTGCTCTTGAGGAGCCCCGTCTGCGGCGTGACCTCGCGGTCCGCGAGAATCTTCAGCGCGCGCCGGATGATGGGAATCGCCTGCGCGATCGGCGCGGTCGCCGTCGCCGCCGCCGGCATCGGCCGGCCGCTCTGCCGCGCGTTCTTCCGCACGCCCGCGAGGTTTTCGTAGGCGATGAACTCGTGGCAGTTCTTCTGCAGGATCATGCTCGTGAACTGGCGGCCGCCGACGACGAGCACTTTCTTGTCGTACTGCTTCAGCTTTTCGACGAGCGACAGGAAGTCGCTGTCGCCGCCGACGATCACGTACGCGTTGATGTGCGGGTGCGTGAACGCCATTTCGAGCGCGTCGAGCGCGAGGTTGATGTCGGCGCCGTTCTTGTCGCCGCCGGGCGTCAGGTTGCGCTGGACGAGCCGGATCGCGTGCTGCGTGAGCGCGCGGCTGTACTCGCCGGCGCGCGTCCAGTCCGCGTAGGCGATCTTGGTGACGACCTCGCCCCGCTCCTTGATCGCGTCGAGGATGATGCCGGGATCGAATTGCTGGCCGAGCGTGTTCTTGACGCCGATCTCGATGTTGTCGAAGTCGATGAAAACGGCGATGTTCAGACGATCAGAGTGAGACAAACAGAGCTTCCTTGGTGGCGGCGTGGAACCCAACGTTCCCGCGGTGTTGTGTGAATCGTGTGATGCGTCGACCGACAGCGGCTGGATGCCACCAGCCAGGGTGCGCAGCGGTCGAGCTGGCAGCCGGTTACGTCAGACTGCCTCGTCATTGTACTTCATTCGGCGGGATTCCGCTCGGCCGGTACTCGGTGGCCGGGGTGAACGCGATGGCCGCGGCGGTCCTTGCGACGCAGTCGGGAGTCGGCAGGCGCGATCGCTCGACTGTCTCGCCTGCGCGACATTCGAGTGCCCCGTTTCTTTTTTGACACGTCTTTCTGTCTTCACGCCCCCCTGCTATAAGACCCCCGAACGCATCAGCCCGTCCAACCTCGGACGTCCTGGTGCGCGAAGGGGGGAAAACATGAAACGTGTTCACCTGGTTGCATTCATGCTGGCCTGCGCGGCGGCGCTCGCCGCATCCGCCGTGCGCGTCGCGGCCGATGATCACCATTCGCAGCTTGCCATCATGAGCGCGGCCGTCTCAGCCGATCAATCGACGCTGATGGTGACCGGCGCGAACTTCGGGATGGCGCCGTCGGTCACGCTGGACGGCATGCCGCTCGGCGGCGTGGCCGTCAACGGCGACGGCACGTCGCTCACGGCCGTGATGCCGGCGCTGCCGCCCGGCAGCTATCTGCTCGTCGTCACGCGTCCGCGCGGGCGGCACTTCGATCGCGACAAGAAGCGCTGGGACGATGACGACGATGACGATGGCGCCCGATCGGGAGCGTTCATCCTCACCGCCGGCGCGGTCGGGCCGAAAGGCGATAAGGGCGACAAGGGCGATCAGGGCGATCAAGGCCCGCAAGGCATTCAGGGGATCCAGGGTGTTCCCGGCGCCCCGGGTGCACAGGGGCCGCAAGGCGCGGTGGGGCCAACAGGCCCTCAAGGTCCGGCTGGTGCCGCCGGAGAGGGCTTCACGTTCGCGCTTGGACCGGCGGTCTTCTCGCCGCAGGCCGGCGGCGGCGGCGGCAATCCATTCGGCGAGATCGATTGCCCGCCCAATCAGGTGGCGGTTGGCGTGTTCGACCGCGCGGGTAACGACAACGATGCGTTCGGGCTCAAGTGCGCCGCGATCACGGGCTTCACGATCGGCGTCACCGGCATCAACGCGCAGACCGGACCTGTGACGATCACCGCGCTCGCGGGCGACCCCGGCGGCGGCAGTCCGTTCAACCTGGATTGTCCCGCCGGCTTCGCGGTCGTCGGCATCTTCGGCACGTTCACGGGATCGATCAACGCGATCGCCGCGCACTGCGCCCGGATCGGCGGCGGCGGCGCCAGCGATACCGGTTTCGGCGGCACTCCGCGATTCCCGCCGTTCGGCAACGACTTCGACACGACGTGCCCGGCGGGCAAAGCCGTCACCGGTTTCAGGGGCAACGACGGACTGCTCGTCGACAGCCTCTCGATGCGCTGCCAGTAGGCGGGAGCCGTTGGTCGTGAGTCGTTAGTCGTCAGTCGTCGACAAGAGCGCGGGCGCCTCCGGCATCGGCCAGAGAATCTTCGTGAACTGGCCGCGCTGGAGGAGCTCGCGCCCCTTGCCGCCGCGGCCGGTCACTTCGTACTTCGCCGTGCTGATCGTCTGTTCGGCGCCGCGCGTCGTCTCGACCGTCAGCAGATCGCGATCGCCGCGCGACGCGATGAAGCCGAGCACGCGATCTTCCTTCCCGAGCTTGATCAGCATCACGCCCTTGCCGGGGCCCGAGAGATAGTTGACCTCTTCGGCCTTCGACAGAATGCCGCGGCCTTCCGCCGTCGCGGCGATCAGGATCTCGCTGCCGGTGTAGCGCGCGACGCCGAGAATCTCCGCGCCTTTCGACGGCCGCGCGAACCGCCGGCCGGCGCGCGTGCTCGGCTCGACGAAGCCTTCGAGGCCGAAGCGCAGCGCGAAGCCGTCGCTCGACACGGCGACGCCCTGCACGAGGGGGACGGGAGTCGGCGCCCTTCCGCGCTCCGACTCCCGTCCCCCTATCACCCGCGGGTCGAGGCTCATCGCGCCGACGATCCTCTCGCCGTCCCTCAACTTGAACTGCTTCTGGATCGGCTCGCCGTACCCGGTCGACGCGGGCACGTCGATGATGCGGCACGTGTACGCGACGCCGAAGTTCGAGAAGAAGACGCAGCTTGCGCGCGTGCTGCCGGCGAACGCCGCGCCCACCGAATCGCCTTCGCGCAGCCTCGTCGTCGAGAGGTCCTTCACCTCTTTCTGCCGCTTCACCCAGCCGTCCCTCGACACGATGACGACGTTGTCTTCTTCGACGATGAAGTCGTCGGCGGAGTATTCGGGCTCGCCGCTGTCGCTTTCGATCGTCGTCCGGCGCTTGTCGCCGTACTTCGTGCTGATGTCCTCGAGCTCGGTGCGCACGAGCTTCCAGCGGCTGTCTTCATCCTTGAGCAGCGCGTTGATCTGGCGCGCGCGCTTCCGCTTCTCCTCGAGCTCGGTGCGGATGACGAGGATCTCGAGCCGCGCCAGGCGGTAGATCTTCAGCTCGAGGATGGCGTCGGTCTGCTCCGCGTCGAGCTTGAACCGCGCCATGATCTTTTCCGCGGCGTCCGCCTTGCCGTCGGACTTGCGGATCAGCTTGATGATTTCGTCCAGCGCGTCGAAGACCGTCTCGAAACCTTCGAGGATGTGGATGCGCTTCTTGAGCGAGGCCAGCTCGTGCTCGAGGCGTTTGGTGACGACCTCGAGCCGAAAATGAAGGAAGTGCCACAGGATCTGTTTCAGATCCAGGCGCTCGGGCCGGCCGACCTCGGGATTCTCGGTCGGGATGAGGCACGTCAGGTTGACGGCGAAGTTGATCTGCAGCGGCGTGTGCTTGAAGAGGTACGCCATGATCATCTTCTCGTCGGCGTCCTTCTTCATTTCAATCGCGATGCGCACGTCCTCGGTCGACAGGTCCTTGACGTCGAGCAGTTGCGGCAGCTTGCGGCCGATCACGACGTCGGCGATCTGCTCGACGAGCTGCGCCTTGTTCACCATGTACGGCACGCTGTCCACGTAGATCGTCTTCGTCGATCGCGTCTCCGGCCCGATGTCCCACGTGCCGCGCAGGCGGATCGATCCCGACCCCGTCTTGTAAATTGCCTTGAGCTCTTCTTGTGAATTGAGAATTTGTCCGCCAGTCGGAAAGTCGGGGCCCTTGATGTACTTGCACAGCTGCGCGTTGCCCATGTCCTCGTTGTCGAGGAGCTTGATGAGCGCCGTGCAGACCTCGGTGAGGTTGTGCGGCGGGATGTTGGTCGCCATGCCGACGGCGATGCCGGTCGCGCCGTTCACGAGCAGATTCGGGATGCGCGCCGGCAGGACGACGGGCTCCGTCTTCGTGCCGTCGTAATTCGGCCGGAAGGGGACCGTCGTCTGCTCGATCTCGGTCAGCATCTCGTCGCTGATGCGCGCGAGGCGGCACTCGGTGTAGCGCATCGCCGCGGCGCTGTCGCCGTCGAGCGACCCGAAGTTGCCGGAGCCGTCGACGAGCGGGTAGCGCAGCGAGAAGGACTGCGCCATGCGGACGAGCGTCTCGTAGAGCGCCATGTCGCCGTGGGGGTGGTAGTTGCCCATCACGTCGCCGACGACCTTCGCGCACTTGCGGTGCTTGACGTCGGCCGTCAGGTTCTGCTGCCACATCGTGAAGAGGATGCGGCGCTGGACGGGCTTCAGGCCGTCGCGGACGTCGGGCAGCGCGCGCGCCGTGATGACCGAGAGCGCGTAGTTGAGATACCGTGACTGCGCGGCTTCGTGGAGCGAGACGGCCTCCATGCCGGCAATCCCGCCGCCGTTGCCGCCGCCGCCGCCGAGCATCGCGCCGCGGATCGCCGCGTCGCGATCGTGAGGGGACGGGTCTCGGCGCTCGTCATTCCCGAGACCCGTCCCCTCCATGTTGTCGAACAGCGATTGCTCGCGTGATTTGCGTTTGGCCATGGCGTGATCTCAGTGCCGTATGGTACCGCGAGGGACGATGAGTGGCTAGTGGCTGGTGACTGGTGGCTGGTGGCTGGGGACGAACGATCAGCGACCGACGTCCAACGACTAACGACTAACGACTGTATTGGAGGTGGAGGAATCATGGTCGTCGCAGCGTCTATTCTGGAAGCCATCGGCCGCACGCCGGTCGTGCGGCTGCGGCATCTCGCCAGTGCGCGGAGCGCTGACGTAATAGTCAAGCTCGAGTCTTTCAATCCCACCGGCTCGTACAAAGATCGCATGGCGCTGGCGATGATCGACGGCGCCGAGGCGCGCGGCGCGCTGAAGCCGGGCATGCGCGTCGTCGAGTTCACAGGCGGCAGCACCGGCTCATCCCTGGCGATGGTGTGCGCGGCGAAGGGCTACCGCTTCGTCGCCGTTTCGTCGGACGCGTTCGCGGAGGAAAAACTCAGGACGATGCGGGCGTTCGGCGCCGAGCTGATCGTCGTGAAGAGCGACGGCGGGAACATCACGCCGGCGCTCTTCGATCGCATGCGCGCCGAAGTCGATCGGCTGCGGCAGGAACCAGGCACGTTCTGGACGGATCAGTTTCATAACACCGACGCGCTGAACGGGTACGTGAACATCGGCCGCGAGCTGCTCGAACAGGCCGGCGGCGTGCTGGACGTCTACTGCGGCGCCGTCGGCACCGGAGGAATGCTGGCCGGCGTGTCGAGGGCGCTGAAAGCCGGTGGATGCGCGGCGCGCATCGTCGCGCTCGAGCCGGCGTCCGCGCCTTTCATGACGGCCGGCCACGGCGGACCGCATCGCGTGGAGGGCATCGCGGCGTGGGCGAAGCTCCCGCATCTCAGCGCGCCGGGCACGTACGATGATGCGCGCGCGATTGATGAGGGCGAAGCGCGCGCGATGGCGCGCGAGCTCGCGAAGAAGGAAGGGATCCTCGTAGGGACATCGTCGGCGCTGAACGTGGTCGCGGCGCTTCAACTCGCGCGCGAACTTGGACCGGGAAAGACCGTGGCGACGGTCGCGGTCGATACGGGGCTGAAGTACCTGGCGGGAGACTTGTTCGCTTCGACCTAGAAAGTGAGAAGTGAGAAGGCCTTTCGCCTTCTTACTTTATGAACAGCATCTCCCGGTACGTCGGCAGCGGCCACGACTCGTGCGGAATCATGAGCTCGAGGTCGTCGCCCGTATCGCGCAGCGCGGCCATCGCCGGGACCACGACGTCGCGGAAGTGCTTCGCGTGCTTCTCGGACGAGGCGCCCTCGTGCTCGAGCGCGTGGCGTAGCTTGTCGGTGCGGCGCTTGAACTCGTCGGTCAGCTTCGTCAGCGCGTCGAGCGTCTTCTTGCCCTCGACCGACTTGCCGCCCGCGCTCTTGACCGCCGAGACCGACTGCGCGACCTGCGTCTGATACTCGAACGCCGCCGGCAGGATGTACCGATCGGCCATCAGCACCATCAGCTGGCCCTCGACGTTCACGGTCTTGTTGTAGGTCTCGACCATGATCTCGTAGCGCGCGTGCACCTCGCGCGCCTTGAGCACCCTGTACTTCTCGAAGAGGCCCACGACGTCGGCCGAGATCAACTGCGGCAGCGCGTCGACGGTGTTCTTCAGGTTCAGGAGGCCGCGCTTGCCGGCTTCCTTCTCCCACTCCTTCGAGTAGTTGTTGCCGTTGAAGATGATCCGCTTGTTCTCCTTGATCAGCCTCGGCAGCAGCTCGGCGACCGCCTTGTCGAGCGACTTGCCGCCCTTCACCGCTTTTTCGAGCTCGCCGGCGATGTAGTCGAGCGATTCGGTGACCGCGATGTTCAGCGCGATGTTCGGGTACGCGATGCTCTGGTTCGACGACACGGCGCGGAACTCGAACTTGTTGCCGGTGAACGCGAACGGGCTCGTGCGGTTGCGATCGCCCGGGTCGCGCGGCAGCTTCGGCAGCACCATGACGCCCGTGTCCAGCTCGCCGCCGTGCTTGGTCGACCTGGCGCCGCCTTTTTCGATCTGCTCGAAGATGTCCGTCAGCATGTCGCCGAGGAAGATCGAGATGATCGCCGGCGGCGCTTCGTTCGCGCCCAGACGATGATCGTTGCCCGCGCTCGCGATCGCCGCGCGCAGCAGCCCCTGCCACTTGTTGACGGCGCGCACCACCGCCGTGCAGAAGACGAGGAACTGCATGTTGTCGTGCGGGTTCGCGCCGGGCGACAGCAGGTTGTGGCCCTCGTTGTCGCTGATCGACCAGTTCAGGTGCTTGCCGGATCCGTTGACGCCCGCGAACGGCTTCTCGTGCATCAGGCACGCGAGGCCGTACTTCGGCGCCGTGCGCCGCATCGTCTCCATCGTCATCATCTGGTGATCGGTGGCGACGTTGGCGTTCTCGAACACCGGCGCGATCTCGTACTGGCTCGGCGCGACTTCGTTGTGCCGCGTCTTCACGGGCACGCCGACTTTGTACAGCTCCGTCTCCACTTCGGACATGAACGCCATCACGCGCTCGGGAATCGCGCCGAAGTACTGATCCTCCAGCTCCTGGCCCTTCGGCGGCCTGGCGCCGAAGAGCGTGCGGCCCGCGTTGATGAGGTCTGGCCGCGCGAGGTGGAAGTAACGGTCGATCAGGAAATACTCCTGCTCAGGCCCGCACGTCGTCACGACCCGCTCGGCCGTCGAGCCGAACAGCTTGAGGACGCGCACGGCCTGCTTCGACAGCGCTTCCATCGAGCGGAGGAGCGGCGTCTTCTTGTCGAGCGCCTCGCCGGTCCAGCTCACGAACGCCGTCGGGATGACGAGCGTGACCGCGCCGCCGCTGTAGAGCAGCCAGGGCGGGCTGGTCGGATCCCACGCCGTGTAGCCGCGCGCCTCGAAGGTGGAGCGCATGCCGCCCGACGGGAAACTCGAGGCGTCGGGCTCGCCGCGAATCAGTTCCTTGCCCGAGAATTCCGCGACGGCCTTGCCATCCCCGGTCGGCGAGAGAAACGAGTCGTGCTTCTCGGCCGTGATCCCGGTGAGCGGCTGGAACCAGTGCGTGTAGTGCGTGGCGCCGTGCTCGACGGCCCACTCCTTCATCGCCTTCGCGATGGCGTCGGCGGCCGACATGTCGAGCGCCTCGCCCTGCGAGATCGTCCGCCGCAGCGCCTGGTACACGTTCTTCGGCAGACGCGACTGCTGCACTTCGTCGCTGAACACGAGACTGCCAAACGCTTCGGCCGCCGCCGGCGAGCCCGAGACGCTTGACGCTTCAGAGATCGACCAGTCGCGAATCGCGCTGATTGCCTTGCCGAGCACCGCAGAACCCATGAGTTGGCTCCTTGAAGAAACTGAGAACTGAAAACTGAAAACAGAAAAGTGTCGTCGCTGACTCCCTGGTTTTCACTTTTCAGTTTTCACTTTTGAGTTTTTGTGCGAAGTGTCCCGTGCATTATGCCAAGTACGCCGCGCGACACGCAACGTCAGGAAACGCACGAATCCGACAAATTTGTCCGATCAGTCGCGAGGCGATTCCCGCCAGCCGAGCAGCGTGAGGAATTCCGCGATCACCATCGCGGTTGCGCCCCAGATCTCCGCGCCGCCCACGCGAAAGGCGGGCACGCGCACCGTGACGCCCATGCGATGGCGCTCGGTCGACGCGAGGCTCGCCGGATCGAGCAGCGTTTCGACCGGGACTTCGAGAATCTCCGCGACCTCGCCGTGGGCCGGCACGAGCGACGGCCGCGTCGCGCGCGCCGCGACGACCGGATGGAGGCGGAATCCGCTGACGGGGATGTCGAGCGGCGTCAGTTCGCCGAGCACGCGCACCTCATGCAGAGCAAGTCCCACTTCTTCGTGCGCTTCGCGCAGCGCGGCCTGCGCGAACGTTTCGCCGGGCTCGATGACGCCGCCCGGCAGCGACACCTGCCCGCCGTGCCGCAGCGCGTGGGCGCGGACAGTCAGCACGATGTGCGCGCGGCGGTCGACGGGGAAGACCAGCAGCAGGCCGGCCGCCGGCCTGACCCGCGCGAGGTCGAACCCCTGCGGCCACTGGCGCCGCGGCAGGGGCGCGAGGCGGGCCTGCGCGGTGGCGCCGGGCAGCGGCTGCGCCAGGGATGACTCCAACTGACGGAGAACGGCGTCAAATGTCACAGTCTGGTATCGAGCGATCCGCAGAATTGGAGAATCAGGGACGCCGGCGAAAAAAAAGCTCGCACGAGGGCCCCTCGGGCGTTCCGGCCCCGTCACTAGAATGGCACGATTCGGGTGGGGGCCGGCATGAGCGTGCCGGGAATGATCGACCGGCTGCGGACAATCGCGACGACAATCGCGGCGACGGCGGTAGGAATCATCAACGTGGCCACGCGGCGCGGCGAATCAGCGATCGAGCTGAAGGCGGGCGAGGCGGCGCCGGATTTCTCGCTGCCGGCGTCGGACGGCCGGACGTATCGGCTCCGCGATCTCGCCGGTCACGTCGTGGCGATTGCGTGGTTCCCGAAAGCGTTCACCGGTGGCTGAACGGCGGAGTGCCGGTCGCTCGGGTCGAGCGGCGAAGCGTTACGGAAACTCGGCGTGAAGTTTTTCGCGGCGAGCGTGGACACGGTCGAGACGAACACGAAGTTCGCGGCCTCGCTCGGGATCGACTATCCGATTCTGAGCGATTCGACGAAGGATGTGGCGCGGGCGTACGGCGTCCTCGCGCCGAGCGGGTATGCATCGCGGTGGACGTTCTATATCGGTGCGGACGGCCGCATCCTGGACATTGACAAGTCGGTCAGCGCCGGATCCCACGGCGGCGACATGGTCGCGCGGCTGACCGCACTCACAAGCTGATCGCTGATTTGCGGTCAGGCTGGAGCGTGTTATGGCACTCCTCGATCGATTTCGCGCCCATCCCGGTCACAAGCATCCCGATGCCGCCGTTCGTCTGGCGTTCGTCCAGGAGCTTCCGCTCGAAGAGCGGGATCTGCTGACGGAAGTCGCCCGCGAGGACGGCGATCCGCGCGTGCGGCGCGCGGCGGTCGCGAAGCTGCTGGTCCCGCCGGCGCTGGCCGGCGTCGCCAGAGACGATGCCGACGAGAGCGTGCGGACGCACGCGGTGGTGATGCTGCGCGATCTGGCGCTCGAGGCGTTCGAGGGGATCGGCGAATCCGAGAGCGCGGCGGCCGTCGATGCGCTGGCCGCGTTGCCCGATCTCAAGGCGCTGGCGCTCGTCGCCAAGACCGCGCCGCGCGAAGCGACCGCGGTTCGCGCGCTCGCCTCCGTGACCGACGGCCACTCGCTCGGGTCGCTCGCGCGTCACGCCGAGCACGAAGCCGTGCGGCGCGCCGCGTTCGAGGCGCTGCAGGATCACGGCGAGATTCTCAGCGTGGCGCTGAACAGCGAGTTCAAGGATCCCACGCTCGCGGCGGTCGACCGGATTGCGGACCGCGGCGAGCTCGAACAGATCGCCGCGCGCGCGCGGAACAAGAGCGCGGCCAAGCGCGCGCGAGCGCTGGTGCGCGAAATGGACGACCGCGCCGCGCAGGAAGCGGCCGACGCCGCGGCGGCCGCGGCGCCGCAGCCCGAGCCGCCGGATCCGGTCGAGCTCGCGCGGATCACGCGCGAGGACGCCGCGCGCGCGCAGGCCCGCGAAGCGGCCGCGCGTCAGGCCGAGGACGCGCGCGCGCGTGAGGACGAAGAGGCCGCGCGCCGCCGCGAGGCGCAGGCGGCGGCGGACCGCGCGCGGCAGGAAGCGGCCGCGGCGCTCGCGCAGAAGGAAGCCGAGCGCGTCCGGGCGCGGCTCGCCGAGCTGGCCGACGAGGCGGCGCGCATCGCGCAGCTCGAGGATCTCGCCGCGGCGCGCCGCGTCTTCACCGTGATTCGCAAGGAATGGCACGACCTGAACGGCGCGACGATTGGCGATCCGGCGCTCGTCGCCCGCTACACGACCGTCGAAGAGGCGTTCACGACGCGCGACAGCGCGGCGCATGAAGCCGATCAGCGCGCGCGGCGCGACGCGCTCGTCCGGCTGCAGCAGCTGGTCACGCGCGTCGAGCCGCTCATCACGCGCGCCGAATTGTCGCTCAAGGCCGGCGAGCGCGCGCTGAAGGATCTGCGGACCGCGCTCGGCGCGATGCCGCAGCTGCCGTCCAAGCGCGACTACGAGGACATGCTCCGCCGGCTGAAGGCGCTGCTCGCCGCGTTGACGCCGAAGGTGCAGGAGCTGCGCGACGTCGCCGACTGGCAGCGTTGGGCGAACGTCGGGATCCAGGAACAGCTCTGCGAGAAGATGGACGCGCTCAAGGCCCTCGAGGATCCGGAGGAGATCGCGCGGCTGGTGCGCGACCTGCAGGAGCGATGGCGCCAGGCCGCCGACGTGCCGCGCGCGCAGGGCGAGGCGCTGTGGAAGCGCTTCAAGGCCGCGCACGACGAGGTCTGGGCGCGCTGCGAGGCGCACTTCGCCGCGCAGGCGGAAGCGCGGGCCGAGAATCTGGCGAAGAAGGTCGCGCTCTGCGAGCGCGCCGAGGCGCTCGCCGACTCGACGAAGTGGATCGAGACGGCCGACGAGATCAAGAAGCTCCAGGCCGAGTGGAAGACGATCGGTCCGGTGACGCGCGGACAGGAGAAGGCGATCTGGGAGCGCTTCCGCCTGCCGTGCGATCGCTTCTTCTCCCGCCGCCACGAAGATCTCGCCCAGCGCAAGTCCGTGTGGGCGGAGAACCTGGCGAAGAAGGAAGCGCTCTGCGTGAAGGTCGAGGCCCTCGCGAACTCGACGGAGTGGGATGCGACGGCGAACGAGATCAAGCGCCTGCAGGCCGAGTGGAAGACGATCGGTCCGGTCAAGAAGACCCGATCGGAGGCGCTGTGGCAGCGCTTCCGCGGCGCGTGCGACCAGTTCTTCTCGCGCTACGTCCAGCGCCACGACATCGCGCTCGGCGAGCGCGTCGCCGCGCGTGAAGCGATCTGCGCCGAGCTCGAAGCGCTCGCCGCCACCGGCGACCAGCCGCCAGCGACAGATGGAGAACCGGCGCCTGCCGATTCCGAGCCCCCAGCCGCCAGCCACCAGCCACCGGACGATCTTGTTGCGAAGGTGCGCGCGCTGCGCGGGCGCTGGCAGAGCGAGATTGCCGCGCGCGGCGTCGATCGCGATCGGGCGATGGCGCTCGATCAGCGCTTCGCGGCGGCGTTCGCCGGCGTCGTCGAGCGCTGGCCGTCGGCGTTCGCCGGCACGGATCTCGATCCCGACTCGAACCGCAAGCGGATGGAGACGCTCGTCGTGCGGATGGAAGATCTCGCCAAGTCGCTCGCGGGTCCGATGGGCGCGGCGGCAGACGACGCGACGCTGTCGCCGACGAACCGGCTGGCCGCGATGCTGAAGGAAGCGCTGGCCGCGAACACGATCGGCGGCAAGGTCGACGATGGGAGCCGCTGGCGCGCGGCGGAGGAAGACGTCCGTCAGGCGCAGGCGAGCTGGTCGCGCATCGGCCCGGTGCCGGACGACACGCGACGCGCGCTCGCCGATCGCTTCCAGCGCGCGATTCGCCGCATCGCTGAGGGCGCCGGCAGGGCAGGCATGGCCGGCGGAACCGGCAGGCCCGGTGGATCAGGCAGGCCGGGCGGGGCCCGCCCTATTCGATCTTGATCAGCTCGACGTCGAAGACGAGCATGCCCTGCGGCCGGCTCGGCTGACCTTCGTACGCGAGCTTCGCCGGAATCCAGAAGCGCGTCTTCCCGCCTTCCGCCATCAGCTGCAGGCCTTCGGTCCAGCCCGGGATCACGCCGTCGAGTGAAAACGTCGCCGGGCGTCCCTGCACGACCGAGCTGTCGAACATCTTTCCGTCCGTCGTCCAGCCGGTATAGTGCACCGTGACCTGGCTGTTCGCGCGCGGATGCTTCGCGTTGATGCCCGGCTGCAGGACTTTGTACGCGAGCCCGCTCGCCGTCTTGATCGCATCGGCGGGCGCCGACTTCACGTCGGCCGGCGCGCGGCTGGGAATGCCGAGCAGCTCGACGTCGAAGACGAGCATGCCCTTCGGCTCGCGCTGTCCCTTGTAGGCGAGCGACTCCGGAATCCACAGGCGCCGCGTTTCGCCGACGACCATCAGCTGGAGGCCTTCGCTGAATCCGGCGATCACGCGGCTCACGCCGAAGCTTCGCGGTGTCTTGACCGCCACCGAGCTGTCGAACATCGTGCCGTCGGCCTTCCACCCGGTGTAATGGACCGTGACGATGTCGTCCTTGGTCGGACGATCTTTGGCGGTCCCGGGCTTGATGACTTTCGTCGCGAGGCCCGACGGCAGTTTCGTCGCGTCGGCCGGCGGCGCGGCGACGTCGGGCGGCGCGGGGATCGAGCCGCCCTGCGCGAGCACGGCGGCGGTCATGAACAGCGTGAGAAAAGCGGTACGCATGGTGACTCCGATTATTTCATGGTAAGCTGCCCGCCGTACCTAGCGGGGGCCGACCGGCTCTCAGCTGTCGGCTGACAGCTGTCAGCTGAAAGCTGTCAGCTGAAAGCTTCATCAGGGCTTCCTACCTGCGCTCTCGATCTCGCCGAGTCCGTGGATGTAGGCATTAGCGAGCACACACGAAAGGTGTGCCATGCCTAGCTTCAAGAAACTCACGCCCAACCTCGTCGTCGCCAACGTCGAACGCAGTCTCGCGTTCTACGTGAACACGCTCGGCTTCGCGCGCGGGATGACCGTGCCCGAGCAGTCGCCGTTCGTGTTCGGCTCGGTCTCCTGCGGCCCGCTCGAGATCTTCTTCAACGACGCCGCGACCGCCATCAAGGAGTACCCGTCCTTCGCGGGCAAGGCGATCGGCGCCACCGGCACGATGTTCATCGAGATGGAGGGGATCGACGCCTTCCATGACGCCGTGAAGCCGAAGGTGAAGATCACGATGCCGATCATCACGCAGTGGTACGGCACGCGTGAGTTCGCGATCGAGGATCCCGACGGCTACGTGATCACTTTCGCCGAGCGGGTACCGCAAAAGAGTTAACCACGGAGGTTATTTCTTTCTTAGCGCCGCGACCTGTTCAGCCGCTCGAGTTTCTGCTTCAACGCTTCGAGCTTCTGCCCGGCCTCCCCGAGCTTGCCTTCGGCGGTCAGCCGCTGGTAGTCGCTGAGATCGCGCGCGGCTTCGGCGATGAGCGCGTTGACGTCCGTCGTCTCCGGAGCGCCGGCGCCCGCGGCGGGTCGCGTCGCGGGCGTTGGCGCGGCCGGGGCCGGCGCTGGAGCATTCTGCGCGGCGGCGAGCGTGGACGCCTGACCGCCGAACAGCGCCGCCATTGCCGACTCGAACGTCGGCCCGTACGCCAACCGATCCTGCAACGCCAGCACGACGAGCCGCATCTCCGGCATCGGGCTGCGCTCGGCTTGCAGGTAGATCGGTTCCGCGTAGAGCAGCGCCTTGCCGATCGGGATCACGATCAGGTTGCCGCGGCGCACGTGCGAGCCCTGCTGATTCCACAGCGACAGCTGGCCGGAGAGCTGCGCGTTCTGGTCGATGCGCGCCTCGATCTGCAGCGGACCGTCGACCAGCTTCGTCTTCGGGAAGTCGTAGACGACCGCCGTGCCGTAGTTCGGATCGTCGCTGCGGCCGGCGATCCAGCCGATCAGGTTGTTCCGGTTCGCCGGCGTGAACGGCAGGATCTCGATGAACTCGGTCGTCTTCTCGCCAGGCAGCGTCATCAGCACGAAGTTCGGTTCCATCGGCTGCGTCGCCTGCTCGCGCTGCGCGTTCAAGCCGACTTCGCTCGCCACGCTCCACAGATCCTCGCGGTTGTAGAACACGGAGGGATCCGTCATGTGGTAGAGGCCGTAGACCGCGGCCTGCAGTTTCAGGAACAGCTCGGGATAGCGCACGTGCTTGCGCAGGTCCGGCGGCATCGCGGACGCGTCCCTGAAGAGACTCGGGAAGATGCGGCGATACGCGGCGATGATCGGATCCTCCGCGTCGAACACGTAGAACGTCGTCGTGCCGTCGTACGCGTCGATGACGGCTTTGACGCTGTTGCGCATGTAATTGATTTGGTCGCGCCCCAACCGGTAGTGCCGCGCCCCGGGATACGTGTCCGACGTCGTGAAGCCGTCGACGATCCACGACAGCCGTCCATCGTCGCCGACCACGACGTACGGATCCGTGTCGAACGTGAGGAACTGTCCCGCCAGCGTGTCGAGGCGCTCGCGAATCGAGCGCCGCATCAGCAGCCGGCTTTCGGCGGTCACGTCGTCGCTGAACGGCAGCTTCGTCAGATCGCCGCGGTCGAGCGCGATGAACAGGCGCCGGAAGTAGCCGCCGAGCAGGATGCCGCCTTTGCCCTCGTACGACGTCAGGCTGTTGGTCTCGCCCTGCGGGTAGTTGAACTCCTTCTGCCGCGTGTTGACGTAGACGTCGGTGTTGGTCAGCTGGCCGAAGTAGATCTCCGGACGCGTGAGCTTCATGCTCGGGATCGTGCTCTGCACCGGCATGTTGCTCAGCACGAGCGTCGGCAGGCCCTCGGACGTGAAGCCGTTGACCGGATTCATCGTCACGCCGTAGCCATGCGTGTAGACCAGCTTCTCGTTGATCCAGTTGCGGCTGCTTTCAGGCAGCTTGTCGACGTTGAGCTCGCGCGCGGCGAGCATCATCTGGCGCACCGTGCCGTCGATCGTGTAGCGGTCGATGTCGATGTCGGGGAAGTCGTAGTACGTCCGGATTTCCTGAATCTGCCGCAGCGTGTCCTGCAGCGCGCGCCAGTCCCACAGCCGGATGTTCTGCAGCGTCGCCTGGTTGTTCGCCGCGTCCGCCGCTTCCACGCTCGTTTCGGCGGGAAACGGATGCTGGTCGATCCGGTTCAGGGCGTACGCCTGCCGCGTCATCTCGATGTTGTGCGTGATGTACGGCTGCTCTTTGACCAGCTCGTTCGGCTTGACGATGAAGCTGCTCACGTACCAGCCGAGCACGCCGACGATCACGTAGCACGCGGCGGCCGGCACGACGGACGCGATGAGCCAGCGCACGCGCGGCGCGGCGAACGCATCGACGAGGGCGATCACCGCGCCCAGCGCCAGCGCACCGGAGACGACGAGCATCCCCGTGAGCGTGACGTGCGCGTCGGTGTACGTGACGCCCGTGAAGATCGTGTGATCCTCGAAGAGCCGCTCGAATCGTCCCAGGTAGACGCGGACGGCGAGCATCAGCAGGACGCCGGCGAACGCGATCGACAGCCCGCGCCACGCGGCGCGATCGCCGTCCTTGCGCCCGCCGAGCAGCCGCGATCCGCCCGTCAGCGTGATGAAGAACACGGACATCGCGCCGATGACGACGGCGATCGTCATCAGCCAGCCGCTGATCATCTGCCACACCGGGAGCGTGAAGAGATAGAACGGCAGCGGCCGTCCGAAGATCGGATCGACGGCGGCCGTCGCCGCGGGCGCGTACCAGTACAACGCGAGCGCCGGCCACTCGGCCATCATCCCGGCGCCGGTCGCGAACGCGATCACGACCGAGCCGACGAGCGCGACCAGCCGCATCACCGGTTCGACCGGCAGCTTGATCGGCTGGCCGTTGATCATGATCGGCAGCCCGGCCAGTTCACCCAGCTTCGCGGGCTTGAGGGCGAGAAACGAACCGTACAACAGAAAGAAGGTGACGAGCGTGAAGCCGCTGAAGACGACGGCCTGCAGGTTCAGCGTTTTCCAGAAGACGCTGCTGTAGCCGAGCGAGTCGAACCACAGCGCGTCCACGTAGTACGACAGCGCGGTGACCGCGCCGACGAGGAGGACGGCAACAATCGCGATGAGGAAGAGGCGGCCGCGCCGCCGCGGCCGGCGCGCCGGCGGCCAGTCAATCGTTTCGGCCATGCCGCCGATTGTACCCCGCTATTTCTCGCGGAGGCCGTAATCGGCGCCGCCGTACGCTTCTTCGATCGCGGCGTCCTTGACGGGCGTCTGCTTCAGCACGGCGTCGGGAATCGCGTGGCGCGCCGGCTTCAGATGTCGTAAGTACACGACGACCGCATGGCGATCCTCCTCCGTCCAGTGCGAGAAGTTCGCCCAGGGCATCACGGTGTACGGCGCGACGTGGCCGTCGGGCAGGACCCCGCTTCGCAGCACGCGCTTCACCTCGTCGTCGGTCCGCCGCCCGAGGCCGGTCTCGTTGTCGGGCGTCAGATTCCGGCTGACGTACCGGCCGCTCGATTCGATGAACAGTTGTCCGCCTGAGAGGTATTTCTCGAGATCGAACCCCTGCGCTCCGGGCGTCCCGTGACAGCCGAGGCATCCGGTCGTCAAGGCGATGTCGCGGCCGCGCTCGGCGATCGCGCGTTCCGCCGGATCCGTGATGCCGTCCATCTTCGGTGCCGCCGCAACGATCGGCCCCGAGAACGTTTCCGGGGCTGCGATGAAGAAGGGCGGGATCACGTACAGGAACGCCGTGAAGCCGCAGGCGGCGAGGACGACGACGACGAGGAGCGCCCACTTCAGAATGCGTGTCATGACCGTCCTCCCGCCGTGCCCGCGTTGCCCGGGAAGAACAGCAGCGGCGGATCCTGCTGCAGGATCAGCATCTTGAATTTGCCCCACAGGTACATCGGGAGGAATGGACGCGAGGGTCGCGGGACCTTGTTCTTCACCGGCGGCAGGCTCCGCAGGTACGCGACCATCGCGCTCAGGTCGTCAGCGTTCATCGCGGAATACGCGCTCCAATCCATCGGGTACGGCGGCAGTCGTATGCCGTCCTTCAAAATGCCGCGCGTGATCGCCTGCCTGATCTCGTCGTCCGTCCAGTTGCCGAGTCCCGTTTCCTTGTCCGACGTCAGGTTGCCCGTCGGGTAGTCGCCGAACGGTTCGACCCGCACGCGCAACCCACCGGCCATGTACATGCCGGGCAGCACGCGCCGATCCTGATCGACCGGCGAGTGGCACAGGCCACAGCCGAACGTGTCGACAAGGTAACGGCCGCGCTTCACGGGATTCGCCCTGGCGTCGGCGTCCTTCTGTTTGTAGAAGGCTGCGACTTCTTCCGCGGTCATCGTCCACAGCGGCGTGCGCGCGAGCGAGACGACGAAGTTGGCGAGGTCCCACATCTCGGCGTCGGTAGCCGCGTCCTTGAACGACGGCATCGGCGTGCCCATCATGCCGGTGCGGAAGCGCAGGAAGATGTCGCGCGAAGTCGCGCCGCCGTGGAACGTCCAGGGCTCGGTGAGGTCGGCGGCGTTGAGCGGCTGCCGCCAATCGTCCTCGAACGTCGTCGTCGCCGCGCCCGTGCCGCGGCCGTCGCTGCCGTGACACTTGCCGCACTGCAGCTTTTCGTACACCCCCGTCCCGCGCGCGATGCTCGGTGGCGAGCTCGCCACGTCCGCGCCGAGCTTGACGGGAACCGGCGGCTGCGCGAACTGCGGCGACAGCGACTTGACGTACTGCACGACGGCCGCGATGTCCGCGTCCGGCAGGATTCTCCGCCACGCAGGCATCGCGCTGCCGGCGAGTCCCTGGCTCACCGAGCGGATCAGGTCGTCATCGGTCGGGACGCTGCCCGTCTCCGTCGAGCGGATCTTGAACTTGCCGCTCGAGAAATCGCGCGGACGCGGCGTCAGCGTCATCGCCGCCGGGCCGTCGCCGCGGCCTGACGCGCCGTGGCACTCGACGCAGTGCGCGTCGTAGACGACCTTGCCGCGGGTCGCTTCGCTGGGCGCGCCGGGGACCAGCCGCGGCTGCGCCTGAATGCGGACGCGGGAGACTCCGAATGCGACGGCGGCGAGAACGAGTGCGGTGGCGAGGGTCGTCTTGACGGTCGAGAGGCTCATACGGTGAGCACGATTTTGCCGAGCGCTCCTGGTTCCAGGACCGTGGTGTGAGCTTGCGTGGCGTCGGCGAGTGGCATCTCGCGCTCGGCGACGGGATTCAGCGTGCCGTTCGCCAATCCGGCGATCAGGCCGGCGTGGATTTCAACGAACTCCGCGTCGGTGACGTTGAAGAGCGTCATGCCGAGAATCGCGGCGTCGCGGCCCATCGCGCCACGCGCGTCGATTTCGGTCTTGCCGCGGTTGCCGACGACGACGATCCGGCCGAAGCGGGCGAGCAGTGAGAGATCGCGATCGAGATTGACGTGCGCCGCCATCTCGATGATGACGTCGGCGCCGCGGCCGCCGGTCGCACGCATGATGTCGTCGGCGTAGTTCGCCGCGCGATGGCTGACGACGACGTCGGCGCCGTGCTCGAGGACGGTCGCGAGTCCTTTATCGGTGCCGCCCGTGCCGATGACAGTCAGACCGCGCGCGTGCGCGAGCTCGACCGTCGCGATGCCGACGCCGCCGGTCGCGCCGTGCACGAGCACGGTCTCGCCCGCCACGGCTCGCGCGCGCTGAAACAGCGCGCGATACGCGGTGCAGTACGGCACGCCGAGCGCCGCGCCCTGCGCGTACGACGTCCGCGCGGGCAGACGATGCAGTTGCGACGGCAGGCAGATCGCGCGTTCCGCGTACGTGCCGGCGCCGGACACGGTGTTGCCGGGCCCCGCGATGTACACGCGATCGCCTTTCGCGACGCCTTTCACGTCGGCGCCGACGCTCTCGACGTCGCCCGCGCCGTCGAAGCCGGGCGTGTACGGCAGCGGCGGCTTGCGCGCGTACGTGCCCGTGTGCATGTAGGCGTCGACCGGATTCACGCCGGCCGCGCGCACGCGCACGACGACGTCGCCGGGCCCGGCTTTCGGGTCGGCGATGTCTTCCAGTTTCAGCACTTCAGGTCCGCCGAACGCATGCACGCGAATGGCTTTCATGACGCGGATGCTATCATGGGAAATTCATGGCCGCAGGCGTCAAGTTGCATCGAACGGTGGGCGTGAAGGTCGGTCCTGGAAACGGTGTCCAGGTGGGCGGCGGCGCGCCGATCGTCGTGCAGTCGATGACGATGACCGACACCGCCGACGCGCGCGCGACGGCGCAGCAGTGCATCGAACTTGCCGAAGCGGGCTCCGAGCTCGTGCGCGTGACGGTCAACCTGCCTGAAGCGGCCGCCGCGGTGCCCGAGATCAAACAACGGATGCTCGACGCCGGCTGCACGGCGCCGCTCATCGGCGACTTTCATTACAACGGCCACATTCTCCTGACGAAATATCCGGACTGCGCGCGGGCGCTCGACAAGTACCGCATCAATCCCGGCAACGTCGGCACCGGCGCGCGCCGCGACGAACAGTTCTCGACCATTTGTCACGTTGCCGTTCACAATGGCAAGCCGGTGAGGATCGGAGTGAATGGCGGTTCGCTGAACCAGGAGCTCGTGGTCACCAAGATGCAGGAGAACACCGATCGCAGTCTCGGCAAGTCGTCGGAAGAGATCATCAACGAGTGCATGGTGCTGTCGGCGATCGAGTCCACCGCGCTCGCGATCGACAACGGCCTGCGCAGGGACCAGATCATCATTTCCTGTAAGACTTCGCGGCCCCGCGATTTGATCTCCGTCTATCGCACGCTCGCGCGCGCGACCGATCAGCCGCTGCACCTCGGCCTCACCGAAGCCGGCATGGGCACGAAAGGACTCGTGTGGTCGGCGTCAGCGATGGGCGTGCTGCTGAACGAGGGCATCGGCGACACGATTCGCGTGTCGCTGACGCCGAGGCCCGGCGGCGATCGGCGTGAAGAAGTCTACGCCGCGTGCGAGCTGCTGCAGGCGCTCGGCCTGCGATCGTTTTCGCCGAGCGTGACCGCGTGCCCGGGATGCGGGCGCACGACGAGCACGACGTTTCAGGAGCTGGCCGAGCGGATCCAGGGTTACGTCCGCGAGAAGATGCCCGAGTGGAAGGCGACGCGCGAAGGCGTCGAGAACATGACGCTCGCCGTCATGGGCTGCGTCGTCAACGGCCCTGGCGAGTCGAAGGCCGCCAGCATCGGCATCAGCCTGCCGGGCACGGGCGAAGAACCCAGTTGCCCCGTGTACATCGACGGCCGGCGCGTCACCACGCTGCGCGGCACGTACGACGAGCTCGCGGCGGCGTTTCAGCGTCTCGTCGATGACTACGTCGAACACTCCTACGCCAGACGCTAATCGCCTCGACGGCACCCTCCGCGACACGCTGCATCGCGTGTGGGGCTTCTCCGCATTCCGTCCGCTGCAGCGCGAGGCCATGCACGCGATTCTCGCGTCGCGCGACAGCGTGGTCGTGCTGCCGACCGGCGGCGGCAAGTCGCTGTGCTTTCAGGCGCCGGCGATTGTTGACGGTCCGGCTAAAGCCGGACGCCACGATGACACGTGGAATCCGGCTTCAGCCGGATTGGCTCGGCGAGGCCTCGCGCTCGTCATCTCACCGCTCATCTCGCTGATGAAGGATCAGGTCGACGGCCTGCGCGTTGACGGCGTCGCGGCGTCGTACTTGAACAGCACGCTCCTGCCGCACGAGCGCGACGAGGTGATTGCGAGCGTCCGCGAGGACCGCTGCCGTCTGCTGTACGTCTCGCCCGAGCGCATCGTCGGCGAGGGGAGCCAGTCGCTGCGGCGCCTGCTGGCTCACGCCGGGGTGCGGTTCGTCGCGATCGACGAGGCGCACTGCATCAGCCAGTGGGGACACGATTTCCGTCCGGAGTACCGGCAGCTCGGACGGCTGCGCGAGGATTTTCCCGGCGTCTCGATGCACGCGTTCACGGCGACGGCGACCGAGCGCGTGCGGCGCGACATCGTGTCCGAGCTGCGGCTGCAGGATCCCTGTGTGCTGGTCGGATCCTTCGATCGGCCCAACCTTGCGTATCGCGTGCTGCGCCGCGGCAATCTCCATCGCCAACTGCAGGACATCCTCGCGCGCCACGAGAAGGAAGCCGGGATCGTGTACTGCTCGTCGCGCCGCGAAGTCGAGGCGCTGGCGGACTGGCTGCAGACCGAAGGTCATCGCGCGGTCCCGTACCACGCCGGACTCGCGGACGAGGTCCGGAGCCGCCATCAGGAGATGTTTCTCGACGAGCGCGTGGACATTGTCGTCGCGACCGTCGCGTTCGGGATGGGCATCGACCGGTCGAACGTCCGCTTCGTCGTCCATGCGGGCGCGCCGCGGTCGCCGGAGCACTACCAGCAGGAATCCGGCCGCGCGGGCCGGGACGGCCTGCCCGCGGAGTGCATCCTTATATATAGCGGGGGCGATTTCGTCCGCTGGCGGCAGATGCTCGAGTCAAACGGCGAGTGGAGCGAGAGCGCGCGGACGCTGCTGCGCGACATGGAGCGCTACGCGGCCGGCACGCGCTGCCGGCACCGGTCGCTCGTGGAGTACTTCGGCCAGACCTACGACGCGGCCGAGTGCGGGGCGTGTGACTGGTGCCTGAAGGAGCTCGATCCGGTCGCGGATTCCGTCACCGTCGCGCAGAAAATCCTGTCCTGCGTCGCGCGCGTGAAGCAGACGTGGGGCACCGCGCACGTCACCGACGTTCTGACTGGGAAGGCGACCGAAAAAGTCGTCGCCGCCGGACACCAGGATCTCTCGACGTTCGGGTTGCTCAAGGAAGAATCGACGTCCGCGATCCGCGGCTACATCGAACAGCTCGTGGGCGACGGACTGATGGCGCGCGAAGGCGAGCCGTATCCGGTGCTGCGGCTGACCGGCAGTGGGATGGCGCTGCTGCGCGGCGACGGCGACTGCCGGCTCTATCGCGAGGTCGCGCCGCCCGCGTCGCGCAAGCGCAGCCGGTCGTCGTTGCGCGACACGTTCACGGTCACCGCGGACTCGGATCTCTTCGACGTGCTGCGCGACGTCCGCCTGCGCCTCGCCCGCGCGCGAGGCGTGCCGCCGTACGTCATCTTCCACGACACGACGCTGCGCGACATGGTCGAGCGGCGGCCGAAGACGATCGACGACCTGCACGAGGTGTACGGCGTCGGCGCGAAGAAAGCCGCCGATTTCGGCGATGCGTTCCTCGACGCGATCCGGACGTACCGCCGTCCTGATTAGGTCCGGCTGAAGCCGGACGCCACTGATGAGTGGCGACTGATGTGTGGCCACTGATGTGTGGCGTCCGCCTTCAGGCGGACCTTGCATCTCTAGTGAACTGTGTACGGCTCGTGAAGGGCGAAGGGCGCGATCTCGACGTCGAAGTGGTCGCCGCCTTCGGACACCATCTGGTAGGTGCCGCGCATGATGCCGGTCGAGGTCTTGAGCGGGCAGCGATGCGTGTACTGAAACGACTCGCCCGGCACCAGCGTCGGCTGTTCGCCGATCACGCCTGGACCTTTGTACTCTTCGACGTGGCCGGCAGCGTCGGTCACGATCCAGTGCCGGCTCAGCAACTGCACCGTGTCCTCGCCCTCGTTCGTGATGCGGACCGTGTAGAGAAACACCCACTGGCCCTGGAACGGCTGCGACAGGTCGGCCGCGTACTGCGACTCGACCTCCACGCGCACGTTGTTGGTGACCGCTTCGGACGTCGATGCGTGCAGCGGCTGGTCTTTGAGTTCGGACATAGGCGCGACACCATGATACCAATATACGCATGCACCTGATTCATCCCGCCCGGCTGAAGCCGGGCGTGTCGCGCGAGACGGCGGGCGCCAGCCGCGCAGGCGGTGATTCCGCGCAGTCGAGCGCCATTGTTCGCGGAACCGCGCTGATTTTCTGGGACCTCAAGATCCCCGGCAAGACAAAGAAGCTCGACGCGATCGACACCGATCAGATCACCCCCGCCGCCGACTGCGTCTCGGAAAGCCTGGACACGCTCGACGAGCGGTGGAAGGCCGGATCGTTCCGGTATCTGATGCCCGGCTTCCGGGCGCGCGTTCATCGCGGCGAGACGTTTCTCATCGCGGGCGATCGGTTCGCGATCGGATCGTCGCGCGAGATGAGCCCGGCCGGATTGAAGGGCGTGGCCGAAGAAGTCGGCCGCGAGATGGTCGTCGTCGCCGGCAACAACATGGGCGACATCTTCCGGCGCAACGCGCTCAATCTCGGGCTGCACGTCGTGCAGAGCCCGGAGGCCGTGGCGGACGCGCGCGACGGCGACGCGTTCAGTTTCGATCCGCAGACCCGTCGCCTGACGAACGAGACACAAGGGAAGACGTACGATCCGCTGCGGCTGACGCCGAAGGAAAACGAGATCCGCCGCAGCGGCGGCATCTTCGCCGCGGGACGCCGCGAGTTCGCGGCGTCGCTCGATGCGGTGCCGCGGGTCGAGTTTCCAGATCCAGAGACCGCGCGGCGGATGACGTCCACCGAGCAGATCGTCTGGGCGCACCGCGTCGACAGGTCCGCGGACGTCGTGCCGGGCGCGACGCTTCGCGTGTACGCCGATCTGTTGCCGGCGTCGGACGGCACGGCGCCGTTCGCGATCCACACGTTCAACCAGATCACCGGCGGCCGCGCGATCGATCCGCGCCAGGCGGCGATCGCGAACGATCATTTCGTCTTCACCGGCAAGTCCGACGACGACAAGCAGACTGGAATCGGGCGGGAGTTCGCGCGCGTGCACGAGCTCGTGAAACCGTACTACGCGACGCCCGGCGACGGCATTTTCCATTTCTATTTTCCCGAGCAGGGACTCGTGATGCCGGGGCAGTTCATTCCCGGCGCGGACTCGCACAGCCGCGCGTACGGCGCGTACGGCGCCGTCGGAATCGGCGTCGGATCGACGACGCTCGGCTTCGGCTGGTCGACGGGCTACATCTACTTCACGCTCGCGAAGGCCCGGCGCGTGCGGTTCACGGGCGCGCTGCAGGCGTGGGTGAGCGGCAAGGACATCGTGCTCGAGCTGCTGCGGCGCTGGGGCGCCGCGCAGTCGCAGGGCATGTCGGTCGAGCTCGTCGACGCGAACCGGCAATTGCCGATCGCGTACCGCAACACGATCGCGAACATGATGGCCGAGGCGGAAGCGCTCAACGGGATCTTCGCGCCGGATGAGACGACGGCGGCGTGGTACCGCGCGAAGGGCATCCCCGATCTGCCGTATCCGCCGTTCGCGCCGGGCGCGGACGCGACGTATGCGATCGACGAGGACCTCGACTTGCGCAATGTCGCGCCGATGATCGCGAAGCCGTTCAGTCCCGGCAACGCGTTCCCCGCCGACGAAGTCGCACGCGAGCGATTGACGTTCGACAAAGCGATGATCGGGTCGTGCACCAACGGCAGCTACGACGATCTGCTGACGGCCGCGCTCGTCATCCGCGCGGCGCGCGCGCAGGGCGCGACGAAAGCCGCGAAAGAATTCGTGGTCTTTCCGGGTTCCGGTGGCGTCGGACGTCTCATCGAACAGCCCGACCGCCGGCTCGGCGGCGAATCGATCGCGCAGACGTTCCGATCGGTCGGCGGCGAGATCCGGCAGTCCTGGTGCGGGCCGTGCTTCGGTCAGGGACCGGACGCGCTGCTGAAAGGGCAGCGCGCGATCACGTCGTTCAACCGCAATTGGCAGAATCGCATGGGCCTGGGCGGTGAAGGCTATCTCGCGAGTCCGGCGGTCGTCGCCGCGTCGGCGCTCGTCGGGTACATGGCGCCGCCGGGCGAGTTGGGATTGAAATGGAATGCCGAGGAGTTTGGCGTGTGAGTCCGGCCTCATGACTCCCGACTCCCGACTCCCGACTCTCGACTCGATCGGCGTTCCCGTCGCGCGCCGCCACATCTTTCTCTGCTGCGATCAAACCAGTCCGAAATGCTGCGAGAAAGAACGCGGCCTGGCCGCGTGGGACTTTCTCAAGCGGCGCCTCAAGGAGCTCGGACTCTCGGAGCAGGGCGGGATTCTGCGCACGAAGGCGAACTGCCTGCGCGTCTGCGAAGGCGGCCCGGTCGCCGTCGTCTATCCCGAAGGCGCGTGGTACGGCCAGTGCGATCCGCCCGTGCTCGAACGCATCATCCAGGAACATCTCATCGACGGCCGTCCGGTTCGCGACTTCCTGATCCTTCAGCATCCGCTAGCCTGAACAACCAATCACCTTGAACCCTGAACCCTGAACCCGTTTGGTCATACGATATCGTGCGTGATTGAACGGACGATCGCCGCTTCCACGCACGGCCGGTATCTCGTGCAGCCGCCGGCCGCATCCGGTCCGGCGCCGCTGCTCGTCGGTTTCCACGGGTACGCGGAAGGCGCCGAAGCGCAGCTCGATCGGATGCGCGCGATCTCTGGCGCCGATCGCTGGCGGATCGTTTCGATTCAGGGATTGAACCGTTTCTATCAGCGGCGGACGAACGAAGTCATCGCGGGCTGGATGACGCGCCAGGATCGCGACCTCGCGATCGCCGACAACGCCGCGTACGTCGCCGCAGTCGTCGAGGCCGTCCAGCGCGAATGGCCGGGATCGCCGCGCGTCATCTTCGCTGGCTTCTCGCAGGGCGTCGCGATGGCGTTTCGCGCGGCGGCCTCCGCCCGCGCAGTCGACGGCGTCATCGCGGTCGGCGGCGACGTGCCGCCCGAGATCTCGCCACCGGCGCTTGGACGCATTCCGTCGGCACTCGTGTGCCGCGGTGCGCGTGACGAGTGGTACGCGCCCGCCACGTTCGAGACTGACGTGAAGCGCCTGCGCGAAGCCGGCACGATCGTCGAGCCGCTGCAATTCGACGGTGGCCACGAATGGTCAGACGCGGTCGCGCAAGCGGCAGGACGATTCCTTCGAGAGCGCCTGACGTGATCGACATTCGCGACGCGACGCCGTCGGACGCGCCCAAGCTGGCGGAACTCCGGTGGGAGTTTCGATCGAGCCGCGCGCCCAACATCGAAACCCGGGAAGCGTTCGTCGAACGGTGCACGGCCTGGATGCAGCGCGAGCTGGCACCGGCGTCGGCGTGGCGCGCGTGGGCCGCCGAGCGCGACGGCGTCATCATCGGACAGGTCTGGCTGCAGACGTTTCAGAAACTGCCGAACCCGACCGAAGAGGCCGAGCAGCAGGCGTATCTGTCGAATCTGTACGTCACGCCGTCCGCGCGCGGCGGCGCCGGGACGAAGCTGCTCGCGACCGCCGTCGCCTGGGCGCGCGCGCACAAGATCGACTATGTCGTCCTGTGGCCGTCGGCGCGCAGCGTCACGCTCTACGAGCGGCATGGCTTCACGCAGCGCGGCAGAGCGATGGAACTAAGAATCTGAGAGCTGACAGCTAAGAGCCGACAACCTGTCCAATCCATTCTGCAATCGACCGCTGGATGTCCGCGTAGAGCGCGGCCTGCGCCGCTGGATCCTTCTTCGACAACTTGAACGAATGATCGCCGTCCACGACGTGCAGCGTCGGTGACGGCGTGAGGCGCTCCAGGATCGGCGTGAGCTCGTCCGGCGCGCCGAAGGCATCGCGACGGCCCTGCACGAACAACATCGGCCGCTGGACCTGGGGCAGATGTCGGTCTCTGAGCTGCTCCGGTTTGCCGGGCGGATGCAGCGGATAGCCGAGGAGGACGAGACCCGCGAGCGGCAGCTCGCGATCGGCCGCCGCGACTTGCGTCGCGATGCGTCCGCCCATGGACTTGCCGCCGATGAAGAGGAAACGCCGCGCGCTCGCGATCTGCGTCCGCGCAGCGCCGATGACGGCCCGGTAGCACGCTTCGAGCGCCGGGCCGCGATCGGGAATCCGCCGCCGCTGTTCCGTGTAGAGAAAATTGAACGTGACGACGTCGATTCCGAGCGACGAGAGTGACCGCGCGAAATCGACCATGAACGTGCTGCGCTGGCCGGCGCCGGCTCCGTGACCGAGGATCAGCGCGGCGCGTGCGGAGGGTTCCGACTGGTAGGCGAGCGCCGACGTGACGGCGCCCGCGACGTCGTCCCCAACCGCGACCGTGAACTCACTCGGACTTTTCAAGGGCGTCCCGGACCTCCGCGTCCGTCTTCAGCTCGGTCGTGACCGAAAGCGCGCCGGAGAACGACGCCAGCGATCGCGCGAGCATGCGGTCGACCTCGCTGTTGACCACACCGGTGAGCGTCACGCGCCCCCGCTCGACGACGATGTGGATCGGCGGGTTCGGCATGATCGCGTAGTTCCAGAAGTTCGAGTTGCCGTAGATCTTCCTCGCGATCGTGTACCGCAGGTGATCGTCGAACGTCGAAACCGGCAGGACCGTGATGTCGTCGCGCACCGTGCGCACCCCGTCGACCTTGGCGATTCGCCTCTCGAGGTCATCGCGCTTGTACGGCATCGTGACCTTGCCGGTCAGCGTCACGACCCCATCTTTCACGCGCGCGCTCACGTCGTCGAAGATCGTGAACTGCGTGTACCGCTCGACGCTGGTGGCCACGTCCTTGAGGACTTGCAGATCCTTCCGGACATCGCTTCCCGAGCCGGCATTCGGCGCGGCCCAGACGACGTTCGCACTCAGGATTGCGCCGGCCGTCAACGCACACAATTTGGTGAACATGCTGCACCTCCACGCTTCACACGTTCCAGCCAGGGAGGTGGCAAAGAGAATGCCAGCGGCGTCGTCACGGAAAATGCTGATATGCGGTCGGTTCGAGATTGGCGGCTGCGGATTGGAGACCGCGGTACGCACAGTTGTCCTCGGATGACGACACGTGGCGGCCGCTCCTTATTTAATGGCCGGCAAACGCGACGCCCAGGCCGTAGGTGATGGCGGCCTCGAGGATGCCGACGATCGTCATTTCCATGCCGCTCGCCCACCACGACCGCGTGGTGACCAGCGCTTTGGACGCGCCGACCGCGAAATGGGCAATCGTGCTGATGATGAAGGACGCGATGACGGCCGGCATGCCCACGGTGAAGAAGAACGGGACGATCGGGATGAAGCCGCCGATCGCCGTCGAGACGCTCGCGGTGACCATCGACCGCAACGGGTTGGGGAACGATTCTTCGTTGAGCCCGAGCTCTTCATGCACCAGGGTCTTGAGGAACTGCTTCGGCTCTTTCTGCAGGCGTTCGGCCATCGTCCGCGCCTCGTCGGCGGAGAAGCCCTTGAGCTGATAGAACAACTCGAGCTCGAGCATCTCCTCGTGCGGGTCCTCTTCGATCTCGGCCCGTTCCCGCGACACTTCTGATTCGTAGACTTCACGCTGCGACTTCGACGAGAGGTACGCGCCGGCGCCCATCGAGAGCGCGCTCGCCAGCGTGCCCGCGAGGCCGGCGGCGAGGACGACTTCGCTGCCGCCCGTGTAGCCGGCCATGCCCGAGACGATGCCGAAGACGGCGCCCAGGCCGTCGTTGACGCCGTAGATCGCGTCGCCGATCCATCCGGTTCCCTTCGCGTGCCAGCGCTCGCGACGCAGGATCGTGTCGAGCGTCGACCGCGGCGTCGGCATGGCGCCGCCCGCGAGCGTGCGCAGCACGACGGCGTGATCGCGTTCTTCGAGCATCGCTTCTTCCGCGATCTGACGGTCCGTCGGATCGCTGAGCCGCGCCATCAGCTGGTCGTATTCGGCTTCGGCCTTGTTCTCTTCCTGCTCGAGGCGATGCAGCACGACGTTGGGATCGGAGATGCGCTGGAACCACGACAGGCCGCGCTCGACTTCCTTCGGATCGGGCGTGCGGCCCGTCGCGAGCGTGATGCGTTCGGACCATCGCGCGGCGTGCTTCTCTTCCTGTTCCGCGAGGCGGATCAGGATGTCCCTGCGCTTCGGATCCTTCTCGCGGTTCGCGAGGTGCCGATACGTCGCCGCGGCTTCGACTTCGCGACGCCACATGTTCTGCACGGTCGCCAGGTTCTTTGCTTCCATGAAGGATTAGAGAAACAGGACGGTGCCGATCCCGGCGCCGACGAGCAGCACCTGTCGTACTGGACTGTCGTCGAACGTGCCGCGGTGCAGATCGGGAATGAGATCCGACATCGCGACGTACACGAAGCTGGCCGTGGCGAACGCCAGGAAATACGGCCCCAGGCCCGGCACCCAGTCGATGAACAGGAACGCGAGCACGGCGCCGACCACGCCGGCGGCTTCGGCGAGCGCGTTGAACATCAGCGCGCGGCCCCGGCTGTATCCCCCGTGCAGGAGGATCGCAAAGTCTCCGACCTCGTGCGGAATCTCGTGAGCGAGCACGGCGATCGCCGTGTTGATCGCCAGCGGAATGGACGTCATGACAGCCGCGCCGATGACGGCGCCGTCCATGAAGTTGTGCGCCGCGTCGCCGATCAGCACGAGCGGCGCGCTGGATCGGTGCACGTCGCACTCGCGCGTGTGGCAGTGGCGCCAGATCGCGAGCTTCTCCAGAACGAAGAACGTCAGGATGCCGATGAGGAGCGTGCCCAGCGCCTGACGCGGGCCGAGCGCCGCGAGCGCCTGCGGCATCAGTTCGAGCAGCGAGACGCCGAGGAGCGTGCCGACCGCGTAGCTGACGAGCCACGGCACCAGCCGGCCGCGGACGGTATCAGGAAAGGCGAGCAGGCTGGCCGCGACGCCGAGTCCGCCGAAGCCGCCGAGCAGACTGAGGCCAGCCGCGATCGCGAGCGAACGCACGAGGCATTCTATTGCGGATTGAGGATTGCGGAATGCGGATTGGCGATCTTCAGCTCGCCACGTAACCGCGGCGTGCCCGGACCCGGTACAGCTTGTTCTTCACTTCGACGCGGATGTCGTGCCAGCGGCCGTCCTTCTTTCCCGTGGACGGATAGCCCAGGTAGTACTGCTTGCTCAACTCGTCGGCGATGCTGGCCGTCGACGGGTTCAGATCGCGCGCGTCGCGGATGATCTCGGTGCGGCCACCGCTGTCGTCGGTCATGTCGCGCAGCGCCGCGACGTTGACGCGATCGTCGTTCCGCCCGCGTGGATAGCCGCCGTTGCCGCCGCCGCCACCGCCGCCCGTCGGCGGCGGGATTGGATAGCCACGGCGCCCGCGCCCGCCGGGGATGGGGAAAGGCGTCGGGACGGGGAACGGCGTGCGGGGCGGCGGCGTCCGGAACGTCGGTTCGCCTTCGCCGTCGATGCCGATCGCGTACACGAGGACTTCGCTCTCGCGGATGATCTGCTTGAGCGGCACGATGCTCGTCCGGCTCGACGTATCGTTGCCGTCCGAGATCACGAGCAGCGACTTCTTGCGGTTCTGCCCCTTCTGCGCGAGCGGGATCGCTTCGGCGACCGCGTCGTACATCGCGGTTCCGCCGTTCGCCGTCAGCCGGCCGAGCGCGCGCGTCAGCAGCTGGCGATCGGTCGTCCAGTCCTGCAGCAAGGCGGGGTAGTTGCTGAAGCGATAGAGAAAGATCTCGTCGCGCTGATCGAGCAGCTCGTACAGAAACCGGTCGAGGGCGCTCTGCGCCTCCTGCATCTTCGTGCCCGCCATGCTGCCGCTCGTGTCGATGGCGATGCCGAGGCTGACGGGGACGCGCTCCGCGCTGAAGTGCGTGACCGTCTGCAGTTGATCGTCCTCGTACACGACGAAGTCGTCCTGCTTCAGGCCCGACACGAATCGGCCGCTCGCGTCGGAGACCGTCGCGGTCACGTTGATGAGCTCGACGCCGCTCTTGAACTTGAACGACTGGTCGCCGATGCGCGGCGTCGCGGGCGCGGCAGGCGGTGCCGTCGGCTGCTGCTGCCCGTGCGCGGACACGACGACGGCGATCGCGAGGCCGATGACGGCGAGGCTCTTCTTCACTTCCGCCTTCTTCCTTCTTCCTTCTGCCTTCTAACTTCTGACTTCTTCTAACTTTTTCCCCGCGTATCGACGTGCGGCACGATCCGATCATCGGTTCTGAAGCTGATCCGGTATCGCCCGACGTCGCCGGCGCCGGCCACGGTCACGACGAACGGAGATTCGCTGCCAGGCGCGAGCGTCGCGGCGCCGATGGGGGCGCGTTCACTGCTCAGAAAGCCGCCGTCGCGATTGAACAGAAATACTACCGCCGTCAGACGCGGGACGGCGGGCCCGGACGCCGGATTGCGCACGACGCCGCGGATCACCAGTCGATCGCCTTCGCGATCGTGATCGAGCGCGATGAGCTCCAGCGGTGGCGCGGCGGCCGCAGACGCGGCGCCCGCGCCCGGCGCGGATCGCGCGCTGCTGAGCCCGACGGCCAGCGCGAGGATCGCGCAGAACGCGATGACGCCGAGGCCGACGACGGTGGCCCAGCGTCCCGCGGACGTCTCAGGCTGCGCGGCCGCGAAGAGGTCGGTACTCGACGGGACCTGCTGCGCGGGCACTGCAGGCGCGGCATCGAGGTCATGAATCTCCGACGCGAGCACTGCAACGCGCGCTTCCGACCGCCGGCGCTCCTCGCCGGCGAGTCGCCACGCGATGACCGACATGAGCGCGGCCAAGAGCAGTGAGCACAGCGTCACGATGATCAGAAACGTCATCGCAGCCGGAACTCCACGGAGACTTCCACCATCACGTCCACGGCTTCGCCCTGCTTGTGCGCGGGAGAGAACCGCCACTGGCGCACGGCCTGGACCGCTCGATCGTTCAGTCCGCCGCCGAGACCCTGAAGGATCTTCACTTCGCCGACGGATCCGTCGCGTCGCACGACGATTTCCATGACGACTTCGCCCGACAGTCCGCGCTGCCGCGCGTCTTCCGTGTAATCCGCTTTGACTTCGCGCAGCAACCGCGGCGGATCGATCCCGCTGCCCGGGCGATAGGGTCCGCCGCCGGTGCCGCCACCGGAACCAGGTCCGACGCCGCTACCGGTACCGTCGCCGAGTCCGGCGCCAGCGCCGCTGCCCGCGCTGCCACCGGTGCCCGGTCCATGGCTGTCGATCTGCACTTCGGTCTGCTGCAGGACGCCCGCGCGAGTCTGCGCGTCGGCGGGCGCGCTCACAATCGGCGCGATGAGCGCCGGCAGCGGCTCCGCGTTGAGCGGCTTCGGCGCCGGCACGATCGGTTGGGGTTGACGAACTTCAGGCGCGGGGCTGCTGACGGCCCGTTTGCCCTCGAGCATCGCCTTGGGCGGCGGCGCCGGCTGTTCGAGTCCGCTGCCGCCCCCGCCTCCGCCCGGTCCCGGCGTCGCGAGAAAGATCAGCTGCATCGGATCGACGAGATGCGTCGGCGCATCGGAGTTCACGATTCTCGGGGTGACGTTGAACGTGGCGATGATGACGAGCGCCGCGAGCATTCCGGCGTGCGCCGTGCTCGATGCCGCGAAGACCGGGGCCGATTCGAGGGTGCTGTCCGCGCCCGTGTAGAGCGCAAACAACCCGTCGGCGTGCGCGCGCTTCGCCAGCGCGCGGCCCAGCCGCACGGCATCGGCGTGTTGGACGAAGAGCGAGGCCTGGGGCCCGAGCGCGGCGCGCACCCGCGCCTCGGGCACACCCGCGGCCAGGGCGATCTCTCGCGCCGAGTACAAATCCGGCGTCGGGGTGTGCATTAATCCCGCTTCCAGGCGAAGCAAAACGCTCGCCTGAAGACTCCGGCGCATTCCCGCGGTTTTTCCATAGCTGGCGAGGCCCGTCCGTACTCTAGCAGGGAGACCTGTCCCCGTTTTAGCTAGACTGACGCCATGTCTTTTGCAGGCCAGAGCATCATCGTCACGGGCGCCACCAGCGGCATCGGCCGCGCCACCGCCGAGGCGTTCGGCCGCGACGGCGCGTCAGTGGTCTTGGTTGGACGTAATGAAACCGTGTTGGGTGAAGTCGCCGACGCCGTGGGCGGCGCCGGGGGACGTCCCGTCACCTGCTGCGTCGACGTCACCGCCGCCGACGCGCCCGATCGCATCGTTGCCGCCGCGACCGGCGCGTTCGGCCGGCTCGACGTGCTCGTCAATGCGGCCGGCGTGATCGCGAGCGGCACGCTCGACGCCACAACCGACGAGATCTGGGACGCGATGATGGCCGTCAACCTGCGCGCGCCGTTCCGGCTGATGCGCGCGGCCGCGCCGCACCTCAAGGCGAGCAAGGGCACGATCGTCAACGTGTCCAGCGTCAACGGACTCCGATCGTTTCCGGGCGTGCTGGCGTACTGCGTCAGCAAGGCGGGCGTCGATCACCTCACGCGGTGCGCGGCGATTGAGATGGCGCCGCTCGGCGTGCGCGTCAACGCGGTCAATCCCGGCGTCACCGTGACGAACCTGCACCGCCGTTCCGGGATGGCGGAGCCGCAGTACGCGGCGTTTCTCGAACGATCGAAGGAAACGCATCCGCTCGGCCGTCCGGGCCAGCCGGACGACATCGCGGCCCTCATTCTCTTTCTTGCCTCGGATCGCGCGGGGTGGATGACGGGAGAGACGATTCCGATCGACGGCGGGAGACACTTGACCTGCGCGCGATAGGGCGGGATGGGCAGGAAGGGTAGATCTATCGCGGTTTGATGCCCTCGACAAAGATCAAACCTTCACGCTCCGCCAGCATGCGCGCCCCCTTGAATCCGTCGGCCTCGAGCGCCAGCGTGGCCTGACCCGACGCGACAAACGGCGGACCGCTTTGCGCGCGCGTGAGGAGCGCGCCGAATCCGCCGCGTGTGGCGGCGCCGACGATGACGACCCGGCCGCCGGGCCGCAGCACGCGCGCGAGCTCGCGAATCGCCGCGACGCGATCCTCGGGACGCATCGTGGCCAGAAGTCCCCCCGTTTCGTCGACGACCGCGAGATCGAACGCATCGTCCTCGACCGGCAGGCGCGTAGGCGGCGCGACTTCTATCTCGACGAGCACGCCCGCGTCGCTCGCGGCCTTGCCCGCACGCGCGGCCGACGCGTCATCCGGCGCGACGAGCACGGCGCGGCCCGACAGTCCGACTTTGCCGGCGATAGCCGCGAGGCGTCCGCCGTGGGCGCAGCCGACCTGCACGAGGCGGTCGCCCATCTTCACGCCGGTCATGCTGACCACGAGCAGATGCGGGTTGTCGCGCCGTATGAATGGATTCAACGCCATCGCCGCCCAGTTTACCGTGGCCGGATGATATAGTTTCCTTTCGTGCCTACACCCATCGACATCGCTCCTGCGCACGGCAAACTCGGCGTGCTGCTGGTCGGCCTCGGCGCCGTCAGCACGACCACCATCGCCGGCGTGCTCGCCATACGCAAAGGATTGTCCAAACCCATCGGCTCGCTGACGCAGATGGGCACGGTCCGGCTGGGCAAGCGGACCGAGGGACGCTCGCCGAAGATCAACGACGTCGTGCCGCTGTCGTCGCTCGACGATCTCGTGTTCGGCGGCTGGGATATCTTCAACGACGATTGCTATACCGCTGCGAAGACGGCCGGGGTGCTCGAGCCCGCGCTGCTCGAGAAAGTGCGGCCCGAGCTCGAGAAGATTCGCCCGTGGCCCGCGGTCTTCGATCAGCGCTACGTCAAGCGCCTGGACGGCCCGAACGTCAAGAAAGGCAAGAACAAGCGGGACCTCGCCGAGCAGGTGATGGAGGACATCCGCCGCTTCAAGGACGAGAACAAGCTGGATCGGCTCGTCATGGTCTGGTGCGGCAGCACGGAAGTCTTCATGACGGAGTCCGAGGCGCACTCCTCGATGAAGAACTTCGAGCGCGCCCTCGAAGAGAACGATCCCGCGATCCCGTCGAGCATGGTCTACGCCTACGCCGCGATCCGCATGGGCATTCCGTACGCCAACGCGGCGCCGAATCTCACGGCCGACATCCCGGCGCTCGTCGAGCTGGCCGCGCACACGAAATCGCCGCTCGCCGGCAAGGACCTGAAGACGGGGCAGACGCTGATCAAGACGATCATCGCGCCCGGCCTCAAGGCGCGGCTGCTCGGCGTCGCCGGCTGGTACTCGACCAACATTCTCGGCAACCGCGACGGGGAAGTGCTCGACGACCCGGAGTCGTTCAAGACGAAGGAAGAGAGCAAGAAGTCGGTCCTCGACTACATCCTGCAGCCGCAGCTGTATCCGGATCTGTACCAGGATCTCTGCCACGTCGTCCGGATCAACTACTACCCGCCGCGCGGCGACAACAAGGAAGGCTGGGACAACATCGATCTCGTCGGGTGGCTCGGCTATCCGATGCAGCTGAAGATCAACTTCCTCTGCCGCGACAGCATTCTGGCGGCGCCGATCGTGCTGGACGTCGCGCTGTTCCTCGATCTGGCCAAGCGCGCCAACATGCACGGCATTCAGGAGTGGTTGTCCTTCTACTTCAAGAGCCCCGTGCACGCGCCCGGCCTGTACCCGGAACACGATCTGTTCATTCAGCTCATGAAGCTGAAGAACACGCTCCGCTACCTCAAAGGCGAAGAGTTGATCACGCACCTGGGCCGTGAGTACTACGACTAAACCCACCTACCTGCAGCCCGCGCTGATCGGCGGCGCGGTGATGGGCGTCCTGTCGGCGCTCCCGCTCATCTATTTGGGCAACATCTGCTGCTGCCTGTGGGTGGTGAGCGGCGGCGTCGTGGCGGCGTACGTCCTGCAGCAGAATCAGTCCGGGCCGATCACGCCCGGCGACGGGGCGCTCGCGGGACTGCTGGCGGGCCTTGTCGGCGCGTGCGTCCACCTCGTGCTCGCGATTCCGATCGACATCCTCATGGCGCCGCTCGAGCGCGCGATGGCGGAACGGTTCCTCGACCTCGCCGGCACGATGTCGCCGGAGATGCGCGACATGGTCGATCGCATGTCGGGCAGGAACGTCGAGTTCAGCATCGGCATCATTCTCATCCGCCGCGTTCTCGGCTTCATGTTCATGTTGTTCGTCGGCGCGATCTTCTCGACGCTCGGCGGGCTGCTGGGCGCGGCACTTTTCAAGAAGCCGGCGCTGCCTGCCACCGTCGACGTCGCCCCAGGCGTCTGACCACCGGCCGCGCGCGGCCGCGGCGATCTCCCTGCCGCTTCCCGGCGCTGCACACTTCGGCGTCTATCGCCCAACGTCGTAGAGGCCGAAAACCTGAGCGTGGAATGGGTGTCTATGCGGGTGCGGCGTGCGGGGTGCTGGGTGCTGAGTGCCGTGCTGGGTGCGGGGTGCGTGGTGCTGGGTGCTGACGGATCCGTCGCGCTCGCGCAAGCACCGCAGCGGCCGGCCTTGCCGGCGCTGCCGCTGACGCAGCTCGATAATCGCGCGCCGGCGGCCGACCTCGACAACCGCACGTTCACGCTGACGTTCGCGCAGCCCGTGCCGGTGCGCGATCTGCTGCTGCTGATCGTGCGCGGCACGAGCCTCAGCATCGTGCCCGATCCGGCGATCGAGGGGACGTTCATCGGCGAGCTGAAGAACGTCACCGTGCGCCAGGCGCTCAATCTGATCCTTCCGCCGCTGGGCCTCGCGTCCGACCTGGACGGCACGTTCGTCCGCGTCTTCAAGCGCGAGCCGGAGACGCGGCTGTTCGACCTCAACTACGCCGCCACCGATCGATCGAGCGCGTCGACCGTCACCGCGGCGGCGGGCGGCAGCAGCGCCACCGTGTCGAGCACGACGAAGACCGACGTATTCGGCGATCTGACGAGCGGCGTGCGATCGCTTCTGTCGCCGCGCGCGACCTTCAACATCGACCGCAAGGCCGGGCTGCTGCAGGTGACCGATTTTCCAGAGCGGCTCGACCGCGTCGCGATCTATCTGGACGCCGTGCAGGATCGCGTGCAGCGTCAGGTGCAGATCGACGCGCGCGTCATCGAAGTCGAGCCCAATGACGCGAACGCGCCGGGCGTCGACTGGATGGTGGTCGCCGCGCAGATGATCGGCACCCAGACCGCGGCGCTCGGCGCCGTGCCTCGACCGTCCCTGACCGGCCTGCGCGTGACCGACGTCACGAAGCTGCTGGCGCTGCTCGCGGCGCAGGGCAAGGTCTCGACGGTGGCCGTACCCCGGCTCCTGACGTTGAACAACGAGCCCGCGCTCGTCAGCACCGACGCCGTCTCGCTGAGCGTGACGCCGCAAGTGGCGGACGATGGCGTCGTGACGTTGAGCGTCAGTCCCATCGTGAAGCCGCCGGCGACGGGTCAGGCGGACTTGATCGCGCGCGTCGCGGGCGGCGAGACGCTCGTGCTGTCCGGTTTCACGCGCACGCGCGAGGCGCGCGAGAAGAAGAATCTCGGCACGTCGGGCGGATGGTTCGGTCGTGGCACGGTCGTGACGCAGAAGCGCGTGGAAATGGTGATCCTGTTGACGCCCAGGATCGTGACTGGCGTCGGGGTCCACTAACATGTACGAACGCTATTACGGGTTCGCGGAAAAGCCGTTCAGCCTGACGCCCGATCCGAAATTTCTCTATCGCGGCCAATCGCACGGCAACGCGTTCGATCTGCTGCAGTACGCCATCCGCCGGCGCGAAGGCTTCATCGTCGTCACGGGCGACATCGGGACCGGCAAGACGACGCTGTGCCGCGCGCTGCTCGAGCAGATCGATCGCAATACGTTCACGGCGCTCGTGCTGAATCCATTCCTCACCGAAGAGGATCTGCTCAAGCGCATCCTCCAGGACTTCGGCGTGATCTCGCGCGAGGAGATCAAAGCCGGCCGGCTCGCGCGCGTGAGCAAGCAGGAGCTCGTCGACACGCTCTACGACTTTTTGCTGGGACTCATCCCGCTCAAGGCGAGCGCGGTGTTGATCATCGACGAAGCGCAGAACCTGCCGCTTCCGGTGTTGGAGCAGATCCGCATCCTCTCGAATCTCGAGACGGACAAGGAGAAACTGCTGCAGATCATTCTGGTCGGCCAGCTCGAGCTGCAGAGCCAGCTGCGTTCGCCGAATCTGCGCCAGCTCGACCAGCGCGTGTCGATCCGCTACGAGCTGAAGCCGCTGGATCGCGAGGCCGTGGCGGCCTACGTCGCGCACCGGCTGGCGATTGCCGGCGGCGCCGCGTCGGTCAGCTTCACCGCCGACGCGCTGACCCGCGTGCACCGGCTCTCCGGCGGCATTCCCCGTTTGATCAATCTGATCTGCGATCGCGCGCTGCTCGCGGGATTTTCGGCGCATGCCACGCAGATCACCCCCGAGATGATCATGCGCGCGGCCGAGAGTCTGGATCTGCCGGCGCCCGCGGCGGCTTCAGCCCTCGCGCGTCTGACCCGGCTGAAGCGTCCCGCGCCGGTCGCCGCGGCGCTGGCCGGCATGATGGTGTCGTCGGCGCTCGCCGTTGGCGCGACGGCGTACGTCTATCAGCGCTTCGCCGGCGTCGCGCAGGCCGCGTCCATGCCCGCGCGTGCCGAGACTCCAGCGCGGGATGTCACGCCGCCGCACGCGCAGCCGGGCGTGGATCGCACGCTGCCCGCCGACGCGGCCCTCACGATTCTCGTCGGCTCGTATCCGATTGCCGAATCTTCGTCCGCCGGTGATGTGCGCGCGCTGACGGATTGGCTCGAAGCGGCCGGCTTCCGTGTGTTCTATGCTGATGTGAATCTCGGATCGCAGGGCCGCTGGCGCCGCGTGCTCGCGGGCGCCTACGCGGATTCCACGCAGGCGCTCGGCGATGCCGCTCGCCTCAAGACCGCCGTGCCCTCGAGCGACGCGCGCATCGTCACCTCCGGATTCGCCACGGGGACCATCCCGGCACCGTCGCCGGAGCCCGAGACTGGCGCGCAGCGATCGGGACTGGAGCCGTGAGTCTGATTCTGGATGCGCTCCGGCGCAAGTCGGCCGACGGGGACGAGCCGGGTGAATCCGGCCGGACCTCGCGCGCCGATTCGGTGCTGGCGACGCTCGGATATCCGCGCCGCCACCGGTCCAGTCGTCCGACGCTCAAGACGCTCCTCGTGTACGGGACCGGCGCGGTCGCCGTGGGCTTCGTCGGCTTGTCGCTGCTGATCATCTGGCTGGCCCCGCCGACGTCGCCTGGTCCCGCGAGCGCGCCGCGTCCGCCTGTTTCGACGCCGTCCGCCGCGCGCGGGACGCCTTCCGCGCCACAGCCATCGCGGACGCCGCCCGTCGCGGCGCGGGGACGAGCGGAGAGCCCCGCATCACCTGCGCCGACGGAGCCGCTCGTCGCTCCGCGTTTGAGCGAAACCATGCCCGCCGCGCCTTCCGGTGGCGTCGCGCCGCGTCTGACGACTCCGGCAACGCCGGCGCCACAGGCGCAAGCGCCGCCCGCGGCGCCCGAGCGCGCGCAGCCGCCCGCCGCGACGGAACGCCCAGCACCACCCGGACGCGCGGCCGTCGCCCGGCCGGCGCCTCCGACGCCGCGGGCGACGGCTCCCGGTCGTACGCAGCCGGCGGTGGAAGCGCCCGCCGAGCCTGCGCCGGCGCCCGCGGTCGTGCCGCCTCCGGAAGATCACTTCGGGCTCGCGCTGTACTACCAGCGCATCGGCGACTTCGACAACGCGCTCGCGCAATATCGCAAGCTGCTCGAGCAGAACGACGGCAGCGCCGAAGTGCACAACAACCTCGGGCTGTTGTATGCGGATCGCAATCAGCTCGACGATGCGGTGCGGCAGTTTCAGCGGGCGATTGCGATCGATCCGCGATCGGTGAAAGCGCACAACAATCTCGGCGTCGCGCTCATGCGGGGCAATCAGCCGGCGGGCGCCGCGGCGGAATTCCGTGTCGCGCTGGCCGCCGATCCGCGCAACGTCGAATCGCTCGTCAACCTCGCGCTGGTGCAGAAATCGGGCGGCCGGCTCGCCGACGCGCGCGATCTGCTGAGACGCGCGTTGACGATCGATCCGCGCAGCGCGGGCTCGCACTACAACCTGGCGGTGCTGGCCGACGAGGGCGGCGACGCCGCGACGGCCATCGAGCACTACCAGGCCTTCCTGCGGTTCGGGGCCGTCGCGAACGGGGACCTCGCCGCCCAGGTGCGCGCCCGGCTCTCCGCGCTCGAGAGGGGGACGGGAGTCGGCTGACGCTGCCTCCGACTCCCGTCCCCCTGTACAATCGGCCGCATGGCCGACCCCACGCACGCCGAGTTCGACGATCTCCTCCGGGAGCATCGCACGTTCGCGCCGCCGCCCGACTTCACCGCCCGCGCCGTTGTCCGCGACGACAGCATTTACGCCGAGGCCGAGCGCGATCCGGACGCGTTCTGGGCGCGGTTCGCCGGAGAGCTCGAGTGGTCGCGCCGGTGGGACACCGTGCTCGACTGGCAGCCGCCGCACGCGAAGTGGTTCGTCGGCGGCAAGATCAACGCGAGCGTCAACTGCCTCGACCGCCACGCGCGCGGCCCGCGGAGAAACAAGGCCGCGCTCATCTGGGAAGGCGAGCCCGGCGATCGGCGCACGCTGACCTACTTCGATCTCTTCCGCCAGGTCTCGGCGTTCGCCAACGTCCTCAAGTCGCTCGGTGTCCGCAAGGGCGATCGCGTCGCCATCTATCTCCCGCTGATTCCCGAGCTGGCCATTTCGATGCTGGCGTGCGCGCGCATCGGCGCCGTGCACAGCGTGGTGTTCGGCGGCTTCAGCGCCGAGTCGCTGCGCGATCGCATCAACGACTCGAAATGCAAGTTGCTCGTCACCGCCGACGGCGGCTTCCGGCGCGGCCAGATCGTCGCGCTCAAGCAGGTGGCGGACGAAGCGCTCGCCGATACGCCGTCGATCGAGAACGTCGTGGTCGTGCAGCGCGGCCACGCGGAAATGCCGGTCCACATCGAAGAGGGCCGCGATCACTGGTACCACCGGCTCATGCAGGACGCGTCCTACAAATGCGATCCCGAGCCGATGGACGCGGAGGACATGCTCTACATCCTGTACACGTCGGGCACGACCGGAAAGCCCAAAGGGATCGTGCACACGACGGGCGGATATCTCGTCGGCACGTACGCGACGACCAAGCTCGTCTTCGATCTCCACGAAGAAGATGTGTACTGGTGCACGGCGGACATCGGGTGGGTGACCGGTCACAGCTACGTGGTCTACGGCCCGCTGGCGAACGGCGCGACGGTCGTGATGTACGAAGGCGCGCCGGACTGGCCGAAAAAAGATCGGTTCTGGTCGATCATCGAGACGCACGGCGTGACGGTGTTCTACACGGCGCCCACTGCGATCCGCGCCTTCATGCGCTGGGGCGTCGAGTGGACGCAGAAGCGGGATCTGTCGTCGCTGCGGCTGCTCGGGTCGGTCGGCGAGCCGATCAATCCCGAAGCCTGGGTGTGGTACTACCGCTTCATCGGCGGCGAACGGTGCCCCGTCGTCGACACGTGGTGGCAGACGGAAACCGGCATGATCATGATCACGCCGCTGCCCGGGGTGACGACGCTGAAGCCGGGTTCGGCGACGAGGCCGTTTCCCGGCATCGCCGCGGAGATTCGCACCGAGCGCGGCGACAAAGTCGAGGTCGGCGGCGGCCTGCTGGCGCTCACGCGCCCGTGGCCGTCGATGCTGCGCGGGATCTACGGCGATCCGGAGCGCTACGTGCGCCAGTACTGGAGCAAGTGGGGCAGCGGCGTCTACGTGACGGGTGACGGCGCCAAGCGCGACGAGGACGGCTGCTTCTGGCTGCTCGGGCGCGTCGACGACGTCATCAACGTCGCCGGCCATCGGATCGGGACGATGGAAGTCGAGAGCGCGCTGGTCGATCATCCCGGCGTGGCGGAAGCCGCGGTCGTCGGCCGATCGCACGAGATCAAAGGACAGGCGATCGCGGCGTTCGTGACGGTGAAGGAAGGCACGCACGCGACGAAAGATCTCGCCGACGTGCTGAAGGAGCACGTCGTCAAGAAGATCGGCGCCATCGCGCGGCCCGACGACATCCTGTTCACGGCCGACCTTCCGAAGACGCGTTCGGGGAAGATCATGCGGCGGCTGCTGCGCGACATCGCCGAGGGCAAAGCGCTCGGCGACACGACGACGCTGGCGGATCCTGCCGTGGTGGCGAAGCTGAAGGCGAACTACGAAGAGGAGTACGGCGGCTAGGCGTCCGCGGGACCTTCACGGCCCGCCAGGAAGTTGTCGACGTGCTCGACGCGGTTGCGGCCATTCTTCTTCGCGCGCTCGACCGCCGCTTCGGCCTCGGCCAGCACGCGATCGGGATCGATCACGTCGCCGACGGCGACCTGGACGTTCACCACGGCCGCGCTGACCGTGACGATCACCGGCTGATCGGTCCGGTGGTCGGTGAAGCCCATCCGTTCCTCGACGGTCGCGCGCACGCGCTCGGCGAGCGCGTTGGCGTTGGCCGCCTCCGTCCGCGTCAGCAGCACCGCAATCGAATCTTCCGAGTGGCGCGCCACCCAGTCGTGGTTGCGGAAGTACTGCCGCATCAGAATCCCGAGACGCTCGAGCACGCGGTCGCCCACGCCGTACCCGTGCTCCTGATTCAGCGCGGACAGGCGATCGATGTCGAAGAGGATCAGGGAAATCGGCGTCCCGAACCGTCCGGCGCGCTCGAATTCCTTGGCCATCACGGCGTCGAGCATCACGCGCGTGTGCAGCGTGGTCAGGCGGTCGATGACCGCGGCCTCGGCCGGCTCCATCTGCGCGCGCTCGGCGTACGCGCCAAGCAGATCGAACGAGCCGCGGCGCACGAGCTGCGCGACGAGCGGCCACGGCTCGCTGGTGGCGCCGATGGTTTCGTCGAGCGCCAGCTCGTCGAGCGCCGTGCGTTCGCCGAGGTAGGCCAGCGTGAAGAGCCGTTCCATCGGGAGCACGCGCTCGAGGATGACGCGATGCAGATCGGTGACGAAGCCGCTGCGCGGATCCAGCCGGGCGTCACGGACCGCGATCGCGAGCAGCTGGACCAGGAGCTGTCCGACATGGCGGCAGTAGTCCGGGTCGAGCGAGTCGGTGCCGCTGAACGGGAAGATCGAGACCGTGTCGGCGGTGATGACGTCGGCGCGCTCGGTGAGAACGGTCGAGATCTGGAGGCGCAAATCCGCCTGGATACTCGGGCCCGTCTCTCCGGCAAACACCGTGTCGTTGCTGCTCATGTCCGGATGCAGCATGTTCGCCCCAATCGCTGCATGGACGCAAGTCGCGCGGCGCCCGGCCCGCCATGACCTCGACCCCGGCCGCGTGCAGAACCGCCTGTGCAGCGACGCGCAATCGTGCGCGATGGAGAACAGTCGCGACTACCGAGTCCGGGCGCTCGAACCGACATAAAGACGGGAGCCCTTGTCCCCCCAGTCGGTCATGTTCAGACGAATCGGAATCGAGTTGTCGCCGGCCGCGTGCCGCGTTGTCGAGGTGGAGTCGGGCCCCGCCTGGCGCCGCGACACACGCGTGCGATCGTTTGCCGTCCTGGCGCCGTCGGGACCGCAGACGACGGCCGCGTTGCGGTCGTTCCGCAGCTACCGCGCGGCGGTCGTGGTTTGGGGCGCCGCGAGCGAGCATCGGCAGGTGATCGTGCGGCCCGGATCGTACGAGGCGATGCGCGCCGAAGCCATGGCCGCGCTCACGGCGGCGGGCGTGCCGACGCGCGGCATGCTGGTCGACATCGCGCCGGCCGGACCCCCGCGCGATGCGAAGCGGCGGCCGGTTGTCGTGGCGCTCGCGTCCGCGTCGGCCGTCCGGTCCGCGATGCAGCCGCTCGTCGACGCGAGGATCCGCGCGCGCACCGTGATGACGCCGGCGATCGCGCTGAGCGCGCTGATGCGCTCGCGGCGTGGCCGATCGGAGCCGGGGAGCATCGAGGCGTTCGTGGCGCTCGATGAAACCGTCACGTCCATCGCGCTGATCAAGGACGGCGCGTTGATGGTGACTCGCGCGCTGCAGTGGGGCTATGTCGACGGACTCGGCGGTCGGCAGCCGCGGCGCCGCGAGGACATCGCGTCGCGGCTCGCGGACGAGCTGGCGGAGTTCTTCCACGACGCCGGCGGATCGACCGCGTCGGTGCGGCAGGTCTGCATCGCGAGCGGCCTGTCCGAACTGCGCAGCATGACGGTCCCGCTCATGGAGCGGCTCGATCTCGAGGTCGAGCCGCTGGACTCTCTCCTTGGCATCGACGCCACGCGGCCGCCCGAGGGCGGCGTCGATTTCCAGGATCGCGTCGCCGAACTTCGGCTGGCGTGGGCCGCGGCGTCGGACTGGCCGGCCCCGCTCAACCTGATGCGCGCGCAACATCGGCGCAGGTCGCGGGTCGCCCTCTCGCGCGCCGCGGTCGTCGCGGGCATGGCCGCCGGATGGGGAATCGGCTGGCGTGTCGCCGCGAGCACGTGGTGGCAGTCGACCGCATCGGCGCCGATCGCGCGCACCGCCACGTTCGCTGGCCGGACCGCGACAGCGACGCCGGCACAGCGGCCGGTCCTTCCCGCGCCGCAGGCGACGCCGGTGCGGTCATCCCCGGTCGTCCCGCCGGTCGCGCGGCGCGCGCCGGACCCGCCGCCGCCGCTGGAACCGCCGGCGCGCGTACGTGAATTGCCGCCGTCATCGCCGCCCATCGTGCGCTCCGAACCCGCGGTACCGCTCCCGCGCCCGACGTTGCTGACGAGCGCTTCGCAGCCGCCACGGACCGCCCCCGCCGCGGCGTTCGCGCCCCGCGTCGCGTCGCCGCCTCCGCTTCCTCCACGCGACGCACGGGAGACGACTGAGCGGTTCGACGCCGATCTGGGCACGATTCTGTATTCGGCGGAGCGCCGGCTGGCGATCGTCGACGGTCACATCGTGGGCGTTGGCGACGACGTGCGTGGCGCGAGGGTCGTGGAAATCGAGCCGGCGTCCGTCCTGCTGCGGGACGGAAACGGCCGTTTGAGGCGTTTGACCTTGGGCGCAAGTGTCCGCTAACGCACATGTTATGGTGTGTTGGGAGGAAGCGACTACGTAATATGGTGTGTCCGCTGACGTTTTCGAAACTGCACACCGCTTTGATGTTGATCGACCGGGAACCGGTTCGTACAATCGACCGTTCTGTATTCCCTGCTGATTCAGCTCTGAGGACCCGCGGTGCGTAAGAAAATCGGTGAGTGCCTGATTCAAGCAGGCCTTATCACTGAGGACGATCTCCAGAACGCACTCACGGAGCACAAGCGCACCGGGGAGCGCCTTGGGGTCGTGCTCGTACGCATGAACCTGGCGACCGAGAAGCAGATCGCCAAGGCCCTCGCGTTTCAGCTCGGGTTCCCCTACGTCAATCTCGCCGAGAATCCGCCGGACTCGTCCGCCGTCATCCTGATTCCCAAGGAAGTCGCGCTCAAGCGCGTGTGCGTGGCCATCGGGCTCGAGAAGAACCTGCTGACCGTGGCGATGTCGGATCCGCTGCTGTTCAGTCTGGTCCAGGACCTCGAGTTCCAGACCGGCTACCGCATCAAACAGGTGGTCGCCACGCGCGGCGACATCGTGGATGCGATTCAGACCGGCTATCCCGACAAGGCGCTCATCGTCCGCGGCAGTTCACAGGCGGGCGGCGAACTGGCGGTCACCGCGCCGCCGCCGGGCCGGACGCGCGGAGGCTCCGAGCCCATCAGCGAGACGGCGCTCGCCCGGCGCCACGAGGAAGAGGTCTTCGAACCGGTCGCGGGGTTGAAGGAGCGGAGCGAAGCGGCGCCGATCATCGACCTCGTCGATCTCGTCGTGAAGAGCGCGATCAAGAGCAAAGCCAGCGACGTCCACGTCGAGCCGATGGAAAAAGGCGTGCTCATCCGCCACCGCCTCGACGGCCTGCTGAAGGAAGTGATGGACCTGCCGAAGTGGGTTCACGAGGGGCTGATCGCGCGGCTGAAAATCATGGCGGGGATGGACATCGCCGAGAAGCGGCTGCCGCAGGACGGACGGCTCCGCTCGACGGCCGACGACGGCACCGAAATCGACTTCCGCGTATCGACGCTGCGCACGCTGTTCGGCGAGAAAGTCGTGATGCGGTTGCTCGATCACCGCAAAGGCGTGCCGGCCCTCGAGGAGATCGGGATGTCGGCGGCGTCGCTCGAGGAAGTGCGCGGGTTCCTCCGGCACCAGCACGGGATGATTCTCGTCGTCGGCCCGACGGGCAGCGGCAAGACGACGACGCTGAGCTCGGCGCTGAAGGCGGTGCAGTCGGAGAAGACCAACATCATCACGATCGAGGATCCGGTCGAGTACCAGATCCCGGGCGTGAATCAGACGCAGATCAACGAGAAGATCAAGCTCACGTTCGCGAGCGCGCTGCGGTCGATTCTGCGGCAGGATCCCGACGTCATTCTGCTCGGCGAAATCCGCGACGCGGAAACGGCGAAGATCGCGCTGCAGGCCGCGCAGACGGGCCACCTCGTGCTGTCGACGCTGCACACGGACAACGCGCCGTCGGTCGTGACGCGCTTGAGCGACATCGGCGCCGAGCCGTTCGTCATCGCGTCGGCGCTGGTCGGCGTCATCGCGCAGCGCCTCGTGCGCCGGCTCTGCGTCCACTGCCGGCGGCAGTACACGCCGCCGCCCGACACGCTGCGCGCGTTGAACATCGCCGAAGCCGACGCCGCGTCGATCGTCTTCTACAAGTCGGTCGGCTGCGATCAATGCAATCACACCGGGTACCGGGGACGCGTCGGGATCTACGAGGTGATGCGCGTCACCGACAAACTGCGCCGGCTGATTGCGGCGAAAGCGACCGAGGATCAACTGCGCGACGTCGCCGTCGCGAGCGGGATGATCAGTCTCGGCGAAGACGGCCTCGCCAAGGTCAAGGCCGGCGTCACGACGCCGGAAGAGCTGCTGCGCGTCGTCACCGAAGTCCGCGAGATGCGCACGCTGTGCTCCGGATGCGGCGCGGCCGTCGGCGTCGATTTTCTCGCGTGCCCGCAATGCGGCAAGCGGTTGAGCGGCGGGTGCCCGCACTGCGGACGGTCGATGCAGCCCGGCTGGAATTTCTGTCCGTATTGCGCGCGCAGCGCCTCGGAACCGCGGCGTCTTCCCAAGCGGCTTCGCGATCGCGAAGTGCACGAAGGCCGGCGCGAGCTGCCGGCCGCCAACGTCGCGGAGTTCAAGAAGTAGGTGGCGCTGAAGGACTACTACCAGCTCCTCGAGATTCCTCCCACGGCGCCCGCCGACGAGGTGAAGCGGGCATTCCGCGTGCAGATCGCGCGCTACCATCCCGACAAGGTTCAGCATCTCGGCAAGGAATTCCAGGACATGGCGGCCGACCGGGCCGCCGAGCTGACCGAAGCGTACCGCGTGCTCTCCGACGAGGGCCGGCGCGCCGAATACGATCGCGCGCGCGCGGTGGAAGCTGGCGCGCCTCCGCCTCCGCCAGCGGCAGCCGCGGCGCCGGCGTCGGGCGCACCCCGGCCCGCTGCGCCGAGCGCCACCGCCCCGCCGCCACCGCCGCCGCCGGAGGCGCCTCCGCAGCCGAAAGGCGGGCAGTACAAGCAGGAACGCGCCTCGCGCGACGAGTTCGTGCGCAAGGCGACGATGAACCGGTTCAGTCAGGCGCTCGAGGCGGTGGGCGGCGACTTCACGTCGGCGCCGCTGCGCGGCTTCGACATCGCGCTCGTCCCCAAGAGCAAGATGTTCTCGCGCAGCAAGCATCCGCGTCTGCTGGGCCGGTTTGTTTCCGTCGTCGACGCGGACGCCGTGGCCGACGCGTGGAAGGGGGCGGGACAGTGGGGCGCGCCGGCGAATGAAGACATCTGCGTCTTCCTCATGGGCACGTCGCTCGCCGCGGCGGGCGAGCTGGCCAAAGCGATCGCCGAGCAGCGCCGCAAGCAGCGAAACCTGAAGGTGACGGTGATTCCCGTCGACGCGCGCGTGTGGGACGCGCACATGCCGCTCGACGCGCCCGACTTCGCGAAAACGCTGATCGCCCGGCTCAAGAGCGGCACCTGACCGAATCCGGAACGCCGGCTGCTATACACTCGTCAGAGTCTAAAAGCTTATGGCACTCATAGAAACCGTCGATCTCTGGAAAACCTACGTGATGGGCACGGAAGAAATCCATGCCCTGCGCGGCGTGTCGCTGCAGATCGAGCGCGGCGAATACGTCGCCATCATGGGCCCGTCCGGCTCCGGCAAATCCACCCTGATGAACCTGATTGGATGCCTGGACACGCCCTCGAAGGGTTCGTACCTGCTGAACGGCAAGCAGGTGAGTCAGATGAACGACAACGAGCTGGCGCGCATCCGCAACGAGGAAATCGGATTCGTCTTTCAGACCTTCAATCTGCTGCCGCGCGCGACGGCCCTGCACAACGTCGAGCTGCCGCTGGTCTACGCCGGCGTGCCCACGAAGGATCGTCAGGAGCGCGCGAAGGCGGCGCTTCAGAAGGTGGAACTCGGCGAGCGCATGATGCACCGGCCGAACGAGCTGTCAGGCGGACAGCGCCAGCGCGTCGCGGTGGCCCGCGCCCTCGTCAACAACCCCTCGATTCTTCTGGCGGACGAGCCGACCGGAAATCTCGATTCGAAGACAGGCGCCGAAATCATGGCGCTCTTCGAGCGCCTGCACGCCGCCGGCAACACGATCGTCCTCGTGACGCACGAAGCCGACGTCGCTGCCTTCGCCCACCGCACAATTCACATCAGGGACGGCAAGGTCGAAGACGACGTGCGTCGGGCTGCTTGAAACTGAAAAGTGAGAACTGAAAGCTAAGAAGTCAGGAGTTTTCAGTTTTCACTTTTCGCTTTTCAGTTTCATACCGCCGCCCAGTGTCCGGCGGCCACTTCCCTCAGCGCGGCCTCACGATTTACTGACGCGGGATCCAACATCAAACGATGGCGTGGCGCGTCCGGATCGGGCACCGGAATCGCCGACAGCAGCGCCCGCGTGTACGGGTGCTGCGGCGCGGCGAAGATCGCCGCAGCCGGCCCCATTTCGACAATCTTCCCGAGATACATCACGGCGATGCGGCCGCAGATGTGTTCCACGAGCCGCAGATCGTGCGCGATGAACAGGTACGTGAGCTTCAACCGCTGCTGCAGATCCATCAGCAGGTTCACGACCTGCGCCTGAACCGACACGTCCAGCGCCGACACCGGCTCGTCGAGAATCAGAAACGACGGATTCAGCGCGAGCGCGCGCGCCAATCCGATGCGCTGCCGCTGTCCGCCGCTGAACTCATGCGGAAACCGATCGAGATGCGACCGGTCGAGCCCGACCAGCTGGAACAACTCAGCGACGCGCGCGCGCCGGGCCGCGCGGTCGCCCAGCTTGTGGATCACCAGCGGTTCCTCGACGATGACGCGCGCGCGCATCCGCGGATTGAGCGACGAGTACGGATCCTGGAAAACGATCTGCATCTCGCGCCGCGCTTCGCGCAGCCGGCTCTTCGAGAACCCGAGCACGTTCTCGCCGCGAAACCGCACGTCGCCTGACGTCGGCTCGATGAGCCGCAGCATGCAGCGCCCGGTCGTCGTCTTGCCGCTGCCGGATTCGCCCACGAGCCCGAACGTCTCGCCTTCGTGGATGCTGAAGCTCACATCGTCGACGGCGGCGACGCGCGTGCCCGCGCGGAAGAGGCCCGCGTCGCGCACGAAATGCTTCACGAGATGCGAGACGTCAACGAGAGGCATTTGAGTGCGGAGTGCGGAGTGCGGAGTGCGGAGCGTAGAGATAACACTTCGCCGTATGGTCGGCGCCTACTGGATAGTCGGGCGGCGGCGCCGTCGCGCACAGGTCGAAGCGATCCGGACAGCGCGGGCCGAAGGCGCACCCGGAGGGCAGCGCGCCAAGTCGCGGCACGGATCCCTCAATCGCTTTCAGTCGGTGCCCCGGCGCCCCGCCGGGAATCGACGCGAGCAATCCGCGCGTGTACGGATGGCTTGGGTTCTGAAACAGCGCGCGGACGGGCCCGGTCTCGACGATGCGTCCCGCGTACATGACCGCGACGCGGTCGGCCGTTTCGGCGATGACGCCGAGGTCGTGCGTGATCAGCAGCAGTGACAGACGGAACCGCGCTTTCATGTCGCGCAGCAGGTCGAGAATCTCGGCCTGGATCGTCACGTCGAGCGCGGTGGTCGGCTCGTCGGCGATGACCAGCGCGGGCTGGCAGGCGAGCGCCATGGCAATCAGCACGCGCTGGCGCATGCCGCCGGACAACTGATGCGGATAGTCGCGCACGCGCGCCGCGGCGTCGGGAATGCGGACCGCGTCGAGCAGCTCCACGGCCTTCGCGGCGGCTTCCGCGCGCGATGCGCGGCCGTGGACCCGCAGCGTCTCGGCAATCTGATCGCCGATCCTGAACACCGGATTCAGCGCGGTCATCGGCTCCTGAAAGATCAGCGCGATGTCGGCGCCGCGCACGCGACGCATGTCCCGTTCGTCGAGCGTCGAGAGATCGCGGCCCTTGAACAGGAGGCGGCCGCCAGCGACGCGGCCCGGCGGCTGCACGAGCCGCATGATCGACAGGGCGGTCACGGATTTGCCGCTGCCTGACTCGCCGACCAGCCCGAGCGTCTCGCCCGCGCGGATCTCGAAGCTGATGTCGTCGACGGCGGGGACCGCGCCGCCCGGCAGGTCGAAGACGGTCGTCAGATTTTCGACGCGCAGCAGCGGCTCGTCAGCCATCAGCCCTTTGCCCTCGGCTCCTCGTACTCACACCGTCGCCGTTTCTCGATATTCGCCGAACACGGCGCGCAACGCGTCCGCGATCTCGCCCACGGTCGCGCGCGCTTCGACCGCGTCGACGACGGACGGCACGAGATTGCTTCCGCCGCGCGCGGCCGCGGTCACCGCCGTCAACGCGGCGCGACACGCATCGGCGCTCCGGCTTGCCCGCACCGCGCGCACGCGCTCGATCTGCTGCCGCTCGACGTCGGGGTCGATCCGTAGCGTCGCGATCGATGCGCCGTGCGCAGGCTCGGCGAACGCGTTCACGCCGACGACGATCGTTTCTTCGGCGTCGATCGCCACCTGCGCCCGGTACGCCGACTCCTGGATCTCGCGCTGGATCAGGCCCGTCTCGATCGCGGTCAGCGTGCCGCCGGCGCGGTCGATGCGGTCCAGAATCGCCGCGGCGCCTTCCTCGATCTGATTCGTCAGCGTCTCGATTGTGTACGAGCCGGCGACCGGATCGACGGTGTTCGCCACGCCAGTCTCGGCCGCGATGATCTGCTGCGTGCGCAGTGCAATCCGCGCCGACTCCTCGGTCGGCAGCGCCAGCGCTTCGTCGCGCCCGTTGCAGTGCAGCGACTGCGTGCCGCCCAGCACCGCGGCGAGCGCCTGGAGCGCGACGCGCACGATGTTGTTGTCGGGCTGCTGCGCCGTGAGCGTGCTGCCCGCGGTCTGCGTATGGAAGCGGAGCTGCTGCGCGCGCGGGTTCGTCGCGTGAAACCGATCCCGCATCAGCCGCGCCCAGAGCCGTCGCGCCGCCCGGTATTTCGCGATCTCCTCGAGGAAATCGTTGTGCGCGTTGAAGAAGAACGACAGCCGCTGTCCGAACTGGTTGACGTCGAGCCCCGCGTCGATCGCCGACTGCACGTAGGCGATCGCGTGCGCGAACGTGAACGCGACCTCCTGGATCGCGGTCGAGCCGGCCTCGCGGATGTGATAGCCGCTGATCGAAATCGTGTTCCAGTTCGGCAGCTCGCGCTCGCAGAACGCGAAGATGTCCGTCACGATGCGCAGAGACTGGCGCGGCGGAAAGATGTACGTGCCGCGCGCGACGTACTCCTTGAGGATGTCGTTCTGAATCGTGCCCGAGAGCGCGCGCAGCGCGACGCCCTGGCGCCGGGCGACGCCCACGTAGAGCGACAGCAGGATGATCGCGGTCGCGTTGATCGTCATCGACGTCGACACTCTGTCGAGCGGAATCGCGTCGAAGAGCGTCGCCATGTCGTCGATCGAATCTATCGCGACGCCGACGCGGCCGACTTCGCCCGCGGCCAGCGGGTGATCGGAGTCGTAGCCCATCTGCGTGGGCAAATCGAAGGCGACGCTCAGTCCGCTGACGCCCTGCGCGAGCAGATACCGGTAGCGCGCGTTCGATTCGGCGGCGGTGGCGAAGCCGGCGTACTGCCGCATCGTCCACAGCCGGCCCCGGTACATCGTGGGCTGGATGCCGCGCGTGAAAGGGAACTCGCCCGGGTGTCCCAGCGCCGTCGCGGGGTGCCAGCCGGCGAGATCATCGGGCGTCCGCGCGTCACGCACGGCGCGATTGTACTGCGACTCCGACAAAATCGTCGCCGCAACTCCTTGACAGAATGGCATCTCGCGCTTACACTCGATTCACCTACAAGGTCTTTCCGACACATGAATCTTCACGCCCCCGGTCACTGTTCACCGCCATGGTGTAGTCAGGATTGATCGGGAAGCGCGCCGGACCCGGCCCGGCGGCGTAGGGAGGGCAGCACAGATGGACGACGTCGTGAACCGGTTCGCACGAGAGCTGGCCGACGCGATTGCCGGCGCGGTCGCGGAAAATCCTCAAGTGGAAGCGTGCCGTGAGAAAGCCCGCGCGGCCGGGTTCGAGATGAAAGTCACGCTCGAAGCCGTCGTCGGGTTCGTGAGCCGCTCGCAGTCGACCGCGATGACGAAAGTCGCGGCGCCCGCGCGCGTCGTGCAGCCCCGCCGGAATTTCGAAGTGACGGCCAACGATCGGCGGTTCCTCCGATCGCTGAGGATCGCCGCCGACGAAACGGCGGAGCCAGTTGAGTAAGTAAGAAGTAAGAAGTAAGAAGGCAGAAGTTCAGAGGCCGGCTCGCGAGCGATCGCGGACCGGCCTTTTTCCTTCTACCTTCTGCCTTCTTACTTCTTACTTCTTACTTCTTTGCCGCCTGCGCGGCGACGCGCGCGGCGGCCGCGGCGGCTGCGGCCGGATCGCCGAGGTAGTAGTGGCGGATCGGCTTCAGTCGCTGATCGAGCTCGTAGACGAGCGGGATGCCTGTCGGAATATTCAGCTCCACGATGTCGGCTTCCGACACCTCGTCGAGGTACTTCACGAGCGCGCGCAGGCTGTTGCCGTGCGCGGCAATCAGGACGCGCTGGCCCGACGCGATCGCCGGCGCGATCGTGCCGTGCCAGTACGGCAGAAACCGCGCGACGGTGTCTTTGAGCGATTCGGTGAGCGGAAGATCGGCGGCGCTCAGCGCGGCGTACCGCGGATCGCGCGACGGATGGCGCTCGTCGTCCGGCGTCAGCGGCGGCGGCGGGATGTCGTAACTCCGGCGCCAGATCTTGGTCTGCGCCTCGCCGTGCTTCGCGGCGGTCTCCGCCTTGTTCAGTCCCTGCAGCGCGCCGTAGTGGCGCTCGTTCAGGCGCCAGCTGTTGATCACCGGAATCCACATCAAGTCGAGCACGTCCAGCGTCGTCCACAGCGTGCGAATCGCGCGCTTCAGCACCGAGGTGTACGCGATGTCGAACACGTACCCGCCTTCACGCAGCAGCCGGCCGGCCTCGAGCGCTTCGGCGCGGCCGCGCTCGGACAAATCGACGTCGGTCCAGCCAGTGAAACGGTTCTCCTGATTCCAGGTGCTTTCGCCGTGGCGCAAAAGGACTAATCTGATCATCGAGTCATCTGGTTATCTGGTCATTTGGCCGTGCGCACGGCCCCGCGGCCTGCGAACACGGCGGCCGGCCCGAGTTCCTCTTCGATTCTCAGCAGCTGATTGTATTTGCAGATCCGATCGGTCCGGCTCGCCGAGCCCGTCTTGATCTGTCCCGCCGCGGTGCCGACCGCGAGGTCCGCGATCGTCGCGTCCTCGGTCTCGCCCGAGCGATGCGAGATGATTGTCGCGTAGCCCGCGTCCGCGGCCATGCGGACGGCGTCGAGCGTCTCGGTCACGGTCCCGATCTGGTTCAATTTGACGAGCAGCGCGTTGGCGACCCTTTCGGCGATGCCCTTCTTCAGGATCTCGGGATTCGTGACGAACACATCGTCGCCGACCAGCTGCACGCGATCGCCGAGCGCGCTCGTGCACCGCTGCCAGCCGCTCCAGTCGCCCTCGGCGTGGCCGTCCTCGATCGAGACGATCGGGTACTGCCGGATCCAGTCCTCGTAGAGGCGGATCATGTCGTCGGACGTGCGATCCGGCTCGCCTGACTTCTTGAACGTGTACCGGCCGCCGCCTTTCCACAGCTCGCTCGACGCGACGTCGAGCGCGATCCAGACGTCGGCGCCCGCCGTCAGTCCGGCCTTGCCGATCGCCTCGAGCACCACCTCGACGGCCTCGCGATTCGACTTCAGATTCGGGGCGAAGCCGCCCTCGTCGCCGACGCCGGTCGTCTGTCCGCGCGCTTTCAGAATGCCGCGCAGCGCGTGAAAGATCTCCGCGCCCCAGCGCAGCGCTTCGCTGAACGACGGCGCGGCCAGCGGCATGACCATGAATTCCTGGAAGTCCACGCTGGAGTCCGCGTGCGCGCCGCCGTTCAGGATGTTCATCATCGGCACCGGCAGCGTCAGCCGGGGACGGGAGTCGGGTTCAGCGTGCGCCGACTCCCGTCCCCGGTACAGCGCGCCGATGTGGCGATAGAGCGGCGTGCGCGCCGCCGCGGCTTCCGCGCGCGCGGCCGCCATCGACACTCCGAGGATCGCGTTGGCGCCGAGGCGGCTCTTGGTCGGCGTGCCGTCGAGCGCGATCAACGCGGCATCGAGGCCGTGCTGGTCGAAGGTCTTGCCGGCGACGGCCCCGGCGATCTCGCTGTTGACGTGCGCGACCGCGGAGCGGACGCCTTTGCCGCCGTACCGCTTCTTGTCGCCGTCGCGCAGCTCGAGCGCCTCGCGCTCGCCCGTCGATGCGCCGGACGGCACCGCCGCGCGCCCCATCGCGCCGCCGTCGAGGACGACGTCCACTTCCACTGTCGGATTGCCGCGGGAATCGAGGATCTCCCGGCCGTGCACGCGCGTGATCTTCACGACTGTCTCATCCCTTCTGCCTTCTGCCTTCTGCCTTCTGCCTTCTCACTTCTCACTTCTCACTTTCAAGTTTCCGTTTCAGCCTCCTCCGCCCCTGCGGTCTGCTTCCGCCTCGAACCTCAGCGCTTCGTCGCTCAACTTCCCGATCAGCGGCTCATCATCCGTCGTGACGACGACGACGCCCGAGTCCGTGACGGTGTGGCGGCGGCGATCCTCGGCCTCGTCGTAGCCGATGAGCGCGCCGCGCGGAATGAGCACGTCGCGGTCGATGATCGCGCGGCGCATGCGCGCGTGGCGTCCGACGCGCACGCCCGGCATCAGAATCGACTGCTCGATGTGACAGAAGCTGTGCACGCGCACGTTCGGGCAGAGGACGCTGCCGTAGATGCTGCTGCCCGACACGATGCAGCCCGGCGAGATGACTGAGTCGAGCGCCTGTCCGCATCGCGCGCCCGCCTCCGCGAAGACGAACTTCGCGGGCGGCGCCTGCGGCTGGTACGTCCGCAGCGGCCACTCCGGATCGTACAGGTTGAACTCCGGATTCACGTGACAGAGATCCATGTTGGCTTCGAAGTAGGCGTCCAGCGTGCCGATGTCGCGCCAGTACTTGGACGCCTTCTTGTTCTCGTCGTAGAACCGGTACGCGTAGACGGGCACCTGGTGGATCAGCGTCGGGATGATGTCCTTCCCGAAATCGTGCGTCGTCGGCTGGTTGGCGTCGGCTTCGAGCGCGCGGACGAGAACCTCGGTGTCGAAGATGTACACGCCCATCGAGGCCAGCGCGAGGTCCGGCGCGCCCGGCACCGCGCTCGGCGCGTTCGGCTTCTCCTGGAATCCCGTGACGCGTTCCGTCTCGTCGACCGCGATCACGCCGAACCGGTTGGCGTCGGCGATCGACACTTCGATCGTGGCGAGCGTCACGGCGGCCGCATGGTCCAGATGGAACCGCAGCATGCGCGAATAGTCCATCTTGTACACGTGGTCGCCCGACAGCACGATCAGGTGACGCGGGCTCTCGCGCATGATCGAGTAGAGGTTCTGGTACACCGCGTCGGCCGTGCCCTGGTACCAGTGTTCGCTGACGCGCTTCTGCGGCGGCAGAATCTCGACGAACTCGCCGAGCTCCTCCGAGACGATGTTCCAGCCCATCCGGATGTGGCGGTTGAGCGAGAGCGATTTGTACTGCGTGGCGATGAAGATGCGCCGCAGGCCCGAGTTGATGCAGTTGCTGAGCGCGAAGTCGATGATGCGGTACGGGCCGCCGAAGTAGACGGCCGGCTTGGCGCGTTCCTTCGTGAGCGGATACAGGCGTTCGCCGGCACCGCCGGCCAGCACGATCACGAGGCTGTCGTCGAGCAGCGCCAACATCGGGGGGAACTAGAGTAGCACGTCGGAAGGACGCCTAAACCCGCCTGAAGTGCTGATCGCAGAAGGGTTTGACTTGACTGCGAGTGGACGCCTATTATTGTCCATTCCACACTTCTTCATTCTGGGGAGACTGGGCTTTATGAAGTATCGGCGTCCCGCACTCGCTATGGCCGTGGCGCTCGTCGTTTCGGCGTCCACGGGCCTGTTCGCGCAGAAAGACAAGAAACAGGACGAAGCGCAGAAGAAGGAAATCCAGAACGTCGTCAAGCTGGTCGACGAGATCGCGGCCGGGCAGCCGGCGCCGGGTGACCTCGCGCTCGCGTGGGTCCGTGAGGACGCGCTGAAGGCTCAGGGGAACAAGCAGTACGTCCCGTTCACCGTGTCGATCGACCCGTCGAAGATCACCGGCGGCACCGTGGCGTTCTACTGGCGCGTCGTGGCGAGGAGCGCGGCCGAAGCGGCGCCCGCCGCGGGTCAGAAGAAGGACGACAAGAAGGACAACAAGAAGAAGCCCGATTACGCCTACGAGGACATCAGCTTCGTTCCGGTGGCCGCGGGCCAGAATCCGATGCGCATTTCGCGCTCGTTCACCGTCTCCGCGGGCACCTACGACGTGTTCGTCATCGCGAAGGAGCCGACCCAGGAGAAGCCGCCCAAGAACGCGCCGCCGCAGAAGGCGTCCTTCATGAAGCAGACCGTGGTGGTGCCGGACTTCTGGAACGGCGACCTCGCGACCAGCAGCGTCATCATCGCCTCGCGCATCGATCCGTTGCCCGCGCCGCTGACGCCGCAGCAGCAGGCGGATCGGCCGTACGCGCTCGGCGCGATGGAAATCCTTCCCGCATTCGACACGAAGTTCACCAAGAAGTCCGAGCTGTCCACCTTCATGCTCATCTACAACCCGAAGGTCGACAGCGCGAACAAGCCCGACGTGATGGTGGAATACAACTTCTGCCAGGCGGCGGCCGGCAGCGAGCCGAAGGCGGGCGAGCCGTGCAAGGCGGGGGAGAAGTTCTTCAACAAGACGAATCCGCAGACTCTGAACGCGCAGACGCTCCCGCCGCAGTTCGATCTGGCTGCGGGCCATCAGCTGCAGACGGGACAGGCCGTGCCGCTGGCGTCGTTCCCCGAAGGGCAATACCGGCTCGAGATCAAGGTCACCGACAAGATCGCGAACAAGACGCTGACCAGAGACGTGAATTTCTCCGTCAGCGGTTCGTAGCGCAGGCCAGGGTATCCGCGCGAACGGCAGCGCCCTGGGATGAGGACTTGATATGAGAAGCACGGCCATGACGGCGTCGACGGCGATCGTCGGTCTGTCGCTTCTCTGCCTTCCGGCCGTCGCGGCGGCGCAGCCCTCGTTGTCGACGCAGCCCGTGATGCGGCTGGCGTCGCTCGCGCCCGGATCGATTCAGGGGCAGGTGCGCGACGAGCAGGGGCTGCCGATCGCCGGCGCGATGGTTTCCGCGCTCGGATCGGTGAGCCGGTTCGCCGTCACCGATCGCAGCGGCCGCTTCGAACTGCATCCGCTGTCGCCCGGCTCGTATCTCGTTCGAGCGCACTCCATGGGCTTCGTCGCGTCGCGCGGGCAGCTGGTGGATGTCCACCCGAGCACGCGCGCGTCATCGTCCATCGCGCTGCGCCGCGCTGCCGGCACGGGCACGGCCTCGTACCCGGTCGCGACGGCCGGCCTCGGCGGAACCCCGGCGTCCGCTCAGCCGGCGGACGCGCCCGCGGGCACCGACACCGACGGCGCCGACGATCACGGTGAGATCGCCTGGCGGCTGCGCCACGCGCGCCGCAGCATCCTGAAAGACGCGACGATTCCGGCCGAGCTTCTGGCCGACGACACGCCGCACGACGCGACGGGCTTCAATCCGTCGAACGCGCTGGCGCGCGCGGTCGAATCGCCTGCGCGGATCGCGACCAACTTCTTCGAAGGCACGCCGTTCTCCGGCCAGGTCAACCTGCTGACGACGGGCCCGTTCGACACGCCGCAGCAGCTGCTCACGGCCGAGAATTTCTCGCACAGCATCGCGTATCTCGCGCTCGGCGCGCCGGTCGGCGAGCACGCGGACTGGACCGTGCGCGCGGCGCTCACGCAGGGCGACATCGCGTCGTGGATCGTCGCCGGCGAATACACGACGCGCGCGCCCGCGCGGCATCTCTACGACCTCGGGTGGTCCTACAGCGCGCAGCGCTATGACGGCGGCAGCTTCCAGCCGATGACGCAGAGCGCCGCGGACGGCAGCCGGAACGCGGGCGCGGTCTACGCCTTCGACACGTTCGCGCTGACGCCCGCGATCACGCTGACCTACGGCGGCAGCTACGCGCGCTACGACTACCTCGAGGGCCAGAATCTGCTGAGTCCGCGCGCGTCGCTCACGGTGGCGCCGCTCGATCACCTCCGCGTCAGCGCGACCTTCTCGCGCCGCGCCGTCGCCCCCGGCGCCGAAGAATTCATGCCGCGCCTGGACCGTGGCATCTGGCTGCCGCCGCAGCGCACCTTCTCGTCGCTCGTCGCCGGGCAGCCGCTCGCGGCCGAGCACTCGAACCACATGGAGCTGGAGGTCGAGCGCGACATCGCGTCGACGACCGTGTCGGTGCGCGCGTTCCACCAGCACGTCGCCGATCAGCTCGTCACGCTGTTCGGTCTCGATCTTCCCGGCGCGCCGGCCGTCGGCAACTACCTTCTGGGCAACGCCGGTGACGTCAACGCCTCCGGCATGAGCGCGGGTCTTCGCGCGGCGCTGGCGGGCCGCATCCGCGGATCGGTCGAGTACTCGGTGGCGCGGGCGCACGTGAGCCCCACCGACGATCTGGCGTACATGCTGCTGTACGCGCCGTCGGCCATCCGAACGGAGCCGGAGCGCATTCACGACGTCTCGACGTCGATCGAAACCGACGTGCCGGAAACGTCGACGCACGTCATCGTCCTGTATCGCGTGAGCAACGCGTTCGCCAATCCGGGGACCGCGGCGTCCATCGCGCGCGCCGGACAGACGGGCGAGCGGCCGGCGCTCGACTCGCGCTTCGACGTGCAGGTGCGCCAGTCCCTGCCCTTCATGGATTTCAGCAACGCCAAGTGGGAGGCGCTGGTCGCGGTCCGCAATTTCTTCCGCGACACGTCCTTCGACCAATCGGTCTACGACGAGCTGCTCGTCGTCCGTCCCCCCAAGCGCATCGTCGGCGGATTGACGCTCAAGTTCTGACGCGGATTCCGACCGCCCACGCACCACGATCCATAATGCCGAAGACTTGCTCCGCTTCGTTGGAGCCTGCGCGGTTTTTCGTGTTATTCGTGTATGGTAAGTGCAATACTCGCAGTAAGTTAGATATGCGTCACGGGATCGAATTCAGGGTATGAGCCTTGCTACGCAAACGGCCGGCGAAGTGTCGACGCGTGAGGTCGATACGGCCTCGTTCCCCATGCTCGATTACGAACTGACACCCGAGCCGATCGAGAGCCGCTGGCTCGTCTGGGGACGATCTGTCTTCGCCGTCGCGGTGGCCCTGGCGCTCCTCACGCTGGGCCTCGCGAACATCGCCCTGTACTCGCGGTGGCACGAAGTCGAAGACGGCGTGCACTGGGACGCGCGGCCCGAAGGTGTGACGGCCGTCGAGATCGCGTCCGGCTCCGCCGCCGCGGCCGCCGGACTGCAGCGCGGCGACGTGCTGGTGGCGGTCAACGGCGTGCCGGTGCAGACGCGCGCGGACGTGATCGAGTACCAGCATCAGAGCCAGGCGGGCACCCGGCTCACGTACTCCGTGCTCCGCCTCGGCACGCAGCAGGCGCTCGATGTCTCGCTGGCCGCGTCCCCGCGCGGCAGTCAGATGTACTTCGTGCTGGCCGCGGTCGGGCTCTTCACGCTGCTCGTCGGCGCCTCGGTCCGTCTGCGGCGCCCGCGCGATCAGGCGACGCTGCATTTCTTCTGGCTGTGCGTCGCGTTCTTCGGCGTCTTCACGTTCTCGTTCAGCGGTCCGTTCGATCGGCTCGACTGGGCGTTCTACTGGGGCGACGCGATCGCGTGTGCGCTGCTCCCGCCGCTCCTCCTGCATTTCACGATCGTCTTCCCCGAGCGGCCGTCGACCACCGAGCGGCTCGCGCTGTGGATGTACCTGCCGGCGCTCGGACTCGGCGCGGCGCGCGTGATCGCGATCGTGCGCGGATCGCAGGGGACGATGTCCGGTCCGATGTTCTCGCGCGTGATCCAGACGCTGGACCGTCTCGAGCCGGTGTACCTCTTCGTGTGCGCGGTCGCGGCCCTGGTGATCCTGGTGCGCGCCTTCCAGCAGATCACGTCCGTGACGGCGCGGCGCCAGCTGCGTTGGATCGCGTGGGGCACGGCGCTCGGCGTCGGGCCCTTCGCCGTGTTCTACGCGCTGCCGTGGGCGCTCGGCGTCGATCCGCCGCTCGCGCTGCAGCTGACGGCGATTCCGCTTGGTCTTGTCCCGCTCGCGTTCGCCTGCGCCATCGTGCGGTACCGCCTGCGCGACGTCGAAGTGATCATCAAGCACGGCCTGGTGTACGCGACGTTCCTGGCCGCCAGCGTCACGCTCTACTTTGCGATGCGGAAAGCCGTCGGCTTCGTGTTCGCCGACGATCAGGACCCGCACAACTGGATCGTCGCGCTGCTGGCGACGGCCGTCATCGTCCTTCTGCTGAAACCGGTCAAAGACGCGCTGCAGAACGCGCTGGACCGCGTGTTCTACCGCGACCGGTACGACTACCGGCGCGCGCTCGTCGCCTTCGCGCGCGACTTGAACAGCGACCTCGACGTCGTGCGCCTCAGCCAGCGGCTCGTCGCCCGCATCGTCGAGACGCTGGTCGTCGATCGCATGGCGCTGATGCTGGCGCCGGGTGACGACGACCGGAAGGGCCACTTCAGCTCGCTCGGCGATTACGGGTTCGCCCAGCCCGTGCCGCGCCTCTCGCGCGCGTCGTCGCTGATGCCGCGGCTCGACGCCGGTCACACGGTCGCGCTCGACGATCCGATCGCGGGCGCCCGCTACGCGGCCGAGGAAGTCGAGTTCTGGCGCGACGCGGGGATCTTCTACTTCGTGCCCTGCGTGTTCGAGGGCCACGCGATTGCCGTGCTCGCGCTGGGCCGCAAGGAAACCGACGAGCCGTTCAACAGCGAGGACCTCGCGCTGCTGACGGCCGTGGCCGGCCAGGTGGCGACGGCCATCGAGAACGGACGGCTGTTCCGCCAGCTGCACCTGAAGGCCGAGGAAGTCGGCCGCATGCGCGAGTTCAACGAGAACATCCTCGAGTCCCTCGACGACGGGCTCGCCGTGTTCGACGCGGATGAGCGGATCGTTCGCTGGAATCGCGCCCTCGAGAGCTTCTACGGTGTCGCGCGCGAAGCGGCCGTGGGCAAGCGTCTCGGCGACGTCTTCGACGCGCCGTTCGTCGAGGCCCTGCGCGCCGCGCGTCTCGAGCATCCGTACGGCGCCACGCTCCATCGCGTGCCGCTCTCCGCGCCGTCGGCCGACACATCGCGCCTGCTGGTGAACGCGACGGAAGTGCCGCTGCAGAATTCCGCCAGCGACGACGAAGTGCTGGGCACGCTGCTGCTGATCGAGGACATCACCGATCAGGTGCGGATGGAAGAACAGCTCCAGATCTCGGAGAAGATGGCGTCCATCGGTCTGCTCGCGGCCGGCGTCGCGCATGAAGTGAACACGCCGCTGACGGGCATCTCGAGCTACACGCAGATGCTGCTCGAGGGCGCGGATCCCGCCGATCCCAGGACGCCGCTGCTCGAGAAGATCGAGCGTCAGACGTTCCGCGCCGCGAAGATCGTCAACGGCCTGCTGAACCTGTCGCGGCCGGGGACGTCGAGCAACGAGCGCATCGACGTCGATCTCAACGCGGTGATCACCGACGTCTTCTCGCTGCTCGAGCACCAGTTCGAAGTCGGCAGCATCAAGGTCCGCCGCGAGCTGACGCCGGGGCAGGCGCTGGTGCTCGGCATCGAGCACCAGTTGCAGCAGGTCTTCCTGAATCTGTTCCTCAACGCCCGCGACGCGATGCCGAGCGGCGGCTGGCTGTCGGTGTCGACGCGGATCGAGGACGACGCCGTGGTCGCCGAGATCGCGGACACCGGATCCGGCATTCCCTCCGATCAGCTCGCGCGCATCTACGATCCGTTCTTCACGACGAAAGCCATCGGCCGGGGCACCGGTCTCGGCCTCTCGATCACGTACGGCATCATGCGCGAGCACGAAGGATCGATTCATTGCGACAGCGCCGTCGGTCAGGGCACGCGGTTCACGCTGACGCTGCCGCTGGCGCCCGCCGAGGCACAAAGCGCCAGGGCCCGGTAAACCTATGGGCACATCACGGAACGGCACGATTCTCGTCGTCGACGACGAAGAGATCATGCGCGAGATTCTCGAGACGCTGCTGACGCGCGAAGGCTACGACGTGCGCCTGGCGGCGTCCGGCGCGGAAGGGCTCGAGATGGCGCGGGCGCTGCCGTTCGACGCCGCGATCGTGGACATCATGATGCCCGGGCTCGACGGCATCGCCACGCTCGACGAGCTGAAGCGGATCGACGAGGATCTCGCCGTCATCATCATCACCGCCTACGCCTCGGTCGAGAGCGCGATCTCGGCGATGAAGGCCGGCGCGTTCGACTACATCACCAAGCCGTTCAAGAACGACGAAGTCCTCGTCGTCGTGCGCAACGCGATGGAGCGCCGGCGGCTGGTCCACGAGAACCGCAACCTGCGGCAGAACATCCAGGAGCGGTACCACAAGTTCGCGAACATCATCGGCCGCAGCCCGCGCATGCGGCAGGTGTTCGACCTCATCATCCAGGCCGCGCCCAGCCGATCGACGATCCTGATTCAGGGCGAGAGCGGCACCGGCAAGGAGCTCGTCGCGCGCGCGATCCACGCGAACTCGTCGCGGTCGGACAAGGCGTTCGTGACGGTGAATTCCGGCAATCTGCCGCCGGACCTGCTCGAGTCGACGCTCTTCGGCCACGTCAAGGGCGCGTTCACCGGCGCGGTCTATCCGAAGAAGGGGATGTTCGATCTCGCCGACAAGGGCAGCATCTTCTTCGACGAAATCGGAAACGTCCCGCTCGAGACGCAAGCCAAGCTGCTGCGCGTCATCCAGGAGCGCGACTTCATGCGCCTGGGCGGCATGGAGACGATCAAGGTCGACGTGCGGATCATCGCGGCGACCAACGTCGACCTGCGGCAGATGATGGAGGAAGGGAAGTTCCGCGAGGATCTCTTCTACCGGCTGCACGTCATCTCGATTCAGCTGCCGCCGCTGCGCGACCGCAAGGACGACATCCCGCTCCTCGTCCATCACTTCCTGGAGAAGTACGGCGAGGAGAACCGCAAGTCCGGACTCGAGCTGACGCCGGAGGCGCTCGATCTGCTGACCGAGTACGACTGGCCGGGCAACGTGCGCGAGCTCGAGAACGTCATCGAGCGCGCCGTCGTGCTGAGCACCGGCCCGGGCATCGGCATCGAGCTGATTCCGGAACACGTGCGGAAGGCGCCGAACTTCCAGATGCCGCAGTTCATCGTGCCGCCCGAGGGGATCTCGTTCAAGGAAGTGATCACGGACTTCGAGAAGCGGCTGATCGAGTCGACGCTCGAAGCGGCGGGCGGCGTGCAGAAGCGCGCGGCCGAGCTGCTGCACATCAAGCCGACGACCCTGAACGAGATGATCAAGCGGTACGAGATCCGTCCGCGGCGGAAGCGGAACATGAACGGCGGCGATCCCGCGGCTCGATCGGCGGCGGCGCCGGCCGGCTCGGACGCGCCGGACAACTCTCTCGTGGGAGCGGCGCCGGCTCCGCTCGCGCCGCCGACAGCGCTCGACGACGAGTAGCGGGAATCAGATCCGTGGCGTCCGGCTTCAGCCGGACCCGACGACTATCTCGCGCCGCGGATCTTCGCGAACAGCCGCTCGTACTTGCCCAGCACGACGTCCCACCGGTAGTTCTTCCGCACGTACTCGCGTCCGTTGCGCCCGAGGGCCGCGCGCAGGCGCTCGTCGCGGATGAGCAGCTTGAGGCATTCGACGAACTCGTCGCGGTCGGCGTAGTACAGGCCGCCGTTGCTGCGGACGCAGTGCTCGACGAGCACCGCACTGCGCGCGTTGGCGAGAATCGGCGTGCCGACCGACAGCGCCTCCAGCGCGAGCAGCGAGAGGCTCTCGAACGGCGACGGACAGGAGACCACCGTCGCGGCTTCGAGCGCCTGCAGCCGCTCGCGATCCGAAAGCAGGCCGGCGAAGCGGATGAACGGCTCTTCCGGCAGCGACATCAGCTTCACGCCCATCAGCGCGAGCGTCGCCTCGCCGCCTTCCTTCACGTATTCGCTGAAATAGTGAATCAGCTCCTCGCAGCCCTTGCCCGGATCGATCCGGCCGCCGTAGAGGAGGATCGGTCCGTAGAGGCGGTGCCGGCGCCGGAAGATCGCCCCGCGGGCGAGCAGGTGCGACGGATACGCGCGCGCTTCGCCGTCGTCGTCTTCGCTGGTGGCGGGGCCAGGGGGCTCGCTTCCGCTCTGATCCGTCTCGTCGTCCGGGCGCGACGGCGTCCGCGGGTACGGCTGGCTTTGCGGAAGGTCGACGCCGACGCCGATGACCTCCTCGTTCGAGGATCGCTCGGGGAACTGCTCCTGCACGAACGCGGCCTCGCTCTCCGTCAGGTAGCAGAGCGCCGCCGGCTTCTTGAACACGGCCTTGTAGATCTCCAGCCGGATCGCCGGCTCGTCGTGCGCCGTCGAGACCAGGACGCTTTTCGCGGGCGCGACCTCCAGGCCGAGCACCGTCGGCGCGTACAGGTAGGTGAAGAAGATCAGGACCTGATACTGCTGATGCTGCCGGCGCAGATAGTCGATCAGGCTGGGGCACCACGGCCCCTGCTTCTTCAGCCACTCGATCTCGTCATCGCGGCTGTGCGGGTTGTTGTAGATCCAGTCGGAGTATTCGTTGAACGCGTCGATGTCGCGCGTCGCGACGTTGGCGAACCGCCGCACCGTGACGCCGCGGATCCGGTCGGCGCCTTCCGGGTATTCGTTCGTCCACGTGATGTAGTCGCGCGCGCACGTCGTCAGGACGTCGACGTCGTGCGTCGCGGCCAGACGCTCGGCGACGAGGCGGCACAGATGCTCGGATCCGCCCAGCACTTCGGCGCCGTAGCGTTGAATGATGAACGCGATTCTCACGAGAGCCTGTGCACCAGGGACGCGAGCTCGCGCGTGATGCGCGCGTCGCCGAAGTCGGCCAGCCGGCGCCGCTGTCCGGCGATCACGTCGCGGCGGAGATCGTCGTCGTACGTGAGCGCCTTCAGCAGCTCGGCCGCCTGCTCGAGATCCTTCGGCGCGAACTGCACGCCGGCGCCGCCGAGCGTGTCAGGGACCGCGGCGGCCGCGTACGCGAGCACGGGCACGTCGGCCGCCATGGCTTCGAGCAGCGGCACGCAGAAGCCCTCGTGTTCGCTGAGTGAGATGTAGACGGCCGCGCGCTGGTAGTAGATGGCGAGTTCCTCGTCGGGGACCGGCCCGGTGAACACGTGGCGGCCTTCGGGGACGTCGTAGGCCGCGATCAGGGACCGAATCATCGAATAATACCGCGGGACGACGTCGAACCGGCCGACGAAGATGCAGCGGAACTCGCGGTCCACGTAGCGGCGATACCACTCGGCCAGCTTGATGTGATCCTCGATCTTCTTGTTCGGCGCGATCCGGCCCACGAACAGAAAGTTCACCAGCCCGTCGTCGAGGATCCGCTCGAGCGCCGGTCGGTGGACGCGCCGCGTCACGCGCGCCGTATCGATGGCGATCGGGAACACGCCGGTCAGGTCCGCGTCGAAGCCGAGCGTCACGAGCTCCCGCCGGTTGTACTCGGAGTCGCCGAGCGCCAGATCGACGCGTCCGGCCAGCGTGGCCAGCTCGCGCCTGGCGAAGGCGGTCAGGCGGAAGATCGACGGATCCCACGGCGCGAAGTACGCGGCCGGCGTGACGTTGTGGTACTGCAGCACCCGGCGCGAGGTGAGCGAGGCGAACGCCTCGGTCATCACCGATGGGATCGCGTAGTGGAAGATCGTCACGTCGCCGCGCGTCGCGGACGCGTGGCCGAACGGCCGGACGTCGTCGCGCAGGTCGTCGTCGATCGTGAGCGCGTACAGGTCGGACTCGTGGCCGAGCGCGCGCAGCAGATCGCGGACGCGCCGCGCGCTGTCGCCGACCGCGTCGCCCTTGTGCGCCGCCGGAACCCACTGGTTGACGATCATCGGCGCGGCTCCGGCGGTAACGCGCTGTAGATCGCCGGCCGGTCGAACCGCAGCTCTTCGAGCGCTTCCGTGGCGTCGAACTGCTGCCAGAAGTCGGGGACCACGTGCGGCGGCGTCGCTCGCGGCCGCGACAGGACGTCGCGCACGAAGCCGAGCAGCATGCCCGCGAAATCCTTCGCGCGCAGGCGATCGACGGCCGCCAGCTGGCCGTCGACGATCCGATCCTGCAGCGCGGCGTCCGAGACGACGCCATCCATCAGCGCCGCGACTGCCAGCGGATCCTTGCTGTTGTACAGGATGCCCGCTCCGTCCATCGTCGCCGGAACCGCCGCGGCGGCGAAGGCGACCACCGGCACTTCCGTGTAGAACGCTTCGAGCAACGGCACGCAGAAGCCTTCGTGCTCGCTCGCGCACAGAAACAGATCGGCGACGTCATAGAACGCGACGAGCTCCTCGTCGGACACCTGACCGATGAAATGCACGTGCGACACGCCGAGGGCGGCGATCAGATGATGCAGCGCCGTCATGTAGCGGTCGAACCCGATCTGCGACCCGACAATCAGGAGACGCGAGCGCGGGTTGAACTCGCGCTGGTAGGCGTGGAAGAACCGGACGAGATCGTCGATCTTCTTGTTCGGCACCACGCGGCCCACGAAGAGGATGTTCGTCCAGTCGTCGTCGAACTGCCGCGCGAGCATCGTGTTGGGCTCGGAATCCAGGTGCGAGAAGTCCGGCACCACCGGGAGGACGTCCGTGCGGCGGAATCCGAGCCGATCCAGTTCTTCCTTGTTGTACATCGAGTCGCCGAGCGCGAGGTCGCACCGCGTGGCGTACGCGCGCAGCTCGCGGCGGCCGAAGTAGCACTGGCGCGCCAGCGTCTCGTTGAACCCGGCGAAGTACCGGGCGGGCGTGATGTTGTGATAGATGAGCGCCATCCGGTCGGGCAGTGCGAACGCCGTGCGCGACGCCTTCGAGCCGATCGAAAAATGATGCAGGAGCAGCTGGTCGGCGCGGCTGACGTCGCGAAGCTCGTGGTAGTCGCGCGTCGTCGATTCGAGCCGCGGGTCGGCCGTTTCGACGAAGATGTCCGACTCGTAGCCGGCCGATCGCAGGATGCGCCGGATGCCCAGGACCTCGTGGCCGATGGCGTCACCGTAGCCGAGCGTCGCAAGGACCTGATGGACGGGGATCATGACCGCGCCGCCCTCCGATAGACCTCGAGCGTCTGTCGCGCCGTCTCGCGCCAGCTGTAGCGCGCGGCGCGTTCGAGGCCGAGCGTGCGCAGCCTCGCGCGCTCGCCGTCGTCGTTCGCGACCTCTTCAATCGCCTTACGGAGATCGTCGACGCGGTCGGGCGCGACGAGCCGCGCGGCGCCCGCCGCGATTTCTTCAATCGCCGGCGCCGTGGACGCGATCACCGGCGCGCCGCACGCCATGGCCTCGAGCACCGGAAGGCCGAAGCCCTCGTGGAAGGACGGATAGATGAACGCCCGCGCGCCGGCGTACAGCGCGCGCAGATCCTCGCGGTCGACGTAGCCCAGGAAGTGCACGCGATCGCGGATGTCGAGCTCGTCCACGAGCCGATTGACGTCGTCGTTCAGCCAGCCCGACGGTCCGGCGACGACCAGTTGCCGCGCCGGAGCGGCCCGCAGCCAGCCCGACGCCGCCCGCAGCAGCCCGGTCAGATTCTTGCGAGGCTCGATGCTGCCCACGAACAGCAGGTAGTCGCCGTCGATCCGGTGCTTCTTCAGCACCGCGCGAATCTCGCTCGCATCGTCGACAGGGCGGAACTCGGCCGCGGCGGCCTCGGGGATCACGGCGATGCGATCGTCGGGCACGCCAAAGTGCCGCTGCAGATCCTGTTTCGTAACCTGTGACGGCACGATCACCATCGCGGCCAGCTTGGCGGCGCGCCCGGTTTCGCGCACGCAGAACGATCGATTGGCCTCGGTGTGGAACTGCGGGTGCGTGATGAAACTGAGGTCGTGCACCGTGACGACGAGCCGCGCGTGGCTGAATGCCGGCGTGGTGTACGCCGTACTGTGGACGACGTCGACGTTGCCGGCTGCGGCGTCGGGCGGCTGCGCGAGCCAGCGCCGGCGGACCTTGTCCAGCGATGCGTCCTGCGTCCACACGCGAAAGTTGGATGGCGACGGCGCGCGCGCGCTGCGAAACGCCGGCGGGAAGCACTCCCAGAAGTACGGATAGAGCAGGTACTCGCTCGTCCGATCGATCTCCGCGAGCGCGTTGACGAGACTCGCCGCGTAGCTGCCGACGCCGGTCGACTCGCCGATCGTCCGGCTGATGTCGATGCCGATGCGCAGCGGGCGTGCCGCCCCCGCGGCCGGCTCGCCGCGATTCAGGCACCGCCGGTACACCGCCTGCACGACCGCGTCGGTGTCTTCCCACCGGTACCGCGCCAGGACTTTCTCACGGCCGCGCGCGCCCATCGCCGCCGCCGTGGCGCGATCCTCGAACAGGCCGTCGATGTACTCGGCCAGCATGTGCGAGTCGCCGAACGGCACGAGCAATCCGTCGCGGCCTTCGTCGATCACGCGAGGGACGCCGCCGCCGAAACAGCCGATGACCGGCTTGCCGTAGAGCCACGCCTCGAGATACGCGATGCCGAAGGAATCCGCGCGCGACGGCATGACGAAGACGTCGCACGCGGCCATCGCGTCCTTCTTCTCCTGCTCGGTGACGTAGTCGAGCAGCTTGATCTGCTTTCGCACCGCCGGCGGCTGGGCGTCGAGAAACTTGACGAAGTCCAGCTCGACCGATCCGATGAACACGCACGTCGCGTTCGGCTGCCGCACGCGTAGCCGCTGCATCGCGTCGATCGTGTGCCACGACCCCTTGTCGTGCGTCTGCGTCGACACCTGCAAGACCATCGGTCCCGTGATGCCGTGCGCCGCGCGAAACGCCGCGCCGTCGCCGCCCATCACGTCCGCCGGATTGACCGCCGGGCTGGCGACCGTGATCTTGTCCGCGGGAATGCCTTTCTCGATCAACACGTCGTTCTCGTACGACGTGTTGGTCAGGATGGCGGCGGCCGGCTCGAGCAGCGCGAGCAACTTCGGGCTCGTGAACTGCGGATTGCTCATCGCGCGATAGGGCTCGCCCGGGTTGAGCATCGGCTGGCAGACGAGCGGCACGCCGTGCCGGCGGCAGTAGCGCGCGCCCGCCGCCATGAGCGGCGCGTGCGGGAAGACGCCGGCGTGCACGAGATCGAACCGCTCGCGCGTCGTGTGCAGCCACCAGTGCAGGCCCGGGATCAGAAGGTGCGGCTCGTCGAAGAGCGGATACCGCGTCGGGATCAGTCGCGAGAGACGCGGCAGAATCCGCTGCTGGTAGTAGAAGTGCCGGACGCGAAAGCGCCGAATCGTGATCCCGTCGACGCGCTCGACGAGCGGCTCGATCCGCTTGCGCCGGCGGAAGTGCAGATGGCCCGCGTCCCACGCGTCGGTCGTGGCCACCGTGACCGTATGGCCTGCCGCCGCCGTGCGTTTCGCGATCTCAAAGAAGTACCGCTCGGATCCGCCCTGATAGGGCCAGAAGCGATGGATGATGTACAGGATGGACGCCACCAGCGAGCCCTGATCGCGTCAGCGTGACGTGGCCACGCGCGTGCGGCGCAGCAGCGGGGAATCGGACGCCAGCACGCTGACTTCGTTGACCCGGACGCCGTAATCGACCTGGGCGCCCGATTCCTCACGAAGCAGCGGGCGCTCGACGCGAAGCTCGACGGTCGCGGTGTCGGAGGCGAGCGTCACCGGGAACTGCACCGTGCGCCACCCTCGATGCTCGGCGCTGACCTCCGCGTGGCCGAGATCCCGACCGTTGCAGATCACCTGAATCTCGCGCGCCTGTGTCGATTCCGGACGCTGCGTCACGTGCACCTGCACGACGTGCGGTCCCGGCGCGGCCACGCGCAGAAAACACGTCGCCGACGATCCGAAGTCGCGCAGCGCCGGTCCTTCCGGCTCGGCGAACGTCGTCGGCACCGGCCGCACGAGCGGATACCATCCCTGGCCGAGCGCCGTGTCGTTGACGCCCATGATCGCGCGATCGGACCACGCATCCGCCGCGCTTTCCATCAGGTCGTAATCGAGCGCGGGCATGAACACATCGGGAAAGCCGACCGCGTTGACGACGAAGCGCCACCACCGCGCGCGGCGCTCCTTCGTCGTCCGATGCTGAAGCCGGTAGCGAAGCACGTCCGGCAGGGCGGCGAGGACGCGCGCGTAGACGCGCAGCCACAGCCGGACTCCGCGGAGTCCCATGCGCAGGCGGTTGCGGGCGAAATGCTTGTCGACGACGAGCAGGCTCTTCGGATGTCTGAAGCGCCCGAGGGAAAAATGTTTGAGGATGAACCGCCAGCGGTTGCTCTGGATGAGCAGGATCTTGCCGAACGATTCGTCGCCGAGGGTGAACGAGAATCGGTGCGTCGTCACCGCGTCAGGCGCGTAGACGATGCGGTAGCCGGCGTCCCAGAGACGCACGCTGAGGTCGACGTCCTCGAAGTACGCGAAGTACGCCGCGTCGAAGAGACCCGCGCGGCGAAGCGCGTCGGTCCGATACAGCACCGCGCCTCCCGTGGCGCCGAGCACTTCGCACGGCTCGCGCCACTGCGGGCCGTCGGCGCGCGCGAAGCCGCGATCCCACGCGCAGCCGCTGAGGTTCATGACGACGCCGGCGCCGTTGAGCAGCGTCCGGTGGCTGTGCAGCACGAGGCGCGATGCGACGGCGCCGATCGTGGCGTCGGTCTCGGCGGCGCGCACGAGCGCCGCGACCCATTCCCGATCGGCGCGGGCGTCCTGATTCAGCAGCGCGACGTACTTGGCGCCGGTGTCCATCGCCGCGCGGATGCCGACGTTGTTGCCCTCGCCGAATCCGAGGTTGCGGCCGTTCTCGATCAGCGTCATCTCGGGGAACTCTCGCCGCACGAGGTCCTGGCTGCCGTCGGCGGATCCGTTGTCGACGACGATCACGCGCGCGGACTGGCTCTGCGCGCGCAGCGACGCGAGGCATTCCTTCAACACCGCGCCGCCGTTCCAGCTCAGGACGATGACACAGACGGCCGGGGTCTCGTCGGTCACTGAGAATCTGGCTCGTGCCCGCTTGATCCGGAATCTGTCGCGGGCTCCTGCGGCCGCGGCTCGGACGCGGGCTCGGCGGCGGGATCGGCTCGCGGCGCATCGGGCGCCGGCGCCGTATCCGCGCCTGAGAGATTCGTCTGATTCGTCTGGCCGCCTCCGAATCCGGACGGCTGGCCGGACGGACCACCCGGCGCGCCGCCGCCGCTGCGGCGTCCGCGGCGTCGGCGTCGCCGCCGGCTCCGCTGGCCCGGACCTTCTCCCTGGACGAACGGCGCGCCGCCCGCTTGCGGGGCGCGATCGCCGATCGAGACTGGCGCACCGCCTGATGGCGCGGCGCCGCTCGCTGCCTGCGACGACGCGCCGCTGTTGAACGTCTGCGCCGGCGGGCGGTAGTAGTCGCTTCGCGCGGGCGCCGGCGACGGTCGCGGGGCCGGTGGCGGCGCGACCGGTTCATCGCTCGGCTTGTACACGACGACGCTCTCGAGCGCGCGCGCACGCCGCTCGTTGAACTCGAGCCGGCCTGTCAGCGATTCCACTTTCATCTTGAGGTTCTTCACTTCGATCCCGAGCCGCGTCGTTTCCACGACCAGGTTGTGAATCAGCTCGAAGAACAGCGGATCGCGCGTCCCGCCCTGCAGCACCTGCACGAGCGGCGCGGGGTTGATGAACAGCTTCAGGATCGGCCGCAGCAGCCGCCGGACGAACCGGATCGGGGCGCGGTGGGAGTCGAACAGCTTCGACGTCCGTATCGCCTCCGCCGTGACTTCGGGCGGCTGGGTCGCGGGCTGCATCTTCAGGAACTGTTCCAGAAGATCCGATCGGATGCCGCGCGGGTCGAGAATCTTCTCGAGCTTCACGTTGGCGAGCTCCTGAATCTGCTGCTCGGTGTAGTCGACGCCGCGCTTCTCGCGAATGCGGGCGCGAATCTGCTCCATGACGCGCTCGACGTTCACGGAGTCGGAGCGAACGTTGAAATCGGGCATAAGGAAGCCTTCGGCTCTCAGCTTTCAGCTATCGGCTCTCAGTGTGGCACACGTTGACCGCTGACAGGAGCGCGTTGTCAGCCGAGAGCTGACAGCTGATAGCTGGGAGCTTGAATATCATCCCGGCCAGTACAGGATCACGGCGACGGCGAGCGCCCACAGCGCCACGCACGCCAGAAGCGGACGGTCGTTCAGGAGCAGATCGGCCGGGCTCCCTCCACCGTCGCGCCGGTGCACGAGATACAGGTAGCGAAAAATCCCGTACAACGGAAACGGGATCGTCAGCCCGAGCCAGACCGTGCCGAATTTCGCCTGCGTCTCGGGGCTGATCGTGTAGAAGATGTACGCGATCAGCGTGGACGCCGTGACGACGCCGATCATCTGGTCCAGCAAGTACGCGCTGTACTCGCCGAGGATCGGCCGGTGACCGGCGGCGCCGTCCGCGAGGAGCACGATTTCGTGCCGCCGCTTGGCCAGCGCAATGAAGAGCGCCAGCAGAATCGTGCAGACGAGCAGCCAGTGGCTGATTTCGACGTTCACCGCCACGGCCCCCGCCACCGCCCGCAGGACGAATCCCACGGCGATCGTCAGCACGTCCAGAATCACTACGTGCTTCAGCAGACCGGAGTACAAAAGCTGCAGCGTGAGATAGACCGCGGCGACCGCGGCCAGCTCGCGAGACATCGCCAGCGCGCCGGCAAGCGCGCCGCCGCCGATCACGACCGCCGCGGCGACAGCCGTCGGCACCGGCAGCGCGCCCGAAGCAATCGCCCGCGACGCCTTGGCCGGATGCTCGCGATCGCCGTCGCGGTCCGCGATGTCGTTGACGAGATAGGCCACGCCCGACAGCCCGCAGAAGATCGCGAACGCGGCAACGGAGTCGAGGACCGCCCCCGCGTCGAGGAGCCGCCGGCCGAAGAGCACGCCGGCGAACACCAGCAGGTTCTTCGTCCACTGACCCGGACGCAGCGCGAGGAGCAGGTGCACGGGAAGGAAACGTCCCGGCGCGTCGACGACCGACGCGCCGGAGGCTCCGACTGAAGATGAAGGGCTGCGCGCCATCTAGCGCGGGTGACGGGCTAGACCTTGGCCGATGCCGAAAAACTCCGGACCGCCTCGTTTTCCGAGTCGAACGTCTCGAATACGGTCAGCAGCTTCGTGATCGACAGCAGATCGGTGATCCGCTTGGTCAGGTTCAGCAGTTTGAGGCTGCCGCCCTGGCGGCTCACGGTGGTGTACGTGCGGACCACTTCGCCGAGCCCCGCGCTGTCGATGTACGGCACATCGGCCAGGTTCAGCACGATCTTCTTGTGGCCCTGGTTGACGAGACTGTTCACCTTGTCCTTGAGCAACTCGTCGCCCTCGCCCAGGGTGATCTTGCCCTTCAGGTCGAGCACCACGACGTCGCCGGACATCCGTTCCTGGATCTGCATGAAAACGCTCCAGACGCCTGAAAGAAAATGTTAAACGCCTCCAGCCCCGGCGAACTTCCGGGACTGGAAGCATTCCTTGCAGAACACGGGGCGCCCCTGCGTCGGCTTGAAGGGCACCGTCGTCTCCTTGCCACAGGCAGAGCACGTGGTTACGGTTTCGACCCGTTCGCGGGACATCCCCGCGCCCGCGGGACGCGAGGCGCGCTTGCCCTTACAGGCTTTGCACCGCTTCGGTTCGTTCTTGAAGTTCTTGTCGGCGAAAAACTGCTGTTCGCCCGCCGTCCATACGAACTCCGCGCCGCAGTCCACGCACCTGAGGATCCTGTCTTGGAACTCCATCGGTCGCTACCTCGTCGGTCGAGCTAACTCTCTTCGCGTCGGAGCTTCTTCCGATTCCGTTTGCGGGCAAGCGCCTGCTTGGCCCTTCGCTTGTCACCGGGTTTCAGATAGAAGGAGTGCTTCTTGATGTCCTTGATGATGTCTTCTTGCTGCACCTTCCGCTTGAACCGGCGGAGAGCGCTCTCAATGGACTCGCCCTCCTGGATCTTGACTTCAGCCACGCGTAAAACACCCCCTTCGCGGGTGGCAAATGACTCTACTCACGACCAGCCATATGTCCCAAATATGTTAGGCTAGCACGAGTAAGCGCGGATTCTAGGCGCAATCCCTTTCAAGGTCAACGAAATAGTCCCGATCGCGCTGCGCGCGTGCGCGGCGAGGTTGCACGCCCTAAGCCGCTCGCACAATGAGAGTTCTGGTCATCGGAAGCGGCGCGCGCGAGCACGCGATCGTTGCACGTCTCGCCGCCGACCGCGACGTCGGGGAACTGGTCGCCGCGCCCGGAAATCCTGGTATTTCACGCCTGGCGCGCACGATTCCCGCCAATGTCGGCGACGTCGACGCGCTTCTGGCGCTCGCCGATCGCGAGCAAATTGACTTCACCATCGTCGGCCCGGAGCTTCCATTGAGCCTCGGCGTCGCGGATCGGTTCGCGGCCGAAGGCCGGTTACTGTTCGGTCCGACTGCTGCCGCCGCGCGCCTGGAGTCGAGCAAGGCGTTCGCGAAAGCCTTCATGGCGCGGCACGGCGTGCCGACCGCGCGCTTTCATACCTGTCGGTCGCTCGATGAAGGCCTCGCTGTTTTGCGCGGCGGAGCGTTCGGTCTGCCGGTCGTGCTCAAGGCCGACGGTCTCGCGGCGGGGAAGGGCGTCGTCATCGCCGAGAGTCGCGACGCGGCCGAAGCCGCGCTGGTGGCCGCGATGGCCGAGCATAAGTTCGGCGCGGCCGGCGACTGCCTCGTCATCGAAGAATGTCTGACGGGGCCGGAAGTGTCGTTCTTTCTCGTGTGCGACGGCCACATGGCCGTGCCGATCGGCTCGGCTCAGGACCACAAGCGGATCTTCGACGATGACCGGGGCCCGAATACGGGCGGCATGGGCGCGTTCGCGCCGAGTCCGCTCCTCGACGCCGCCCTCGAGGCGCGCGTCATGCGCGAGATCGTCGAGCCCGTGATCGCCGGCATGGCGGCCGAGGGCTGTCCCTTCAGCGGGTTTCTCTACGCCGGACTCATGCTGACGCCGTCCGGCCCGAAAGTGATCGAGTTCAACGTCCGGCTTGGCGATCCTGAAGCGCAGGTCGTGTTGCCGCTCATCGACGAGCCGCTGTTGCCGCTGCTGGTCGCCGGCGCGACCGGCGCGCTGCGGCAGTCGATCGTGCGACTCGGCCGCGACCGGCTGACCGGCGTCGTGCTGGCGTCGCGCGGGTATCCGGAGTCGTCGGAATCGGGCCGGCCGATCGCCGGTCTCGATGCGGCGGACGCGCTCGAGGGCGTGTCGGTCTATCACGCGGGCACGTCACGTCGCGATGGTCAGATTGTCACGGCCGGTGGCCGCGTGTTGACCGTCGTGGGCCGTGGCGCCGACTTCACCCAGTCCATCGCGCGCGCGTACGCCGGCGTGCGGAAGATCTCGTTCGACGGAATGCAATACCGGCGCGATATCGGAAGACAAGCCCTTCGCGCCGGTACATCTGAGGATTCGAGAATCTGAGGATTTGAGAATCTGCGAATGCCTTCAACTCCTCACATCCTCACATCCCCACATCCTCAAGTGAAGTACGCGGTTGTGACGTTCGGGTGCCGCGTCAACCAGGCTGACTCGCTCGGCTTCGAAGAGGCGCTGCTGGCTGAAGGCGCGCGAGCGGTCGCGCCGGACGCGGCGGATCTCGTCATCGTGAACACGTGTTCGGTGACGGCGACGTCGGATCAGGGCGCGCGGCAGACGATCCGTCGCATCGCGCGCGACAATCCGTCGGCGCAGATCGTTGTCACCGGCTGCTACGCGACCCGGCGTCCCGATGAAGTGGCGGCGCTGCCCAACGTCGTCCGCGTCGTGCCGAACGACGACAAGCCGCAGCTGATTCCCCTGATCCGTGGGGTCCGGCTTCAGCCGGACGACGAGTCGGTCCGCCTGAAGGCGGACGCCACGTCTGGCTCGATCGGCGACGGGCCATGCGGCTCGTCGATCGAGCCTGGCGTCGCGGGACGGACGGCGTTCACGCTGCGCGTGCAGACCGGCTGCGCGGAGGCGTGCAGCTACTGCATCATCCCGTCGACGCGGGGGACGCCGCGCAGCGCTCCGCTTGGCGAGCTGCTGCGCGAAGTCGATCGGATCGTCGCGGCCGGCTTCAAGGAAATCGCGTTGACGGGCGTCCACCTCGGCTCGTACGGCCGCGACCTGTCGCCGCGTTCGTCGCTCATCGAGCTCCTGGGCGCGCTCGATCTTCGTCGCGCGAGCCTTTCAGGCGAGCGTCTCCTTTTTCGCATCAGCGCGCTCGAGCCCATGGACTGCTCGAACGAGATCGTTGATCTTGTCGCGGCTTCGGATCGCTTCGCACCGCACTTTCATCTGCCGCTGCAGCACGCGAGCGAACGCATCCTCGCGGCCATGCGCCGGCCGTACACCATCGAGTACTACGCCTCACTCGTGGACGGCATTCGCGCGCGCATGCCGCATGCGTCGATCGGGTCCGACGTCATCGTTGGATTTCCCGGCGAGACCGACGAGGATTTCGAGCTGCTGGCGTCGTACCTCGAGCGCTCGCCGCTCACGCATATCCACGTGTTTCCGTACTCGGACCGCCCGGGCACGGCGGCCTCATCGATGAAAGGAAAGGCCCCCGGCACTGTCGTGCGCGAGCGCGGGCGCCGCGTGCGCGAGATCGGCCGTCGCCTCACGGATCGTTTTCACGATTCGCAGGTAGGAACGATTCATCCTGCGCTTACGCTCGAGGACGGATCGCTCGTCGTGACGGGGAACTATCTCAAGCTGCGCATTCCGCGCGGCCACTCAAGAAACGTTTGGGTCCGGGTCCGCGTGACGTCACATCAGCACGGCGAGCTGCTGGCCGGCTGACTTCTTCTGGCCTTCGACGATCAACTGACCGCAGGCCGCGCGAATGTCGCGCCCGCGGCTCTTCCGTACCGACACGGTCACGCCGCGGTCCGCGAGAATCTTCGCGAAGCGATCGACGGCGATGTCCGTCGGCCGCTCGAAGGGAATGCCGGGCGCGGCATTGAGCGGGATCAGATTCACTTTCGACTTCACGCCGGTCAGCAGTTTCGCGAGCCGACGGGCGTCGTCCGGCGAGTCGTTCACGCCGGCGAGCAGGACGTACTCGAACGTGATGCGGCTGCGCTTGCGGAGCGGAAAGCGCTGGCAGGCGGCGATGATGTCCGCGACGCTGTATTTCTGATTGAGCGGGACCAGCTGCGCGCGCAACGCCTCGGTCGGCGCGTGGAGCGAGATCGCCAGGTTCGGCATCACCGGCTCTTTCGCGAGCCGCTCGAGCGCCGGCAGCAGACCGACGGTCGAGAGCGTGATGCGCCGCGGCGGCATCGCGAATCCATATTCGTCCGTCAGGATGCGCAGCGCCTTCATCGTCTCGTCGTAGTTGTGGAGCGGCTCGCCCATGCCCATCAGGACGATGTTGAACGCCTTCTCGCGCATGCCGAGCGCGCCGGCGAGCACGCGGACCTGCCCGACGATCTCGCCCGCCGTCAGATTGCGGACGAGCCCCATCTTGCCGGTCAGACAGAAGGCGCACGCCATCGCGCAGCCCACCTGCGTCGAGATGCAGAACGTCATCGACGGCGTGTCCGGGATGAACACCGACTCGATCTGCCGGCCGTCGGCCAGGCGGAGAAGAAACTTCTCCGTGCCGTCGGACGATGTCTCGCGATGCGCGAGCTCCGGCGTCGTGATGGTGAAGTCGCGGGCGAGCGCCGCGCGCAGATCGCGCGACAGATCCGTCATCGCCTCGACGTCGGTGACGCCGCGGCGGTACAGCCAGCGGAAAATCTGGCGGGCGTGAAAACGCCGGTGTCCGCGAGCGTCGAGCGCGGTCTCGAGCGCGGATCGTTCCAGTTCGGCGAGGTCGGATCGCGCAGGCGTCGCCACTTTAGCTCTTCCGTAATCTCAGCGGAGGGGTAAGTTTCGATGGTAGCATAAGGGTCCACCGTGTCGGACGCACCCATCGTCAGAGACGTTCTCGATAACGGCCTCCGCATTCTGACCGAGCGGATGACGCAGGTGCGCTCGATCAGCATCGGCGTCTGGCTCACGCGCGGCTCGCGGCACGAATCCGCCGAGCGCGGCGGCATCGCCCACTTCGTCGAGCACATGCTCTTCAAGGGCACGGCGAGCCGCACGGCCGAGGACATCGCGCAGGCGATCGATTCGATCGGCGGCCAGCTCGACGCGTTCACCGCGAAGGAGTACGCGAGCTACTACATCAAGGTGCTCGACGAGCATCTGCCGCTCGCGATCGACATCCTCTCCGACATCGTGCGCAACCCCGCGTTCAGCGCGGACGACGTCGCGCGCGAGAAAAAAGTCGTCGTCGAAGAAATCAAGATGGTCGAGGACACGCCGGACGATCTCGTCCACGAGCTGTTCACGCAGGGTTTCTGGGAAAATCATCCGCTCGGCCGTCCCATCCTCGGCACGAAGGAGACCGTCGAGTCGTTCAGCGCCGAGCTGCTGCGCGATTACTTCCGCGGCGTCTACACGGCGAAGAACCTGATCGTGTCGGCGGTCGGCAATCTCGAGCACGCGCGCGTGCGCGATCTGGTCGCCGAGAAGTTCGGATCGCTGACGACGCCGAGCCCGCCGGCCGCGGATGAAGCGCCCCGTGTGGTGCCGAAGATTCTCGTCCGCAACAAGGAGCTCGAGCAGAGCCACCTGTGCGTCGGCGTCAGCAGCTATCCCCAGAATCACGACGATCGGTACTCGAGCTACGTGCTGAACACGCTGCTCGGCGGCTCGATGAGCTCGCGGCTGTTCCAGAACGTGCGCGAGAAGCGCGGGCTGGCGTACGCGGTCTTCAGCGGCCTGAGCGCGTACCGCGACGCGGGCTCGTTCACGATCTACGCCGGCTGTTCGAACGAAGCCGTCGGCGAAGTGCTCGATCTCGTCGTCGAGGAGCTGCGCAACGTCAAGCAGGCGCCGGTGCCGGACGCCGAGCTGCAGCGCTCGAAGGATCATCTGAAGGGCAGCCTCATGCTGAGCCTCGAGAACACCGCGAGCCGCATGTCGCACCTGGCCCGGCAGGAAATCTATTTCGATCGCCAGTTCGGCCTCGACGAAACGCTGAGCGGCATCGAGAAGGTCACGGCCGGCGACGTGCAGCGCGTGGCGGCGGACTTGTTCAAGAACGATTCGCTGGCGGCGACGGTGCTCGGCAACGTGAACGGATTGCAGATTCCGAGGGAGCGGCTGGATTTGGAATGATCGCACGGTACACCCACCCCGACATGGGGCGGATCTGGAGCGACCAGCGCCGCTACGAAACCTGGCTGCTGGTCGAGACCGCGGCCGCCGATGCGATGGCGGCCGCCGGGATCGTGCCTGCCGACGCGGCGCGCGACATTCGCGAGCGCGGCGGCTTCGAGATCGCGCGCATCGACGAAATCGAACAGACCACCCAGCACGACGTCATCGCCTTCACGACCGCGGTCGCCGAAAAAGTCGGCCCGTCCGCGCGCTGGCTGCACTTCGGCATGACCTCGTCCGACGTCATCGACACCGCGCAGGCCGTGCAGATGCGTGAGGCCTGCGACCTCATCCTGAAGGATCTCGGCACGCTGAACGAGGCGATTCGCGATCGCGCGATCGAACACCGGCGGACGCCGATGATCGGCCGCACGCACGGCGTTCACGCGGAGCCGATGACGCTCGGCCTGAAGCTCGCGCTCTGGTACGCCGAGGTCGACCGCGACGTCGAGCGCGTGCGCCGCGCCCGCGCGGCCGTCAGCGTCGGCAAGCTGTCGGGCGCCGTCGGCACGTTCGCGCACCTGCCGCCCTCGATCGAGGAAGACGTGTGCCGCCGGCTCGGACTCGAGGCGGCGCCGGTCGCGTCGCAGGTGATTCAGCGCGATCGGCACGCGGAGCTGCTCGCGGCGCTGGCGATCACCGCCGCGTCGCTCGAGAAGTTCGCGCTCGAAGTCCGCGGCCTGCAGAAGACGGAAATCGGCGAGCTGGAAGAGCCGTTCGGGAAAGGGCAGAAGGGCTCGTCGGCGATGCCGCACAAGCGCAACCCGATCGGCTGCGAGCAGATCGTCGGGCTCGCGCGCCTGATTCGCGGCAACTGCCAGGCGGCGTTCGAGAACGTCGCGCTGTGGCACGAGCGCGACATCTCCCACTCGTCGGTCGAGCGCGTGATCCTGCCCGACAGCTTCATCGCTCTCGATCACATGCTGCGCCGCTTCACGCGCATCGTCCGCGGGATGGCGGTCAACGTCAATCGGATGCGCGAGAACCTGAATCGCTCGCACGGCGTCGTGTTCTCGGGCACGGTGCTCCTCGAGCTGGCGAAGAAGGGCGTCTCGCGCGAGCGGGCGTACGAGTGGGTGCAGCGCAACGCCATGCGCTCGTTCGACGAGCACCGCGACTTCAAGGCGCTGCTCGAGGCGGACGCCGACGTCACGCGCGTCCTGCCGGTCGCCGAGATCGAGCGCGCGTTCGATCTCGACGAGCAGCTGAAGCACGTCGACCACATTTTCGATCGCGTTTTTCATCCCGTTCAGGCGAGGGCCTAACCGCATGCGCGCCAGAGTGTTCGTCACGCTCAAACCGTCGGTGTTCGATCCGCAGGGCAGGACGATCGCCGAGGCGCTGCACTCGCTCGGCTACCAGAACGTGGAGGACGTCCGGCAGGGCAAGTACTTCGAGCTCGACCTCGCGACGACCGAGACGGCCACGGCGCGCGCGCTCGCGGCCGAGGTCGCCGACAAGGTGCTCGCGAATCCCGTCATCGAGAGCTATCGCATCGAAGTGGAATAGCCATGAGATTTGGCGTAATCGTTTTTCCCGGCAGCAACTGCGACGAGGACGCGTATCACGCCGCGAGGGACGTGTTCGGCCAGGAGGCGGAGTACCTCTGGCACAAGGACACCGAACTGAAAGGCGCCGACGTCCTGATCCTGCCCGGCGGCTTCGCGCACGGCGACTACCTGCGCACCGGCGCGATGGCGCGCTTCTCGCCGATCATGGGTCCGGTGCGCGCGTTCGCCGAGCGCGGCGGTCCCGTGCTCGGCATCTGCAACGGATTCCAGATTCTGCTCGAGTCGGGATTGCTGCCCGGCGCGATGCTGCGCAATCGCGGCCTGAAGTACCGCTGCGAGCACGTGCACCTGCGCGTCGAACAGACCGACACGCCGTTCACCGGCAAGGCGCGCGCGGGACAAGTCCTGCGCATTCCGATCGGCCACGGCGAAGGCAACTACTTCGCGCCCGCCGAGATGCTGAAGCAGATCGAGGCGAACCGGCAGGTCGTGCTGCGCTACACGGATCCGAACGGCGTGTTGAACGACGACTGGAATCCGAACGGCTCCGTGAATGCGATCGCCGCCGTCTGCAACGAGCGGCGCAACGTCGTCGGGATGATGCCGCACCCAGAGCGCGCGTGCGAGGTGCTGCTCGGCGGCGTCGACGGCCGCGTGATTTTCGAATCGGTGCTCGCGAGTCTTCGCTCGGCTGAAAGCCTCGCGCTGCAACCGCAGAGTGCAGGGCGAGCCTCTTAGGCGAGCCGACGCATCATGATCGATCCGCACATCCTCGAGCGCCATGGGCTGAAGCCCGGCGAGTACGACCGCATCGTCGGCTTCCTCGGCCGCGAGCCGAACCTGACCGAGCTCGGCATGTTTTCCGTGATGTGGTCCGAGCACTGCAGCTACAAGAGCTCGCGCGTGCACCTGAAGACGCTGCCGACCACAGGACCGCAGGTGCTGCAGGGCCCGGGTGAAAACGCCGGCGCCGTCGACATCGGCGAGGGCCTCGCCGCCGTCTTCAAGATCGAGTCGCACAACCATCCGTCGTTCATCGAGCCGTACCAGGGCGCGGCGACCGGCGTCGGCGGCATCATCCGCGACATCTTCACGATGGGCGCGCGGCCGATTGCGCTGCTCAACTCGCTGCGGTTCGGCGCGTTCCACGCGCCGGGCACGCGCCGGCTGCTCGAGGGCGTGGTCGCCGGCATCGCGGGCTACGGCAACAGCATCGGGATTCCGACCGTCGGCGGCGAGATCGCTTTCGAGCCGTCGTACGCCGGCAATCCGCTGGTCAACGTGTTCTGCCTCGGGATCGCGAAACAGTCCGACATTATCAAAGGTGTCGCGTCGGGCGTCGGCAACGCCGTGTATTACGTGGGCGCCAAGACGGGCCGCGACGGCATCCACGGCGCGACGATGGCGTCGGCGGAGTTCGACGACAAGTCGGCCGAGAAGCGGCCGGCCGTGCAGGTCGGCGATCCGTTCATGGAGAAGCTGCTCCTCGAGGCGTGCCTCGAGGTGATGAAGACCGACGCGCTCGTCGGCATACAGGACATGGGCGCGGCGGGCCTGACGTGCTCGACGACCGAGATGGGATCGCGTGGCGGCGCCGGGATCGAGATCGACGTGGCGCTCGTGCCGCAGCGCGAGACCGGCATGACGCCGTACGAGATCATGCTCTCGGAATCGCAGGAGCGCATGCTGCTCGTCGTCAAGCGCGGACGCGAGGCCGAGGTCGAGCGCGTGTTCGACAAGTGGGACCTGCACGCGGTGCACATCGGCGAGGTGACCGACAACGGCCTGCTGCGCGTCAAGAATCACGGCGCGCTCGTCGCCGAGATTCCGAATCGCGCGCTCACCGACGAAGCGCCGCTCTACACGCGGCCGATGACCGAGCCCGAGTACCTGGCGGACGTGCAGAAACTTGATGTGGGGGACGGGAGTCGGCTGAATGGACGTCCGACTCCCGTCCCCAATGACGCCTTGTTCGCGCTGCTCGGCTCGCCGACCGTCGCCAGCAAGCGCTGGATCTACCGCCAGTACGATCACATGGTGCAGACGAACACGATCAACCTGCCGGGGCTCGGCGCCGGCGTCGTGCGCATCAAAGGCACCGATCGCGCGCTCGCCATGTCGGTCGACGGCAACGGCCGCCACTGCTATCTCGATCCGTACCGCGGCGCGATGCTCGCCGTCGCCGAAGCCGCGCGCAACGTCGCGTGCTCCGGCGCGAAGCCGCTCGGCGCCACCAACTGCCTGAACTTCGGCAACCCCGAACGGCCGGCGATCATGTGGCAGTTCGCGAAAGCGGTCGAAGGCATCGGCGCGGCGTGCCGCGCGCTCGGCGTGCCGATCACCGGCGGCAACGTCAGCCTCTACAACGAGACCGATGGCAACGCGATCTATCCGACGCCGACGATCGCCGTCGTCGGCCTGCTCGAGCACGCGGATCGCGTTGTCTCACGGCGCTTCCGCGACGCGGGCGATGCGATTCTGCTCTTCGGCGAAGGGCGCGGCGAGCTCGGCGGGTCCGAGTATCTGAAAGTCGCGCACGATCTCGTGCGTGGCGTGCCGCCGGCGCTGGATCTCGATGCCGAGCGCGCGCTGCAGGCGCTCCTCGTGCAACTTGCGGGCGAGCGATTGCTGCGATCGGCCCATGACTGTTCCGACGGCGGGATCGCCGTCACGCTGGCCGAGTGTTGTTTCGACACCGGCGGCATCGGCGCGGAAGTGTCGATCGACGGCGTCCATGTCGCCGCGGACGCGCGCGTCAACGTCGCGGCGGCGCTGTATGGCGAGTCGGCGTCGCGCGTGGTCGTGTCGGTCGTGCCGGACGCGGTGACGACCGTCCTCGAGCGGGCGGCGGCGGCGAACGTGCCGGCGCACGTCATCGGCCAGACCGGCGGCAACCGGCTGCGGATGGCCGTGGCGGGACAGATCGTCGTCGACTCGGGCGTGGACGAAGCCGAGCGCGTCTGGTCGTCGGCGATCGAGCAGGCGTATGCGAAACGCGTGGCGTGAACATGCCCGATAAATTCAAGGACGAGTGCGGCGTCTTCGGCATCTTCGGTCACCCCGAGGCCGCCAACATGACGTACCTCGGTCTGTACGCGCTGCAGCATCGCGGGCAGGAAAGCGCGGGCATTGCCGCGTCGGACGGCGAGCGCGTGCGCATTTCCCGGGCAATGGGCTACGTCGCGGACGTCTTCGATGGCCAGACGCTGGCGTCGCTGCCGGGCTCGCTCGCGATCGGCCACGTGCGCTATTCGACGGCCGGCGAGAGCAAGCTCCTGAACGCGCAGCCGATCGTGATCGACTGCACGCACGGACAAGTCGGCGTCTGCCACAACGGCAACATCGTGAACGCGCGCGAGCTGCGCGACGATCTCGTGCGGCAGGGATCGATCTTCCAGTCGAACAGCGACACGGAAGTCATCCTGCACCTGTACGCGAAGTCGAAGGCGCGGCACGTCGAGGACGCGCTCGTCGAAGCGGTGACGCAAATCCAGGGCGCGTTCTCGCTCGCCGTGGTGACGAAGGATCGTCTCGTCGCGGTCCGAGATCCGCACGGCTTCCGCCCGCTCGCCCTCGGCCGCATGGACGATGCGTGGGTGATCGCGTCGGAAACCTGCGCCATGGATCTGATCGGCGCGACCTACGTGCGGGACGTCGAGCCGGGCGAAGTGCTGATCATTTCGGCCGACGGCCTCCGTTCGGTCAAACCGTTTCCGCCGGCGACGCTCGCGCACTGCATCTTCGAGCACGTGTACTTCGCGCGGCCCGACAGCTACGTGTTCGGCCGCAGCGTGAACGAGGTGCGCACGGATCTCGGCCGCTTCCTCGCGCGCGAGCAGCCGGTGGCCGCCGACGTCGTCGTGCCGGTGCCGGACTCGGGCGTCTGCGCCGCGATGGGCTTCGCGGAGGAATCGCACGTGCCGCTGCGGATGGGGCTGATCCGCAATCACTACGTCGGCCGGACGTTCATTCAGCCGCAGGCGTCGATCCGTCACTTCGGCGTCAAGGTGAAGCTGAATCCGGTCCGGAGCGTGCTGGACGGCAAGCGCGTGATCCTCGTCGACGACTCGATCGTCCGCGGCACGACGAGCCAGAAGATCGTCAAGATGGTGCGCGCGGCGGGCGCGAAGCAGGTGCACGTGCGCATCAGCTGTCCGCCGACAATCTCGCCGTGTTTCTACGGCGTCGACACGCCGCGCAAGCAGGAATTGATCGCCGCGACGCACACGATCGAAGAGATCCGATCGTTCCTCGGCGCGGACAGCGTCGCGTACCTGAGCCTGGAAGGACTGCTGAGCGCCGTCGGGACACAGCGCACCTCGTACTGCCGCTCGTGTTACACCGGCGAGTATCCGGTCCAGGTTCCGCGCGACGAGGCCGGCTACCTCCAGCTGGCGCTGAAGCTCGACAAGACCGCGCCCGCCGTTCCCCGGTAAGAGATGTCCATGACGATGGATTACCGCCAGTCGGGCGTCGACATCGACGCCGGCAACGAAACCGTCCGGCGCATCAAGTCGCTCGCGCGCGGCACGTTCACGCCCGGCGTGCTCTCCGAGATCGGCTCGTTCGGCGGCCTCTTCAAGCTCGATCGCGATCGTTATCAGGAGCCCGTGCTCGTGTCGAGCGCGGACGGCGTCGGCACCAAGCTCAAGGTCGCGTTCATGACGGGCCGCCACGACACGGTCGGCGCCGATCTCGTCAATCACTGCGTCAACGACATCCTCGTCCAGGGCGCCGAGCCGCTGTTCTTTCTCGACTATCTTGCGACCGGCCGCCTGTCGCCCGCCGTGGCCGAGCAGGTGGTCACGGGCGTCGCGCGCGGGTGCCGTGAGAATGGCTGCGCGCTCATCGGCGGCGAGACCGCGGAGATGCCCGGCTTCTACGCCGACGGCGAGTACGACATCGCCGGTTTCATCGTTGGCGTCGTCGATCGGCCGAAACTGATCGACGGCCGTGCGATCGTTCCGGGCGATGTGCTGATTGGGTTGGCGTCGAGCGGACTGCACACCAACGGCTACTCGCTCGCGCGGCGCGTGTTCTTCGACGTCGCCGGGTGGACGCCCGAGATGAAGGTCGCCGAGCTGGGCACGACGCTGGGCGAGGCGCTGCTGGCGACGCATCGATCGTATCTGCCGGTCGTGCGGCCCTTTCTCCCGCGCGGCGTCCTCAAGGGTCTCGCGCACATCACGGGCGGCGGCATCACAGAAAATCTGCCGCGCATCTTTCCGGCCGGATGCGCGGCGGAAATCGATCGTGGCGCGTGGAAAGTACCGCCGCTGTTCCGCCTGCTGCAGCAGAAGGGCGGGATCGCGACCGACGAGATGTTTCGCGCGTTCAACATGGGCATCGGCATGATCGCGGCGTGCGCCGCGCGCGACGCCGATCGTCTTCTGGCCGACCTCGCCGCCGCTGGCGAACCCGCCGTGCGTCTCGGCCGGGTCGTGGAGGGGACGGGAGTCAGGTACGTGGGGACGGGAGTCGATCTCCAGCCGCGGGAGCGTTGACGTGGCTGAGCCAATCCTCAGGAATCGGGATTGGCCAGGCGTCTAGCATTGTCGCATCGCAGAAATTGCAGCGTCTCCACAGACTCGACCAGCGCCAATCCTCGGCGTGCTCGACGAGTCCGGCCTTCAAGGCGTTCCGCTCGACGTATCGGCATGCGCGAAGAACCCCGTCCTCGGACTGAATTGGAATTGCTTTGTATCGCCCTTGGTAGACATAACCCGTTCCGCTCGTACGTCGACGTGCGTGCCAGCGTTGAGCATGCGTACAAGTCAGCCAGTGCATGAAGCGAGGGAGATCGTTCACTGCCTTCGGCCAGACGATCAAGTGCCAGTGATTCGGCATGGCACAATATGCCAACAATCGAATCGGCACGCGCTGCAATGCTTGCCACATCGTCTGTTCGAATTCTGCGTACTCGGACGGGTCTTCAAAGAGAGTCAGTCGTCGAACTCCTCGATTGAGAACGTGATAGACGACATTTGGCGAATAATGGCGCGCGCGTCGAGGCATGACTAGGTTGGGCTGCGTGGGCCGAGACGCAAGGCAGGTGCCATGACCAACGACCAGCGGGGACGGGAGTCGGATCGTACTGTACGTACCGACTCCCGTCCCCGCATCGCCGTCCTCATTTCCGGGCGCGGATCGAATCTCCAATCGATCATCGACGCCATCGCGGCCGGAACGCTCGACGCGACGATCGCCGTCGTCATCTCGAATCGCGCGGGCGCGCAGGGTCTGACGCGCGCGCGTGACGCGGGCATCGAGGCGCTGTTCATCAACCCGAAGGACTCTCCGGATCGCGACGCGTACGACCGCGCGATCGTGGATGCGCTCAACGCCCGCCGCGTGACGCTCGTCTGTCTCGCCGGGTTCATGCGGCTGGTCGGCGCGCCGCTGCTCGACGCGTTTCCGCAGCGCATCCTCAACATCCATCCGTCGCTGCTGCCGTCGTTCCGCGGGCTGGACGCGCAGCGGCAGGCGCTGGACCACGGCGTCCGCGTGACGGGCGCCACCGTGCACCTCGTCACCTCTCAGCTCGATGACGGCCCGATCGTGCTGCAGGCCACCGTCCCGGTGCTCGAGGGCGACACCGTCGACACGCTATCTGCCCGTATCCTGGTCGAAGAACACCGTTTGTATCCGGAGGCGATTCGTCTGGTACTCGCCGGTGGCTGGGCTCTCGACGGCCGTCGTTTCCTGACCCGTGGCCACTAGAAAAGCGCGCATTCGGTGTGACATAGTGAACGGCCCGAATGGAGCCCCTTCACACTTTTTCGGTGCCCTTTCAATTCCCCGTGCATTTCACGTGGGACGCGTTCGCAGTGGAGAACCGCGTGTTCGTCGACGCGATCCGCCGGCTCGAGCCCGACCGCCGGCACCGGGTCCTGATCGTCATCGACCAGCACGTGGCCGCCGCGCATCCGACGCTGCCGGCGGAAATCGAGTCGTACTTCGGCGCGTATCCCGCCTCGCTGGAGTTCGCCGGGCCGATCGTGTTCGTGCCGGGCGGAGAAGCGGTCAAGAACGACCTCACGCATCCCTTCGCGCTCCTGCAGCGGATTAACGAAGTGGGACTGGACCGCCAGTCGTTTCTCGTCGTCATCGGCGGCGGCGCGGTGCTGGACATGGCGTCGTTTGCGGGCGCCATCGCGCATCGCAGCGTGCGCGTCGTCCGCCTCCCGACGACGGTGCTGTCGCAGGGCGACTCGGGCATCGCCGTCAAGAACGGCGTGAATCTCTTCGGCAAGAAGAACTTCATCGGCACGTTCGTCCCGCCGTTCGCGGTCATCAACGACGTGCGGTTCCTGGAATCGCTCGAGCACCGCGACGTGATTGGCGGCGTCGTCGAGGCCGTCAAGGTGTCGCTGCTGCGCGACCCGGCGTTCTTCGCGTATCTCGAGCAGGAAGCCGGCCGCATCGTCGACGGCGATGGCGACGTCCTCGCGACGCTCATCCGGCGCTCGGCCGAGCTGCACCTCGCGCACATCTGCGGCAACGGCGATCCGTTCGAGCTCGGCAGCGCGCGGCCGCTCGACTTCGGCCACTGGGCGGCGCACAAGCTCGAATCGCTGACGGCGCACCGGCTGCGTCACGGAGAAGCCGTCGCCATCGGCATGGCGCTCGATCTCGTGTACTCGGTCCGGATGGGTTTCCTGAGCCGCGCGTGCGCGGAGCGCATTCTCAGCCTGCTCGAGGCGATCGGCTTCAAGCTGTGGGACGATGCGATGGCCGATCGCGACACGACGGGCGGGCTCGCGCTCCTCACGGGCCTGCGCGAGTTCCGCGAGCATCTGGGCGGCGAGCTGCACGTCACCATGCTGCGCGACATCGGCAACGGGTTCGAAGTGACGGCGATGGACGAGTCGGTCGTGCGCGCGGCGATGGACGAGCTCGCGTCTCGCGCGGCTCGACGCGGATCCGGCTCGCACCACGTGGCCGCCCGCGGTCGATGATCGTCGCGGGCCGGTTTCACCTCACGTACTGCTCCAACATCCATCCCGGCGAATCGTGGCAGGACGTCAGCGACGTGCTGCGGACGTCGCTCCCGCGCGTCCGCGCGCTGATGAACTTCGACGGCCCGTTCGCGATCGGCCTGCGGCTCTCGGCCGCCGCCGCCGTCGCGCTCGAAACGCCCGCGACGCTCGCGGCGTTTCAGGAATTTCTGGCCGCGGGCGGCTACTACGTGCCCACGATCAACGGATTCCCGTACGGCGCGTTCCACGGCCAGCGCGTGAAGGAGCGCGTGTACCTGCCCGACTGGCGCGATCCGGCGCGGCTCGAGTACAGCAACCGGCTCGCGCGTGTGCTCGCCGCGCTGCTGAAGGGCCGCGACGACATCGTCGGCAGCGTGAGCACCGTGCCCGGCGCATTCCGGAGCGACGTCAGGTCGGCCGGCGACGAGGACGCGATCGCGTCGAACATCCTGCGTCACGCGGCGCACCTGGCGTCGCTGCGCCGGCGCACGGGCACGACGATCACGCTCGCGCTCGAACCGGAGCCCGCGTGCCTGCTGGAAACGGTCGCCGACGCCGTTTCGTTTTTCGAGCGATCGCTGTTCGACGGCGACCGCATTCAGCGTGTCGCGCGCGAGGTCGGCGTCGCGCTGACCGAGGACGAGGTGCGCCGTCATGTCGGCGTCTGCCTCGACGCGTGTCACATGGCCGTGGAGTTCGAGGATCCGGCCGGCGCGATCGCCGCGCTGCGCCGGGCCGGCGTGCGCGTCTGCAAAGTGCAGGTCAGCTCCGCGCTGCGGCTGGCCGATCGCGACAGCGCGTCGCTCGCCAGCGCGCTCACGCCGTTCGCCGAGGACACGTATCTGCACCAGGTCGTCGAGCGCAACGCCGGCGGGTTCGCGAAGTACACCGATCTGCCTGAGGCGCTCGACGCCCTTGAAGCAACGTCACGCTCGCCAGGCGCGCGCGAGTGGCGCGTGCACTTTCACGTGCCGATCTTCCTCCGCATCGTCGACACGTTCGAGACGACGCAGCCCTATCTCGCGTCGCTGCTCGATCTGCTCAAGCGCGACGACATCTGTCCCTACCTCGAAGTGGAAACCTACACGTGGGACGTCCTGCCGCCCGAACACCGGACGAGCGACGTCTGCACGGCGATTGCGCGCGAGCTGACATGGGCGCGGACCACGCTCGAGTCGTGACGGCGCGCCGTCCGAAGTGGCGCGCGTACCTGCTGCTGTCGCGGATCTCGAATCTCCCGACGGTGTGGAGCAACGTCCTCGCGGGAACAGTCGCCGCGCACGGCACAGTCGCGTGGCGTGAAGTCGCCGCCGTCTCGGTCGCCGTGTCGGTGCTGTACACCGCCGGCATGTTCCTGAACGACGCGTTCGACTACGCGTCCGACGCCGCGCGCAGGCCCGATCGGCCGCTGCCCGCCGGCGACGTGTCGCGGGCCGAGGCCTTCGGCATCGGGTTCGCCCTGCTCGCCGCGGGTGATCTCTGGCTCGCGCTCACGGAATCGTCCGCGACGGGACTCTGGGCGCTGGCGCTGACGGCGGCCATCCTTTATTACAACTGGCGCCACAAGCGCGATCCGCTCGGCCCGCTCGTCATGGGCGCATGCCGCGGGTTGGTCTACTGCGTGGCGGGTGCCGCCGCCGCGGCGACGTTTGCTCCGCCGCTCGCGACGGCGGCGATCCTGGTCACCGTGTACGTGGTGGCGCTGACCTTCGTGGCGAAGAAAGCGGGACCGCGCGCAGGCTGGCTGATCCCGCTTCTGATTGCCGGCATCTCGCTGCTCGACGCGGGCGTGATTCTGGCGAACGGCGGCGGCGGGTTGTCGATTGTCGCGGCCGCGGGTTTCGTGCTGACGCTGCTGCTGCAACGAGTCGTCCCGGGAACGTGAGTCCGGCTGAAGCCGGACTCCACGTACGTGGTGTCCGCCTTCAGGCGGACCTGGGCTGGCCGTCGAACAGGTGCGACAGCATCAGATCGCGGATCGCCGTGGACTCGACAGGACCGCGCACGGCGCCGCGCTCCGATGAAATGACCAGCGGTCCATCCTCGAGCCGGTCCGTGACGCGCCCGTGCGAGCCGCGCACGAGCGTGGCGTCGAGCGGGATCACGTTCATCAGATAGCGGAAGCCGAGCGCTTTCTTCGCGAGCGTCAGCGCGATCGTCAGCTGCGGAACCATCAGCGCCGGATCGACGAAGAGCTCCGCCGGATCGTAGCCGGGCTTGCGATGGATATCGACGGTCCGCGCGAAGTCCGGCGCGACGCGATCGTCCAGCCAGTAGTAGTACGTGAACCAGCTGTCCGCCGAGGCGATCGCGACGAGCTCACCCGATCGCTCGTGATCGAGGCCCGGCGCCGCCTGCTCGCGGCGATCGAGCACAGCTTCGACGCCGGGCAGCCGTTCGAGCAGCAGTCTGACGGCGGTGATCCGCTCCGCGTTGCGGACGTAGACGTGCGCGACCTGATGATCGGCGACGGCGAACGCTTCGCTCGCGCCCGCGTCGAGCATCTCCAGTCCCAGTTCGTCGCGCACCGCCAGGAGGCCGGCCTCGCGCAGGACGCGATTGATGTGGACCGGTTGCCGCACCGCCGTGAGTCCGTACTCCGACAGCACGAGGATGCGGTGTCCGCGCGCGCGCAGCGTCGCGATGAGTCTGCCGCATACTTCATCAATCGCGCGCACGTCGGCGCGGATCCGCGCATCGTCTGGCCCCAGCCGCTGCAGGGTGTAGTCGAGGTGCGGCAGGTAGACGAGCAGGAGCGACGGCGACATCCACTCGTCGACGCGCAGCGACGCCTCGGCGATCCATTTGCTCGATCGAATGTCGGCGGTCGGTCCCCAGAAATTGAAAAACGGAAACGCGCCGATCTCGGCGGTCAGACGATCTTTCAGTCCGGCCGGGTGACTGTAGATGTCGGGGATCTTCCGGCCGTCGGCCGGATAGATCGGCCGCGGCGTCACCGACCAGTCGGCCGAGCTGTACATGTTGAACCACCAGAACATCTGCGCGCACGTGCAGGCGGAGTCGCGGCGCCGCGCCGCGTCCCACACCTTCTCGCCGCCGACGAGCTGATTGGCCTGCTGCCAGAACGCGACCTGCGCACGGTCGCGGAAGTACCAGCCGTTGCCGACGATGCCGTGCTCGCGGGGAAGGGTGCCGGTGAGAAACGTCGCCTGTGCGGAGCACGTCACGGCCGGCGTGATGGCCCGGATCGGCGCTGACGCACCATCGCGCGCGAGCGCATTCAGATGAGGCGTGTCGTCGCCGAGCAGCGCCGGCGTCAGACCGACGACGTTGAGGACGGCTGTGGGGTGCACGTTGGTGGCTGGTGGCTGGTGACTGGTGACTAACGACGAACGACTAACGACGAACGACTAACGACGAACGACTAACGACCGACCTGTTCTCCGCGCAGCACGGAGTTCGTTTCGAACTTCTGCGAGCGATCGACGGCGGCGCAAGTGTCGATATCGGTGAGGTCGAGGCGTCCGCTCTGCGCGAAGAACGCGACCGGGTTGTCCCACACGATCTTCTGAATCGTCGCGTCGGGAACGCCGTGCGCGCGCATCACGGCGATGGTCTTCGGCACCTTCAGCGGATCGCTGATGCCCCAGTCGGCGGCGCTGTTCACGACGATGCGGTCGCTGCCGTATTTCTGGACCAGCGCGGCCATGCGCTGCTCGTCCATTTTCGTGTTCGGGTAGATCGTGTGGCCCGCCCAGCACCGGCTCGCGAGCACGATGGGCAGCGTCTCCTCGTTGTTGTGATCGATGAGGACGCGCTCCTCCGGGAACCCGACGGACCGGATGACTTCGATCGATCGGATCGTGCCCTGCTTCTTGTCGCGGTGCGGCGTGTGGATCAGCACCGGCAGGTTGAAGTCGCGCGCGAGCTCCACCTGCCGCGCAAACGATCGCTCCTCCGCGTCGGTCTGATCGTCGAAGCCGATCTCGCCGATCGCGACCACGCCGTCCTTGTCGAGAAAGCGCGGCAGCAGCGCCAGCACTTCGTCGGTGAGCCGCGGGTTGTTCGACTCCTTGGGGTTGAGGCCCATCGTGCAGAAATGGCGGATGCCGAACTGCGACGCGCGGAAGCGCTCCCAGCCCACGAGGCTGTTGAAGTAGTCGACGAAGCTGCCGACGGTCGTGCGCGGCTGCCCGAGCCAGAACGCCGGTTCGACGATCGCGACGATGCCGGCCGCGGCCATGGCCTCGTAGTCGTCGGTGGTGCGCGACGTCATGTGAATGTGCGGATCGAAGATCCTCATCGGGTGAGCTCCTGCCTCGCGTCATCGATCATCGCCATCGCGATATCGGACGGCACCGGCCGCGCGGCCGCCCGCCGCTCGGCCGCGTAGTCGCGGGCCATGCGCGAGAGATCGGGGTTCACGCGCGTCGAGAGGCCGACCACGCGCGCGAGCGCGATCGAGTTGAACAGCGCCTTGAGCACGAGCTGGTTGAACTGGCGCTCGGGAAAATGGCGCGCGGGATACGGGTTCTCGCACGCGATCGCTTCGAACAGCGGGATGATGTTCGTGCGGCAGGCGTCGACGGCCACGGCCGTGAAGCGATCGGGCTGGGGCAGCAGGCTGATGGCGCGCAGCCAGCTCTGCTGTTCGCGCGCGTCGCCGCGCTCGTAGCATTCGATGGCGAGGCGGACGAACGCCTCGGCCCCTTTGGCATCGTTACGCTGCGCGGCCGAGAGCAGCAGCACGGCGCGCGCGGCATCGTCCACGGTCCACCGGTCGCAGCGCAGGTCGGGCGCCGCCGCCATCAGGTGGCTCAGCTCCGACTCAGCCAGGGCAAGCGGCGCGCGGCCGACGTGTTTCGGCGCCGCGGTGTAGGCGTTGCAGAACGCGTCGACGCTCTCGGTCGCCGCCGCGCGCCCGGCCCAGTCAGCCGCGGCGTCGCCCGCGCGCGCGCGCACCACTGACAGCAGGAGCATCGTTGGTGAAGGTGTCATCGATACGACCGCGAAGCAGCCACTCACTCTAGCCGAAAGCTCCCACGCAGGCAACGAGGCGCGGCGCGTCCGCATGCTAGAATCTGACCCTTTCTTTTCCACGTTTTTTCCGCGCGTATGGAGACCGAATGACCGAGGCGCCGCGTCCTCCGAATCCCGCGCTGCTGATGCAGCTCGCGCTCGCGTACCGATCGTCCGCGGTGCTGTTCGCCGCCGCCGAGCTCGACGTCTTCACGACGCTCGCGAACGGACCGCTCGGCGCCGGCGACGTCGCGGCGCGCTGCGGCGCGCAAACGGAGCCGATGCGTCTGCTTCTTGAAGCGTGCGCCGCCGAAGGACTGCTGTCGCGCGAGAACGGCGGATACCGGAACACGCCCGTCGTCGACGCGTTTCTCGTCAAAGGACGCCCGGCGTACAGCGCGAACGGGTTCAAGTACGCGGAGGATCTGTATCCCGCGTGGGGCGATCTCGCGTCGCTCGTGCGATCCGGCCGTCCGCCGATGCCGCCGGAGACGATTCTCGGCGACGACAAGGACAAGACGCGCGCCTTCGTGTACGCGATGCACGAGCGGGCGCGCGGGATCGGCTCGGTGCTGCCGCATCTGATCGACGTGAAGGGCCGGCGCCGTCTGCTCGACGTCGGCGGCGGGCCGGGCACGTACTCGGTGTGCATGGTGGAGCAGACGCCCGGCCTGACCGCGACCGTGCTCGACGTGCCCGGCGTGCTCGACGTGACGCGCGAGCTCGTGGACGCGAGCGGCTACGCCGATCGCGTGACGCTGATGCCGGGCGATTACCTGAAGACGCCGTTCGGCTCGGGCTACGACCTCGCGCTGCTGTCCGGAATGATGCACCGCGAAACGCCGGACTCGTGCCGGCTGCTGCTCCGCAAGGCGCACGCCGCGCTCGACCCCGGCGGCCTCGTGATCGTCAGCGACGTCTTCTTCGACGACGACGGCAAGACCACGCCGCCGTTTGCCGTCTACTTCGCGCTGAACATGATGCTGACGAGCGCCGAAGGATCGGCGCACGCCAGAACCGAGATGGCCCGCTGGATGGGCGAGGTCGGCTTCGTCGACGTGCAGACGAACGAGCTGCCGAAGCCCAATCCGCACACGCTCGTCCTCGGAACGAAACGATGACGTCGACGGTCGGCCCGGAGATTCGCGTCGCGTCACGCCCGCCGGCCTGGCTCCTCGTCAGCACGGGCGTGCTGGCGCTGACGATTCTCGCGCTCGCCGTCGCCGAGACCGATCTCAAGGCGCACTACCTGATCGATCAGGGCGAGTTCATCAGCGTTGTCGGCCTCGCGTTCATTTTCGTCGCCGGCATTTATCTCTATCGCAGCCGGCAGCTCGCCGCGTCGCTGCCGCTGGCGTTCGCCTGGCTGCTGTACCCGATCATCACGCAGGGCGATCAGATCATCGACAACCTGTCGATCACTCCGATGCGGGTCGTGTGCCACGTGCTGCTCGCCGCGATCTTCGCGATGCCGGTCGCCGTCATCGTCATGACGCTGCGGTACGGCATGGAGAAGACGCGGCGCACCCTGGGCCGCGCGGCGAAGCTGCGCGTCTCGGCGGCGCTCCTCACGGCGGAGATCTGGCTCGCGTACGCGTTCCTCGGCACGCTGATGATCGTGACGCTGGTGATCATGATTGCCGGCGTGCTCGCGTACGACGCGTGGGGCGGCGCCGGCGACACGGATCAGGCGGCGCGCCGGCTCCGCGGCGAGCGGTTCGCGCTCGCCGTGCTGCTCGTGGGCCTCGCGGTGTCCGGCGGCACCTACGCGGCGTACAAGAACGCGCCGGGCGCGTATCAGGGCAGCCCGAGCTTCTTCATGGATCCGAGTCAGCAGGCGAGCAACTACCATCTCGATCGCGGTCCCGTGCCGGCGCGAGCGGCGGCTCCGCCGGCCTCGCCGGACGCGGTCGCGGCGGCGCTGACCGCGTACGCGCGCACGCTGGATCGATTGCTCGCCGGGTACCACATCCTCGATCGCAACTACACGTACGACTTCCACAACGCGCTGTTCCTGCGCCATCAGGAACTGCTGCCGGACTACCGGGCGGCGGGCCTCGCGCGCGTGGCCGACGCGCGCCGGATGCGCGAAGACGCCGACGCGACAGCGGCCGCCGCGCGCGCCACGCTGAAAGACGACGACCCGCTCGCCGCGCTGCTCGATGACCTGCGCGCGTACGTGGCGTTCAATTTCGATCGCGCGCCGGTGCTCGAGCGGATGAGCGGCGCCTTCGAGCGCTCGCAGGCCGGCCTGCAGCACGCGGCGCATCTCTACGAAGGGGAGAGCAAGTACCTGGGGACCGGCCTGTCGCAGATCGTGAACAAGCACCGCGCCGTCGTCGACGCGCCGGGGCTGGCGCCCGTGACGGGCGAGTTCGCCGCCACGAGCCGCGCGATCTACGAGGCCTACGCCCACCACGTCGTCGGTTTCTGACGCGATGATGCCGGGACGTCTGCGGCTGCATCACCGGATCGTCATCCCCTTCGCGCTGGTCGCGCTGGTCGCCACGTCCGGTACGGCGTACGTCGTGCTGTCGGTCATCACGCGGACGCTCCAGGCGCGCGTCGAGACGCAGATTCTCAACGCGGCGGCGCTGGTCAGCCAGAGCAACTTCGCGCTCAACCCGGCGATCATCGGCAGCGTCAAGGCGATTACCGGCGCCGATGTCGTCACCTTCGCGCCGGACGGCACCATCCTCGCGTCGACGGCCGCCGGCCCGCGCGCGTCCGCGGTCATCCAGCCGATCCTCGCGCGTCAATTCACGGAAGACACCGCGGCGCGTCCCGTCGTGCGGCATCTCGATTGCGCGGGCGTGCCCTGCGACGCCGCGTACCGCGCCGTCGTGGGCCGGTCGCAGACGGTCGTCGCGATCGTCGCGGATACGACCGAGCTGATGGCCGCGACGAGCGCGGTCACCCGCACCGTGCTCGTCGCCACGGTCATCAGCCTGCTCGTCATGGTGATCGTCGGCCAGCTCGTGGCGCGCAGGGTGACGGCGCCGCTCGACGCGCTCGTCCGTTTCACGCGCGACGTCTCGGGCGGCGAGGTGCACGGCCGGGCGCCGGTGGGCGGCGACGAGGTCGGCCGCCTCGGGACCGCGTTCAACGACATGCTCGACCGGCTCGACCGCTCGCGTGAAGCGCTCGTGCGCTCGGAAAAACTCGGGCTGGCCGGGCTGCTCGCCGCGCGCGTCGCGCACGACATCCGCAACCCGCTCTCGTCGATCAAAATGCAGACGCAGCTCCTCCGCGCGCAGCGCGGAGGGGGCGCCGCCGGCGCCGACGACCGGAACCACGAGATGATCGACGCGATCCTCCGCGATATCGTGCAGGTCGAGTCGGTGATCCGCGATCTCCTGGAGCTCGCCCGGCCGGGCGAATTGAACCGGCGGCCGGCGTCGCTGAACGTGGTGGTCCAGGACGTGCTCGAGCAACTTCGGCCGCATCTGGCGTATCGCAAGGTCGAGGTCGACACGCGCCTCGCCGAGGGTCTGCCAGACATTCCCCTGGATTCGGACCGGCTCAAACAGGCGTTGTTGAACATCATCAACAATGCCGCGGACGCGATGCCGACCGGGGGCACGCTGATTGTCGCCACGAGCCGGGCCGATCGCGGATCGACCATCGAGCTCGACGTGTGCGACGATGGGATCGGCGTGGATCCCGGCATTCTCGATCGCGTGTTCGATCCCTTCGTGTCCACGAAGCGGGACGGCGTCGGCCTCGGCCTCGTGAACGCGAAGGCCGTCGTCGAGAGCCACGGCGGGCGTGTCGAGCTGGCGCCGCGCCACCCTCGCGGGACGCGCGCGTCGCTCTGGCTGCCGATCGCCGAGGTCACCCGTGGCTGACATTCTCGTCGTCGACGACGATCAGTCGATCGCGACGGCGTTTCAACATTTCCTGTCCTACGAAGGCCACGAGTGCCGGCTGGCCAGCAGCGCGCAGGAGGCGATCCGCCTCGTCGACGAGCGCCGCCCCGATCTCGTGATGATGGACGTGCGGATGCCGGGCGTCGACGGGTTGCAGGCGCTCGAGCAGCTGCGGTCCCGGTTCCCCGGCCTCTGCGTCGTCATCATGACGGCGTACGGCACCAGCCAGACGTCGATCGACGCGATTCGCGCGGGCGCGTTCGACTACATCACCAAGCCGCTGGACCTCGACGAGCTGCGCGCCGTCATCAGCAAGGCGCTCGCGTCCCAGCGCGTCAGCGAGACGGCCGCGGCGCTGGACAAGGAGGCGCCCGCGATCAGTCTCATCGGCGAGACGCCGGCCATGCTCGACGTCTACAAGATGATCGGCCGGCTGGCGACCAACAGCGTGCCGGCGCTGGTCGTCGGCGAGCGGGGCACGGGGAAGCACCTGATCGTGGCCACGGTGCACGACAGCAGCGCGCGCCGCGACCGCGGGTGCGTCCGGATCGACAGCGGCTCGGTGTCGCCGGCGGATCTGGACACGGCGTTGTTCCGGCCGGGCGCGGGCACCCTCGAGCTGACGCACGTGGAGCGTCTGAGCGCGCCGCTGCAGGCCAAGATCGCGCACGCGCTCGCGGCGAGCCGCTCGAAGGGGAGCGGGCCGCGCCTGACGTCCCGCGTGCTGGCGACGACGGAGCAGGATCTCGCGGGAGAGGTGGCCGCGGGCCGGTTCAGCCGGGAGCTTTACGACGAACTCGCCATCATCACGATCCACGTGCCGCCGCTGAGGGAGCGCCGTCCCGACATCCCGCTTCTCGTGCGCTACTTCGTTCAGCTGTGCAACGAGGAGCTCGACCGCGCGATCCGCGGCGTCGACGATCAGGTCGCCCGCCGCTTCCAGGATCATCCGTGGCCCGGGAACGTCGGCGAGCTGGAGCGCGTGATCAAGCGCGCGTGCATCGTCGCGCGCAGCGACGTCATCTCGATGGACGATCTCGGCGAGAGCCTGAGCGACAGCCGGTTTCCGGGCCGGCCCGACGTCGATTCGGCGCTGGGCCGCGCGGTGCGCACGGCGCTGCACGATCGCCTGGTGCAATCGCCGGCGTCCGTGTCCGTCTATCACGACGTGGTGGACCTCGTCGAGACGACGCTCGTGAGCGAGGCGCTGACGATCACGAACGGCAATCAGGTGAAGGCGGCGGAAATTCTCGGCGTGAATCGCGCGACGCTGCGGAAGAAGATGCCGGCGGACGAGTAAAGTGAAAACAGAAAAGTGAAAACTGAAAAGTAGAGACGGCTTCCGGTTCTCAGTTTTCTCTTTTCAGTTTTCGGTTTCCATCTTCGCCTTGTACACCACCCACCCCAGCGCGGCGACCGCGACGAGCATCACAACCGCCGGCACGAGGCTGCCGGTCTGGCGCGACACGGCTCCGGCGTACGCGTAGACGAAGACGATTGGCGCGGTGCCGAGCAGCGACGCGACCAGGAACACGCGGCGCGTCATGGTCGAGAGCCCGGCGACCACGCTCATCGTTTCCATCACGACCGGCAGCGCGCGCGTGACGGCCACGGCGGCGGCGCCGTGCCGCGCGAAGACGCGCGACAGGCGATCGATTTCCACGTCGCCGACGATTCTCGCCGAGGCGCGCCGTCCGTAGTGGCGCACCAGCTCGAAGCCCAGCCATTCGCCGCCGACCGATCCCACGAGCGAGAGAAGCGCGCCCCACACGACGCCGAACGCGACGCCACTCAACACCATGATCAGGCTCGACGGGATGGGAAGAAAAAGATCCGCGGCGAGCAGCGCGATGATCGTGGCCGCGCTCCCGCCGCCGGCGTGCACGATCCAGCGCTCGAGCAGCGGCTCGAGGCGGATGCCGAGCACGTTTTCGAGCAGAATCTTCGACGCGATGATCGCGCCCGCGACCGACGCAATGAGTGTGAGCGTGCGTTTCACGCCGACAGTGTACCTGCGGCGGATCGTTTGCGGGAGAAACTACGGCAGCGTTATCCGATTCCTCATTCCGTCATCGCGCGCAATTTTTGTTTGACTCTGCTCACCGTTGCGTTGATGATGACGCCGCCTCCCCAGGCAGCTCCGCGTAGTCCTAGAGGTCCCAAATGAAAAATCGCCATAGGCACGTTCGATGGAGTGGTGTGTTGTGCGGCGTGTTCGCCTTGATCGCGCTGCGCCACGCGAGTGCCGCCAATCCCGATCACGTCGCGAACTTCCGGAAGACGCATGACTGCGTCGGCTGCGATCTGTCCAATGCGAACCTCGCGGCCGTCCAGGCACCCAACGCCAAGCTCGTCAACGCGAATCTGGCGAACGCGAATTTCTACGGCGGGAGCCTGCGTGGCGCGGACTTGACCGGTGCGATGCTGGACGGCGCCAATCTCGAGATGGTGGATCTGACCGGCGCGGTCGGCGCGGTACTCGGCGGCGCCAAGACAGACGCACGGACGACGTGCCCGAACGGCAAACCCGGCCCCTGCAACTAACTCGCAGTCAATGAGCCACCCAATGAGAGCCATGACTTCATCGATCCGTCGCCGCGCCCGTGTGCTGGCCCTCGTGGGCCTCTCGGCGCTGATGGCGGTGCTGCTCTTCTCGACGCGCGTCTACGCGCAAGGGTTCAACGCCGCGGGAACACCCAATACGGCGTTCACGTTCGGCGGCGGCGGCCTTGGTGACGAGACGATCGCCTACACCGCGCCGTCCGGCTTTCTCGGAACTGGCACGTACGGGGTGGTGTTCGACAATTGTCAGGACGGCAAATTCGACGCCGGGGTCGACCAGTTCTTCTATCCCGCCTTTCAGGTCGTGATTCCTTCGGGTCCCACTCCGATTCTCCCAAACGCGGCGATCGCCGCGGTCAAACTCCAGGCGCACGATATGGCCAACGTCTGGACCCTCATCAAGACGGGCGAGGACATTCAGGAATTCATGGAGCAGGTCATGTCAGCCCTTGAGTGCTTCGCCTCGGGCCCATTCGCCTGCGCCGTCTCTACCGCGATCGATGAAGGCATGGACTATGTCAAAGCGCAGGCCCTCGCGGCTCTCGGCCTCCGCGATCCGAGTGAACTGCGCAAAGCGACAGAGCTCGACATCATCGCTCATTACGGCGGCATCGCCGCCGATCCGCCGGATCCGAACTACCAGCAAGTGACGCCGCTCGGGCCCGTCGCGCATCTCCAGGATCCGAGCGACGATCCGATCATCCAGCGGCTGAAC
>JAIQFX010000032.1 GCA_020073005.1 Terriglobia bacterium | reverse complement strand
TGGCAGTTCGCGAAGATGCTCCACACGGCCGACGCCCACGGCTGGACGCGCTTCGTCTCGATGCAGAATCACTACAACCTCGTCTACCGCGAGGAGGAGCGCGAGATGCTCCCGCTGTGCCGGGACGAGGGCATCGGCGTGATTCCGTGGAGCCCGCTCGCGCGGGGCTTTCTCGCGGGCAACCGCAAGAAAGCCGACGGGGCGGACCGCGGCGAGACCGTCCGCGCGAAGACCGACGAGTTCGCGCATCAGCTCTACTACACCGACTCGGATTTCGCATCGCCGATCGCGCGGCGGCGCTCGCGGCGAAGCGCGGCGTGAAGCCGACCCAGGTCGCGCTCGCGTGGCTGCTGTCGAAGCCCGGCGTCACGGCGCCGATCGTCGGCGCGTCGAAGCCGCCACATCTCGACGAGGCCGTCGCCGCCCTGGACCTGCGCCTCGACGCCGCCGAAATCACGTCTCTCGAGGAACTCTACGCGCCTCATGCGATTCGCGGCCACCAGTAGCGGCGGCCGCTGACCGATGCTCTCCCTCCAGTCCTTCGTCGCGCTGCAGCACCGTAACTATCGTCTGCTGTGGATCGGGCTCTTCGTGTCCTTCACGGGATCGATGATGCAGAACGCGGCGCTGCTGTGGCACGTCTCGCTGCTCGTTCCGCCCGACCGCAAAGGGCTGGCGCTCGGCATGGTCGGCGCCTCGCGGTTCGTGCCCGTCGTCTTTTTTTCGCTGCTGAGCGGCGTCGTCGCCGACGCGTGGGATCGGCGGAAGGTGATGTTCGGCACGCAGATCGCGGCGACGCTCGTCGCCATCGGTCTGGCGGTGATCGCGTTCACGGGCTCGACGCACGTGTGGCCGATCTACGCGCTGTCCGGCGTCGGCGCCGCCGTCGGCGCGTTCGATCTGCCGGCGCGGCAGTCGCTCATGCCGACGCTCGTGCCGCGCGAGCACCTGCCGAACGCGATCAGCCTGCAGTCGATCATGTTCCAAACCTCGTCCGTGCTCGGGCCGTCGCTCGGCGGCATCTGCATCGCGGCGGGCGGCGTCGGCTGGGTGTACGTGCTGAACGCGATCTCGTTCTCGTTCGTGATCGTCGCGCTGCTGATGATGCGCGATGTGCCCGCCCGTCCGCCCTCGGAAGCCGGAGCGAAGGACAACGTCTCGCTGCACGCCGCGCTCGAAGGCCTGCGCTTCGTCTTCCGCTCGCCGCTGATCCGATCGACGATGCTCCTGGACTTCTTCGCGACGTTCTTCTCGTCGGCCACCGCGCTGCTCCCGATCTTCGCGCAGGACATTCTCGGCGTGGGCGCGCAGGGCTACGGGTGGCTGTACGCCGCGCCGGCGGCCGGCGCGATGGTGTCGAGCGCCGCGATGGTGCCGCTCGCCGAGCGCATCGAGCCGCGCGGCCGCGTGCTGCTGTGGGCCGTGTGCGGCTACGGCGTGGCGACCGTGATTTTCGGTCTGTCGCGATCCTTCTGGCTGACGTTCGCGTGCCTGGCGATGACGGGCGCGACCGACACCGTCAGCACGATCATTCGCAACGTCATCCGCCAGCTCGAGACGCCCGATCGCCTGCGGGGCCGCATGACCGGCGTCAACATGGTCTTCTTCATGGGCGGCCCGCAGCTCGGCGAGCTCGAAGCCGGCACCGTGGCGAACTGGCTCGGCGCGCCGTTCTCCGTGATCAGCGGCGGCGTCGGGTGTCTTCTTGCGACGGCGTGGGTCGCCGTCGCGACACCAAGGCTCCGCAGCTACAGAAAGACAGAGAAGGCGTAGGGGCGGGTCAGTCGGGCGATTGTAGCGCGAGCCTTTCAGGCGAGCGACGATCGGCGATCAGAAAATACGGCAGCGAGAGCGCCGACAACGCCGCCGCCACGCCGAACGCCGCCGGAAATCCGAACCGTTCAATCAGCCAGCCGACCATCGTCGATCCGGTGCCGATGCCCGTATCGAACGCCGCGAGGATCGCGCCGAACGCGGCGCCGCGCCGCGCGGCGCTGACGTCGCGCATCATGTACGCGACGAACACCGGATAGGCGGTGCCGAAGCCCGCGCCGAACACGGCCGCCGACGCGGCGAGCAGCGTGCGGGACGCCGCGAGGGGCAGCAGCGCGAGTCCGACCGCGATCATCGCCAGACACGGCACGAGCACGCGCCGGTGCCCGCGCCGATCCGCCAGCGCGCCAGCCAGCGGCCGCGTCATCAGAATCACGATCGCGAGGAGCGTCAGGTACAGGCTCTTGGGCGTTACGCCGATCGCGTCGGCGTACATGGCGCTGAAGCTCGTCACGGCGCCGTAGCCGAACGTGTAGAGAAAGAGCGTGATCGAGACGATGAGGACGCGCCACTCGATCGTAAAGGTGCGAGGTGCGGGGTGCTGAGGCGCGGGGTGCGGAGGTGCGGCCTGCGCGGCTTCGCGCAGCGTCCACGCGATCGCGCCCATCACGACGGTGAGGCAGCCGCACGAGATGCAGATCCACCGCCAGCCGCCGTGGCCCATGATCCAGAACGCGATTGGCGGCGCGACGGCGATCGCGGCGACGCTCGACAGGCCCCAGTACCCGATGCCTTCGGCGCGGCGATCCTCGGGCACCAGGCTCGTCAGATGCGCCGCCGACGCCGACAGCAGTCCGGACCAGAACACGCCGTGCACGAGGACGAGCGCGAGCATCACGGCGACGCTCGTGGTGATCGCGTAGCCGATCGCGCACAGCAAGATGACGCCGCTCGCGATCAGGAGCGTCCGGCGGCGCCCGATGCGATCGGCGATCGCGCCCGTGAACGGCGCGGATCCCGCGGACGCGTACGTCAGGAAGCCGAGGAACAGGCCGGACGCCGACGTGCTGCCGCCCAGATCGAGAATCCGGAACGGCGCCGTCGGCAGCAGCTGGAACGCCGACAGGAAGACCGTGAAGGTGAAGCCGCACATCACGAAGAAGTGCGGCGAGAAGAGCCGGCTCCGCGCCGCCGTCATTTCGCCGGCGTGAACTCGATCGTAATCTCGCGGGTGAGATCGATCTTGAGGCCGGCCAGATGCTCGAGCACGGCCTGCGCCTCTTCCTGCGTCGTCGCGGCCTGCAGTTTCGCGACCGACGCTTCGTCTTTCAGGATCTGATCGAGATCGACGTCGAGAAGCGTCACGCGCGATCCGTCGACGTAGGGGCTGGTCGCGTGGACCAGCGTGCCCGCGGGCTCGGTCATCAGCGAGACGCGCGCGCCGCCCAGCAGCATCTTCACCATCGCGATCTGATTCGCCGCCGCCGGCGACGCCAGCGTGCCGAGGAAGTCCGGCTCGGGCACGTGGATGTGCAGCACGGCGTTGCCGTTCGCTTCGTGCGTCATCGAAAACGTGATGGGCGCATCGTCGGTGAGGCCGGGCGCGCGCGACGCGGGCAGGCCGGCCGGCACCGCGGGCCGCGGCGAAATGCGCAGCTGGCTCACGTCGGTGAACGCGTACGTCGCATCGCGGCCCTGTCCCATCGGCGAGGAGGTCGGCGTCGAGCTGACGTAGGTGACGCCGGGCCCGATGCTCGCGGCCAGCGCGCGCGCCTGCGCTTCGGAAATCGGATCGACGTTCTGTCCGCGGCCGCCGGCGAGCGCGCCGAACTGTTTCAGCTGCGCGATGCCGGCGTTGGTGACGAGCATCTGGTGTTCGATCATCCCGCTGCCGTCGCCGCGCACGGTGAGCGTCGTCGTCATGTGGAAGCAGCCGGACGTCGTCAGCGCGACGAGGGCGAGCAGACCGAAAGCGCCGAATCGCATCCATATACGATGACACGGATTCAGGGTGTCCGCGCTAGAATCCGCCCTCATGAAGCGACTCGCGGCGATTGTCGTGCTCACGCTGTCCGCAAGTAGAGCGGGCCTTTCAGGCCCGCCCGATCGCGGCCCTGAAAGGGCCGCGCTGCAGCTCGGGGCGGCCCGCGCGACAGTCGAGGCTTTGATCACGAAGAGCGGCGCCGACGTGGCCGTCGCCTTTCGCACGCTCGACGGCAAGGACGAGCTGCTGATTCAGCCCGACGTCGAGTATCACGCGGCGAGCACGATGAAGGTGCCCGTGCTCATCGAACTGTTCCGCCAGGCGAGCGCCGGCACGCTGAAGCTCGACGATCAGATCCCGGTCGTCAACCAGTTCCACAGCATCGTCGACGGGAGCCCGTTCGCGCTGAGCGTCGGCGACGATTCGGACGCCGGCGTCTACAAGCGCGTCGGGACGACGATGTCGTATCGCGATCTCGCCGAGGCGATGATCACGGTGAGCAGCAACTTCGCGACGAACCTCCTCATCGAGCGCCTGGGCGCGAAGACCATTCAGCGCACGACCGACACGCTCGGCGCGAACGGCATGCACGTCCTGCGCGGCGTCGAGGACGACAAGGCGTTTCAGAAGGGCCTCAACAACACGACGACCGCGCGCGCGCTCGCGACGCTGATGGAGAAGATCGCGCGGGGACAGGCGGTCGACCGCGCGGCGAGCGACGAGATGCTCGCCATCCTCAAGCGCCAGAAATTCAACGAGCGCATTCCGGCTGGATTGCCGCCGGGAATGTCAGTCGCGCACAAGACCGGCGAGATCACGAAGATCCAGCACGACGCGGCGATCGTGTACGCCGAGCGTCCGTTCACGCTCGTCGTCCTGGTACGCGGGCTGCAGGATCCAAAGCAGGGATCGGCGTTGACGGCCGGCATCACGCGCGTGTTGTACGACGCCAGTCAGGCGTCCACCGCGACGAATCCGACGGCGCAGCTCCTGAGCGAGCTGATTCGCATCAACAACAGCAACCCGCCCGGCCACGAGAATCAGATCGACGAGCTGCTGGCGTCGAAGCTGCGGCCGCTCGGCTTCGAGATCGAGATCGTGCCGACGCCCGAGGCGGGGAAGTCGCATCTGATCGCGCGCCTCAAGGGCGACGGCAGCAAGAAGCCGGTGCTCATCGCGTCGCACGCGGACACGGTCGGCGTCGAGCGCGAGAAGTGGTCCGTCGATCCGTTTGCCGGGCTCATCAGAGACGGCCACGTCTACGGGCGCGGCGCGATTGACTTCAAGGGCGGCATCGCCGTCTTCGCGCGCGCCGTGATGATGCTCGCGGAGAACAAAGTCCCGCTCGCGCGCGACGTGATCTTTCTCTCGGAAGCCGACGAGGAAGGCGCGCAGTACAACACGTCGTGGCTGGCGCGGACGCACTGGGCGAAGATGGACTGCGAGTTCTCGCTGAACGAGGGCGGCTGGATCATCACGGACGATGCCGGCAAGGTGAAGTACGTCAGCATCTCGACGACCGACAAAGGCGGCACGAGCCTCGTGCTGACCGCGCGCGGGACGTCGACGCATTCATCGATGCCGCGGCCCGACAACGCGATCTTCGCGCTGACGAAGGCCATGGCGCGGCTCGCCGACTTCGACCCCCAGATCGAGCTCACGCCGGCGACGAAGCAGTTCTTCCTCACGCTGGCGAAGACGAGCGCGCCGCCGATGTCCCAGCACTACCAGACGATCGCGACCAGCACCGATCCCATGGCGCTCGCGCGCGCCGACAAGGAGATCAGCAAGGATCCGCTGCTGCACGCGCTGATCCGCAACACGCTCGCGCCTGTGCTGATGAACGCCGGGTTCCGGTCGAACGTCATTCCCGGCTCCGCGGAGGCGACGATCAACGTGCGGACGATTCCCGGCACGGATCTCAACCGGCTCGCCGAGCAGGTGCAGCGCGTCGTGGCCGATCCGAACGTCGAGGTCAAGCTCGGACCCGGCTTTGCCGCGAACCCGGCGTCGTCCGAGGACACCGACCTGTTCCGCGCGCTCGTGCGTGAAGCGCGCGCGACGTTCCCCGGCGCGGAAGTGACGCCGTATCTGTTCCAGGCCGGAACGGACGCCGGCGCGTGGCGCTCGAAGGGGATTCCCGTCTACGGCATCTACCCGTACCCGATCACCGCCGACGAGCTGACGCGCATGCACGGCAACGACGAGCGCGTGAGCGTCGAGTCGCTGCGGCAGGGAACGGAGATGATCTACAAGACGCTCGTGGATGTGGCCGGGAAGAAGTAGTCGTTGGTCGTGAGTCGATAGTCGTGAGCCGTGCGCAAGAATCGTAGCGCGAGGCTTTCAGGCGAGCGATCGTCCGCTCGGCCGCTCTCAATCGTGCGCTCTCCAAGCGTGGCTTGCTCTCGCGCGCGCATCGCCATGGACGACGAACCGCAGCCGCGCGTCGAGTGGCGGGCGATCCTCCTGCACAAGCCGCGCGGCGTCGTGACGACGAGACGCGATCCGCAGGGCCGCAAGACGATCTACGACGTGCTCGGCGACGCCGGACGCGGGCTGATCGCCGTCGGCCGGCTCGATCTCGCGACGAGCGGCCTGCCGCTGCTGACGACGGACACCGTGCTCGCCAACTGGATCACCGATCCGGACAATGGCGTGCCGCGCGTGTACATCGTGACGGCCCGCGGCCGGGTCACGGACGCCGACGTCGAGCGGCTGCGGCACGGCGTGGAGAGCCGCGGCGCCGGCTCTTCGACGCGATCGGCCACGAGGTGACACGCCTCAAGCGCGTCGCGCTCGGCGGCCTCGACCTCGGCCCGCTCGAACCGGGCGCGTGGCGCGGGCTGTCGCGCGGCGAACTCGTTGCAGCGTTTCCGCGTGCACCAGTCTCAACCGCGCGACCGACTACAGTATGATTTCGTCAATGGACTCCCTCGCTCCAGCCGAAGCGACCGCCGCGCCGCGTCTTCGCGACCGGGCCGACATCCCGGATCGCTACAAGTGGAACCTCTCGCACATCTTCCCGGACTGGACGGCGTGGCAGGCGGCGTACGCGGAGCTCGAGACGAAGATCGGCGAGTATGCCGCGCTGCAGGGCACGCTCGCGCGCGGCGCCGCCGACCTGCTGAACGCCATGAAGCTGTCCGACGACATCGGCCAGCTGACGTACAAGGTCTGGTATTTCGCGTCGCTCAAGCACGACGAGGATCAGCGCGACAACCAGAGCAACGCCAAGCGGCAGCAGGTGCAGATTCTGTTCGCGAAGGCGAGCCAGGCCAGCGCGTGGTTCAACCCCGAGCTGCTGAAGATTCCGCTCGCGACCGTGCAGCAGTGGATGGCCGCCAACGCCGAGCTGGCGGTCTATCGCTTCGCGCTCGAGGATCTCTACCGCCAGCAGGAGCACGTGCTCGACGACAAGGGCGAGCACCTGATGTCGCTGTCGAGCCGCTTCTCGTCGACGCCGAACGACGCCTACGCCGCGCTCTCGACCGCGGACATCAAGCATCCGACGCTGACGCTGCCCTCCGGCGGCGAGGTGACGCTGACCTACGGGCAGTACCGCGCGATCCTCGCGACGCACCGCCATCAGGCGGACCGCGCCGAGGCGTTCGCGGCGTATCACCGGCTCTTCGAGACCAACGTCAACACGTACGCGTCGCTCTACAACAGCGTCCTGCAGCGCGACTGGTTTCATTCGCAGGCGCGCGGCTACGCGACGACGCTCGACGCGGCGCTGCACGGCAACAACATTCCGACGGCGGTCGTCGAGAACCTGATCGAGACGACGAAGGCGGGGACCGAGCCGCTGCGCCGCTACCATCGCCTGCGCAAGCGCGTCCTCGGCGTCGACAGTTATCACAGCTACGACACGACGATCCCGCTCGTGGATTTCGATCGCAAGTATCCGTACGAACAGGTCGTCGACGCGCTGCCCTCGTCGGTGGCGCCGCTCGGAGGCGACTACCTGTCGCGGCTGCGTGACGTGCTGGCGGGGCAGTGGATCGACGTCTTCGAGAATCCCGGCAAGCGCAGCGGCGCGTATTCAGCGCCGGTGTACGGCGTCCATCCGTACATGCTGCTGAATCACAACGACACGCTCGACGCCGCGTGCACGCTGGCCCACGAGATGGGCCATTCGATGCACACGCTCCTGTCGAACGCGGCCCAGCCGTTCGTGTACTCGGCCTACACGATCTTCGTCGCCGAAGTGCCGTCGACGCTGAGCGAGGCGCTGTTTCTCGATTACATGCTGGCGCGCGCGACCGACGAGCGCGAGCGCATCGTGCTCCTGCAGCACGCGATCGACGGCATCGTCGGCACGTTCTACACGCAGGTGCTGTTCGCGGACTACGAGCTCCAGGCCCACAGGCTCGTCGAGCAGGGCCGTCCCGTGACCGCCGAATCGCTCGGCGAGATCTACTTCGGCCTGCTCAAGGCGTACCACGGCGACGCGTTCGACTACGACGAGCTGCAGCGCGTGACGTGGGCGCGGATTCCGCACTTCTACAGCACGCCGTACTACGTCTATCAGTACGCGACGTGTTTCGCCTCGAGCGCGCAGCTGATGAATGTGCTGACGACCGGATCGGACGCCGACCGCGCGACGGCGATCGATCGCTATCTGACGCTGCTGAAGTCGGGCGGCAGCGATCACCCGATGCCGCTCCTGCAGCGCGCCGGCGTCGATCTCAGCAAGCCCGAGACCGTCTGCGCCGTCGTCGATCAGCTCGACGGGCTGGTCACGCGGCTGGAAAAGGAAATTCAGGCGATGACGTAACGCTCGTCTTCGCGGGCACCCGCAACAGACCGTGCATCGTGCCGATGCACGCGTCCATCACCACCGTCAGCCCGCCTTTCGCCGCGCGCGCCGCCGCGTCTTCGTTCGAGATTCCGCTCTGCAGCCACAGCGCTTTCGCGCCGATGGCGACGGCTTCGTCCGCGATCGGGGGCGTGTCCTCGGCCCGCCTGAAGACGTCGACGATGTCGACGCGCCCGGGAATCTCGCGGAGCGACGCGTATGCGCGCTCGCCGAGCACCTCGGTCTCGCGCGGGTTCACGGGAATCACGTGGTAGCCGACGCTCTGCAGCTTGCGCATGATGCCGTAGGACGACTTCTCCGGATTCGACGACGCGCCGACGACGGCGATCGTCGTCGCATCGGCGAGAAGTTGCGTCAGATCCTGATCGGATGGGTTCGCGTGCGCCATGAAGTGAGTGTACATCTATGGCTGGTGGCTGGTGGCTGGTGACTAAGGACCAACGACCAACGACCAACGACCAACGACCAACGACCAACGACCAACGACTACAATCACCTTCCGTGCTGCATCTCCTCGCGCTCTCCGGCGTCCTCCTCATTTCGTTCTCTGCCGTCTTCGTCCGGCTCGCGGCCGTCTCACCTGTCACCGTCACGTTCTTCCGCGCGGCGTACGCGATCCCGCCGCTGGCGATCGTGTGGTTCATGCAGCGTGCCGACGATCACCGCGTGAGGCGGGATCGGCTGGTGGCGCTCGCGAGCGGTCTCGTGCTGGCCGCGGACCTCAACGTCTGGCACGAATCGATCGGGCTGGTCGGCGCCGGCCTCGGCACGGTGATTCCGAACGTGCAGGTGGTGTTCGTCGCGATCGCGGCCTGGCTGTTTCACGGCGAGCGCCCGTCGCTCCGGCGCTACGGGACGATCGTCTTCGTCGTCGCCGGCGTCGTGCTCGCGTCCGGGCTGGCGCGCGACGATGCGTACGGATCGAATCCGGTGGCGGGCGTCGCGCTGGGCGTCGTCGCGGGGCTCTGCTACGCGGCGTACATCCTGGTGTTTCGCGCGGCGACGCAGTCGCACGCGCCGCCGTCGGGCCCGCTGCTCGGCGCGACGATCGGCATGCTCGCCGGCGCGCTGGTCTGCATTCCGCTCGACGCGCACTTCACGTGGACGCCGAGCGTCGCCGCCCACGCGTGGCTCGCGCTGCTGGCGCTGGTGAGCCAGGTGGTCGGATGGCTGCTGATCGCGAGAGCGATGCCGAAGCTGCCGGCGATCGAGACGTCGATCATGCTGCTGGGACAGCCAGTCTTCGCCGTGATCTGGGGACGGATGCTGTTCGCGGAACGGTTGTCGCCGCTGCAATGGGCGGGCTGTGTGCTCGTGCTGATCGGTGTCGGGACTCTGCGAACCGGGGAATAGTCGGTAGTCGGTAGTCGACTCTCGACTCTCGACTACTGACTCCCGACTCCTGACTCCCGACTATGAACAGCCGCGATCTCGGCAGCGGCTCTTCGTCCGCTTTCGACGGCCCCGTTCATATATCCCTGCCATCGGATGCTCGTGTGCTCGCCGGCGAAGAACAGCCGTCCGAACGGCCGCGGGAGCCACGCGCGCAGCGCGGGCTCGTAGGACGGATCGAAGAACGCGTAGCCGCCGCGCGCGAACGGATCCTGTTCCCAGACGATTTGCTTCGATCCGATCAGATCGGCGCCGCGCGATCCGAGCCACTCGAGCGACTGCACCAGCCCGCGCGGACCGTCCTTCGCGACCAGCGTCTGCGTCGCTTCGCTCGCGCCGCCGCCGGCCAGCAGGCTCAGAATGCCGGCCTTGCCGCGCTGGCCCTCGTTGCCGTCCCACACCGCGCCGAAGGGCAGCGGCGAGCCGAACGCCGTGGGCCGGCCTGCCGCGCGCCAGAAGCGGCGGGAGAACTGCAGCAGCGTGCGCGTCGCGCGCCCGTACTTGAGCCGCACGATCGCGTCGTGGTGCTGCGACGGCAACGACGGCTCGATTGGAATCCGCCGGAGCGTGGTCGCCGGCAGCGCGAAGAGGACGTAGTCGCACGTCAGGGCGGACTGCGCGCGGCCGTTCTTGCCATTCTTCACAGCGACGCGGACGGTGCGGCCGCGGTGCGAGACCGCGACGACCTCCGTGCTCAGGTGCAGCCGGTCGCCGAGCGGCGCCGCCAGCGCCGCGGTGATTCGATCGTTGCCGCCGTCGATGTGGTACAGCGCGCCCCACGCGTCGGTCGCCGCGAACTGATCGACCAGCGCCAGCAGCGAGAGCTCGTCCGGGTCGGCCAGAAAGAATCCGCGCAGGCCCGTCGCGGTCGCGCGCAGCTCGGCGTCGGCGTTCACCTCGTCGAGCCACGACGCGACGGATCGCCGCGCGATGGCCGTCACGATCGGCGAGTCCCAGCGCTGCTCCGCGAGCCGGTACGGATGGATGAACGCGTCGAGCGCCTCGGCGAGCCGCGTCCACCCGCGCAGGGCGGTGCGCTGCACGATGCGCGGCCGGCCCGCCGCGTCCAGCCGCACGTAGCCGAAGCCGCCGCGCAGCATGCGCGTCAGCTTCAGGCCGAGCTCGCCGGCCAGCGTCCGGATCTCCCGCTGCGCTTCGTCGATCATGTCGCCGCCGCCTTCGGCGTACTGGCCCTGCGCGAAGCCGTCGCGGACGGTCCACACGCGCCCGCCGACGCGATCGCGCGCGTCCACGACGGTCACGGCCGCGCCCATCGCGCTGAGGTCGCGCGCGGCGGCGAGGCCGGCGAGGCCGGCGCCGGCGACGAGGACCGAGGCGCCAGACAGTGAAGGCATGAAGACCTCACACTGTATCGGGAAACGCGACGGCGTGGGTTAAACTTCGCGCATGATTGCTGTCGTCGCCCTGCTGGCCATGACCTACGCCCATCCCGAGCAGCTCGTCGATACCGATTGGGTCGCCGCGCACGCGGCCGACGTCAACGTCCGCGTCGTGGACATGCGCCAGAGCGGATTTGCCGACGGTCACGTCCCTGGCGCGGTCGCCTTGTCGCCCGTCGCGATTCGCGATGCCAAGGCGCCGCCGACGTTCCTGCCGACGCCCGCGGCGTTCGACGCGATGATGGCGCGGCTCGGCATCTCGAACGCGACGCGCGTCGTCGTGTACGACGAGCGCGGCGGGATCTACGGGGCGCGGCTGTGGTGGATCCTCAACTACTTCGGCCACCCGAACGTGGCGCTGATGAACGGCGGCTGGCTCAAGTGGAGCGCCGAGCATCGCCCCACGTCGAAGGAGACGCCTTCGCCGCCGGCGGGACAGTTCACGGCGAAGCCGCAGCCGAAATGGCTCGCCACGGCGAGCGACGTCGTCGCCGCGATCGGCAAGCCCGGCATCCGGATCGTCGACGCGCGCACGCGTAACGAAATCGACGGCACGGATCTGCGCAACATCAAGCGCGGCGGCTTCATCAAGTCGTCCACCCCGGTGTACTGGGAGGATCTGCTCGATCCCCAGGCAAAGACGTTCAAGTCCGCGGACGAAATCAGGAAGCTCTACGAGGATCGCGGAATTCTGCCGTCGCAGGAAGTGATCGCGTACTGCCAGGTCGGGATGCGCGCCTCGGTGGATCTGTTTGCGCTGCACCTCGTCGGCTACGACAAGCTGCGCAACTACTACGGCGCGTGGGAAGAGTGGGGGAACCGGGATGACCTGCCGATCGAGAGAAAATAATTGGGTAATTGGGTGATTGGGTAATTGGGTGATTGGGTGATTGAGTGATTGGGTGATTGGGCGTGATGCTGAAGCGCAGCGTCGTCATCGTCGCCGTGTGGACGGCACTCGTCGTGTCGGCGAGCGCGCACGCGCCCCAGGTCGCCCCGTCGGATGCGAGGGCCGCCGCGACGGTGTCGGCGACCGTCGACGAGACGCAGCCTGTGGACGTCCCGCCGCCGACCGAGAAGGCGCTGCAGTATCATGCGAGCGGCAACATCCTGTGGGCGATCGATCAGGCGTGGTCGTTCCTGATCCTGATTGTCCTGCTCGCGACCGGCTTCTCGGCGCGGCTGCGCGACTGGTCGCAGCGCATCGGCCGCAAGTGGTTCTTCACGCTCGCGATTTACTTCATCCTGTTCACGATCCTCACGAGCGTCGTCGATCTGCCGCGCGCGTACTACGTCGAGTTCGTGCGCGAGCACGCCTACGGGCTGTCGAACCAGACGCTGAGGAAATGGGTGACCGACACGCTGACGTCGCTCGGCGTCGCGTGCATCGTCGGACCGCTGGTGATCTGGGTGCCGTACCTGCTGTTGCGGAAGAGCCCCACGCGGTGGTGGCTGTACTCAGCGGTCGCGCTGATTCCGTTCATCGTCGCCGGCAACCTCATCGCGCCGATCTGGATCGCGCCGCTCTTCAACACGTTCGAGCCGATGCAGGACAAGGCGCTCGAGACGCGCATTCTCGCGCTCGCCGATCGCGCCGGCATCGAGGGCAGCCGCGTCTTCGAGGTCAACAAGAGCGTCGACACGAAAACGATCAACGCCTACGTCGCCGGCCTGCTCGGTACGAAGCGTATCGTGCTGTGGGACACGATCATCGCGCGGATGAACGAGCGCGAGCTCCTCTTCGTGATGGGACACGAAATGGGGCACTACGCGCTCGGGCACACCTGGCAACTGGTCGCGCTGTCGTCGTTCATGATCATGTTGTCGTTCTACGTGGCCTACAGAACCGCGGGCGCCGTGCTCGCGCGGTACAGCGCGCGCTTCGGCTTCTCCGCGCTGAGCGACATCGCGTCGCTGCCGCTGCTGTTCGCTCTGACGGGCGTCTTCTCGTTCGTGACCGCACCGGTCGAGAATGCGTTCACGCGGCACGTGGAGCACGAGGCCGATCGGTTCGGGCTCGAGATCACGCAATCGAACCACAGCGCGGCGACGGCGTTCGTCAAGCTGCAGACCGACGTCCTCGGCGTGCCGCGGCCGGGCCTGTTCTACACGCTCTGGCGCGAGAGCCATCCGCCGCTTGGCGAGCGCATCGACTTCGCCAACGACTATCATCCCTGGCGCAGCGGCCAGCCGCTCGTCTACGGCGACCGCTTCAAGAAATGAATCTCGCCGGGTGAATCTGATCCTTCTCGAACCCGGCGAACTCGGGGCGGCCGGCGACGTCAGTCTTTCGGGCGCCCGCGCGTCTCATCTGCGCGATGTGCTCGGCGCCTCTGTCGGACAGACCGTTCGCATCGGTCTGCTCGATGGTCCGCTCGGCACGGGCACGGTCGAGTCGATCGCCGGCGCGACGATCGTTGTGCGTTGCGCGTTCGAAGCGAGCCTGCCGCCTCTGCCCCCAGTGGATCTGCTGCTCGCGTTGCCTCGACCGAAGGTGCTGCGCCGCCTCTGGGCGCAGCTCGCCGCGCTCGGCGTCGGACAGATCATCCTGACGAAGGCGGAGCGAGTCGAGCGCAACTACTTCGACACGCACGTCGTGACGCCAGAGTGCTACCGCCCGCTGCTGATCGAAGGCCTGCAGCAGGCGCGCGACACGCGCGTGCCGGCGGTGTCCATCCACAGGCAGTTCAAGGTGCTCGTCGAAGACACGCTGGATGGTCTCTTCGCGCGCGGCATTCGACTGGTCGCCGACCCGTCAGCGACAAAACCCGTCGGCGCGCTGTCCGCTGATGTGAAGGATCGACGCGTGCTGCTCGCGATTGGACCGGAAGGCGGATGGACTGATGTCGAACGGCGCCTGCTCGAGGCGCACGGCTTTCACTGTGTCGGCATTGGCCCGCGCACTCTGAGGACCGACACGGCGTGCGTGGCGCTGCTCACGCTGGTAAACGAAGCGATAAGAACACAGGAGACCTGACCATGTTGACGCGCGTCCGCTTCGTCTCTGCCTCCGCGTTTGTACTGATGACAGCTATCGCTGCGTTCGCGCAGCCCGGTCTGCAGAGCAGCGATCTGCTGAAGCTGCGATCCGTCGCGGGCGTGCAGGTGTCGCCCGACGGCGCGCGCGTCGCCTATACCGTCGACAACAACGACGGCGATCGACGGCCGTACGGCCAGCTGTGGGTGATGACCATCGCCGACGGCAGGAGCGTCCGCTTCGGCGGCGACAAGGAGCCCTCCGGCAACCCCGAGTGGTCGCCCGACTCGCAGTGGATTGCGTATCGCGGCCGCGCCGGCGAACAGTCCGGTCTCGTCATCGCGAAGCCGGACGGAACGGGGAAGCGATTCCTCGCCGAGATGTCCGGCACCAACGCGCCGCTGCCGGGGTCGGGCAGGACGATCGCGTGGTCGCCCGACAGCACGCGCATCGCCTTCGTCTCTTCCGTGCCGGGACCTGAGACAGCCGACGCGACCGGCGATCCGATGGTGATCACGCGCTACCTCTACAAGCCGGACGCCGCCGAAGGCCTGACGCATTTCAACGACAACCGCCGGCTGCACATCTTCGTCGTCGACGTCGCGTCGGGCCGCGTCGAGCCGCTCACCAGCGGCACGCACTACGAGCACTCGATCGACTGGTCGCCGAACGGCGAAGAGATCCTGTTTCTGACGAATCTCGCCGCCGACGATGACGAGTTCTTCAACTACGACATCTTCGCGCTGAAGCTGAGCGACAAATCGATTCGCCGGATCACCGCGACCGAGAACGCCGAGTACCGCCCGCGCTGGTCGCCCGACGGCCGATCGATCGCGTTCGAGGCGACGAAGCGCGGCCTCACCGATCGTGAGACGACGATGGAGGACACGCACGTGTGGGTCGTGAACGCGGACGGCACGAACCGTCGCGAGCTGGGCACGGCGCTCGACAACCGTCAGGGCCCACCCGAATGGACGCCCGATGGCCGCGCGGTGCTCGTCACTGCGCAGGAGCGCGGCGCCGTGCACCTGTATCGCATGGCGATCGCGGGCGGCAAGCCGGAGACGCTGGTCGGCGAGCGCGGATCGGTCGGCGCGCACTCGATGGCGAAGACGGTTCTCGCGTACACGCTCTCGACGCCATCGGATCAGGCGGAGCTGTACGTCGCGAGCCGGAAGATGACCGACCTGAACGCGTCCGTGCTCGGCGGCAAGCGGATCGCCGACGTCGAGCCGTTCACGTTCGTGTCGAACGACAACAAGTTCGAGGTCGAGGCGTTCCTCACGAAACCGATCGGGCTCAATCCGAACGCGCGCTATCCGCTCATCGTGAACATTCACGGCGGGCCGCACGGCCAGCAGGGGCCCGCGTTCAACTTCAAGAATCAGGTGTACGCCGCGCGCGGGTGGGCGACGCTGATGGTCAACTACCGCGGCTCGACCGGCTACAGCCAGGCGTTCGCGGACGCCGTGTTCGCGGATCAGAATGGGAACGAGGGACAGGACGTGCTGTACGGCGTCAACGCGGCGCTGCGTCGCTATCCGTGGATCGATCGCGATCGCCTCGGCATCGAAGGGACGAGCTACGGCGGTCAGCTCTCCACGTGGCTCATCACGCAGACGAACATCTTCAAAGCGGCGATTCCGACCGCGGCGATCACGAACATCATCAGCTACAACTACATGACGTACTACAACCAGTACGAGGCGATGGAGTGGGGCGTGTATCCGCATCAGGGCACGCTGATGGACACGCTGCTGCAGCGATCGGCGCTGCGTCACGTGGCGAACGCGCACACGCCGACCATGCTGATGCACGGCGAAAACGACAACGACGTGCCGATCGCCGAGGCGGAGCAGTTCTATATCGCGCTAAAGGACGTTGGCACTGAGGCGGTGATGGTGCGCTATCCGCGCGAGGGACACGGCATCCGCGAGTCGACGCACGTCGTCGACAGCATCGATCGCAGCATCAAGTGGTACGAGCAGCACTTCCCGAAATAACTACATCTGTTCGACGGCGTAGCCCTTCGCCTTGAGCATCGCGACGAGGCCGTCGGGGCCGACCAGGTGCGCGGCGCCGACGACGACGAGCGCGTGGCCGCGCCGGGCGAAGAGCGCTTCGATCTTCGGTATCCAGCTCTTGTTGCGTCCGACGAGCAGCCGCTGATACAGGGCGGGATCCTCTTTCAGGCCCGAGAGCACGACGCGCTCGACGGCCGGGGCGTCGCCCGACCTCCACGCGTCCATCATCTTCGCCATCTGCGCCTGCTCGGTGTCGATGTCCTTGATCGTCTGCGCCAGCATGTGGTCCTGCTGATCCATCGTCATCGTGTCGAAGATGGCCAGCTGATCGTCGGCCGTCTCCAGACCCTGGACGCCTTTGCTGTCGTTCTTCGCCTCGTCGTAGAAGTGCTTGTCGAGGCCGAGCTCGGGATCGAGACCGGCTTTCTCCCACTCCAGCGCCTCGATGATCAGCGCGACCATCCATGGTTTCATGAGATTGAGCGGCTGCATCGCGGCCGAACTGTCGAGGTGCTTGGTGACGAGCGCGTACGTGGCGGGCGTCAGCACTTTGTCGAGCGACTGCGATGAGGGCAGCATGCCGCGCATCAGCACCTGCATCTGCGACGACGGGTCCATCATCAGTCCGAGGTCCACTTCTTCGACGAGCAGATCGGAATCCTTGTACGCCGATTCGAGCGACGCGTTGAGCGGATACATCGCGCTCGACAGCATGTGGATGGAGCCGACGAGGTACACGACGCCGCCCTTGCCGGTCGCCTTCCACCCAAACGCGCGCCCCGCGGCGTGCAGCGGCGCGAGCAGCGCCAGCGCGGCGGCGATGACGCCGGCGACAAGGAACGCGCGCCGCCCGATGATGGCGGGTGGCTGGTGACTGGTGGCTGGGCGATTCACGCTCATACGTCCACCATCTTACCGGGATTCATGCGGTTGTCCGGATCAAGAGTGCGCTTGATTGCACGCATGACCTCGAGCGCGGGGCCGTGCTCCGCGTCGAGGTACTTCATCTTGCCGACGCCGACGCCGTGCTCGCCGCTGCACGTGCCGCCCATCGCGAGCGCGCGCCGCACCATGCGATCGTTCAGCCGGCCGGCTTCTTCCAGCTCCGCCGGGTTCGCAGGATCCAGCACATATATAAGGTGGAAGTTGCCGTCGCCGGCGTGGCCGACGAGGCAGATCGGAAACGACGCGCCTGTGTTGTCCTTGCGGGTTTCGACAACGCATTCCGCCAGCTTCGAAATCGGCACGCAGACGTCCGTCGTCCAGCCGCGCGAGCCGGGGCGCAGCGCAAGGGCGGCGTAGAGCGCTTCGTGCCGCGCCTGCCACAGCTTCTCGCGATCCTCGAGCCGCGTCGCCCACTGGAAACGATGGCCGCCGCGTTCCGTCGCGAGAGCCTGCACGGTCTTCGCCTGCCCGGCGACGTGATCCTGGCTGTCGCTGTGGAATTCGAAGAACAGCGTCGGCGCGACAGGATAGTCCGTCTTCGAGTAGCGGTTGACGGCGTCGAGCTGCGTCTCGTCGAGCAATTCAATGCGCGCGACCGGAACGCCGAGCTGAATCGTCGCGATCACCGTGTTGACCGCGCCGTCGATCGAGTCGAACGAGCAGATGGCGGCCGAGACCGCTTCGGGAAGCGGATGCAGGCGCAGCGTCACCTCGGTGATCACGCCGAGCGTGCCTTCAGATCCGACGAAGAGCCGCGTCAGGTCGTAGCCCGTCGACGATTTGCGCGCGCGCGTGCCGGTCTTGATCACCGAGCCGTCGGCGAGGACGACGGTCAGGCCGAGCACGTTCTCGCGCATCGTGCCATAGCGGACGGCGGTCGTCCCTGACGCGCGCGTCGCGGTCATGCCGCCAATCGTCGCGTCCGCGCCGGGATCGACGGGGAAGTGGAGCCCCGTGTTGTTCAGGGCTTTCTGCAGCTGCTTGCGCGTGACGCCGGCTTCGACCGTGACGTCGAGATCGTCCACGCTGACGCGGACGATCCCGTTCATTTCGCGCAGGTCGATCGAGATGCCGCCGCGAATCGCGTTGACGTGGCCCTCGAGCGACGTGCCCGCGCCGAACGGGACGACGGGAATCTTCAGCCGCGCGCTGATCTTCAGAATCTCGGCGACTTCAGCCGTCGTGTGCGGGAAGCAGACGACGTCGGGCGCCGCGGGCGTGTGGTACGACTCGCCGTGGCTGTGGTGGTCGCGGACGGCCGCGCTGTCGTTGGCGCGACCGCCGAGCAGCTGCTTGAGATCGGCGATCGCGGCATCCAGTCCGCGCGCGCCGGTCGGCGTCGACATCGGCGCCCAGTATAGGTGAGGCGGCGCCCGTCAGAACGGCGTCGACTGGAAATCCGCGAACGAGCGCTGGATGCGATGGAGAAACGCCGTCTCGAAGTCGGCGCCGTCGCCGAGATCGCGCAGCAGGTTGGCCACGGCGAACCCGCCGGCCTCTTCGAGCAGACGGCGCGCGGCGAGCGCGCTCGTGGCGTAGGCGAGCTGGGCCTGGGCGCCATTGAAGCGGCCGAATCCGGTCTGAAGCGCGCGGAGCGGCACGGGCGCGCCGGCCTTCGCGACGTTTTTCTGCGCCCAGTCGAGATCGTCGGCTTCGAGCGCGGTCGCGATGCCTTCGTTGAGCCACGTCGGCACGCCGCGCGAGGCGAGCGTGCGGATCAGCGCGTGCGTGAACTCGTGCGCGAGGACGCGGTCCAGCTCTTTCTGCTTGTCGAGCGCGCCGCGCATCGGCACGCGGATCGTGCCGTCGTACGCGCCGGCGGCCCATGAGGGCGATCGGGTGATGTCGGTGAACTGCTGGGTGGTGTAGAGAACGACTTTGATTGGCTCGCTCGGATACGACCCGAGCACCTGGCCGATGCGCCAGTAGGCGCGATCCAGCGACTCGAGCGCCTGCGCCGCGATCGCTTCCTCGCGCGGCCCCTCGAACGACACGGTGAAGCGATCGTCGATCGCCTGCCGCATCTGATCGTGCAGCTCGGCCTCGCGTTTCCACCGATCGAGCGTCGCCTGCGCGCCGCGATCGTCCGGATTCTCGGCGACGACGATTTCGTAAGTGCGGATCGCGCTCGCCGGATCGCCCATGCGGTACTCGATCAACCCGAGCCGCGCGCGCGCCTGCGGCAGCTTCGGATCGAGCGCGAGCGCGCGTTCGAACTCGTCCCGGGCGTCCGCGTCGCGCCGTTCGAGCGCCGCCGCCATGCCCGCGCCGAGATGCAGCCGCGCGTTCTTCGGATCGGCCGCGAGCGCCTGCCGAAACGCCTCCGCCGCGGTATGCGCCTGACCCGCGTTGAGCGCGCTCCACGCGCTGCGCTCGAGCAACGCGGTCTTCGGATCGATCTGCGCCAGAAGAATGGCAGAAAGGCAGAAGGGCAGGATGGCAGAAAGGTAGCGCCGCATTCCCCAGGTATTCTACCTGTGCGCGGACCAGCTTTCAGCAGTCAGCGCTCAGCTCTCAGCTTTCAGACTTTCTTTATCGCCAGGACGGCGTTCAGCCCGCCGAACGCGAACGAATTCGAGATGGCCGCGCGAATCTTCATGGGCCGCGCGGTGTTCGGCACGTAGTCGAGATCGCATTCCGGATCGGGCTCGGTGTAGTTGGCCGTCGGCGGCGCGACGCCGTGCCGCACCGCCAGGATCGTCGCGATGCACTCGAGCGCGGCGGACGCGCCCATGGCATGACCGTGGACGGCCTTGGTCGAGCTGATCGCGAGGCGCGCGGCGTCGGCGCCGAACGCCTGCTTGATGACCGTCGTCTCGGTCGCGTCGTTGAGCCGCGTCGCCGTGCCGTGCGCGTTGACGTAGTCGATGTCGGCCGGCGCCATGCCCGCCTGCGCGAGCGCCAGCGTGATGGCGCGCGCGGGCGAGTGCACGCCAGGCTGCGTGATGTGTCCCGCGTCGGCCGTCGCGGCGTAGCCGGCGATCTCCGCCAGAATCGTCGTGCCTCGCGCGGTCGCGCGGTCCCAGGCCTCGAGCACGACGATCCCCGCGCCTTCGCCGAGCACCATCCCGAGGCGATCGCGGCTGAACGGACGGCACGCGCGCGACGGATCGCCGGCCGGCGCGGGCGCCAGCACGCGCATGGACTCCCAGCCGCGGACGACGCCCGGCGCGATCGGCGCTTCGGCGCCGCCGGCGATCATCACGTCCGCGCGCCCGGCGCGGATCATCTCGGCGGCTTCGCCGATCGCGTGCGCCGACGCCGCGCATGCCGTCCCGATCGACAGCGACGGTCCGCGCAGGCCGTGGCGCATGCTGATCTGCGAGGTGGCGGCGTTGTTCATGATGCGCGGGATGGTGAACGGGTGCACGCGCCACACGCCTTCACCGTACAGCTTCTGGTAGCGTTGGTCCTGCGTGACGACGCCGCCCATGCCGCTGCCGATCGTGACGCCGGCGCGATCGCGCTCGGCGTCGTCCAGCGTGAGGCCGGCCTGCGCGCACGCTTCGCCGGCGGCGATCAGCGCGAACTGCGCGAAGCGATCGAGGATGTCCTGCTCGGCGTCGGAGAAATGTCGCGCGGGATCGTAGCCGGGGACTTCGGCCGCGACCTGCGCGAGAAATCCGGTGGCGTCGAAGTTGGAAATGCGGCGGACGCCGCTCGCGCCCGCGACCACGCGCTCCCAGAACGGGGCGACGCCGACGCCGAGCGCGGACACGGCCCCGAGTCCGGTGACGGCGACACGCCGCACGTCAGGGCGCCCCGGCGCCGTCGGCCACGAGCTTCTCGATGCCGGCGACGACCTGCCCCACGGACCTCATCGACAGCGCCGCTTCGTCGGGGACGACAATCTTGAACGTATCCTCGATCGTGAAGATCAGATCCGCGGCGTCGAGCGAATCGAGCCCGAGTTCCTCGAACGTACTGGCCGGCGTGATCCGCGCGGGGTCCAGCTTCTTCTTGCGCGCAATCAGACCGATGACCTGTCGCTCGACGTCCTGCTCCACGTGAACCTCCCGCCGAGCGCATCATACCGTTATTGTTTTCTCACGGGGTGATGCTATTCTTACGCAACATTTCTGCCATGCCGCAGCCAGCCTCCGCCGCCATCGAAGAAGGCGTGATCGACGTCCTCAACAGCGTGAGTCGTCGCCCGATCAAGCCCTCGCTCGCCAGCGACCTGATCGCCGATCTGGGATTCGATTCGTTGCAGGTGCTCGAAGTGATCGCCGAACTCGAGGACCGCTTCGACATTTCCATCCCGCTCAACGACGTGCCCGCCACGCGCACCGTGGGGCAAGTCGTGGCGCAGGTCGCCGAGCTCGTCGGGGAGCGGCCAAAGGCCTGATGCCCACACCGCGGACCATGCCCGAGGCACTGGAGCAGGCCGCGCGCACGCGCGCGGGCTTTGTCTTCGTGTCTGCCGGCGCGGAAAGAATCGTCTCGTACGCCGATCTGCGCTGCCGCGCGATTCAGGTCGCGGCCGCGCTGCGTGCAGCGGGCCTGCGGCGCGGCGACCTGGTCGCCATCGTGCTGGCCGACGCCGAAGAATTCCTGTCCACGCTGTTCGGCGCGTCGATGGCGGGCGTCATCCCCGCGTCGCTCTATCCGCCGGCGACGACGAGCGACCTGCCGCGGTACCTCGAGCTCACGACGTCGATCCTGCGATCGTCCGGCGCGCGCACGGTGATCACGACCAACGCGCTGGTCCCCGAATTCGATCGCGTGCGCGCGCAATGTCCGGAGCTGACGCAGGTGCTGGCGCACGCCAGCCTGCACGGGCCGTGCGACGAGCCCGGCGTGATGCCGAAGATCGACGACATCGCCTTCGTGCAGTTCACGTCCGGATCGACGTCCTCGCCCAAGGGCGTCGCGCTCACGCACGCGAACGTCTCGGCCAACGTCGACGCGTTCAACCACCACGGCGTCGGCACGACGCCCGACGACGTCGCGGTCAGCTGGCTGCCGCTCAACCACGACATGGGGCTGGTCGGGATGGCGTTCGGCGCGCTCTACGGGCGCTGCCCGTGCGTGCTCCTCACGCCGCAGGCCTTCGTGAAGCGGCCGTCCGAATGGCTGTCGGCGATCACGCGGCACCGCGGCACGATCAGCTTCGGCCCGAATTTCGCGTACGACCTGTGCGTCCGCCGCGTGAAGGACCGCGACATGGCCGGGCTCGATCTCGCGTCGTGGCGCGTGGCGGGCTGCGGCGCCGAGCCGATCCATCCGCCGACGCTCGCGGCGTTTGCGCAGAAATTCGCCCCAGTCGGATTCAGGAAGACGAGTTACCTCCCGAGTTACGGGCTCGCCGAGCACGTCCTGGCCGCGGCGTTTCCGGCCCGCGGGCGCGCGCCGCGCACCGAAGAAGTCTCGGCCGACGCGCTGACCGAGCGCCGGATCGCGATCCCGCACAAGGGGGAAGGCCTCTCGGTGGGGCTCGTCAGCTGCGGGAAACCCCTGCCCGAGCACCAGATTCGCATCGTCGGGGAGGACGGACGGCCCCTGCCGGAGCGGCACGTGGGAGAAATCCTGCTCGCGGGTCCTTCGGTTATGCTGGGCTACTATAAGCGGGATGCCCTGACGGCGCAGACCATCCGGGACGGGTGGCTGCACACGGGCGATCTCGGGTATCTTTCGGACAGCGAACTATTTGTCTGCGGGCGCGCCAAGGACGTCATCATCGTTCACGGCCGCAAGTACCATCCGCAGGATCTCGAATGGGCGGTCGACGGCCTCGCGGGCGTTCGCCGGGGCCGCGTGGTGGCGTTCGGCGCCACCAATCATGGCCGTCCCGATCGCGTCGTCATCGTCGCCGAACCGAACGGCACGGTCGCGACCGACGTGCTGACCGACACGATTCGGCGCCGGATTGGCGATTTGTTCGGCTTGTATGTGGACGCCGTGGCGCTGGTCCCGAGCGGGACCGTGAGCCGGACGACCAGCGGGAAAGTGCAGCGCGCGGCGACCAAGGCGCGATACGAGCGCGGCGAGCTGGTGGCGGAAGCGGTGAAGTCGTAGGGCAACGGGCTGAGGCACACAGACTCGATGGATCTCCTCAACAAACTGCGGGCGGTCGAAGCGCGGTGCGCGAAGTTCGCGGACCGATCGGCCATGCCCGGCCTGACGGTGATCGATCGCGTGATCGGGCCCTGCGAAGTCGTCGTCCAGGGCCGGCCCACGCTCATGTTCGGGTCCAACAACTATCTCGGCCTGACGCTGCATCCCGAGGTCATCGAGGCGGCGCGCCGCGCGGTGGGCGAGTACGGCACCGGCACGACCGGATCGCGCACGGCCAACGGCACGCTGGCGATTCACGAGGATCTCGAGCGGCAGTTCGCCGAATGGTTCGGCAAGCGCCACGCGATCATCTTCAGCACCGGCTACCAGGCGAACCTGTCGCTCATCGGCGGACTGTGCGGCCAGGGCGACGTCATCCTGATCGACAGCGACAGCCACGCGAGCATCTACGACGCGACGCGCCAGACGGCGGCGCAGGTGATCGGCTTCCGTCACAATTCCGCCGAGAGCCTCCGCAAGAAGCTCGAGCGGCTGGACCGCCAGCGCCGCAACAAGCTCGTCGTCGTCGAGGGGCTCTACTCGATTCGCGGCGACGTCGCGCCGCTGCGCGACATCGTCGACGTCTGCCGCGCGCACGACGCGTACCTGCTCGTCGACGAAGCGCATTCGCTCGGCACGTACGGTCCGTCCGGCCTTGGATGCGCGGAAGATCAGGGCGTGCTCGAGCACGTCGACTTCCTGGTGGGGACGTTCTCGAAGTCGCTGGCCGGAATCGGCGGCGTGTGCGTGTCGGATCATCCCGAGCTGCGCGCGCTGCATTTCCTGGCGCGCGCCTACGTCTTCACGGCGTCGGGATCGCCGTCGAACATCGCGAGCGTGAGCGCCGCCGTCAACGTCGTGCGCCGGACGCCGGAGCTGCGCGAGCAGCTGTGGGCGAACGTGCGCCGGCTCCGTCAGGGGCTGCGCGAGGTCGGCTACGTGATTGGCGAGACCGAATCGCCGATCGTGCCGATCATGACCGGCGACGAAGCGCGCACGATCGCGTTGTGGCAGCGCCTGCTCGCCGAGGGTCTCTACGTGAATCTGATCGTGCCGCCCGGGTGCCCGGTCGATGAGTGCGTCCTGCGCGCGAGCTGCTCGGCCGCGCACACGCCCGAGCACATCGCCCGCGCGCTGGACGTGCTGGGACGGGTTGGGGCTGAACTCGGAGTCACGCGAGTAGCCGTGAGTTAGATTTCAGATCCAGCCCTCTTTTCGATACCACTCCGCGGTTCGCGTCAATCCTGTCCGAAGATCAACTTCAGCGACGATGCCGAGCTGTTCGCGCAGCCGATCGACGCGGCACACGAATCCCTCCGACGCCAGCTCCGTGTAGCGCGAGCGATTGATCGTCATCGGGCGTCCAGCAAGCGCGCCGGCGAGCTCCCCGGCGAGCGCCGCGGCGCGCGTGAGAAGCATCGGGATCGGGACGATGATGGCGCCGCCGCCGACGACCGACCGAATGTCCTCGAGCAGCCCGCGCGTGGCGACGGGCTCGGGGTGGCCGACGAACAGCGTGTCCTGCCGCGCGGGCAGATCCAGCGCGGCGACGATCGCGCGAACGAGATCGTCGACGTACACGAATGTGAACGCGGCCGTCGCGCGCCCGACGAGCGGCAGGACGCCGCGTCTGGCGAGCGCGAACAGCGGCAGCATGGCGCGATCGCCGGGTCCGTACACGACGCCGGGCCGCAGAATCGTCCAGCGGAGACCCTGCTCGGCCGCGATCACGCGCTCGCCTTCGAGCTTGCTGCGGCCGTACGGCGTCACGGGCCGCGACGCGTCCGCTTCGCCGCGCGGCGCCGACGGCGCCGCGGGGCCGGCGGCGGCGAGGCTCGACACGTGGATCACGGGCACGTCCGCGGCGCGCGCGGCGCGCGCGACCGCCTGCGTGCCGGCGACGTTGACGTCGGTAAAATCGCGCGCGCGCGTCGACGAGACGACGCCCGCCAGATGCACGACCGCGTCGACCTGCGCGAACACCGGCGCGAGCGACCCGGCGTCGAGCGCGGCGCGCACGACCGTCGCGCCTTCCGGCGCCGGCTGCCTGGACTCGGGCCGCTGAACGGCGTGGACGCTGACGCCGCGGGAGGCGAGGCGGGCGGTGAGATGGCGGCCGATGAAGCCGGTCGCTCCCGTGATCGCGACCCTGCGGATCACGGCTCGCGCGTGGGTTCGCCCCGCAGCGGACGGATGATGCGGCTGAAGAGCGTCATGTCGCGATCGCGGAGGAACGCGACGAGGAGCCCCGTCCACGAGCCGTGCGACCGCAGCGTGTCGTAGAACTCCGGCGCGCCCGCGCGGACCCGCGGCAGGTTGGACCAGGGTACGGTCACGAGATCGTGATGCTCGTTGTGGTAGCCGACGTTGAACGACACGCGGTTGAGCGGGCCGTAGTACGAGTACGTCTCCTGGCCGGGCGCGAACACGTAGTGCTCCTGAATCCAGCGCGCGCCGAGCGGATGAAAGCCGATCGCGAGAATGGACGAGGCGACGAGGTACTTCAGCGGCGCCCATCCGAACCACCACACGAGCGCGACGACGGCGGCCGCCTGCACCAGCAGGTTGATCGTCGTCCAGCGGTCGACGAAGGGCACGCGCGTCAGGCGGCGGGGCCGCAGCGTGCCGACGACGAGCACGAACGCGGCCAGCCACACCGTCTTGAGGATCGACGATCGACCGACCATGCGCGCTTCGACCGGGCCGGCGAGATCGGCATCGAGCTCGATCTCGCCCAGGTGGCGATGGTGGAGCAGGTGGTACTTGCAGAACGACATCGCCGCCGGAAACACGAGCGGCAGATTCGCGGTGAGCGCCGCCGCGCGATTGCCGAGCCGCGCGCCGAAGATCAGGTTGTGCGCGCACTCGTGAATGAGGACCCACAGCGCGTGATCGATCGTCGCGCCGATGATGTAGGCCACCGGCAGCCAGATGTGCCACGATTGAGGCCCGAGCGCGACGGCCATCGCGATCTGCGCCGACACGAGGACGACGATCCACACCGCGCTCAGCGCCCGCGGTCCCGCGAGCGCGCGCAGCTCCGGATGCGCCGCGAGAATCCGACGCCCGCGCGCGAGGTGCGGCTCGGCGTAGTCAACCTGCATGAAGGCGGCGGACACGCGACATACGTTAGCATCACGAGAGGTCGATACCGTGCGTTTTTCGGAGGGGCTCGCGGCGGGATACTTCGGCGTGATGGCGGTGGCGGCGTGGATCCGCCCGCTGCCCATGGCGCGCCGCGTCCAGGTCACGATCATCGGCATCGTCATGATCGCCGCGATCTGGATGCTGCCGCGCGACGCGAGCCCGCTGGTCCGTGACTGGGCGCCCGCAATCCTGATTCTCGTCGGCTATTACGTGTCGGGACGATTTTTCGTCGGCTCGGCGCCGGCGTTCGAACGCTGGCTGATGGCGTGGGACCACCGGCTGCTCGGCGATCCGACGACGCGGTTCGCGCACTGGCCGCGCCCGGTGCTGGCGTACCTGGAGGTCATCTACCTCGGCTGCTTTCTCCTCATCCCGGCCGGCTTCGCCGCGCTCGTCTGGACCGGCCGCCGCGCGATGGCGGATCACTACTGGACGATGGTCGTCGCCGCGGAATTCGGCGCGTTCGCGCCGCTGAGCCTGATTCAGACGCGCCCGCCGTGGGCGCTCGAGCGTCCGTCGAGCCAGCGCGCCCGTGCGTTCCATCAGATCGCCTCCGGCCTCGTCAGCACGTTCACGATCCGCGCGAACACGTTTCCGAGCGGTCACGTCGCCGGCTCGCTCGCGGTCGCGATGGCCGTCGGCGTGGCGATGCCGTGGGCCGGCGCGATCCTGTTCGTCCTGGCCGCCAGCATCAGCCTGGCCTGCGTCGTCGGCCGCTATCACTACATCGTCGACGTCGTCGCGGGCGCCGCGCTGGCCCTCGTGATCTGGGGCCTCGTCGCCGCGGCCGGGGTGTGACGCGCGTGTGATACTTTTCTGGGCGCCCCTGTGAACATTGTCAACACTGTCAAAACTGTCCGGACCATTCTGCTCAATCCGGGTCCCGTCAACGTCAGCCCGCGCGTCCGCGAGGCGCTCGGCGGCCCGGATCTCTGTCATCGCGAGCCCGAGTTCTTCGACTTGCAGGACGGCATCCGCCAGCGCCTGCTCGAGGCGTTTCGCACGCCCGCAGGCGAGTACACGCCGGTCCTGCTGACCGGCAGCGGCACCGCGATGGTGGAAGCCGTGACGGCCTCGGCCGTGCCGGACGGCGGGCGGCTGCTCGTCGTCCAGAACGGCGTGTACGGCGAGCGCATCGCGCGGATCGCCCGCGTACACGGCATCGCGCACGACGTGGTCGAGTGCTCGCCGATGGAGCGTCCGTCGCTCGACGCGATTGCGACGCGGCTCGCGCACACGCAGTACGACGCGCTGGCCATCGTCCACCACGAGACGACGACAGGGCTGCTGAACGATCTGGCGCCGGTCGCCGCGCTGTGCCGGCGGCATCGGACTCGTCTGCTCGTGGACGCCGTCAGCGCGCTGGCGGGCGAGGCCTTCGACTTCGCGACGCTGGCCCCAGACGCGGTCGCGTGCACCGCGAACAAGTGCGTTCAGGGATTGCCCGGCCTCTCGTTCGCGCTGGTCAAGCGCGAGTTCATGGACGCGATGCGCGGCTACCCGGAGCGGACGCTGTACCTGCACCTGCCGCGGCATCACGACGAACAGGAAAAGCGATCGACGCCGTTCACGCCCGCCGTGCAGGTCGCGTACGCGCTCCGCACTGCGCTCGACGAACTGATCGACGAGACCGTCGACGGCCGCGTCGCGCGCTACGGCCGCGCGGCGGCGATCGTCCGAGAGGGCGTGGCGGCGCTGGGACTCGCGCTGCTGCTGCCGCCCGCGCTGCGCTCGACGACGCTGACCGCGATCGCGCTGCCGGGAGAAATCGGCTACGCCGAGCTCCACGACGCGCTGAAACGCGACGGCTTCGTCATCTACGCGGGGCAGGGGCCGCTGGCGGCGACGCTCTTCCGCGTCGCGACGATGGGCGACGTTCGCGAGGACGACTACCGGCGTTTCATCCACAGCCTGGGAGTGGCCATTGGCCGCGCGTGACTGCCGTGCGATCATTCTCGCGGCCGGCATGGGCACGCGTCTGAGGTCGATGGTCGACGCCAGACCGAAAGGGCTCATCGAGATCGACGGCGAGACGCTCGCCGGCCGATCGGTGCGTGTCCTCCACGAGGCCGGCATCGACGACGTGATCATCGTCGTTGGCTATTGCGCCGAGCAGTACGAGCTCTTCGCGGCTCAGCGGCCGGGAGTACGGACGATCCTCAACGAACGATTTGCCACGTCCGGCAGCATGGCGTCGCTGGCGCGGGCGCTCGACGCCGCGGATCCCGGCGATGCCGCCGGCGTCCTCGTGCTGGAGAGCGACATCGTGTATGAAACGCGAGCCTTGACGGCGATCCTTGCGTCGCCGGCGTCCGACGCGACGCTCCTCTCCGGGCCGACCGGAGCGGGCGACGAAGTCTGGGTGTGCGCGCCGAACGGACGTCTGCAGACGATGAGCAAGCGCGCCGCCGAACTGCCCGGCATCGCCGGCGAGTTCGTGGGCATCACGCGCCTGTCCGCGGAAGGCGCGCGAGCGATGCGCCGTGCCTTCGCCGAGTTCGTCGTGCGATTCGGCCACGAGCGCATGGACTATGAGGCCGGCGCGCTGGTCAACGTGGCCGCCGAGCGCCCGATTGCCGCCGTGCTCGTGCCGGATTTGCTGTGGGGCGAAATCGACGACGAGCGGCAGTTCGCCCGCGTCACCCGGCACGTCTGGCCCCGACTGCAGGAGTTGCGGAACGCATGAGTCGCGTCCGCTGGCATCTGCCATTCGTGATCGGCGCGGCGCTGCTCGCGTGGCCAGGCCCCGCGACTGCGCAAGTGCCGATTGGCGCCATCGACGGCGCGGTCTCGACGCAGCACACCACGCCGCTCGGCGGCGTCAGCGTGATCGTCATCGACGCGACCGGCCGGATTGTCGCGACCGTGGTCAGCGACGGCGACGGGCGCTTTCACGTCGGCGGCCTGGTGACCGGCACGTACCGCGTGATGGCGGTGTTCCAGGGCTTCGAGACGATGCTGGAGTCCGCCGCCGTGACCGATCGCGATCCCGCGAACGTCACGATCGATCTGCCGATCGGCACGCTGTCCGACACGATCGACGTCGTGGGAACGACGACGGCCGTGTCCGGCGGCGACACGCTGGCGCCGGTCGAAGCGATCGCCAGCCGCGAGCTCGATCAGTTCGTGCCGGGCACCGGCTTTCAGGGCGCCGTGCGCATGCTGTCGACCGCGATCACGCTGCCGGACGGCAGCATCAGCATCAAGGGCGGGCGGCCGAACCAGGCGGGCGTGCAGCTGGGCGCCGCGACGCTCGTCGATCCGGCGTCGGCCATCGCGAATGTCTCGCTGCCCGACGATGCGATCGACTCGGTGACGGTGCTGCCGAATCCGTACGCCGTCGAGTACGGCCGCTTCGCCTCGGGCCTCGTCGTGATTCAGACGCGCCGCGCCAAGGATCAATGGATATTCCGGATCAACCGTTTCGGTCCGACGTTCCGCAACCGGCGCGACCAGCCGTTCACCTTCACGCACATCGATGCGTTCGGCCCGCGGTTCGCCACGGGCGGACCGTTGGTCAAAGACCGGGTGTTCCTCGAGCAGACGGGACAGTTCCGCTACAGCACGGGCGAGGTGCCGAGCCGGCCCCCGGACGAGGAGCGCGTGTCGACGACGATGAGCTCGTTCACGCGCCTCGACGCGAACGTGTCGCCGAGTCACAGCCTCGGCGCGACGGTCGGGCTGTTTCCGAGCCGGTCGACGTTCGCGACGCTCGGCACGTTCATTCCGCCCGACGCGTCGGTCGACTTTCACATCTACGGCAAGCAGGCGTCGATCACCGAGCGCGCGTTGTGGACCGCCAAGACGGTCAGCGAGACGACGCTGCAGTTCTTCCAGTCGCGCACCGACGTGGTCCCGCAGGGAACCGCGCCGATGGAACTGCAGCCGGACACCACGCTGGGCAACTTCTTCAACCGGCAGCACCGCAACTCGACGTCGTATCAGCTCGTCAGCGTCGTGACGACGGATCGCGACGGCCCGGTCGGCCTGCACCTGTTCAAGGCCGGCGTCGATCTGATCCACACGCAATACGACGGGACCAGCGACAGTCGATCCGTCGTGATCGAGCGCGCCGACGGCACGACCGCGCGGCGCCTGGATTTCGCGGCCGCGACGAGTCAGGCCGTCGGCAGCCTGGAGGCGGCGCTCTTCGCGCAGGATCGCCTGCAACTGCATCCGCGCTGGTACGTCGAGTTCGGCGGCCGCCTCGATCGTGACGGCGTTCTCGATCGCATCAACCTGTCGCCGCGCCTCGGAACGGCCGTGCTCCTCAACGAGTCGGGCAGCGCCGTGCTGCGCGGAGGCTGGGGACTCTTCTACGAACGCACGCCGGCCGTCGCCGGCGCGTTCGGGACGTTCGAGCTCGAGACGGACACGCGCTTTGCCGCCGACGGCGTGACGCCCCTCGGTCCCGCCGCGCGCGTCGCGCGTCTCACGGCGCCGGGCCTCGAGACGCCGCGGAGCCGGACCTGGGACGTGACCTACGAGCACCGGTTGAATGCGCAATGGGCGTTCCGCACCGGCTTTCTCCAGCGCGAAGGGCGGCAGGAGCTGATCGTGACGCCGTCGGTGACGCCGGCCGGCGCGGCGCTGACGTTGTCCAGCGCCGGCGCGTCCAGCTACCGCGACGCCGAGGTCGGCGTGCACTTCACGCGCGGATCATCGGTCGACGTCGACGCGTCGTACGTGCGGTCGAAGGCGCAGGGCGACCTGAACGCGCTGACGAATTTCTTCGACACGGTGCTGACGCCGGTCGTCGGCGCGAACGCGTACGCGCCGCTGAACGCGGACGTGCCGCACCGGCTGTTCGTGCGCGGCCGCCTGATGCCCGCGCCGCGCTGGCTCTTCCTCGGCGTGTTCGACTGGCGGACGGGCATTCCGTACTCGGCCGTCAACGAGATGCTGGATTTCGTCGGGCCGCGAAACTCGCTGCGCTTCCCGAACGCCGCGCGCCTCGAACTCGGCCTCGAGCGGCGGATCAAAGTGCTGCGGTACCAACCGTGGGTCGGCATCCGCGTCACCAACATCCTCGGGGCGTTTCTGCCGGCGGACGTGCAGGCCAACACGAACTCGCCGTCGTACGGCACGTTCTACAACTCGGACAACCGCGGCGTGCGCCTGCAGTTCCGGTTCGAAAGATAGGACTGACGACGATCAACGCGGAACCCGCAGAAAACGCAGAGAAGAAAAGAACGTTAACCACGGAGGACACGGAGGTCACGGAGGGCCCACGCTCGACGCGGCGCCGCGAAGCGGCGTCGAGTCGGCCGGAAGCCGGCGCGCAAGCGACGTGGACTCCGGTGATTCGTCGTTTGCGCACCGGCTTCCGACCGACGCAGCGCGGCCTGCTTTGCAGGCCGCCCGCGTCGAGCGTCTCTGCGAGTTCCGCGGTTTCTGCGTTTCTCGTTGTTAGCTCGTCAGTACGACGGATTCACGAGGGGCACATCATGAGTGTGTCTTCCTCCGTGTCCCCCGTATCCTCCGTGGTTAACTCAGGGATTTTTCGTAGATGCGGTAGGTCTTGTAGCGGCGCGCGCCGGAGTTCTCGGCCGGCTGGTTGATGTCGCGGTTGTCCTCGAGCACCCACGAGAACTCCGCGCGCTTGTACGGCCCGCCGCGCGTCTGGCGGTGCAGCTCGTACACGAGCAGCGGATAGAGGCCGCGCGTGCGGTACTCGGGCGCGACGCCCAGCAGCAGGAGCCGCGCCTGATCGATGTAGCGACGGCGCATCAGCAGACGGAACAGCGCGCTCGGGAAGAGCCGGCCGCTCGTGCCCTTCAGCGCCTGATTGATGTCCGGCACCGCGACCGCGCACGCCACCATGCGGCCCTCGGCCTCGGCGACGACCGCCGCCCGCGTATCGAAGATCGGCTTGAGCTCCGTCGCCAGGCGCCGGAATTCCTCCTTCGTCGGCGGCACGAAGCCCCAGTTGTTCTCCCACGCGCCGCAGTAGATCTCGCGCAGACGTTCGATCTCGCTCGTGAACTCGGACAGGTTCAGCGGACGCACGACGAGCTGCAGCCGCTCGCGCAGGCGCGCCGCGAGGCGCGTGATGACCTCGGGCGGCTCGGCCGCGATGTCGTACAGCCACGCGTAGAGATCCTTGACCTTGCCGTAGCCGGCCGACTCGATGAACGCCGCGTACTCCGGCGGGTTGTGCGGCATCAGCAGCATCGAGTCGGTGTCGAAGCCGTCGATCAGCAGGCCGCAGCTCTCGTTGAGCGACGGATTGATCGGTCCGCGCACGCGGCGCCGGCCGCGGGCGGCCGCCCACGCCTCGACCGTGTTCAGCAGCGCGCGCGCGGCGTCGGCGTCCTCGGCTTCGAAGAAGCCGAACATGGCCGTCTGATCGCGATGCGTCTCCTGGTGGAGCCGATCGTCGATCGCGGCGATGCGTCCGGCGATCCGGCCGTCGGGGCGGCGCGCGAGGAACAGCTCGACGTCGGCGTGCGCGAAGAACGGATTCTTGGCCGGCTTCAGCCGCTCGTGCTCGGAGAGGCGCAGCGGAGGAATCCAGTGCGGATCGGCGGCGTTCCTCTCGTAGGCGTAATCGATGAATTCGCGGAACGCGCGGCGTCCGCGGACGGGCTGTATCACCAACGTGACACCTACTTTATCAAAGCATGACTGTGGTATCGTCGATGTTCCATGAGCAAACGCGTCACGCCACTTCTGTCGAAAGCCGCGGCGCTCCGGCGCCTGCTCGCGAAACCCGGCCCGATCGTGCTCGGAGGCGCGCACGACGGCCTCACGGCGCGGATCGTCGAGGAAGCCGGCTATGACGCCGTCTGGGCGAGCGGGTTCGAAATCAGCGCGAGCTACGCCGTGCCGGATGCCAGCATCCTGACGATGACCGAGACGCTGCACGCCGCGCAGGTCATGAACGACGCCGTGAGTCTTCCCGTGATGGCCGACTGCGACACGGGCTTCGGCAATTCGATCAACGCGATCCGGACGGTGCGCCAGTTCGCCGCCGCCGGCATCGCCAGCATCTGCATCGAAGACAACGTCTTTCCGAAGCGCTGCAGCTTCTACGGCGGCGTCAAGCGCCTGCTGACCGACACCGACGAGCAGGTCCTGAAGATCACGTCGGCCGTCGACGCCGCCGCCGGCGAGCTCGTCATCGTCGCGCGGACCGAGGCGCTGATCGCCGGCTGGGGCATGGAAGAGGCGCTGCGCCGCGGCCGCGCGTACGCCGACGCGGGCGCCGACGTCGTGTTGATCCATTCCAAGCACGGCACGATGGACGAGGTCGCGCAGTTCGCCTCCGAATGGGATCGGCTGACGCCGCTCGCGTGCGTGCCGACGACCTACAACGGCGCGAGCATCGACGAGCTCGCGCGCGCCGGACTGAAGCTGATGATCTTCGCGAATCAGGGCATGCGCGCGGCGATTCGCGCGGCGCAGGAGTCCCTGAAGACGATCCGCGAGACCGGTCGCGCGTCGAACGTCGAAGATCGCATCGTGCCGCTGACTGAAGTCTACCGGCTCGTGAACCTCGCCCAGATGAAGGCCGACGAGCGCGAGTACCTGCCGGCCGACGTCGAGACCGTCAAGGCCATCATTCTTGCGGCCGGCTTCGATCGACGGCTCATGCCGCTGGTCTCGGATCGTCCGAAGGCGATGCTCGAGGTGAAAGGCAAGCCGATTCTCGAGCGCCAGGTGGACATGCTGCAGCAGGCCGGCGTCCGCCCGATCGCCGTCGTGCGCGGCTACAAGAAGGAAATGATCACGATCCCGAACGTGCGCTATTACGACAACGACGCGTTCGAGGAGAGCGGCGAGCTGGAGAGCCTGCTGCGCGCGGGCTCGGAGCTGTCGGGCACGGTGATCGTGATGTACGGCGACATCCTGTTCGACCGCAACATCCTCGACCGCCTGCTGCAGTGCGACCAGGACATCGCGCTCGTCTGCGATCGCTCGTGGCCCGACACGCGCGCGACGCGCGAGGGCTCGGCGGCCGATCTCGTGATCGAAACGCCCACGCCGCGGCGCCACCACCGCTTCCTCGCCGACGATCAGCCCGTGCGGCTCACGGCGATCGGGCAGTCGCTGGACCCGGGCGAGGCGACCGCCGAGTTCATCGGCATGGCGAAGCTCACGGCGCACGGCTGCCAGATCCTCGGCGAAGTCTATCGCGAGCTGCGCGAGCGCGGCGAGTCGGCGCCCGTCCACGAGTCGCCGTCGCTGCGGAAGGCGAAGCTGACCGATCTGCTGCACGAGGTCATCCGGCGCGGGCACGCGGTCGGATCGGTCGGGATCCACCAGGGCTGGCTCGAGGTCGATACGTTCGACGACTATCGCCGGGCGTGGACAGAAGTTGGCTAGTCCGTCCCGCCACTTCCTCGACCTGCTCGAACAGCACGGCTACAACTTCTTCACGGGCGTTCCCTGCTCGCTCTTCGAGGGCGTGACGCGCATCCTCGACGCCGAGCCGCGCTACGGCTACGTCAGCGCGGTGCGCGAAGATTCCGCGCTGGGCCTCGCGGCGGGCGCCTACCTCGGCGGCCGGCAGCCCGTCGTCTTCATGCAGAACAGCGGGCTCGGCGTCAGCATGAACGCGCTCGTGTCGCTGCATCAGATCTACGACATCCCGGCGCTCCTCGCGGTCAGCTGGCGCGGCGAAGGCGGGAAGGACGCGCCCGAACATCTCATCATGGGCGACGTGATGCAGCCGTTTCTGCAGCTGCTGCAGATCCCGTACGCGGTGTTCGATCCGGCGACGCTCGGCGCGAACGTCGAGCGGCTCACCCGTGTCATGCGCGAGACGCGCAGGCCCGTCGCGCTCGTCGTCGGGAAGGGGAGGCTGCAATCGTGAAGCGCGCCTTCGCCGTCGCGCGCGTCGCCGATGCCGTCGACGTCACTGGCGCGGACTGCCTCACCGTCGTCTGCAACGGCATGATCGGCCGCGAGCTGTACACGCACGCTGACGCGCCGTCGCGCTTCTACATGATCGGATCGATGGGGCTCGCGTCCTCGATCGGACTCGGCCTCGCGCTCGTCCAGCCGTCGCGGACGGTCGTCGTCTTCGACGGCGACGGCAACGTGCTGATGAACATGGGCGCGCTCGGCAGCGTCGCGGCCGCGGCGCCGCCGAACTTCTACCACGTCGTCTTCGACAACGCCGCGCACGGATCGACGGGCGATCAGCGGACGATTTCCGATCGCGTGCCGCTGGACGCCGTCGCCCGCGCCGCCGGCTACCGCTCGGTCGTGCGCGTGCGCGACGAACAGGCGCTGACGGATGCGCTGCGCTCGTTTCTCCACACTCCCGCGCCGGCGATGCTCGTCGTCGACGTCGAGCGCGGCAATCAGCCCGGAATCGGCCGGGTCGAGCCGTCTCCGTCCGAACTGACCGCGCGCTTCCGGGCGCGCGCGACCTTGAAAACCCGTTCGGCGTAGGGCCACAATTGGAAAGACCCAACGGAAACTGAAACGTGAGGCTGCGGTCCGGATTCCTTCGGTGCTCCGTCCCGGCCGTGGTGCTGGCCGTTGCCTTCGTGTGCGCGGGCGCAGCACGCGGAACCGCGCAGGTGCGCCCGGCGACCGGCGCCATCGACGGCGTCGTGACGACCTTGAACAACACGGTGCGCCTGCCCGGCGCGCAGATCATGGTGGTCGCCGCCAACAACCGCCAGGTCGCCTCGCTCCTGTCGGAGGGCGACGGGCATTTCCGCATCGAGGACCTGCCCGAGGGCCCGTATCGGGTCGTCGCGTCGCTCGGCGGATTCACGACGCTCGCCGTCACGGCGACCGTCGTCGCCGGGAAGGCGGCCGACGTCCAGATCGATCTCGCGATCGCCACGCTGACCGACACGATCGACGTCGTCGCGCCGCCCGCGGTCGTGTCGAGCGCCGACACGCTCGCGAAGACCGACACGATCGACGACAAGGAAACGGATCGGCTGTCGCCCGGCGGCGGGCTCGGCGCGGCGATGCGCCTGCTGGCGAGCGTGATTGAAGTGCCCGGCGGCATGAGCATCAAAGGCGGCCGGCCGACGCAGTCGGGCGTCCAGATTGGTGCGACGACGCTGGCCGATCCCGCGATGGGCCTCGTGAACCTGACGCTGCCCGACGACGCGATCGATTCGGTCTCGGTGCTGCCGAACCCGTACGCGGTCGAGTACGGCCGGTTCTCGTCGGGTCTCGTCGTCATTCAGACCAAGCGCGCCGGCGACCAGTGGCGGCTCCGGGTGAACAACTTCGATCCGACGCTGCGCACGAAACGCAAAGAGGACTGGAACGTCAAAGGCATCTCGGGCTTCGGGCCGCGCGTGGAAGTGGGCGGACCGATTCTGAAGGACCGGCTGTTCCTCGAGCAGACGGGCCAGTACCGCTACAGCACCGACGACGTCCCCAGCCGTCCCGAAGACGAGCGCCACACGACGCAGTGGTTCAGCTCGTTCTCGCGCGTGGACGCGAATCTCAGCCCGCGGCACTCGCTCATCGGCCAGGTCGGCCTGTTCCCGAGCACCACCACGTGGGCGTCGCTCGGCACGTTCACGCCGCCGGAGGCGACCGTCGATCTGCGCGAGCGTGTGAATCACGTGTCGCTGACCGAGCGCGCGCTGTGGACGGACCGGCTCATCGGGGAGTCGACCGTGCAGTGGCGCGGCACCAGAACGAACCTGGACCCGCAGGGCGTGGCGCCCATGCAGCTGTTCCCCGACACGACGCTCGGCAATTTCTACAACACGCAGGAGCGCCGGCTGTCGACGCTGCAGTGGATCGAGACCGTGTCCGGTTCGTCGGCGGGGAAGTCCGGCGGCTTGCATCTCTTCAAGGCGGGCGTCGACGTTCTCGTGAACGGCTACGACGGGACGAGCGCGAGCCGGCCGTTCCTCATCTTCCGTCCGAACGGGACGCTCTCGCGCCGCCTCGACTTCACCGCGCCGACCATGCAGGCCGTCGACAGCACGGACGTCGCGTTCTTCGCGCAGGATCGCTGGCAGTTTTCCACGCGCTGGTACCTCGAGTACGGCGCCCGGCTCGACCGCGACGGCGTCGTCGATCGGTGGAACCTGACGCCGCGCGTCGGTGCGGCGCTGCTGCTGAACGCGTCCGGGTCCGAGGTGCTGCGGGGCGGGCTCGGCTTGTTCTACGAGCGCACGCCGTCGGCCGCCGGCGCCTTCACGCAGTTCGAGACGTTCACCGACACGCGGTTCGCGCCGGACGGCACGACCGCGCTGTCCCGCGTGCCGTTTTCGAACGTCGTGGATCCGATCCTGCGGACCGCGCGAAGCCGGACGTGGGACATCTCGTACGACAATCGTTGGACGCCGCGCTGGTCCGTGCACGCCGGCGTGCTCGAGCGGCGCGGCGGCAACGAGCTCATCGTGGACACGGCGCGACAGGCGGGGTTGGGACAGCTGGTGATGAGCGATGACGGAGAGTCGCTCTACCGTGCGCTCGAGGTGGGCGTCCATTACGCGCGATCGCCGGCCGCGGATCTCAACGTGAGCTACGCGTACGCCCTTGCGCAGAGCGATCTGAACGCGTTCGCGAGCTACTTCGACGCCATGATGTGGCCGATCGTCGCGCCGAACCAATACGGGCCGTCCGCGACCGACGTGCCGCACCGGCTGTTCGCGCGGGGCCACCTGATGCCGACGCCGCACTGGCTGCTGATCGGCGTCCTCGACTGGCGGACGGGCCTGCCGTACTCGGTCGTGAACGACGCGCTGGATTTCGTCGGCCCGCGCAACGCGCTGCGGCTGCCGAACCGCTTCCACGTGGACCTCGGGATCGAGCACCGGTTCAAGGTGGGCAAGCTGCAGCCGTGGATCGGCGTCCGCGCGTACAACGCGCTCGATTCCTTCAACCCCGTCGACGTGCAGGCGAATCTCAGCTCGCCGAACTTCGGCACGTTCTATAACTCCGAGTACCGGCAGTTCCGGCTGCAGTTACGGTTCGAGCGCTGATGCGGCGTCCTGCGTTCCTGATGCTTCCCCTGCTCGCGTGCCTTGCCGCCGGCGTCGTCCTGCGCGCGGAGAAGGCGCCCGACCTCGCGGCGCTGGCCACGCTCGAGAAGACGGTGGCCGCCGATCCCGAGAACCTGCGCGCGGCCGCGGACTATCGGCAGCTCGCGATTGCGCAGGGACAATTCGACCGCGCCATCGACATCCTCGAGAGCCTGGCGAAGCGCAAGAACCGCGGCCCGAACATTCTCATCAGCCACGCGCTCGCCTGCGTGGATAAAGTGCCGGTGGCGGGCGACCTCCGCCGGCTCTACCTCGGGCGCGATGCGATGGACAGCCTGACGAAGTCGATCGCGCTCAAGCCGACCGTGCTCGCGTACTACATCCGCGGCGTCGTCAACCTGTACTACAACACCTTCATCTTCAAGCGGATCCCGCGCGGCATCGCCGACCTCGAGCAGGCGCTGCGCATGGTGGCGCCGGACACGCCGACGATCCTCATCGCGCACGTCTACCGATCGCTCGGCGACGGCCACTGGCGGCTGGACGAGCGCGACAAGGCGCGCGAGGTGTGGAAGACGGGGACGGCGCGCATCGGGCCCGATCCGGAGCTGATCCGGCGGCTCGACGACGACGAGAAAAAAGTCGGTTGGGCTGTGAGCGACGCGCTCTACGCGGGCACGCGCGTCGACACCAGCCTGCGCGGCGTCGTGCCTTCGCCCTGACGCTTCGCGTCTTCGATCTGTCCCCGCCAGTAGTCAGCCGTCAGGCGACGCCGTAGATCAGGCGTGAAGCGATCCGCGAGATCGGTCTGCCACCGCCGCAGATTGGCGGACGTCACCTCCCGCCACGATTCCACGACCGCCACGGGCAGACGCTCCTGCCGGTAGAGCGCGTCGAGGGCCGACGCCTTCACGATCGGCACGGTTTCGAGAAACAGACACTCCCACGTCCGGAAGCAGTCGAGGCCGCTGCCGCGAGGCGACACCTCGAACGCAAAATCCTGGTGCGCTTCCCAGTACTCGGCTTGCGCCAGCCGTCGTTCGATGAAGTGACAGTCGGGCTGATCGCGCAGCTGCTCGACGGCGTCGCGGCGATCGGTGATCGTGTCGGCGTTGGGCAGCAGGATGCTGTTGCGGTGAAACGTGCACAACGCGCGCGCCGGCTTTTCGCGAAACGTCCGCGTCGCGCGGCGGCTCACGGCCTGCAACAGCTTCTGATCGCCCATGCCGTTGCGGCTCAGCGTCCGGTCGAACGGAATCCGGCCGAGCAGCATCGCGAGGAGAAATCCCAGCCGCTTGTCCAGCTTCGTGTAGACGGGATTGTCCACGCCGATCGGAATGCGCGTGAGGCGCGGATGGTCGTACTCGACGTCGCAGTTCTGCGCGAACCAGTGGAGCACCCGCGCATCGTCAAGGAGCGGCGCGAACGCGCTGACGGGCGCGACGTCCGAGTCGCCCGTGACCAGGACGAACGGGACGCGGATGTGCGGCAGCACCGACTCGACGAACGACGCGAGCAGATCGCTCTTCACGTGGATCGCGCTGCCCGCGGTGATGCTGCCGGCGATCGCGGCGAGCATCGGCACCGGCACGTGCGGCCGTTCCGGACGCTCGATGTTGCTGCCGAAGTCGACCACGACGTCGCACGCTTCGCGCAGCGCTTCGCTGTGCACGAGGTGGACGTCGAGCGTCGGATCGCAGGAGCAGCGATGGCCGCGGACCGATCGCGCGTCGCGCAGGAACCGTCGAGCGCGCCGTGCAGCGCGGCGGAGCGACACGCGATCGATCGACGTCTGGATGAGTCCTTCGGCGCTTCTCGCCACCGTGCGTAACCAGCCGTGACGCTGCGCGCGGAGGCCGAAACGATCGGCGCGCTTCCAGATGCCGTAGTACGCGCGAACTGCGGAATCGAGTGCGAGCGGCAGCCGCGGGGCCACTTTGTTCCGCGTGGAGATCCATCGAACCGGGTCGATCGAGCTGATGTCGATTTCGTCGAGCGGCAGCACGATGCCGTGTTCGCGCTCGAACCGGCAGAGCAGCGCGGTCATGATCGCCTGGTCGAAACGGTGGATGCGCCGGTCCAGCCCGGGCGGGGCGATGCAGCCGGCGTCGAGCGCGTAGTCGCGCCACGCGGTGACCAGCGCGCGCACGCCCGGACGATCCGCGTCGAACCCGAGCGCGCCGCCCGCGCGGTACGGCTTCAGGAGATCCTCGTCGCGCACGCCGAGCCGAGAGAGCGTCCGGCCGTCGCAGCATTTCCCGAGCGGCGTCTGACCGATCAGCGAGAACACGCCGTCGCGCGCGATTCGCGCAAAGGCCGGGGCCAGCGATCCGTGGAAGAGCGTGGCGGAATCCAGCCAGAGGATCGTGCCGCCGCGCTCGGCGATCACGTTCGCGATGAGAATCGGTTTCCAGGCGAAGCACGAAAGGTCGCGGACGTGCGGCGGATAGCGATCGAACGGGAACGGCGTGACTTCGCACCACGGCGCCTCGCGTCCCAACACGCGACGATCATCGTCGGTCAGCCCGAGATCGACGACGACGAAGTCGTGCGCGCGGTCGAGACCGTGACGCGCCGCGCTCCGCAGCATCTGTCGCAGCGTCCGGAAGAAGCGGTGGTCCGCTGCGGTGACGATGGTGTGGTGGCGCGCCATCTTTGGGCTATTCTACCGCCCGATGTCATCCGCAGGGCGTGTGCGCGTCCTCGCCGCGCTCGGCGCCCCGCCCGTTCCTCGCTGGCAGCGCGCGTGCGTCGACGCCATGGCGCGCGTGCAGGATGCGACGATCGTCGTGCTCGCCGACGTCGAGACCAGTGATCACGAACCGGGCGATCGCGCGCCGGACGCCGATGTCATCGTCGACTTCACGGGCCGCCATCGCGGTCGGGCGGTGCCGCTCGGCGTGTGGTCGTTCGGATTCGGCGACGGCGCGTCCGTGGCGGCCGGCGCGTGCGGCACGCTGGCGCGCCTGTATCGCCTCACCGCGGATCCCGATCGCGCCGTCGTTCTTCACGAAGGCTGGTTCCGCGGTCCGTCCGCCGACAGCGCCGGCACGCGCTCGGTCGGCGATCGCGTCGCCTTCTGGTGCGCGCGCGTGCTCGAGCGCGTGGTCGCGCGCGACCTCGATCTACTGAACGCGACGCCGCAACCGACCGCGGGCTGCAGCGATCCGTTGCCGCCGCCCGTTGGCGCGACAGGTGTCGAGAAACTGCGCGACGCGGTCGCGCGCTGGCGCCGCCGCGAACGTTGGACACTTGGCATCGTCCCGATGGGGATCGAGGCGATCGTGGCGCGGGGGGCGCTGCCCGAACCCGCCTGGCTCCGCGGCCAGCCCGGCGATCGCTACTACGCCGACCCGTTTCCGCTCGCGGCCACTGACGCGGGCGTTCGCGTGCTCGCGGAGGAGTACCGATACCGGACCGGACGCGGCCGCATCGCCGAGTTGCTCATCGCGGCCGATGGCACGCTGCGGGAGGCGCATGAGCGGCTGGCTTCCGGCCATCACCTGTCCTATCCGTTCGTGCTCAGAGAGAAGGGCCGCTGTTTCTGCGTGCCCGAATCCGCGAGTGCCGGCCACGTAGGCGCGTTTCCGATCGCGGAACCGGCCGATCGACTTGGCGCGGAAGAGATCGTGATGGACGGATTTCGCGCCGTCGACGCGACGCTCGCGCAACACGACGGCCGATGGTGGTTGTTCTGCACGCGGCACGGCGACACGAACCAGACGGATCTCTTCGTGTTCTCGGCGGCCGGCTGGCGTGGCCCATGGACGTCCCATCCGTGGAATCCGGTCAAGTCAGACGCGCGATCGAGCCGGCCCGCGGGCGCGCTGTTCTCGATCGACGGCGTCTTGTATCGCCCCGCTCAGGATTGCTCGCGCCGGTACGGCGGGGCCGTGTCGATCAACAAGATCGTCGAGCTGTCGCCGACGCGCTTTCGCGAGCACCCGGTCCTCACGCTCGCGCCGTCTCCGTCGTGGGCGTGGCCGGACGGTCTCCACACCATCAACAGCCTGGAGGGATCCAGGATCACGCTCGTCGACGGCTTGCGCGTCGAACGATTTCCGTAGAGCGATCGCGTCAGGCGGGGACGAGCTGCGTCTCGACGAGCTGGCGGTACCGGTCCGACGTGCGGAGCAGCTCGTCGTGCGGGCCAGCCGCGATGATGTGGCCGCGGTCGAGCAGGATCACGCGGTCGACGGTCGCGACCGACGACAGCCGGTGCGCGATGACGAAGGTCGTCGGCCGGTAGGGCAGCGCGCGCAGCGCGTCCTGCACGAACGATTCGTTCTCGGAGTCCAGCGCGCTCGTGGCCTCGTCCAGAATCAGAATGCGCGGGCGCCGCAGGACCGCGCGGGCGATCGCCAGGCGCTGGCGCTGGCCGCCGGAGAGCTGCACGCCGCGATCGCCAATCGCGGTTGCGAGCCCGGCAGGAAACCGGTCGATGAATTCCTTCGCGTGCGCAAGCGCTGCGGCCGCCGCCACTTCCTCCTCGGTCGCGTCTGGCCGGCCGTACCGGATGTTGTCGGCGATGCTGCCGGAGAATAGCACGGGCTCCTGCATGACGACGCCGATCTGCTGGCGGAGCCACATCGCGTCCAGCGTGTTCACGTCGTGGCCGTCGAGCAGCAGGTGGCCCGCGCTGGGCTCGTAGAAGCGCAGCAGCAAGTTGACGATCGTCGATTTGCCCGCGCCCGATCGGCCGACGAGCGCCACGACCTCGTTGGGCGCGACGCGCAGATTGAAGTCCGCGACGGCATCGACGTCAGGCCGCGTCGGATACCGGAAGGCGACGCCGTCGAACGTCACCGCACCGTCCACGCGGTCAAGCCGTCGCGAGCCGCTGCGCGGCAGCGCCGGCGTGCGATCGAGCAGCTCGAACACCCAGGAGGTCGCGCCCAGCCCGCGCAGCGCATCGGTCCAGAATCCGGTGGCATTGCGGAATCCGCGGGCGACGAGGAACGCGTACAGGACGAAGCCGATCAGCTGGCCCGACGTCAGCTGGCCGCGGACGATCAGCCGGCCGCCGGCCCAGAGCGCGAGAAGCGCCGCGCCTTCGCCGAACCCGAACGTGAGGCCGCTGAGCGCGCCGGTCACGAGGATCTTCCGCCGCGCGAGATCGAGCGCGCGATCGATCGTCCGCCCGTAGCGGGCACCCTCCGCGGCCTCCTGCGAGAACGCGCGCACGGTGCGGATGCCCGACATGGATTCTTCGGCCGTCCCCCCGCTCTGCGCGTACGCCGTCTGCATCTGCGTCGCCAGCACCTTGACGCGTTTGCCGAGCCACCACGAGGCGATCACGATCGGCGGCACGGCCAGCATCACGTACAGCGTGAGCGTCAGGGAGGTGTAGAAGAGCAGCGCGGTGCCGCCGAGGGCGAACAGCGCGAAGCGGGACGAGTCGGCCGCTTCTTCGCCGACGACGCGTCCGATCGCCGGCACGTCGGACCAGAGCCGCGTGGTCAGCTCGCCGGATCGCTGGCGATCGAAGAACGCAATGTCCTGGCGCAGGAGATGATCGAACACCTTCTGCCGCAGGCGCGCGGTCACTCGTTCGGCCGCGAGGTTGAAGAAGTAATCGCGCGCGACCGTCGACAGGCCCTCGGCCAGGAGCAGTCCGAACAGGATGACGCCGATACGATTGACGCGCTCGATCTGGCCGCTCATCACGCCCTGATCGATGAGCTGCTGGACGAAGTACGGATACGACAGCCCCGTGAACACGCTCACCACCACGAGGACCGAGCCGATCGTGTAGAAGGATCGCTCCGCCCACACGAGCGTGAGCAGCGCGCGCAACTGTCGTTTCACGTGAAGATCATACCCCGTGCGGGCTCCGGATTTGCTTCAACCAGTAATCGGCGGACAGCACGCGCAGCACGTGCGCGCGATCGACGGTGGACGCGAACTGGCCCAGCCAGCGATCGAGATTCGCGCGGGTGACGGCGCGCCAGTCGTCGACGATCGCGACCGGGAGGCCGCGATAGAGATCGTCGAGCGGCGAGCGCTTGACGATCGGAATGCAGCCCATCAGCAGCGCTTCCCACGTGCGATAGCAGTCGAGTCCGTACCCGTGCGGGCTGATCACGAACACGTGCCGCGCGTATTCCGAGAGCAACCACGTCTGCGCGCCGCGCTTCGGCAGCCAGACGACGTCCGGATTGTCGCGCAGCAGCGCGTGGATGTCGGACCGCGACTCGCCGAACCGCCGGCGCCGCGCCGTGTCGTTGAATTGAAAATCGCCGATCGCTTTGGGGATGCGATCGGCCAGCGCCGGCGCCCGATCGACAATCGCCAGCCATTCGGCTTCCTGCTCGCGCGGCGGCTTCATGTCGACCCGCGTCGTGCCGATGGCGCTGAACGGCCGGTGCAGATCGTTTCGCTTCGGATAGTTGAGCCCGAGCGGCACGCCCTGCATGACGTCTCTGTGCGCGGTCCCGTCGTAGTTGGTCGTGAACCAGCGCGTGATCTGTCCGCTGCCGATGATCGCGGCCGCCGCGTCCGCGTGATCCGTCGGCAGACAATAGTCGGAATCGCTCGTCACGAGGACGAACGGCCCGGCCATCCGCGGCAGCGCCTCGCGCGAGAATCGACTGAGATCGTCAGGACGAATCCACACGACCGCGCCCGGTTGCGCGCGCTCGTACACGGAGAGATCGAGCAGCCGCGGACGCGACTCGCGGCCGCACATCACGTACCGCACGCCGCCGTTGACGTCGCACGCGAGCGCGAGGCCGTGCGGGCAGAGAAACCGTGTCGGATACTCCGAGGCGCGGAACGGATAGTAGGACAGCGACTCGTAGAGATGATCGCGCGCGACGCGGGCGAGGAACAGCGGCCAGTCAAGCATCACGAGTCAGCGTCCAGCGTACCGCATCCCGCGGGGCCGTGCAGCCTGTTGTCCAACGGCCGGCAATTCAGTAGCGTGTAGAGCGGAGGTCGTGTGTTTCGACTCGTCGTGTCGCTCGTCGCGGTAGCCGGGTTCTCGTGGCTCTTCTATCTGATCTATCTCGAACTGCGGAACGCCCACCATGTGTGGCACGACCCGTGTATCACGCCGCGTGACGTCCAAGACGAGGTGCTGCTGGCGATCCGCGCGGTCCGCGAGGCGTTCGCGGGCACGGGCATCCGCTGGTGGCTCGACTACGGCACGCTGCTCGGCGCGTGGCGGCTCGGCCGGACGATGCCGTTCGATCACGACGCCGACCTGTCGTACCTCGCGGAAGACAAGCCGCTCGTCGAGAAGTGCCGCGACCGGCTGGCGGCGAAAGGCATCACGCTCAATCTCGATCACGGCATCCTCTTCTATCAGGGGAACAAAGTCGGCGACCTCGAGGCGTGGCACCTCTTCGGCGGCGTGCGGTGCCGAGAGGATCCGGCGACGCGCGAGGGCCTCTACATCGTCATGCGGCCGCTCTTCGACGACATTCCCGTCGCGTTGCTCGATCCGCTCTGGCAGATCAAGTTCGAGGGCGACTGGTACCCGTGCCCGAATCATCCTGAACGGCTGCTGCGGCGCCGCTATCCGACCTGCCGCATCAACCTGCGCCTGTGCTTCCCGCACAAGCAGCGCTGCTGGTTCTCGTCGGACTTCTGGAAGGCGGCGTGGAGCATTCTGTGGTCGCGTGAGGGACCCGTCCTCGCGCAGCCGGGCCACGCGGACCCGCGCCCGTGACACTTGTCACGCTGCTGATTGCCGCCGGCGCGCTGCTTCTTGCCGGCGTCGCATTCCTGGTCGCGTACGAGTATTACGCGGCCGAGAATCCCGTCCTCGACGCGATCTACGACGTCTGGCTCCGCCGGCAGGATCTCGAGGCGCTCGATCGCGCGTGCGCGGCGAATCCGCGCCGCGCGGATCTCGTCGTCACCTTTACGACCTTGCCGAGCCGGATCGATCGCATCGATCTCACGCTGAAGAGTCTCTTCCGCCAGACTGTCGCGCCGGCGGCGATTCGGCTCCACGTGCCGCGCGACAGCCGGCGCGAAGGCGTGCCGTACGTCGTGCCGGAGCGGCTGAGCCGCCTGAAGTCGCTGACGATTGTCCGCACCGACGACTACGGGCCGGCGACCAAGTCGATTCCAGCGATCCTCGCCGGTCCGCCCGATCAGCGTCTGCTCGTCATCGACGACGACCGCGTGTTTCACCCGCACTTCGTCGAGCAGATGACCGCGTGGTCGGACGCGCATCCGGACGCCGCAGTCGCGGGCAGCGGCTGGGACGCGCCCGCGGATCTGATCGATCGTCCGACGTCGCTCATCGACACGCTGATGGGCCGCGCGCCGGCGCCGCTCAAGTGCACGCGCGTGCGCGGCTGCCGCGACGTGGACATCATGCAGGGCCTGTCCGGCTACATCGTCCGGCCGCGCGACTTCGACGCGGCCGCGCTCGCCGACTACTCCCGCGCGCCCGAGGCCGCGTTTTTCGTCGACGATGTCTGGATCAGCGCGCACTGCCGCGCGAGGAAGATCGTGTGTCACGGCCGGCGGACGAATTTTCCGTCGCTGGCCGACGCGAGGTTCTACAAGCGATCGAGCGTCGCGCTGCCCAATCGCGGGACCGGAACGCTGGAGAGCCGGAACAACACGATTATGTTGAAGTACTTTGCGGAATGTTGGAAGAATAGTCGTTAGTCGTTAGTCGTTGGTCGTTGGTCGTTGGTCGTTGGTCGTTCGTCTCATTCACCAGCCACCAGCCACCAGCCACCAGCCACCAGCCACTAAACCCGGAACACGTACGACGCATTTGGGTCCCGCTCGAAGTCGGGCGGGTAGCTCTTCCGCTTGTCCGCGAAGTACTGCTCGCGGAAGTCGCCCGCGCTGCGGCGGTTGTACGTCAGGTAGATGTTGCGTCGCGGCCTATCCGTCATGTTCGGCTGCGACTGGTGCGGCGTGAAGCAGTCGAAGAACGCGACGTCGCCGGGCGCCATCGGGTACGCCGCGAACTCGACGCCGGCGAGCTCGTCGCCTTCGAGCGGCTCCCACTTGCGGCCGATCAGTCCGCGTGTATGGTGGCCGGCGGCGAGCTCGAGGCAGCCGTTCTCGATCGTGTTCGCGTCGACGGCAATCAGCACCGAAATGAAGTACGGCGCGTATCGATCCCAGCCTGGCTGAATGTCCTGATGCGGCGTGAAGCCCGCGCCGCCCGGCATCTTGAAGTTGACCTTCTCCTTGAACAACACGGCGTCTTCGCCGAGCAGATCCGCGATCGGGTCGAGCAGGCGCGGGTCGGCGACGAGGCCGCCCATGCCGGCGTGATACTCGGAGAACTTCTCGATCCGCGCGAGGACACGCGTGCCGGGATCCTTCAGGCTGTCCTCGAAGTACACCATCTGCCGGCCGGCTTCCGGCGGGCGCTTCGCGATCTCGTCGATCCAGTGTTCCTGGCTGCGGACGTCGGCCGGAGAGAAGAGACCGCGGATTATAAGAAAACCGTCTCGATGAAAAGCATCGACCTGCTCGAACGACAGCGCGCGCGACATTTGAAAATGATACCCCGTCAATGCAATTCGAATGGTGAAGGGAATGTGAACATCGCATCCAGCGCGTGCTGCGCCAGCGCCACAGCTCTGGGATGCGGTTGCTGATCGAAGTTGTCGTTCATACAGAAGAAGCGCGGCCGCTGCCAGCGCAGGCGGAAGAATCCGGACCGCTGCAACGGCAGCAGGTTGTTCAGCGGGTGATAAGCCACGTGACGCACCGTCTCCATCCTCGACGCGAGCGCCCCGCGGCCTTCCTCGAGGAGATAGTGCGGATAGAGATACTCGGGCGCGACGTTGCCTGTTGCACGGAAACGACTCGCCGAGGTGTGCGCGAACTCCCCGGGCCACTGTTCGATCATCGCGCGCCAGCTCTCGACGTCGACGGCCAGCGGCGCGTGGTGGACGAAGGCGCGGCGCTTCGCGCCGTAGCGCGCGTCCAGCAGGTAGTTCGAGTAGGCGAGCGCGCGATTCCACGGACTCAGCCGCGCGTTCCCGCGCTGGCCGGGCGCAATCGCCGAGCGGTATTTCAGATAGATGCGCGGGCGGCCCTCGGCGTCGAAGACGTCGCCCGGCGCGACCGGCGATCCGAACAGCTTGTCGTCCTCGATGTACAGGAACCGCGACGAGAGCCCTTCGATCCGGTGCAGGTGCGACACGATCGCGAACGAGTTGAACGTCGGCAGAACCGCCGCCGGCATGAACTCGTCGTGGTGCACCAGATGCACGGCGGTGGTGTTCAGCCACGGCGGACACTGCGGCCGCGCCGACACGACGAACACGCGGCGAATCCACGGCGCGTAGCGGGCCAGCGATCGCAGGCTGTACTTCAGGATGCTCAGGTTGTCGCGATAGCGATTCGGATTGAGATCGTGGCGATCCTGCGCGTACTTTCGCAGCAGCTCGTCGTAGCCGGGCCACGTGCTGTCAACCCACGTATAGACCGCGTCGATCGGCTCGGCCGTCACTCCGGAAGCCCCACGGCGCGCAACCACGACCAGATGCCGAGGACGTTGTCCTGCAGGTCCTCGACGATGGCGTACCACCAGCTGTACGGGCGCCCGGTGCCCTTGTCGCCGCGGCGCGGCCTCGCGAAGGATTGGCCGTAGCGCTGACTGACGAGCGCCTGTACGTCCTCGGGCACCAGCACGGTCGTGCCGAGAAACGGCGCGCGCACGCGCCGCGCCAC
>JAIQFX010000120.1 GCA_020073005.1 Terriglobia bacterium | reverse complement strand
CGACCGCGGCCGATACGAAATTGTGGTACGCGAGCCCGGCCATCTGTGTCAGATAGCTCATCGTCGTCTCGGGCACGTACGCCTGCCAGTTCGTGTTCGTCGTGAACGACGCGGCCGTGTTGAAGGCCAGCGCCGGCGGGACGCCGCTCAGTCCCTGCGGATTCCACGGCAGCCATCCCTGCAGGCGCTCGATCGCGTACAGCGCGATCATCGAGACGACGCTGAACAGCAGCATCGCCGCGGCGTACTCGGTCCAGCGCATCTCGTGCGTCTCGTCGACGCCGGTCGAGCGATAAATCAGACGCTCGATCGGACGCAGGACCGGATCAAGGAACGTGCGCTCGCGATTGAAGACGCGCGTCATGAAGCGCCCGAGCACGGGCGTCACCGCGAGGATCGCGAGCAGGAAGAAGGCGATTTGCAACCAGCCGTTGGCAGTCATTTCAGAACTTCTCTGGTTTCAGCAACGCGTACGTCAGGTACACGAGCAGCCCGGCCGTCACGACGAGGCCGACGACGTAATCGATGGTCATAACGCTTCCTTCACCGCAGCCGATCGCAGCCGGCGACATAGGCGATCGCCAGGCCGAAGAACACGAGCGTCGAGAGCAGAAACACGGCATCCATATGGGGACTCTTTACTGTCTGTGCTCGCCGTCGAAGGTCAGAATCAGGCCGACGCCCACGAGCTGCTGCGTCGGCGTGAGGCCGGTGTCGGTGAAGAACCCGCCGCCGCTCCCGCGCGAGTCGTCGACGCGATATTCGAACCGGACGATCATCACGGGCGCCTGTCCGCCGTGCCGCGCCGCCCGGTACTCGAGCGTCGTCGTCAGCGCCTTGACCGACTGTGGGAAGCCGGTCCATCGGCCGTCGCGATCCCAGCAGAACTCCGGCCGCGCGGACACGGACCACGGTCCGCCTGGTGACCAGTGGATCGGCAACTGCGCCGACATCCACAGCGCTTCAACATCACCAGCGTCGGCGACCCGCTCGGCGCCGAACTGATACTCGAATGCGGTCGTGAGCTGATTCGTCTTCCGCTCGGCGATCGTGTCGGAGAGGACACGCCAGTGCGAGAGCGACGTGTCGGTCTGATGCGGACCGTAGAGGATCGTCTCTTTCACCGTCACCGAGTCGGTCGCCTTGTACGCGAGCTGACCGCCCGAGCTCGGCACGCTGTTCGCGTTCGCGAGATGCCAGTACCCGTTGACGACGAGGGCCGTTGCCGTCAGACGCGGCGTGACCGGGTACGACGCGTTCACGCCCATCATTAGATAAGGTGTGTAGTCCGCGCCCCACGGCCGCGTGTAGTTGAAGTTGTCCTTCGCGTAGAGCGAGTCGTAGCCGATCAGACTGCTGAAGATGCCGCCCTGAATCGTCAGGCCTTTGCCGACCGGCGCCAGATACGAGACATCCGTGGGACCGAGATGCCTGAGCACGCCGGCGCCGCCGATGTTGGGCGCGGTCGCGGAGAATCCGAACGTCTCCGAGTCCTGTCCGGTCTGCACCGTCAGCTCGAGTCCAGCACGCGACGATTCGGTCGGCACCTTCCTCAGGTACGCGGCCGTCATGTTCAGGTCCAGCTCGTCGACGCGCGGCGTCGTGCCGCGGTTGCGGAAGAGATGATTGGCCGGTGCCTGCGCGTCGAACAGACCGCCCAGATCGATGAATCCCCCGTACTGCCAGGTCATCGTCTCTGGCGTTACGGGCGTCGCCAGCGCCTCTTGCGCACGCGCGACCGATGCCGTCACCAGCACCGCGCAGAGGACCGGCATCGCCAGCTCCGAGGCGCGCGACTGCGGGGTCGCGACGCGGGGGCTGACGGGCGTCGGCACGACCACGACATGGTGCCCTCTTCGGATCAACCGACGGACGAAGCGGTTTTCTGCGGTTGGCCACCACGCGCGCGTCCGGCCACCGACGACCACCGTCGAATTCAGCGGCAGCAGACGCGCGACGTCGTCCGGGCGGCGGCACAGACACAGACGGATACGAGCCTCGCCGCCGAGTTCTTCAATCACGTCACGATACCGCTGCAGCGTGACATCGGGACGATCGACGGGGCTGTCGAGCGCGATGGCGTACGGGACGAGTTGCGTCACCATCAGCACGAGCCGCGCCCGTGCGCCGCGCGCGAGCGGAACGGCCGTGCGCAGCGCCGCCGTCGTCTCCTCGAACGTCGTCGCCAGCACGTGGATGCTGGATTGCCCGGGCCCTACTGCGTCTTTCATGGTTGAAGCGTAACGAAAAACGCCTAAAAAGTTGCTGAAAGCGCCTACATCTTGACGAGCAGCGCGAACATCACCCGGTTCTCGTACTTGCGGAGGTCGGGCGCCCACCCGTCGACGGCCGAGCCTGGCGCGCCCGTGTTCCCTCCCGGCGGCGTGACGCCGCCCTCGCCGGAGAAATACGGCACGTTGGCCGCGCGATGGTTGTATTCCGCGCGGAACGTGACGAACTGGCTCGGCATGAAGTCGAACGTCGTCTGCACGTCCCACGCTTTGTACGGATCGCCGGGATTCGCCGTGAAGTACGGCGTGCCGGAAAACGCCGTCGCGCCGTTGATCGGCGGCATCAGGACCAGATAGCGGCCGGGGTTGTTGATCGCGCCGCCGCCGACGGTAAGGGCGAACCGATCTTTGTCGAACCACAGCCGGTTGTAGGCCATGAAGCCGAGGAACGTCTGCGAGGGCGTGGCCGCATCGCCGCCACCGCAGGCGACGCCACCGCCGTACTCGCAGCCCGCGTCGAAGGTGAACGTGAACGCGGCCTTGCTCACCGCCTCTTCGGGCTTGTCGTAGTACTTCACCTGAATGCTGTCATCCGTGTGAATGCGCTTGCGGTCGGGATTCCCGAGCGTATCCGTGCCCCAGTAGTTGTTGAACAGGACCGATACCGAGCCGCTGGGACGATAGAGCACCTGGCCGCCCATGCCCGGCGCGTGGTTGAACTTGCCGTACGACTGCCAGCCGTTGATCAGCCACGGCTCGATCTTCAGCTTGTCGTTCGGGAAGATCTGCACGCGCATGCCGTTGAAGAACCACGGCGTATTGGAGGACACGTACGACGGCTGATACGTCCAGTTGTCGAAGTTGTAGTAGCTCCACAGGCCGACGTACGACATGAAGATACCGGCCTCGACGTTGATGCCGTTCATCTTGTCGATGTGATAGCCGCCGTACGCCTCGGAGATGTAGCGGTACGCCGTGTCGAGCTGCCACTGGCCGCGGGCCGGGCTCGCGTCGTTGCGCGGCGTGGTCTGCGAGTACATGCCGAACTGCGTCATCACGCGGCCCAGCACGTTGTCGTAATGGAAATCGCCGCCGATGCCGAGCTGCGTCACCTGAAACTCGCCGGATCGAAAGACCTCGCTCGAACCGGAGATGGTGTCGTCCTGGGGCTTGTTGAAGCTGTAGTTGAAGTTCGTATCGACGCGGAACTCTCCGGTGAAGACCTTCGAGTCGAGCGGCGATTCCTTCGAACGCGGATTCCCCGACAGCCAGGTGAAGTCGGCGAAGGCAAACGGCTCGGCCTTCTTCTCGGCCGGCTGGGTCGTGTCGGGTGTTGGTGTCTGCGCCTGCGCCTGCGCGGCCGCTGCCGCGCACAGTATCGCGAGCGCGATCGCGATGGGCGACGTGAACGTCTTCATGACCGATGTCTCCTTGCTGCGTTTCGGACCCCTCGGTCCATTCAATCAGCATAGGAAGCACCAACTAAGTTCGGCCGGAAAAGCCCCTAAAAAGATCCTGAAGACGGGAATCCGACACGCGCACTGTAGAATCGGACGCGCCTGCTCCATATGGAATCGCTCACGATCTATCTCATTGCCATCCCCGCGCTGCTCGTCCTGAGCGTCGTCGCCAGCAAAGGCGCCGGCCGCTTCGGTATTCCAGGGCTGTCGGTGTTCCTGCTCATCGGCATGCTCGTCGGCCGCGAAGGTCCCGGCGGGTTTCCGTTCACCAACTATCAGATGGCGCAGATGCTCGGCATCCTCGCGCTCATCTTCATCCTTCATTCCGGCGGACTCGGCACGCCGCTCGCGGACGTGCGCGCGGTGCGTGCCAGCGGTCTCGTCCTGTCGACGGCGGGCGTCGTCGTCGCGACGGCGCTCATTGGCGTCTTCTCGGTGCGGTTTCTGGGATTCGACTGGCTCCACGGGATGCTGCTCGGCGCCACGATCGCGTCGACCGACGTCGCGGCCGTGTTCACGATCCTCCGCTCGCGCAGCGTCAGCCTCCAGGGCCGCATTCGGCCCCTGCTGGAGATCGAGTCCGCGCTCAACGATCCGATGACGGTGTTTCTGAGCGTCGGCCTGCTCCAGCTCATCGTGCACCCGTCGGGTGCGTCGCTCTGGAGACTGGCGCCGATGTTTCTCCAGCAGATGACGATCGGCATGGTCGCGGGCATTCTCGCCGGCCACGGCATGCGGCGCGTCATCAACTGGGCCGCGCTTGAATTCGAGGGTCTGTATCCCGTGCTGAGCGTGGGGCTGGTCGTGCTGACCTACGGCTTGACGCAGGCGATCGGCGGCAGCGGGTTCCTGGCGGCCTACGTGTCAGGCATCGTGCTCGGCAACCAGACCTACGTCCACAAGCGCAGCCTTACGGTGTTTCACGACGGCCTCGCGTGGTTGATGCAGATCGTGATGTTCCTCACGATGGGATTGCTCGTGCTGCCGAGCGACGTGTCGCGCGTCGCCCTGCAGGGCGTCGCGCTCTCGGCGTTTCTCGTGTTCGTCGCGCGTCCCGCGAGCGTCCTCGTGTGTCTCACGCCCTTTCGATTCTCGGTTCGCGAGCAGTTGATGGTCTCGTGGGCGGGTCTGCGCGGCGCCGTGCCGATTGTGCTCGCGACCTATCCGCTGATCGCCGGCGCGTCCGGCGCGCGCACGATCTTCGATCTGGTGTTCTTCGTCGTCTTCATCTCGGTGCTGTTGCAGGGGACGACGATTCCCGTCGTGTCGCGATGGCTGAAGGTGGCGGCGCCGCTCACGAAACCCTTTCAGTACCCGCTCGAGTACACGCCGACGCCGGGGCTGAAGAGCGAGTTGACGGAAGTGCCGGTGCCGCCGCAATCCGGCGTCGTCGGGCGTACCCTCGTCGATTTGAATCTGCCGGCAGGCGCCCTCATCGTGCTGATTCGGCGTAACGACGAGGTCCTGGTCCCTCGCGGGGCCACGTGCATCGAGCGCGGCGACCGGTTGCTCGTGCTCGCGGAACGGCAGGGGCTGGAGCGAATTCGCGCGATCCTCAGCGAGTCGAAGACGATATCTTGATCGGCGTCGATCCTTTCGGCGTGTTCGAGCCGGCCGTTGAGGTCGCGCCTGCCCGATTCTGGTTCGGCGTGCGAGGCAGGGGCGCCGACGCCCGCGACGTGTTCGAGCCCGCGGTTCGCTTAAGCGTTCGAGACGGCGCGTGCGTGGGCGTGGGGCCGGAAGCCGCCGACGCGACCAGGGCGAGCGCGATCCAGCAGACGACGGTCAGCGCCATGTCTCTCATACGTCACCTCCACGGGCGAGATGATACCAAGCGTCATCGCGATTTGTTTCCGACACAACTGTCGCGGCGCCGACGGAACACCGACAGAAATGTCATAACAGCGTGCCGCGCAGAACGACCAGTCCCACCGAGAAGTAGATGATGAGGCCCGTCACGTCGACCAGCGTCGCGACGAACGGCGCGGATGACGTCGCGGGATCGAACCCGAGCCGTCGCAACAGGAACGGGAGCAGCGACCCGACGAGCGTGCCCCACAGCACGACGCCGAGCAACGCCGCCGCCACCGTGATGGCGACTAGCAGCCAGTGCTCCCCGTAGATTGCCGAGAACGACGACCAGATCGAGATACGCAGGAATCCGATCGATCCCAGGATCGTTCCCAGTGCGAGGCCCGAGACGATTTCGCGCCGCATGACCTTCCACCAGTCGCGCAGCCGTACTTCCCCGACGGCGAGCGCGCGGATGACAAGCGTCGACGCCTGCGAGCCGGAGTTGCCGCCGCTCGAGATGATCAGCGGCACGAACAACGCCAGGACGACGGCCTTCGCAATCTCCTTCTCGAAGAATCCCATCGCGGTCGCCGTGAGCATCTCGCCCAGAAAGAGGAATACAAGCCAGCCCGCGCGCTTCTTCACCATGCGCGCGAGCGGAATATCCATGTAGGGCTCGCCGAGCGCTTCGCTGCCGCCGAACCGCTGCAACTCGCGCGTCGCCAGGTCCTGGGCGGCGTCGAGCATGTCGTCCACGGTCACGATGCCGATCAGCAGCCCGCCGGCGTCGACAACGGGAAGCGCCGTCCGATCCTCGCGGCGAAACACGTCGAGAGCGGATTGTTTGTCGTCTGTCGCATGCAGCGCGACGAACCGCCGATCCATGAGATCCGAGACGCGGGTCGTGACCGGAACGATCAGCAGTTCGCGGATGTGGAAGTCGTCGATGAGATGCCCGGCGTCGTCGACCACGTAAATCACGTTCAGCGTTTCGCTGTTCTGCCCGTGCGCACGGATGTACTCGAGCACCTGCTGCACGGTCCACTCGGCCTTCACGGCGACGTAGTCGGGCGTCATCAGCCGGCCGACCGAATCGGGCGGATACCGCAACAGCTTCTCGGCGTCGAGCCGCTCGTCCGGCGTCAGCAGCGCGAGGAGCTGCTCGCTGGCGTGCGCGGGCAGCTCGCCGAGAAACAGCGTGCGATCGTCCGGCGCCATGCCGTTGAGGAGGGCCGCGAGATCGTCGTGCGGCATGACCTTGACGAGCTCGCGCTGCACGTGGGCCGGCAGATACTCGAAGACCGCCGCGGCGGCGCCCGCCGGCAAGGCCTGGAGCACACGCGTCTGGCCGGACGGCGACAGCGCGACCAGGGCCTCGGCCGTGTCCTGGAGCTGCCAGTGCAGCACTTCGGCGCGCAGCGTGCTGGTGTCGCCGCTCTGCACGAGCGCCTGGAGGCGCGTCACGGTCGCCGGAACAGCCGCCTTCGACATCGTCCCTCTTCTTTCTTCTAGGCCGAGAGGTACCACGGCACGTTGACGACGACGACGTCCTCGCCGCCGCGCACGAGCAGCAGCGCCTTGAGCATGGCCGCGCGCTTGTTGTGCAGCAGATGATGGTACCAGTGCCGCGCCACGAGCTCGGGGATGAGGACGGCGATCTGCCGGTCGGGCTGCTCGCGCTGCATCGCCAGGATGTAGTCGAGCAGTGGATTGAACACGTGCCGGTACGGAGACTCGATCACCACGAGCTTCGGCGTCGGCAGATGCGCATCCAGGGTCGGCGTTTCCACGTACGTCGGCCAGCGCCGCGTCAGGTCGTCTTCGTTGCTGCCCCCCGTGCGCACCTCGACGACGTAGATGTCCGGCGAGAGCTTCAGCGCGAACCGCAGCCCTTTCTGCGACATCTTGTTCCACTGGCTCATCGGAATGATGACGATGGGCGGCTGGATGTTCCTGACGTTGAGCGGCAGCGGGTTCGCGATCTCGAGCGACACCGCATGGTAGTGCCGACGCACGGCGCCGAACGTCCCGAGCAGCATGGGCACGAGCAGCGTCATCACCCATGCGCCTTCCGCGAACTTCGCGACGAGCACGACGACCAGCGTGACGCCGGTCGCCACGGCGCCGACACCGTTGATGACGACGCCGCGCAGGCGGTGTGGGCCGCCGGCGCGCAGCCAGTGCGCCACCATCCCCGCCTGCGACAGCGTGAACGCGAGAAACGCGCCGACGGCGAAGAGCGGGATGAGCCGGTCCGTAATGCCGCCGAAGACGATCAGCAGAAACGCCGAGAGGCCGGTCAGCACGTAGATGCCGTACGAATACACCAGCCGGCGTCCGCGCGACGCAAACACTCGCGGCAGAAATCCGTTTTGCGCGATCATCCGGCATAGCCGCGGGAAATCGGCAAATCCGGTGTTGGCGGAGAGAGCCAGAACGGCGAGGATCGCGGCGATGCAGATGTAATAAAAGGTTCCGCGCCCCACCACCGCCGCCACCAACTGCGAGAGGACGCTCTCGTACCCGGCGGTGCCGGGCTCGGTCGCGCCGATGTGGTACGCCTGCGCGAGGTACGCGATGCCGGCAAGCAGCATGACGAGCACGCCGACGATGACCGACAGAGTCGTGCGCGCGTTGCGCACGGCGGGTTCCTTGAACGCGCCGACGCCGTTGCTGACCGCTTCGACGCCGGTCATCGCCGTACAGCCGCTCGCAAAGGCGCGCATCAACAGCCACGTCGTCGCGCCGGTCGTCGCCGCGGGCATGACAGGCGGCGCGTCGACCGGCCACGGCTGGCCGCCGGTGATCAACGACTTGAGGAGACCGATCGCGATCACGATGAGCAAACACGCGACGAAGAGATAGGTCGGCAGAATGAACGCGACGCCCGATTCACGGACGCCGCGCAGGTTGACCAGCGCGATGAGCGCGAGAATCGCCAGGCACAACAGCAGAGTGTGCGGCTGGAGTTGCGGGACGGCCGACACGAGCGCGCCGACGCCGGCCGAGATGCCGACCGCCACGACGAGGACGTAATCCAGAAGCAGCGCGGCCGCGGCGAGCAGTCCGGGAAACACGCCGAGATTGCGGCGCGCGACCGTGTACGACCCGCCGCCGGTCGGATAGGCACCGATCGTCTGCTGGTACGACAGATAGACGACGACCAGCAGCGCGATGATGATGGCGCTGATGGGCCCGACATAGCCGATGCCCATCGCGCCGAGCGGGATGAGGAGCGTCATCGCCGCTTCGGGGCCGTACGCCGCCGAGCTGAGCGCGTCGAGACCAAGCATCGGCACGCCGGCGAGCCAGCCGACGCGCTGCTCCCCTTCTTCCTGCGACGCAAGGGGTTTGCCGAAGAGGAGATCGCGCAGCGACATGGCGGGCTACTCGATGTCGCCAGCGGGCCCCGCGGACTCGGTCGCCAGGCGGTAGCCGATCCAGGGTTCGCTGATCAGATAGCGCGGATGCGCGGGATCGATCTCGATCTTCTTTCGAAGCTGCGCGACCAGCACCCACAGATGCTCCGGCTGATCGACGGCGTTCGGCCCCCAGATCGCCTTGAGGATCGCGCGGTGCGTGAGGACGCGATCCGGATTGCGCGCCATGAACGCGAACAGCTCGAACTCCTTCGGCGTGAGCCGGATCTCTTCCTCGCCGCGCACGACGCGCCGGCGGTCGAAATCGATCGTCAGGTCGGACACGGTGACGCGACCCGAGTCTGCGGGCTCCTCGCTCAGCACGCGCCGCATCCAGACGCGGATGCGCGCGAGCAGCTCTTCGGGTCCGAACGGCTTCGTGATGTAGTCGTCGGCGCCGAGGTCGAGCGCGGCGACCTTGTCCGCCTCGCTGCCTCGAGCCGACAGGATCACGATCGGCAACGCCGAAGTGGAACGCACGCGGCGGCACACCTCGGTCCCTTCGATGTCCGGGAGGCCGAGGTCGAGAATCATCAAATCGGGCGGGTGATCCGCGAACATCTTCAGCGCGGCGGCGCCAGTGCCCGCGACCTCGACGTCGTAGCCGCGCGATCGCAGTAGCGGCGCCACGGCCCGCTGAATCGGGACTTCGTCGTCGACCAGCAGGATGCGGGCGGGCCGCGTCATGGCTCCACGCCTCCGGCAGGCCGGGACTCGACCGGCACGGCGATCGTGAATCGCGCGCCGCCATCCGGGCAATTTTCGGCCCACACGCGGCCCTGCTCCACCGCCAGCAGTCCGCGCGCAATCGAGAGGCCCATGCCCGTCCCCGACACGCCCGCCGCCTGCGTGCCGCGATAGAAGCGATCGAAGAGACGGGGCAAGTCCGCCGTCGAGATGCCGGCCCCGTGATCGCGAACGGTGAGCGACAACTCGCCGCCCCCGACACGCGCGCCGACGTCGACCGCGGCGCCCTGCGGCGTGTACTTCGCCGCGTTCTCGAGCAGGTGCGCGAGCGCGGCGGAGGTCAGCCGGGGATCGAGACGCACGAGGACGTCGGCGTCGATCGCGACGTCGGCGTCGATCGCGACGTTGACGGGATGCGGGCCGAGGGCGTGCTCCACCTGCTCGCGCGCCGCGTCGACGATCTGCGCCGGATGCACCCACTGCAGTTCCGTCGCGACCGCGCCCGCGTCGATGCGTGCCATGTCGAGAATGTTCTGAAACAGCCGCGTCAGCCGCTCGACTTCGGCGAGGACGAGCTGGCTCTGCTCGCGCCGCTCGGCCTCGCCGAGCCACGACGCCTGGAGGTTGCTCGCGGCGACGCGAATCGCGGTCAGCGGCGTGCGCAGATCGTGGCCGAGCGATGCGAGCAGCGCGGACTTCAGCTCTTCGCTCTGCCGCGCCAGTTCAGCCGCCTTGCGCTCCTGCAGGAACTGCACGCGCTCGATCGCGATCGCGACGACGCCGGCCAGCGCGTCGAGCGACCCGGGATCGACCGGGCGTCCGGCCGTCGCGAGCAGGCCAACGGGTTTCGTCCCCAGACGCAGCGGCACGAGGCTCACGATCTGACCGTCGACGGTCATCGTCCGATGCCCTGAGTACGTGCGGAGC
>JAIQFX010000031.1 GCA_020073005.1 Terriglobia bacterium | reverse complement strand
GGTTCGAGCACGAACGTCGCCAGAACGATCCCGAGCGCGAGACTGATCGAGAAGACGGCTGACAGCGCGCTCGTGCCGGCCAACATGACACCATCGATGGCCAGCAGCCCGCCGATGCACATGTCGATCAGCGCGATCGCGCGCGCGGTGCGCCGGCGCTCGACGGCCAGATGCGCACGGTTCATCCGCTCGGTGAAGACGAGATGCCCGCGCAGAACTCCGCCGATGGTCGCAGCCGCGCCCAGCGCGAGAAAGATCGACACCGTGATGGGCGTCGCGACGACATGGGCCGTCTCCGCCTCGGTGGTCGAGTCGGAGTACGCCAGCGCGTCGGTCATGGTCCGCTGGCATCCAGCCCAGACGCCCCTCGACGGTTTCTACCTCGGCGCGCACGCCGGCCTCTTCAGCTTTCATGACTACGCGCATGGTGCTGACACGGTCCCGGGTGCAGGCCTCGACGTCGGACGCGCGTGGCTCGTCGGCGCGAGGCGACGGACGAGCATCAGCCTCGGATTCGGGCTGACGCGTCTGGCGGCGGTAACAGGCAGTGCCGCACCGAGCGTGTGGCCCGTTCCGCGCCTGATCAACGTCGGCGTGGCGTTCTAGGACGGCTCGATCCACTGCGACGCCGTCAGCGACAGCGCGGGGTACTTCCGCCGGAGCGCGTCGACTTTCTCGGCGTACTCCTTCTTCGGAAATTCCTGGCGCATGTAGCGCTCGCGCAGCCGCCGGATTTCGTACTTGTAGAGGTCGCGCAGGAAATCGCGCGCAACCTCCGGCGGCGTGTGCGGTGTCGGACGCACACCGTGAATCAGGAGTGACTGGAGGATAAAGGTCTTGTACGTGAACATCGAATCAGAGTGCGAATCCTAATACACGCGCGCCTGTCGCTGCTAGCATGAGCGGATGCGCATTCTTTTGTCCTCGGTGTTCGGTCCGTTCGCGCAAGACGACGAGTTCGGCAGCCGCAAGATGAACCCGATGGAGCTGTATCACAACCAGGTCACGCGCGCGCAGGGGCCGTTCTCGTTGCGGATGTCCCATCGCTCGTGGGGCATCATGATGATTCAGCACAACATCGCCGCGCCGTCGACGGTGCTCGACTTTCCGACGCGCGAGCGCTTCGTGCGCGAGCTGACGCGGCATCGCTACGACGTCGTCGGCCTCTCCGGCATCATCGTCAACGTCGGCAAGGTCCGCGAGATGTGCCGCCTCGTCCGCCAGCACTCGCCCCACTCGACGATCGTCGTCGGCGGCCACGTCGCGGCGCTGCCGGGCGTCGAGCGCATGCTCGACGCGGATCACATCGTCAAGGGCGAGGGTATCCGCTGGTTCCGCGAATTCCTCGGCGAGCCCGTGGACGCGCCGATCGTGCATCCGGCGATCGCGTCGTCGTTCGACTTCCGGCTGATGGGATTGAAGGGACCGCGCGGCGGCGGCGATCCCGCCGCGACGATCATCCCGTCGGTCGGCTGTCCGATGGGCTGCAACTTCTGCACGACCTCGTCGTTCTTCGGCGGCAAGGGCAAGTTCATCAACTTCTACGACACCGGCCGCGAGCTGTACGACGTGATGTGCGACGTCGAGCGGAAACTCAAGGTTCGCACGTTCTTCATGATGGACGAGAACTTCCTGCTCTACAAACGCCGCGCGCTCGATCTGCTCGAGCACATGAAGCGGGAGGGCAAGTCCTGGTCGCTGTTCGTGTTCTCGTCGGCCAACGCGATCCGGAAGTACGAGATGCGCCAGCTCGTCGAGCTCGGCGTGACGTGGGTCTGGATGGGCTTCGAGTCGGCGCAGGCGTCGTACGTCAAGCTCAAGGACGCCGACACCGTCGCGCTCACGCACGAGCTGCAGGCGCACGGCATTCGCGTGCAGGGATCGACGATTGTCGGCATGGAACATCACACGCCGGAGACGATGAGCGACGAAATCGATCACGCGATCGCCCACGACGCCGACGCGCACCAGTTCATGCTCTACACCCCGGTCCCCGGCACGCCGCTTCACGCCGACATGCAGGCGCAGGGACGGATGCTCGACGGCATCGACCTGGCCGACATTCACGGGCAGTACAAGTTCAACTTCGCGCACGCCTCAATTGCGCGCGACGACTCGAAGACGTGGCTCGACGGCGCGTTCGAGCGCGACTATCAAATGAACGGCCCGACGCTCTACAGAATGATGCGGACGATGCTCGCGGGCTGGCGGCGATATCGCGACGATGCCGACGCGCGCGTCCGGGCGCGGGTGGCGGAGGACGCGGACAAGCTGCGGCGCGGCTGGGGCGCGGCGCTCTGGGCGATGGAGCACTACCTGCACGAATCGAATCGCGACGTCAGCGATCGGATCCGCGCGTTGCGGCGGGACATCGAGCGCGAGTGGGGCGGCATGACCACCACGATCGACCGGCTCGTGGGCCCGGTCCTGCTCTGGGCGGCGCGCCACGACGCGGCGAAATTTCCGCTCGGCCGTCCGCTCGAACCGCGGACGTTCGTCGAGCGAAGGAACTGGGCGTAGTCGAAGAGTCGGTCGTCGCTAGTCGGTCGTCAGCAGTCCGCGGACCGCATCGAGCGAGGCGTCGATTCGAATGATGTAGCGCGGCCGCGCGAGCGCGTCGGCGAGCGGCGCGGGCTTCTCGACGGGCCGGCCGATGATCGGTTCGACGATCTCGGCGAACTTCGCGGGATGCGCGGTCGCCAGGAAGATCCCCACCCGCCCCACCTGCCCTACCCGCCCCATCTGTCTTTTCAATCCCATGTATCCAATCGCGCTGTGCGGATCGAGCAGGTAGCCGCGCGTCTCGAAGACGTCGCGAATCGTCGCGCGCACGTCATCGTCGGTGTGCCGGCTGCCGACGATGTCGCGGCGCATCGCGTCGAGATCGCCGCCGTAGAGCCACGTCATGCGCTCGAAGTTGCTCGGGTGGCCGACGTCCATCGCGTTGGCCAGCGTCGCCATCGACGCGCGCGGTTGGTAGCGGCCCGTCTCGAGGTACGCGGGCACGACGTCGTTGACGTTGGTCGCGGCGACGAAACGCTCGACGGGCAATCCAGCGCGCTTCGCCATCAGCCCCGCGGTCAGATTGCCGAAGTTGCCGCTCGGCGTGCAGAAGGTGACGGGTGTCGCGGCGTGCGCCTGCGCGACGGCGTGAAAGTAGTAGACCGATTGCGGCAGCAGACGTCCGACGTTGACCGAGTTCGCCGACGTCAGCCGCATCCGCGTCCGCAGCGCCGCGTCGCCGAACGCTTCGCGCGTCAGCCGGTGACAGTCGTCGAAGCTGCCCGACACGGCGTACGCCCGCACGTTCGTGCGCTCGCCGTTGAACATCGTCAACTGCGCCTCCTGCGTGGGGCTGACGCGTCCGTCGGGATAGAGGATGACGACCCGCGTGTGCGGCACGCGATGGAAGGCGTGCGCGACCGCGCTGCCCGTGTCGCCCGACGTGGCGACGAGGACCGTGAGCGGCTCCTCCGCCTGATGCAGCGACGCCATCAACCGCGCCATCACGCGCGCCCCGACGTCCTTGAACGCGAGCGTCGGCCCGTGAAACAGCTCGAGCGCGAAGATCCAGGGCTCGACTTCGACGAGCGGGATGTCGAAGTTCAGCGCCTCGACGACGACGGCTTCGAGCACGGCGGGATCGATCTCGCCGCGCGTGAAAGGTCGCAGCGCGCGCAGGCCGATTTCGGTCAGCGTCCGGCGCGGGAGGCGCGAGAGCTCGCTCGCGGTCCACGGTTCGATCTTTTCCGGAACGTAGAGCCCGCCGTCGGGCGCGAGGCCGTCGAAGAGCGCCGTCGTGAAGGACGCCGGCGGCGCGCCGCCGCGCGTCGACAGGAACTTCATCGCGCGATCACGCGAGCGCCGCGGGTCGAGATCGGCGACACGTAGGTCTGCGGTTCACCGCCGATGTGCTGCTTGACGCTGCGCGTCATCGCCGCCGCCACCGCGGCGGCCGACCGCGCGTCGCGGCACAACGCAAAGAGCGACGGTCCCGATCCGGAGAGGCTGCAGCCCAGGGCGCCGGCGTCGAGCGCGGATTGTTTGATCGCGGCGAGTCCAGGGACGAGCGTCGCCCGCCGGGGCTCGGCGATCGTGTCTTCGAGCGACCGCGCGAGCTGCGCGAAGTCGCCGCGATGCAGCGCGTCGACGAGCGTGCCGAGATTCGCCCACTGGCGGATCGCGTCGGCCAGCGGCACGGTCGTGCCGAGCAGCGCGCGCGCCTTCGCGGTTTCGATTTCGAGATCCGGATGCACGACGACCGCGGTCAGGCCGGCCGGCACCGGCAGACGGATGACGTCGGGCGGATTGGCGACGCGCACGAGGACGAATCCGCCGTAGACCGCGGGGCCGATGTTGTCGCCGTGCGCGGATCCGGCGCCGATGCGCTCGCCTTCGAAGGCGCAGGACATCAGCGTCTCGAGCGACGAGTGCGCGCCGACCAGCGCGTCGACCGCGACGACGGCCGCGACGGCGCTCGCGGCGCTGCCGCCGAGGCCGCTCGAGAGCGGGAGGCCCTTGCGGATCGTGAGCGCGACGCCGCGTCGCTCGCCGAGCCGCGTGAGCAGCGCCTGCGCGGCGACGCCGGCCGTGTTGCGGGCCGCGTCGCGCGGCAGCCGGCCGTTGTCGCCAAGGATCTCGTCGATCCGGACGTTGGCGACGGGAGTCGCATCACGGGCGGGCGACTCCCGTCCCCAAAAGCGCGCCGTGACTTCGTCGCCGGGCGACTCGAGCGGAAACCCGAGCACGTCGAATCCGCACGCGACGTTCGAGACGGTGGCCGGCGCAAAGGCCGTCACTGAATCCATGCTGGCGAACATCTTACTTGTGGTTATTTGCTCTTCGTCTGATCTTTGTAGCGCTCGTGGATCGTCGGAATGAGGTATTCGCGGAAGGCGCGAGTGAAATCGTACGCAGGACTGAAGCCCCAGTCGTTCCTCGCCGCCGTGTCGTCGACATCGGCCGGCCATGAATCGATGATGCCCTGGCGCTTCTGGTCGACCGCATAGCCGATCGACGCCTCCGGAAACGCGGCGAGGACCATGTTGCGGATCTCAGACGCCGACGCGCTGAACGCCGTCAGGTTGTACGCCGTGCGCGTAAGCCGATCGCGCGGCGCGGCCGCCAGCTTGAGCAGCGCCTCGACGCCATCCGGCATCGCCATGAACGGAATCGTCGTGTCGGGCCGGACGAAGCAGTCGTAGCGCTCGCCTCGCGCCGCGAAATGGATCATCTCCGGCGCGTAGTCCGACGTGCCGCCCGACGGCGTCGTCACCGCAGAAATCAGCCCGGGAAAGCGCACGCAGCGGAAATCGACGCGAGGGATCGCGTCCGCCGACAGCTGCTTGTAGTGCTTGGCGTAGTAGTGCCCGAGTTGCTCGCAGTACAGCTTGTTGCAGCCGTACATCGTCGTCGGCGCCGCGTACTGATCCTCGCGCACGCGGCCTGCCGACGCTTTCTCGGCCAGACTCGGCAGCCCGTACGCGGCGATCGACGAGGGATAGATAAAGGTGACGGGCCGGCCGTGCGACTCGCCCTGGCGCTGCGCGAACTCCAGCAGGTTGAGCGTGCCCTCCACGTTGACGTGATGCGCCGTCGTCGGCGTGAACTCGGAGCGCGCCGAGAGCAGCGCCGCGAGGTGGTACACGCGCTCGACCTCGAATTCGGCCAGCACACGATCGAGCAGGCTCGCGTCCGTGATCGATCCGGTGAATTCGCGCGTGACCAGCTTCGCGAGCGGCCGCTCGAGCGGGTTGACGTCGAGCGTGATGACGAGCGCGCCCGTGGGCGCGAGCCGGTTGACGAGCCCGTGACCGATCTCGCCTCCGGCGCCGGTGATGAGCACGACAGGCTTACGCAACTTCGACCTTCCTGCCTTCCTACGTTTCTTCCCTGTCGGCCGTCAGCAACATGTTGACCGACGTGTACACGACGACGACGACCACGAGCCACCGCACGTAGCTCAGCGGCAGCGACTTCACGAGGAGCGCGGCGATGAGCACCGCGGGGACGGCGCCGAGCGCCAGGCCGAGCGCGGCCTGCACGTGATACGTTCGCGTCTTCACGAAGCGCACGCTGCTCGTCGGCATGAGGAAGGCGCACGAGCCCATCATGATCGGAAACGCGGCCGTCGGATTCATGCCGAGCAGGCTGACCAGAATCATGCAGGGCGCGTACAGCCCGATGCCGAGCATCATCAGGACGCCCAGGGTGAAATTGCCCGCGAGGCCGATCCACAACCGTGCCCCAGACAGACCCATCGTCGCTCCGCCGCTGGGAAACAGATCGAGCTGCGTCATCAGCATGAGCACCGCCGCGCCGAACAGCGCGAGCCCCATCCCGATTTGAATCCTGCGCCGCGGCCAGTGCACGACGACGCCGACGCCCAGCCACGAGCCGAGGCAGGCGGCGGCGATCATCAGCACGAGCGTTTTCGGATCGACCGGCACGAAGCTCGTGTAGATAAAGGCCTGGGCGATCGTCGGCAGCGTGTGGCCGACGTTGAGCGTGCCGGGAATCAACTTCACCGGCACCATGTTCCGCAGCGTGTACGCCGTCGTGGTCGTCGCGAACGATCCGATGCCGAGCGTGTCGAAGAACGCCGTGACGAAGCCGAGCGCGGTCTGCGGAAACGTCGGCCGGGCGAAGCCGCCGCGCGCGATCGTCGCGCCGTAGACGACGAGCACGACGCCGAGTCCGATCAAGAGAAGCGTTTTTGCGTCCACCGTCAGGCTCTAATGCTAAGGTAAGTCGCATCAACTTATGAAACACCTGACCTTCGTGACGCTGGCGATCGCCGCGAGCCTGTTCGTGGTAGAGGCCTCCCCGCTGACGCCGGAACAGACGCTGGACCGCCGCGCCATCGGCGATCTCGAGTTCTCTCCCGACGGATCGCGCCTCGTCTTCACCGTGACCGAACCCGTCACGGGCGCCGCACGCGCGCGCGCGATCTGGGTGCTCGACATCGGCAGCGGCCGCGCGCGGCCGCTCACGTTTTCCGGCAAGAGCGACGGATCGCCGCGCTGGGCGCCGGACGGCAGCGCGATCGCGTTCACGTCGGATCGTGAAGGGCCCTCGCAGCTCTATCGCCTGTCGATGCGCGGCGGCGAAGCGGAAAAGCTGACCGACCGCCGCGAAGCCGTCGGCGCGTTCCGGTGGTCGCCGGATGGGGCGCGCATCGCGCTGATGATGACGGAGCCGACGCCCGAGGCGCAGCGCACCCGCGAGCGCGACAAGGACGACAGCCGCGTCGTCGACAAGGACGACCGGCGCGCGCGGATCTGGATGCTCGACCTCGCGTCACGCGCGCTCACGCAGATCACCAACGGCAACTGGCGCATCGGCCAGATCGAGTGGCTGCCCTCCGGCGATCGCCTGATTGCCGCCGCGAGTCCGAATCCCGCCTCCGATCAATGGAACGAGCGCATCTACTCGATCGACGTGAAGGACGGCCGGTTCACCGAGATCGGCGCTCCGCGCGGGCCGATGGGCGCGCTCGCGGTGTCGCCGGACGGCAAGACGATCGCGTACGTCGGCGCCCGGGTCGACGGTCCGGATGCGCACGACGTATTCGTATTGCCGGCCGCCGGCGGCGCGGCGCGCAATCTGACGGCGTCCGCCTTCGACAAGCCTGCGTCGCAGCCGAAGTGGATCGACAACCGTGTGCTCGCCGTGCACGTCGCGCGCGGGTTCGCCAGCACGCTGGCGATTGTCGATGCCGGCGGGCGTGCGCAGATGATCGACAACATCGGCGTCAACCCGTCGGCGTTCGCGGTGACAAGGGGACGGGAGTCGTCTGAGGCGGCCAACGACTCCCGTCCCCTTATCGCCTACGTCGGCGAGACGGCGACGAAGGCGCCGGAGGTGTGGATCAAGTTTGCCGACGCCGATCTCACGAGCCGGCGACTCACAGACTCGCCGGCGCACGCGGTGACGACTGTCAACCAGCAGTGGGCGTCGATCCCAGTCGTCGCGCCGGAGTTCGTCAAGTACACGAGCTTCGACGGCGTCGAGATCGAAGCCGCGCTTCTTCAGCCGCCAGCCACCACGTCCCAGCCACCAGCCACCAGCCACCAGCCACATCCGTTCGTCGTCCTGGTCCACGGCGGTCCCACCGGCCGCTGGTCCGACACCTTCGAGCCGTGGGGACAGCTGCTCGCGGCGCGCGGGTACGCCGTCCTCTATCCGAACGTCCGCGGGTCGACCGGGTACGGCCAGCGCTTCGTCGAGATGAACCGCGCGGACTGGGGCGGCGGCGATTTCAAGGACGTGATGGCCGGCGTGGACTGGGCGATCGCGCGCGGCATCGCGGATCCGAATCGCCTCGGCATCGGCGGCTGGTCCTACGGCGGCTACATGGCCGCGTGGGCGGTGACGCAGACCACGCGCTTCAAGGCCGCGGTGTCCGGCGCGCCCGTCATCGACATGGCGAGCGAATTCGGCACTGAAAACGGCTCGGCCTACGACGAGTGGTTCTACGGCACGCCATACGAACGAGACAAGCTCGACGGCTTCATCAAGAGCTCGCCGATGACCTTCGTCAAGAACGTGAAGACGCCGACCTTGCTGCTGCAGGGCGAGGACGACACGACCGATCCGATCGGCCAGAGCCAGCAGTTCTACCGCGGGCTCAAGCGGTACGGCGTCGACGCGGACCTCGTGCTCTACCCGCGCGAGCCGCACGGGCTGCGCGAAGAGAAGCACCTCCTCGATCGCCTGAACCGCATCGTCGCGTGGTACGAGAAGTACCTGTCGGGGGGAGGCGCGTCGACCGCGCAGCGCTGAGATGGCGGCGGACGATCAACGCACGGCCGAGGAGGCGCTGCGCGCCAGCGAAGCGCGCCTGCGGCACATCGTCGAGCACGCGCAGGACCTCATCTACTACTGCGACGTCGACGGGCGCTTCACGTACGTGAATCCGGCCGCGTCCCGCGTCATGCAGTACGCCGAACGCGAACTGCTGGGCCGCCATTTCCTGACGCTCGTGCGGCCCGACTATCGCGCGGCGGCCGCGGCGCTTTACACGCGGCAGATCCAGGAGCGCGTGCCGAACACGTACTTCGAGTTCCCCGCCGTCACGAAATCCGGCGAGGTCGTCTGGGTCGGCCAGCACGTGCAGCTCGTGTACGCCGGCGATCGCATCGACGCGGTTCACGCGATCGCGCGCGACATCACGCGTCAGAAGGACGCCGAAGAGAAGCTGAAGAAGTCCGAGGCCCGTTATCGCTCGCTGATTCAGGGCGCCGCGTACGGAATCTTCCGCACGTCCGACGACGGCACGATCCTCGACGCCAATCCGGCCCTGGCGCGCATGCTCGGCTACGACAGCGTCGACGAGTTGATGACGCGGAAGATCATCGACGTCTACGAATCACCGTCGGAACGGGCGGCGATCTTCGAACGGCACCGCGGCCAGACTCCCGAAAATCTGTCGATCGACGTCAAGTGGCGCCGCAAGGATGCCACGACCATCACGGTGCACCTGACCGCGCGCATCGTGCAGGACCTCGAGGGCGCCCGATCGTTTGAAGGAATCGCCGAGGACATCACGGCGCGGCGCGCGCTCGAGGAGCAGCTGCGCCAGGCGCAGAAGATGGAAGCGGTCGGCCGGCTCGCGCGCGGCATCGCGCACGACTTCAACAACGTGCTCGCCGCCATTCTCGGCTGCAGCGATCTGCTGGCGCTGCACCTGCCGCAGGACGATCCCGCGCGCACGGACGCAGACGAGATCCGCAGGGCCGCCGAGCGCGGCGCCGCGCTCACGCGCCAGCTCATGACGTTCAGCCGCAGCCAGGCGCTGGAGCCGCAGCGTCTCGATCTGGCGGCCGTCGTGCCGCAGCTCACGAGCCTGCTGCGCACGCTGGCCGGCGCGAACGTGAAGGTCCACGTCCATGTGCCCGGCTCCGCCGTGCCGGTGATGATCGAGCCCGGCCAGTTCGAGCAGGTGATGCTCAATCTCGTCGTGAACGCGCGCGACGCCATGCCTGACGGCGGATCGATCAGCATCGACGTGTCCACGATCACGCTCGACGATGAGGCGGCGCTGCGCGTCTCGGGCGTGCGCCCGGGCGCCTACGCGCGCATCGCCGTGCGCGACACGGGCGCCGGCATCGACGCCGACGCGCAGGCGCACATCTTCGAGCCGTTCTTCACGACGAAGGATCCGTCGAAGGGCACGGGACTCGGCCTGTCGATCGTGTACGGCATCGCGCGCGAGGCGCACGGGGCCGTGACGTTTTCGACTGCGCCCAACGCGGGGACGACGTTTGAAGTCTGGCTGCCCCTGGTAGGTGGCTAGGGGCTGGTGGCTGGTGACGACCGACTACGGTAGCGCGCTCCACGTTTCCGGATCCTGACAGCGCAGCGTGTCGAAGTACAGGCGCACATCGTCGGGCGGAAACTGCTTCGAGATCTTTTCCGCGGCCGGGCCCAGCTTCACCGCGTCGGGCTTGACGCTGTCGTCCTTGATCAACCCGTTCTCGTGCGCGATGCCCAGTTCGTCGAGAAACGCGCCCATCATCGGCCGCTGGTCGGCCAGGTGATAGACGATGAGCGCGCGCGCCGCGATCGCCTCGGGCAGCGACGCGAGGCTGGCCAGGTGCCGCGCCTTGCGGTCCACGTCGAGCGCGATGACGGTCTTCGCCCGGAATTTCTTCTGCTGCGCGATGAGGAGGGCCGCCTGGATCTGATCGTCGGTCGCCTCGGGCTCCTGCCAGAAGGCACGGGCGGCGCGCTGCCGCTGATCGAGGGTCATGCGCTTCCAGAGGCGTGAAGGCGTCAGCGTCGTATCGGTCATTAGTTGTTATTCTAGTCACATGCGCACTGGGAAGCGGCTCGTCAACGTCGTCCTCCGGAGCGGCCTGCTCGCGGCGGGACTCGCGGTCACGCTGGTCGCGCAGACGCCGGGCGTCCATCCGATCAGCGGGCGGCGGTACGCGCCGGCCATGGGCTGGCAGGGCGCCGACTGGCTCGAGCGCCATGAGCGCGGACAGGAAGAGGATCCGGACACGGCGATCAACGTCCTGAAGATCGCCAGGGGCGCGTCGGTCGCCGACATCGGCGCCGGCTCCGGCTACATCACGATGAAGCTGTCGGCGCGCGTGGGGTCCGAAGGCAAGGTCTACGCGAACGACATCCAGCCGCAGATGCTGCGGATGCTCGCGAGCCGCCTGGCGAGCGCGAGGATCGGCAACGTCGTGCTGGTCCAGGGCACGATCGACGATCCGAAGCTGCCCGAGGCGTCCGTCGATCTCGAGATGATGGTCGACGTGTACCACGAGCTGTCGCAGCCGCAGGCGATGCTGCGCCACCTGCGCGCGGCGCTCAAACCGGGCGGACGGCTGGTGCTCCTCGAGTACCGGAAGGAAGATCCGGCGATTCCGATCAAGTACGAGCACAAGATGACGGTGGCCGAAGCCAAGATGGAAGTGGAAGCCGAAGGCTTCACGCTCGCGAAGGTGGAGGAAGTGCTGCCGCGCCAGCACATTCTGATCTTCACAGTGAAGCAGTAGCTCTCAGCTGTCAGCTCTCAGTGCTCTTCACCGAACCGAGATTTCTCTTTCTTTTTCTTCCGGTACTCCTCGGACTTTACTTCGTCACGTTCTCGCGCGAGCACGGCGCGTACGGCAACTGGCTCCTGCTGATCGCGAGCGTCCTCTTCTATGCCGCCGGCGGCGGCTGGTTCACGCTCCTGATGCTCGCGTCGATCGCCTTCAATTACGTGATGGCGATCGCCGTCGATCGCGCGCACGGCACGCCGGCCGCGCGCGCGCGGCTCGCGGCGGCGGTCGCGATCAACCTCGTCGTGCTCGGCGTCTTCAAGTACGCCAACTTTTTCGCCGACAACGTCAACGGGCTGCTCGGCGCGCTCGACGTTCCGCCGGTGCACGCGCCGCGCGTGCTGCTCCCGATCGGCATCTCGTTCTTCACGTTCCACGCGATTTCGTACGTCATCGACGTCTCGCGCCGCGACGCGGTGGCGCAGAAGAGCCCGGTCCATGCGGCGCTCTACCTGCTGCTCTTTCCGCAGCTCATCGCCGGCCCGATCATCCGGTACCGCGACATCGCCGATCAGCTCGCGCGGCGCCGCGTGTCGCTGGACGGCTTCGCGTACGGCGTGCAGCGGTTCGTCGTCGGCCTCGGGAAGAAGGTGCTGATCGCGAACGTCGTCGCGGGACCGGCGGACCGCATCTTCGCCATGCCGGCCGATCAGGTGTCGGCCGCGCACGCGTGGCTCGGCCTCGCCTGCTACACGCTGCAGATCTACTTCGACTTCTCCGGCTACTCCGACATGGCGATCGGCCTCGGACGGATGTTCGGCTTCCGCTTCCCCGAGAACTTCCGCTGGCCGTACATCGCGAACAGCGTGCAGGGCTTCTGGCGGCGCTGGCACATGTCGCTCTCTACGTGGTTCCGCGACTACCTCTACATTCCGCTCGGCGGGAACCGCGTCAGCGTCGGCCGGCAGTACCGCAATCTCGTCGCCGTGTTTTTTCTGTGCGGTCTCTGGCACGGCGCGAGCTGGAATTTCGTCATCTGGGGCCTCTGGCACGGCGCGTTCCTCGTGATCGAGCGGCTCGTCCAATCACCCAATCACCCAACCACTCAATCACCCAATCGACCGATTCTTTCCTGGCCCATCTGGCCCCACATCTACACGATGCTGGTCGTGATGATTGGCTGGGTCTTCTTCCGCGCGGACACGCTGACAGACGCCATCGCGTTTCTGAAGGCGCTCGCAGGCCTGACCGACGCAGCGCCGTCGCCGTACACGGTGCAGTGGTACCTCACGCCTGAGCTCTGGCTCGCGCTGCTGGCCGGCGCGCTGGGATCGGCGCCGTGGGTGCCCGCGCTGGCTGAACGCGTGTCGCGATCGAAGACGCCCGGCGTCGCGTGGAGCGCCTCGCTCGCCGGCGTCACCGCGCTCGTCGCGATCCTCGTCGCGTCCGTCATGCAGATGGCCGCGCGGACGTACAACCCGTTCATCTATTTCAGATTCTGATGTCTGACCGTAGCGCAGGCCTTCAGGCCGGCCGTGCCCTCCTCGTCGCCTGTTTCGTCCTCGTGATTTCGCTCCCGCTGGCGGCGAACCTCGCGGGTGTCGACGGTGCCGACCCCGGCGCGGAAAATCGCGAGCTGGCCGCGTTCGCCTGGGACAGCCCCGGCGACTGGTTCGAGGATCACTTCGGGTTTCGCGCGACGCTCATCCGGTGGTACGGCGAAAGCCGGCTGTTCGTGCTCGGCGTCTCGCCGTCGACGTCCGTCGCGAGCGGCCAGGACGGCTGGCTGTTTTACGCCGACGACTCGTCGCTCGACGACTTCGCCCGGATCGATCCGATGACGCCGGACGCGCTCGCGAACTGGCGCGAGGCGATCGTGCGCGCGCGCGACTGGCTGCGCAGACAACGTCCGGACGGCGTGCCGTACATCTTCACCGTCGCGCCGGACAAACACGTCATCTATCCTGACGAACTGCCGCCGGGACTCGCGCAGGTGGGCGATCTTTCCCGCACCGATCAGCTGTATACCGCGCTGCAGGATCTCGGCGTCGCCGTCGACGTGCGGCCGGCCCTCCGGGAGGCCAGCGCGCGCGAGCGCATCTACCAGCGCACGGACACGCACTGGAACGATCGCGGCGCGCTGATCGCGTACCAGCAGATCGTCAACGCCGTCCGGTTGCGGGTCCCGGCGACGCCGGCGGCATGGTCGCGCGACGATTTCGACGCCGTGGACCGCGAGGTGCCGGCGATGGATCTCGGGAGAATGATCGGGCTCTCGCGCGTCCTGCGCGAGACGGACATGACGCTCGTGCCGCGACGGCCCCGGCGCGCGCGCGTGGTCGAGCCGGCGGGCGCGCAGCCGACGGACGAGCTGGGCCGGATCGTCACCGCGATCGACGATCCGTCGCTGCCCCGCGCCGTGATCTTCCGCGACTCCTTCGTCTCGCGGCTCGTGCCGTTTCTGTCAGAACACTTCAGCCGCGCGGTCTATGTCTGGCAGAACGACTTCGACGCCGACCTCGTGACGAAAGAGCGCCCCGACGTCGTCATTCAGGAGATCGTCGGGCGACATCTCTATAGCTTCATCCCGTCACCAGAGCTGGTCCCCGAGAGGTGAATGTGATCATCGAGCCATCTGGTTATGTGGTCATTTGGTTGATCCTTTGAACCAATCAATGACCAGATAACCAGATGAGCAGATGACCCAATTCAGCGAACAGTTGGGTACTTAATCCCCAACTGTTCGAGATAGCTCTTGTACTTCGTCGGGTCGTAGTAGTACTTCTTCATCTCCGGGCGGTACTTCTCCTCGATCGTCGCGTTCAGCCAGAGCGCGGGTTCGTCCTTGTCGGTGATGAACGGGATGTACTTCTGATCCCTGGTCTGGACGTTCCTGAAGTAGTCCCAGGCTGACGTGACGAGCTCGGGCCGCATCAGCATGTCGATGATCGTCATCGCCTGCACTTTCGCGCCGGCGGTCACGCCCTTGTGCGCGATCGGCGTCGCCATCGCGATCGCGTTCGCCCAGTTGTGGCCGGGCAGATTCGGAATGTTCGCCGGATAACTGAGCGTCACGGTCGGCACGTTCCACGACACGTCGCCGATGTCGTCGGACGGTCCGCCCATGTTCTGCTCCGGATCGAGACCGCCGCGCAGCGCGCCGACCTGCGTCGCGAGTCCGATCTGCGGCTGCTTCAACTCGCGCTGGATGCCTTTCGCGAGCGTCACGTCCGCGTCATCCCATTTCGGCAGGCCGACGCTGAGAATGTTCGCGTACATCGTCTCGGCGACGGTCTTGTTCATGTGCTGCGGCCACGCGGCGCCCAGAATCCGCCACGACACTTCAGTGTTGGTCATCATCGCCGCGGCCTTCGCCATCGTGTCGCCGATCTCGCGCAGTTCCTTGATGTGCGGATAGTCGGTCTCGCGGAAGTAGTACCAGACCGCCGCGTTCGACGGGACGACGTTCGGCTGATCGCCGCCATTGGAAATCACATAGTGCGAGCGCTGCTGCAGACGCAGGTGCTCCCGGCGGAAATTCCAGCCGGTGTCCATCAGCTCCACGGCGTCGAGCGCGGAACGGCCGCGCCATGGGTTGGCAGCGGCGTGCGCGCTCTCACCCTTGAACGTGTACTCGACCGACTGCAGGCCCGTGCCGAAGCCGCCGCCCCAGCTGACGCCGAGGTTCGCGCCGACGTGCGCGAAGAGCGACACGTCGACGTCGCGGAACATGCCGGCGCGGATGAAGTACATCTTCGTGCCGACGAGCTCCTCGGCGACGCCCGGCCAGAGCTTCAGCGTGCCGGGGAGATGCTCGCGCTCCATGATCTTTTTCACCGCGAGCGCCGCCGTGATGTTGAGCGGCACGCCGGAGTTGTGGCCCTCGCCGTGGCCGGGCGCGCCCTCGATGATCGGGTCCTTGTAGCCGACGCCCGGCTTCTGCGACGCCTGCGGGATGTCGTCGATGTCCGATCCGATCGCGATCACCGGCTTGCCCGATCCCCACGTCGCCGTCCACGCGGTCGGAATGCCGGCGTAGCTGCGTTCGAGCTTGAAGCCGTTCTTCTCGAGGATGCCGGTCAGGTACTTCGACGTCTCGAATTCCTGGAACCCGAGCTCGCCGAAACTGAACACCTGATCGACCATCTGCTGCGTGAACACGCGCTGGCTTTCGACCTCGGCCGCCGCTTCGCGCTTGAGCTCCTCGACGCGCGGCGGCCCGGGCGGCGTGGGCGCGGTCGGCATGGACGGCGCGCCGCCGCGTCCACGTTGCGCGGCGGCACCCGCCACCAGTACGGAAGCGAATCCAAGAGCGAGCGCGGCGTGTGTTTTCGTCATGTTGACCTCTGCGAGGATGGCTGCGAAGACACGAAAGCATGGAGAAAACACAAGATACACGGAACGGGCGAGAGGTTCCAGAAAGGCGGGGGCGGCGACTTCGTCACGCCGCCACGCCAGGTTTCCGCCAGCATCCGTGCGCTCGCGTTGGCGTCCAGGCGATCCTGGCGCAGGACTTCTTCGCCGCGGACGACGCAGATTTCGAATCGGGGCGCGGTGTCGCGTTCGATCAGGAGGCAGATCGTGCCGTCGGCGCAGGCCCAGAGGCGTTCGAAGAGGCCGCACAGTCAATATTGCGGATTGAGGAATGCGGAGTGCGGAATGCGGAGTGAAAAGACAATCCACAATCAAATCCGCATTCCGCCATCCGCACTCCGCAATGATCAGGGCTGGTCGGTCGCTCTCGCCCCAGCCGGCGGCACCGCGCTGCCGGAGTAGATGCCGTTGAACAACAGTTTGAACGTGCCGTGCGGCTGCCCGCGCCAGTTCACTTCGTTGCCGAACAGCACGACGCGGCCCTTGCCGACCGGCGCATCGATGATCGACACGGCCTGATCGAGATACTGCTGACCCCACGCCCAGCCGCTGCGCAGCGGCGTCGGACCGTCGTACCACGCGACCGGTCTCACGCCCTTGAGCGCCGCCTCCGGCTGCAGCCGGAACGCCGGGCTCTCGTCGTAGAAGACCATTGCCTTCTCGTCCATGCCGTACGCCAGCGGATTCGTGTTGTCCATCCGCGCTTCGAGAATCGATCCAGGAATGTAGTACTTCTCGCGCGGCAGCGGCCGCTCCACGCCGTTCACGCGCTCGACCAGCGCGTCCGTGATCGGCAGCCCGAAGTGATACCCGAGCACCGTGGACGAGCCGATCGTCAGGATCGTCCCGCCGTTCTCCACGAACTTCTTCAACTCGGGGACGGTCTTCGCGACCGTGACGCGGCCGAGCCATCCGCGGAACTCGGCGGGAATGCTGTCGGGCGCGGGCTGTCCGCCACCGAATCCGCCTCCACCGCCGCCGGCGGCGCCGTCGCGCGCCGGGATCCCGCCGTCGACGAACACGAGCACGTCGAACTTCGCATTCAGGTTCCCCGCGTCGAGCGTCTGCGGGAACACGACCTCGAACGGGAACTCGAACTGCTCGAACAGCCAGCGCGTCCAGCCCGACGGCATCGATCCGCCGTACTGATCCCACAAGCCGATGCGTACGGGCCTGAGCGCGAACGGCGCGTGCGGGCCGGTCGGCACACTCTGCACGCCCTCGATGACGAGCCCCTTGTCAGCGGCGACCTTCTGGAGAATGGGCGTCGATTCCGCGGTCGCGGGCACGAGGAACGTGCCGGCCGGATACGCCCTGCCGTTCACGCTGAACGGCGCCGACGCGCGCGAGACGGCCTGCTTCGCTTTCAGCAGCCGATTGACGGCGACGAACGCGTCGTTGACGCGGCTGTCGATGACGTACGCGCCGCCGCTCGGCGCCGGCGTCACCTTGCCCGCCGGTATCGGCGCGAGATCGGGAATCCTCTCGAACGGACCGTCGAAACCGTCGAGGATGCGATCGAACTTGATCCCCATCGAATAGGAAATGTTGTAGCCGGTCACGTCGTACGGCGGACGCGGCGGGCCGCCCGGGTACGGGATGTCGTCGGGATGATCCTGCGGCTCGAACATGTCCATCAGGTGCGCGCGGAACGCCTGCGCCGACTTGACGACGTACGACCCGGCCGGATACTGCTTGCCGGCGACGGTGAACGGCGCCGTCGCGCGATGCACGACCACGCCGCCTTTGATCAACACGTTGACGAACTTCGTCGCGGTCGGGAAGTCCGGCTGATCCGACGGGATGATGAAGCCGCGCGGATCGCGCATCTTCGGATCGTGCAGGACGTTGTTGTAGATGGCGACCGGCGCGCCGCCGCGCCCGCCGCCGCCGCCGCGTCCGCCGCGCGGGCCGACGTTCTCGGCGCCGCGTGACGCGCCGGCCTGCTCCGCTTCGATCGCCGCGCGCGCCGCTTCGATCCGTTTCGGATGGATCGTCCAGTTGTCGCGGCTGCCCTTCTCGATCGCGTTCTTCGCCATCTTGTACATGTTGAAGAGGAAGTCTTCCTTCCGCTTCGAGGCGATGTCGAGAATGGCGTAGTTGTTCGTCACCGAGTATTCGATCGCGGTGTTGAAGTGGAACGTGCCTGGCGCAATCGGATTCGGCACGTCGGCGCGCGGCAGCTGCATGTCGAGCACGAACGGGATCTCGACCGGCGTCGGGTTGCCGATCGTCTCGGTGAGGATGCCGATCTGATTGTGGAAGTACGACGTCGTCCGGATGCCGCCGTTGAACCACGTCGAGTACGGCGCGCCGGTCCGCATGACGGCGCCGGGCTTCCCCTCGGCCGCGAGCCGCGTGTGAATCGCCGCGCCGACCATGTCGATGCCGAGCGGGATCAGCGGATCGAAGTTGTAGTTGAACGGATCGCGGAACGGCGGCGCGAACAGCACGGCGCCCGCGGGGCCGGTCTGGTGGTGGTTGTACATGATGGCCGGATACCACTCGCGGTACATCATCTTGTTCGCGTTGGCGCTCTCCGACATGTTCATCATGTAGAAGTCGCGGTTGTCGTCGTGGCCGATGTACTTCTGATACAGCCGCGGGACGCCGCCGGTCGACCGCTGCTTCTCGTCCGCGTTGCGCATGTACCAGGTCGAGACCAGCTCCATGCCGTCAGGATTGATTTCAGTCAGGAGGATGACGACGTCGTTGAGGATGCGCAGCGTCTCGGGATCCGATCGCGTGTTCAAGCGGTAGATGGTCTCGATCAACTGCTGCGCGCCGAGGACTTCCGTCGCGTGGAGGCCGCCGTCGATCCACACGACGGTCTTGCCTTCCCGCGCGAGCTGACGCGCCTGATCGTCGGTCAGCCCTTCGGCGAGCGCGAGCTTGCGGTTCGTCTCCTTGATGAGCGGCAGCTTCCGCATGTTCTCCGGTGACGTGATGATCGCCGTCACCTCGGGCCGTCCCTCCTCGGTCTTCCCGATCTCGACGACCTGCATGCGCTCGGACTGCGCCGCCATCTTCTTCACGTAGTCCAGGTACTGCGTGTAGTTGACGAGGCGGTAGTCGTCGCCGATGGCGTGGCCGAACTGATCCTTCGGCGCCGTCACCTTCGACGCCGACCCTTTCGATGCCGCCGCTTTGTTCTGCGCCTGCGGGGTCGCGACACCGACCGCGACAGCCAGCGCGACCAGCGCGATGAGTCTCTTGAACATAGAGGACCTCTTGGGATGGAGAGAACTTCGGGGATGGTAACGCGGAAGGGCCCCGAGACGCACCTCCAAACACGAGGTGCAGTCCCGAGGCCAGGAGCGGGAAGGCGACTCTCGACTAACGACTACTGAACGCCCCCGCGATAGCGAGGCGTGACCATGGGAACCGCGGCAGGAACCGCGGGCTGCAGCGACGCGACGCGCGCCGCGACCGCCGTCATCTGCGACGGCTCGACGATGAATCGCGTGCGATCTGGAGAGAACAACTCCACCGCCGTCTGCACGGCCTTCATCAAGCCGTGAGCGGAATGCGCCTTCGACGCCAGCAGGTAGTGGCCGATCTCGTGCGCGAGCACGCGGCCCATCGCGCGCGCCATCAGCGTCTCGCGCTGCAGCCGCGGCATCGAGTGGATCGGCCCGACGGCCGAGCCGGCCGTGTCCAGGAATCGCACCGCGCTCGCGTACGACACGTAGACTTCCTGCTCGGGCGTCGTGACATCGTCGAAGACGATCCATCCGAGCGGGAGCGTGCCGTCCGCCGCCGTGCGCTGGTTCCGGCCGATGACGACGCGCAGCGACGCCGGACGCGGCGGCGTGTCGAGCGGCCACGCGTCGAGCGAGACGCGCTGCCAGATGAAGGTAAAACCCGCGCGACGCCAGATCGCCTCGGTCTCGGCGAGCGTCATCGAGACGAGCGACGCCGGCACATCGGAAGCGGCGGCCACCGTGACGATCATCGGCGGCAGCATGGGAGTCGCCGGCAGCACGCCGGCGGCGGTGGCGCGTGACGCGCCGAGCGGAACGATCGCGAGAAGAGCGATGGCGACGTGCGCGGCTCTCTGCATCTTGTCTGCAATAGACGGTCGCAGATGCTGAAAGTTTGGCGTTCACAATCGCAACGATCGCACACCGCTGTCGCACAGTGTTCGGAATCGCGATCGGTCTTCTGACTGTGAGATCAGATTTCGACATCCACCGCGACGATGTGCTCGCAGAGGCTCGCGCCGAACTGCGCGACGGGCACGTGACGGGGATTCTGCTGGTAGGCGTCGAGCGCGGCGCGGTCGCGGAAGGTGATCGCGAGGCCCGTGTCGTAGGAGCGCGGTGCACGCACGACGTCCGAGCCAACCTTCAGCTCGGCGATCCCGTCTATATCATGCAGCGCGGCCAGCCGCTGCCGGTGCTCGGCGCGCGCGGCGGGGTCGACATCCGCCTTGTACTTGAAGGACACGAGGTGCAGGATCCTCACATCTCCTCGCCTTCGATGTCATCCTCGGCCACGTCGACGACGACGCTGTGGATGTCGACGCGGAACCACTCGCGGAAGGTCTCAAGGTCGCGCGCCTTGGGCCACATCGAGTCGTCTTCGGTCCACTCCGCGAGCTGGAATTCGAAGAGCCATTCGGCGTTCTCCTCCACCCATTCCTGGAGATCCTCTTCGGCGTAGTCTTCGGGGAGCAGAAACGCGGAGCCATACGTCTTGACGTGAGCGACGGTGACCGCGCCTTTGTTGGTGTCGGCGTCGGTGCCGAGCGTCCAATCGAGGTACGGCTGGCCGCCGGTGATCGTGATCGCGATGCGATTGATGACGCGCATTGCGCAGATTGTAGCCGGAAATTTCAGACCAGGCGGACGCGGGGGGATTCCACCGTCCGCCGCGCCGCCGCGGCGAGGCTCCGCGCCAGGGTCTGGGCCGCGTGCGCCGCGTGCGCGGGCGCCTGCGAGGTGTAACAGACGCGCAACTGATGGGCGCCGCCCTGATCGACGTAGAACGGCTCGCCCGTCACGACGACGACCCGATCCTTGAGCGCGTGTTCATGGACGGCGCGGGCCTGCACGTGCGTCCCGAGCTGGCACCACAAGTACATCCCGCCGTCCGGCACCGTGAAGCGCAACGCGCCCGCGGGCACGTGGTGCCGGACCGCATGGACCATCGCATCGCGACGGCGCCGGTGCTCCGCCTTGAGCGTGGCAAGGTGCGCGTCGAACACGCCGTGCTCCACGAGCTCTGACACGACCAGCTGCGACAGGTTCTGCGTGTGCGGATCGACCTGCTGCTTGATGATCGCGAGCTGCTCGACGATCGGGCGTACGGCGCTGATCCAGCCGAGCCGAAGGCCGGGCGCCAGCATCTTCGAGAAGCTGTTGATGCGAATCACGACCTTGTGCTCGTCGTCGAGCTTGAAGAGCGACGGCGGCGCCGCGCCGGAGAGCCCGAGCTCGCGGTACGTGTCGTCCTCCACAATCGGCACCCGGTAGCGCGCGGCCAGCTCGAGCAGTTCGCGCCGCAGCCGGATCGGCAGCACGACGCCCGTCGGATTCTGGTACGTCGGGTTCGTGTAGATGAGCTTCGGCCGGTAGCGCAGCAGCAGCTCTTCGAGCTCGTCGATGTCCGCGCGGTTGATGTCCCACCCGACCAGGCGCGCGCCCGCCGAGCGGAACGTCTGAATCGCGCCCAGATAGCCCGGGCGATCCATCACGACGGCGTCTCCGGGATCGATCAGGCATCGCGCCAGAAGGTCGAGGCCCTGCTGCGCGCCCGCGAGCAGGAGGATGTGCTCGGGCTCGCCGCCGAAGCGCGCCGCGAGCGCGGTGCGAAACCGCGGCAGGCCTTCGGTCGGGCCGTGGCGCCACGCCGTCTGCGGCTCGCGGGTGAGCACGCGATCCACCGCGCGCTGAAACGCCTCGGTCGGAAAACAGTCGAGCGCGGGCACGCCCGCCGCCAGCGACATGACCGCGGGGTTCGCGGCCGCGCGCATCAGGTCGCGCACGGTCGTGTCGGTCGCGAGCAGCGCGTTCGACGCCATCTTGCCGCGCCAGGCGAACGGCGCGCTGCCGGCGTCCGGCTTCGCCGACACGTACGTGCCGCGCCCGACATAGCCGCGCACGAGGCCGCGGGACTCGAGCTCGCGGTACGCGCTCACCACCGTCGCGCGGCTGACGCGCAGCGACGTCGCCAGGTTGCGCTCGGGCGGCAGGCGCACGCCGGGCGCGACGTCGCCCCGCGCGATCCCGCCTTCGAGCAGATCGACGAGCGTGCGGTAGAGCGGCCGCGTGCGCGGCAGCGCGCGCGGGTCCGCCTTCAGCGCGCGAAACAAGCCATTCACGAATTGGTCTGCTCGAGAGCCGGGTTTCTTGGCCATGATCGTGTCAGGAGACTGCGAGACAGCTCAGGGAAAGCAGTCCAATCTTACTTCACGGAGATTTGTCATGGACGGTCTCGTGTATGTCGGCGGCACGTTCCGCCCGGCGGCGGACGCGGCGATCAGCGTGTTCGATCACGGCCTGCTCTACGGCGACGGCGTCTTCGAGGGCATCCGCGCGTACAACGGCCGCGTCTTCAAGCTCGAGCGGCACATCGAGCGGCTCTTCGACTCCGCGAAGGCGATCCGGCTCGAGATTCCGCACACGCCGGCCGACGTCTGCGACATCGTGATCGAGGCGTGCCGGCAGAACGGCATCGCCGACGGCTACATCCGGCTCGTCGTCACCCGCGGCGCCGGCGATCTCGGGCTCGATCCGCGCACGTGCCCGCGCGCCAACGTCATCGTCATCGCGAAAAAGACGCTGTCGATCTACCGCGCGCCGTCGGCCGGCATTCGCGTCGTCACGTCGGCGTTCCGCCGCAACTCGCCGGACACGACGAGCCCGTCGATCAAATCGCTCAACTACCTCAACAACGTGCTGGCGCGGATCGAAGCCAACGACCGCGGCGCCGACGAAGCGCTGATGCTCGACGTCAACGGATACGTGGCCGAAGCCACCGTCGACAACTTCTTCATCGTCACCGACCACGCGCTGATGACGCCGCCCACGGCGACCAATCTCAAGGGCGTGACGCGCGAGACCCTCATCGGTCTGGCGGCGACGCTCGGGATCAAGGTCGAGGAAAAGCCGTTCACGCTCTTCGACGTGTGGACGGCGCGCGAAGCGTTCATCTGCGGAACGGCCGCGGAGGTCGTGCCCGTGGTGTCCGTGGACGAGCGCCCGATTGGAACCGGAGCGGTCGGACCCGTCACGGGGCGGATCGTCACCGCGTACCACGAGCTCGTCCGCTCGCAGGGACGGTCGATCCTTCCGGCGGAGCCGGCGCGGGAAGTCGTCGCGGGCTACCGCGTCTAGCGGTATTCGATTTGCAGTTTTCGGGGATGAACCGCGCAGGTTGCCGGAAATCCGGCGCGCGGTGAATCGAGGCGTCCCATGGCGGCACGACTCTCCTTCCCCGCTCTCTGCGTCACCGCGCTGGCCGCGCTGCTGACGATCTCCGCGCCCGCGTCGGCGCAGCAGAGTCTGTGCGCCGACTGCCACTTCGCGAATGCCGGCGGACCGAATCCGATTCACCTGCACGAGTGGGATCTGTCCGCGCACGGCCGCGCCGGCGTCGGCTGTGAGGCGTGCCACGGCGGCAATCCGAGAACGGTCGAATCGTTCCTCGCGCACCAGATGATCGTCCGCGGCCACGGGCTCGAGAATCCCGTGAACCGGCGCAACCTGCCGGCCACGTGCGGCAAGTGCCACTCCGGTCCGTATACGGAGTTCCAGAGCAGCAGGCACTATCTGCTCCTGCGCAACGGCGATCCCGCGGCGCCGAGCTGCTCGACCTGCCACGGCGACGTCGCCGCGTACCTGCTGTCGCCGAAAGGACTCGAGAGCGAGTGCAACGGGTGCCACGGCCGCGGCAAGAAGCAGGAACGCGCGGAGTACGCGGCGAACGCGCGGTACCTCCTCCAGGCGACGCGCGACACGCGCGCGCTGCTCGACAGCGCGCGGTCGCTCATCAAGCGCGTGACCGACCCGAAGATGCGCGAGTCGCTGCAGTACGACTACGAGCAGGCGGCCGTGCCGCTGCAGGAGGCCGCGCACGCCGGCCATTCGTTCGTCTTCGACAAAGTCGAGGAGCGCCTCGGCGTCGCGATGGCACGCGCCGAGGCGCTCGCCGACCGGCTGGCGAATCTCAGCGTTCGCACGCCGAGCCGGTAGCTCTACTTCGTCGCCGTCTTCGCGTTGCGCGGATCGTCCGACGGGTTCACGTACTTGAACTCGACCGGCCCCTGGCCGTACAGCACGATCGTCGTTTCGGCCGCCGTGTAGGCGAAGTGATTCATGTTCGCCGGCATGAGCGCGAACCCGCCGACGCCGAGCGTCTTGTTCGTCGCTCCCTTCGTCAGCTTCTCGCCCATCCCGAACGTCAGCGCGCCCGACGCGACTACGACGTGTTCGTCGGTCGGGTGGGAGTGCGCCGGAATCGCGTAGTTCGCCGGGAACTTCAGCCGGACGGTGTACGGCACGGCCTTCGTCGGGTCGCCGGCCAGCACGGCGATCTGCGCGCCGGCGGGAAGCATCGGCGGCGCCGGACCCCACTGCGCCTCCTTCGGCATCTGGATCACGTGCGCGTGGCTCTGGGCGCCGAGGCCGGCCAGCGAGCCGGCGGCTGTCACACAGGCGAACGTCAGAAAGATGCGGCGAGCGGTGCTAATCATGGTGACCCTCCAGCGGGCCGGATGTGACCCGCATTTCACGGGCAGAGAGTAGCGGGGAGGATCAGCGTCGCGCGTCCCACGCACGGGTCATTTTGAAGGGCACCGCGAGAATGGCCTGTACGGGCCAGAGAGAAGCTGACAGCTGTCAGCTGTCAGCTGTCAGCTGTCAGTTCTCAGTTTTCCCTTTTCAGTTTTCAGTTTCCGCCAGGACCCCACGCCTCGCGGCCTGGGCGACCGCCGCGGCGCGCGATGACACGCTGAGCTTGCTGAAGATGTTCGCGACGTGGCGGTGCACGGTGTGCTCGCTCACGAACAGGCGCTCGCCAATCGCCTGATTGTTCAGGCCCTCGGCGACAAGGCGAAGCACCTCGACCTCGCGTGCGGAGAGACCGGCTCGCCGGCCGTTCGGCCGCGCGGCTTGCGGAGCCTGCGCCGTCAGCGACGCGAACAGCGTCCGCGCGCGCGAGAGGTCGAGCTCAGCGTTCAGCTCCGTCAACAGATCGATCGCGCGCTCCGCTTCTTCGATCGCCGCGTCGGCGCGCTGCAGCGACGCCAGCGTCCGCGCGAGCTCGAGCCGCGCCCGCGCCAGCTCGTACGGCGCGCCGCTCTGGCGGAAGAGATCGACGGCGTCTTCAAGATGCCGTCGCGCCGCCTCCGGGTCGCCGCCGCCGTTGGCGACGTACCCGCTCGCGAGGCTGGCGGCCGCCTTGAGCGGCACGGTTGACACGAGCGCCGCGATCGCGCTGAGCTCGGCGAGCGCCGTCGCCGCCGCTTCCAGATCGCCCGCGCCGACGAGCGCGCGCACGAGCAGATCGAGGCCGGCCGCGCGATCGGTACGGTTGTGCGGCAGGATGCGGCGCAGGTACCGCTCCGCCTGGTCCGCGGCCGCGCGCAGATCGCCGCGATCGAACGCGAGCTCCGCGCGTCCGAGCAGCGCGAGCAAGTGCGGCTCGGATCGCTCGAACAGCGCGGCCGCCTCGACGAGCCGTCCCTGCCGGCGGCGCAGCTCCGCGAGGCGCACGAGGCCGTCGGCTGTCATCGCGGGCCGGCTGGCCGCGAGCTCATCGGTCGCCGCCGTCAGCTCCTGTTCGGCCTCGAGCCACGTCCCGCGCCACATGCAGATCGACGCGTACTGCGTCCGGCACACCGCGAACAGCACTTTCAAGCCCCACTTCGCGGAGAACTCCTTGAGGCGGGCGCACCACTGCACCGCGCGGTCGTAGTCGCGGACGCGATCGCACGCGGCGATCAGATAACAGCTCGACAATCCGATCGCGATCAGATCGGAGAGCTCGCCGGCGACGACGGCCGTGTTGACCTCGTCGAGATGGCGCATGCCTTCGGCCACGGCGCCGGACGCGACGAGCGCGAGGCCCTGCACCGCGCGTCCGAGCATCTCGAGGTCGATGATCTTGAGCGCGCGTCCGATGCGGATGCCTTCGGCGGCGTGACGATGCGCGCGATCCGGATCGCCATCGTCGAAGAGCGACAGCGCGCCCTCGCGCAGCTCGAGCCAGGCGAGCTCGGGCGTGTCGCCGAGACCCTCGAGCAGCGTGCGGGCGCGCTGCAGCCATCCGCTCGCCACGGCGTGCTCGCCGCGAAATGCCCACGTGTCCCAGGCGAGCCAGACGGCGATCCGCGCGGCGCCGGCGCGGTCGTCGCGATCGCGATACAGCAGGTACGCGCGCTCGCGCGAGTCGAAGACGAGATCCGCCCGGTCGAGCCACCAGCCCGCGAGTGCGAGCCCTTCGAGCGCTTCAGGACTCTCGCGCGCGCCGAGGGCGCGCGCGAACGCGTCGCGGGCCTCGTCCCACGCGCCGCGCGCGAGCGCGGCGTCGCCGGTGGCGCAGTCCTCGGGTCGCATGCGCTGGGATTGTAGCGCGACCCGATCAGGGTCGCACCGGCGATGTCGCGCGGGTATCGAGCGCGTGCCAGCGCGTATAGGCGTCGGCCAGTTCGCGGCTCAGCTCGTCGACCCTGGCGAGCGCGGCGGCAATGGCATCGCGGGATTCCTTGTAGAAGTCCGGCCCGGCGATGCGCGCGTTCAGCTCGCGCTGCTCGGATTCGAGCGCGTCGATGCGCGCGGGCAGCGCATCCAGCTCGCGCTGCTCCTTGTAGGAGAGCTTCTTGTTCGCCGGCGCCGCACTCAGTAGTCCATCGGCGGGCGCCTTCGCGCGACGCGGCCGATCCGGGTCCGCCTGAAGGCGGACACCACGGGAACGCTGCCGGAGCCAGTCCTCGTACCCGCCGACGTATTCCTGCACGCGGCCGTCGCCCTCGAAGACGAGCGTGCTCGTCACGACGTTGTCGAGAAACGCGCGGTCGTGGCTGACGAGCAGCAGCGTGCCGGGCCACACGACGAGCTCGTCTTCGAGCAGCTCGAGCGTCTCGAGATCGAGATCGTTGGTCGGCTCGTCGAGCACGAGCACGTTGGCCGGCCGCGTGAAGAGCCGCGCCAGCAGCAGTCGATTGCGCTCGCCGCCGGACAAGGCTTTGACAGGCGACCGCGCCCGCTCGTCGGAGAAGAGAAAGTCCCGCAGATAGCCGTGCACGTGCCGGGTCTGTCCACCGACCGTGACCGTGTCGTTGCCCTCGCCGACGGTGTCGAACACGGTGCGCTCGGGATCGAGCTGCTCGCGCTGCTGATCGTAGTACGCAATCCGCACGTTCGCGCCGTGGCGCACCTCGCCTGAGTCCGGCTTCAGGTCGCCGAGCAGGAGCCGCAGGAGCGTCGTCTTGCCGGCGCCGTTGGGTCCGATGAGGCCAATTCGATCGCCGCGCATGATGCGCGCGGAGAAATCGCGGATGACAGTCACCGGCGGATAACTCTTCGACACGCGATCCGCTTCGATGACGAGGCGGCCCGACTGCGCCGCCTGGGCATCGCTCACGGCCTGCTGCAGCCTCACCGTGCCGATCACGTCGCGACGCGCGGCGCGCTCGGCGCGCATCGCGAGCAGCGCCTTCACGCGCCCTTCATTGCGCGTCCGGCGCGCCTTGACGCCACGGCGCAGCCAGACTTCCTCCTCGGCGAGCCGCTTGTCGAACTTCTCCTGCCGGACGGCCTCGTTGGCCAGCGCCTCTTCCTTCCGCCGCACGTAGGTCGCGTAATCGCCGGGCCACGACGTCAGGCGCCCGCGATCCAGCTCGACAATTCTCGTCGCGAGCCGCTGCAGGAACGCGCGGTCATGCGTGACGAAGATCACGGCGCCGGCGTAGTCCGCGAGGAAGTCCTCGAGCCAGGTGATCGCGTCGATGTCGAGATGGTTGGTCGGCTCGTCGAGCAGAAGCACGTCGGGCTGGCCGACGAGCGCGCGCGCCAGCAGCACGCGGCGCCGCCAGCCGCCGGAGAGCGTGTCGACGATCGTGTCCGGCGACAACTGGAGCCGGTTGAGCACGAGATCGACGTGGTGATCCCGCAGCCACGCTTCGTCGGCTTCGAGATGATGCGTGTGCCCCTCCGCGACGACGTCGAACACGGACCGGTGCGCCGACAACGGAACGTCCTGATCGAGGCGCGCCGTGCGCAGCGCGGGCTGACGCCAGACCGTGCCCGCGTCCGGTGCGATGTCGCCGTTGAGGATCTTGAGCAGCGTCGACTTGCCCGTGCCGTTCCTGCCGATCACGGAGACGCGCTCGCGCGGCTCGATTTGCAGCGCGACCTCGTCCAGCAGCGGCACGTGGCCGAATGCGATCGACACGCGGTCGCACGAGAGCAAAGGCATCTCCCCAACGTACCACGATCACGTTTCTGTGACCGCACCGGACAATTCCGAGCGCGCGCGGAGAGACGTCTGCCAGCGAACGACACTCTGGATGTCTTTGCCCGCCAGCTGTTTGGTCGTGCTGACGACGCGCTTTGGCCACAGGGCACGCATCGTGAAGAAGTCTGCAGGCCGGCCAATGGCGGCCGGACTTCTTTGGGAGGTGGATCGGTGGGAACGGGACGCTCGACCGCATGGATCGGCGCGCTGGTGGCCGTCATCGCGCTGCCGTTGATTGGCTGTGGATCGGATCGCGGGAGCTCCCCGACGTCGCCGTCAGCGGCGCCGATGGCGTCGTTCTCAGCGTCGCTCAAGACGGCATCCGATCACCCATCGACGCCGACGACGACAACGACAACGACCCCGACGACGACCACCACGCCGCACGACGACACGCACGACGATCACGGCGATCCGGTCGACGGCGAGGGCGTGGTCACCGGGCTCGTCAGCGGTACAGCGTGTCCAACTCTCAGCTTCCTCGTCGGTCCGTACACGCTGAAGCTGACCGCCTCGACGGCATTCGGCGGCGGCGCCACGTGCGCCGAGATCAAGGTCGGCTCGGTCGTCAACGTCTCGGCCACTCGTCAAACCGACGGCAGCTTCCTCGTGACGCGCCTCGTCCTGAAGCCGGAGACGCACACGCCGGAACCGATTGAAGGCGAGGCGACAGTCACGAGCGTGACCGCGAGCTCGTCGTGTCCAGCGCTTGAATTCATGCTGGCCGATCGCTACGTCGTGAAGGTGACGGCGACGACGACGTACGAAGGCGGCACCTGCGCGGACATCAAGGTTGGAACCAGACTGCACGTGAGGGGCGCGGTCGGCGCCGACGGCAGCGTGACGGCGTCGAGCGTCAACATTCAGGGCGGCGAGACGCATCGCGAAGCGGTCGAGGGTGACGGTGGCGTGACCGCGCTGGTAACGGGGACCGCGTGTCCGACGCTGAAGTTCGAAATCCGCGAATTCACGATCGCGGTCGACAGCTCGACGGAGTACGTCGGCGGCACGTGCGCCGACATCAAAGTCGGCGTGAACGTCGGCGTGAAGGGCTCGGTGGACGCCACCAAGAACGTCACGGCGACGCGCATCACGTTCCGCCACGACGACAACCAGTAGGGGCCGAGCTTGCTCGGCCCACGCGGATGATTTGCCCGGCACCGGCGGGAGGCGTAAAGTCTCCCGTCGGAGCCGCATGCCACTCTCGAAAAGATTCACGCTCGCGGTCGCAACGGCACTGTTCAGCGCCACGCTCGTCGCGCAGCCCCGCCTGACGCTCGACTACCCCGCCATCGCCAAACGGCTCGTACAGCAGCTGGCCTTGAAGCCGGGCGAGCGCGTCCTGTCGATCGCGCAGCCCGGCGTCTGGACCGATCTCCTGCCGCACATCCGGTACGAAGTCATGCGCGCCGGCGGCATCGACCTCGGCGTCGTCGAGATCCTGTCGGAGCCGGTGCCGGAATCCTTTGACCCCGCGGTGCTGCAGAAAGGCGCGCGCGAGTCGCGCGCGTACTACAAGGCGATGTTCCGCGACGTCGACGCCGCGATCATGATGCCCGGCGCGACGCCCGCGCATCCGGCCTACGCGGCGATGCAGGATTGGCTGAAGGACGACCTCACCGAACACCGCGGCCGCCGGACGATCCATTTCCACTGGGTGGAGAACGGCAGCGCGTACATGCTTCCGGGCCAGCCGCTGCCGCCCCGGCCCGCGATCGACGCGCTGTACCAGCACGCGCTGCTGCAGACCGACTACACGGCGCTCGCCGGCGTCGAGCGCCGGTTCGCCGCGGCGCTGGCCTCGGGCGAGGTGCGCATCACGTCGCCGATCGGCACCGACTTGCGGTTCCGCGCCGGCAATCGGCCCGTGAATTTCCAGGACGGCGACGCGTCGGCCGCGCGCGCGGCGCAAGGCACCATCCTGATCGATCACGAGATCGAATTGCCCGCGGGCGCGATCCGCGTCGCGCCGCTCGAAGAGACGGTCGACGGCGTGATCGCGTTTCCTCCATCGCAGTGGGACGGCCGGCCGGTCGACGCGCTGAAGCTGCGATTCGCGAAAGGACGAATCGTCGAGGTTGCGGCGACGCCGGGGACCGCGCAAGCAGCACGAGATGAGATCGCCAGGAACGGCGACGCGGGCCGCAGCTTCCGCGAGTTCGGACTGGGATTCAATCCGCTGCTCGCCGTCCCCGATCGCGCGCCGTGGATTCCGTACTACGGGTACGGATCCGGCGTCGTGCGGCTCTCGCTCGGCGACAACACCGAGCTCGGCGGCCAGGTCGGCGGCCCTTCGACAGGCTCAGAGCAGGCGTATGTACGTTGGAACTTCTTCACCGATCTCACGGTGACCGTCGGCGGCGTCACGTGGGTGAACAACGGGAAGCTCGTCGTCCCGAATCCGTAGTTATCAGCTCTCAGCTGTCGGCTATCAGCTGTCAGTGCTTTACCAGCCACCAGTCACAGCCACCATCTTCTGGCACAACTACTGCTGTCCAGGCCTCTGACAGTTCACGCGACATCGACAACCGGCCGATCAGGAGGCACTGTATGCGTCAGAGGGTCAGCAGTTTATTCATCCTCGCCTGCTTCGCGCTCATCGTGAGCGCGACGGCGGCTTTCCCGCAAACTGGCGCCGGAAAGCCGGTAGTCAAACAAGGCACGGCACCGCAGACCGACGTCGGCTCGGGTCCGGAGATGTTCAAGGCGTACTGCGCCGCGTGCCACGGACCGAACGCGAAGGGCAACGGACCGGCGGCCGCCGCGCTCAAGAAAACGCCATCGGATCTGACGCTGCTCGCGAAGAACAACGGCGGCAAGTTCCCCGAGGAGCGCTTCCGCGAGCTCGTCGAACGCAACTCACAGATCATCGAGCACGGCACGCTGGACATGCCGCTGTGGGGTCCGGTGTTCCGCTCGCTGCGCGGCGGAGACGAGGGCGCGAAGCTGCGGGTCTACAACCTGATGAAGTACGTGGAGACGCTGCAGGGCCATTAGGCCCGCTGATCGCGCGTCGGCGTTAGAATCGGGAGCATGGATGTTCCGGAGCGCTACGAGCAGCTGATCGCCTACCTCGGCTCCCAGCTCCCGGCGCCCGTCGAGCAGCACCCGCTCGACGACGGCGCCCTGCAATTCACGGGCGGCGACCCGCCGGAGGTCGTCGCCCTTCTTACAGACACCAGCGTTGTCGTGTCGGCCTTCTCGGGCGAGTGGGAGTCCGCGTTCAAGTTCACGGCGAAGCCGCGCCGCATGGGCATCCTGAAATGGCGGCGGCTGCCGGAGAACGCGCTCCTCGCCGCGCTCTCGGCGCTCATCAAGGGCGCGCGCGAGGCGCGCCTCGCATCCTTTCAGACCTGCCAGTACTGCGGACAGAAGACGGCGCCCGAGTGGCTGCACGACACGGGCGTCTGCCAGGCCTGCTCCGATCGCCATAGCGGCGCGATTCATTGACGCCGCTCGCCTGAGAGGCCCGCGCCACGTCTTCAGTGCTCTCGTTACTCGCCGCCGAGTGGGCGTGCGCCGCCGCCGTGATGGCGCTGCTCTGGCTCTGGCATCTCCGCCTTCGCAACGCGCGCGTCGCTGACGCCGGACTGACCGGTCTCATCGCGGCGTTCGCGATCGCCGACGCGCGGCTTGGACACGGCTTCGGCCCGCGACGCGCCGCCATCGCGTTCATGATGGGATCGTGGGGCCTGCGCCTGATGGTGAATCTGCTCTACGTGCGCGTGTTCGGCCGGCAGGAAGATGAACGGTACGCGGCGCTGCGCGCGCGATGGGGACAGCTGGCCAACGGGCGCTTCTTCTGGCTCTTTCAGGCGCTCGCGGTCCTCGCGGCCGTGGGCTCGCTGCCGGCGCTCATCGCCTCGATGAACGGCGCGCAGGATTTTTCACCGATCGAATTCGCCGCCGCCGGGCTCTGGATCGTCGCGTTCGCCGGCGAGACGACGGCGGATCGCCAGCGCCTGCACTTCCAGTCGAATCCCGCGAACGCCGGGGCGACCTGCAGGAAGGGATTGTGGCGGTACTCGCGGCATCCGAACTGCTGGTTCGACGGGCTCGCGTGGGTCGCGTACGCGTTGTTTGCGTTCGCGTCGACTCAGCTGACGACGAGCGTGTTCGATCCGTGGCTGCGCAGGTAGCGCCGCGCGTCCTGAAACGCGGGACACGCCTGCGCGACGAGCTTCCAGAACTTCGGCGAGTGATCGAGCCGCTTCAGATGCATCAGCTCGTGGATCAGCACGTAGTCGCGCACCCACTCCGGCATGGTGACGAGGCGCCAGTTCACGCAGATGTGGCCGTTCGGCGAGCACGAGCCCCAGCGCCAGCGCTGATTGCGGACGCTGACGCGCGAGACCGTGAGCCCGTGCTGCGCCGCGAGTTCGAGCAGCCGCGCCGGCAGCTCGCGTGATGCGCGCGCGCGGAACGCGCGCTCGACGTCCGGCGCGAGCGGCGCCGGCCGCGGTTCGAGCCGATCCTGCTCCGCCCGCCGCCGCTGCTTCTCGATCCACGCGCGCTGCTGCTCGGCGAATGCCTGCGCCTCGCGCGTCGAGCCCCAGCGCGGAACGGTGACGCGCACGGTCCCATCGTCGGCGACGCGAATCACGTAGCGGCGGGCGCGGGGGTGACGAACGAAGATCGGGTTCAGAGTACCGGGTACCGGGTTCAGGGTTCCTGGTTCGGGGTTCAGGGTTCCTGGTTCGGGATTCGCCGTTCCCGGTTCATCGAACGGCAGCGCTGATTGCAGCATGGCTTTTCGTAAACGATTCAGAAGTGTCGGAAGTGACAAGCCGTTGCAACTCCGCGCAATCGCGATGACAGAATCGACCTAAGATCTTTCCGCGTCAGAATACCCGAAACCCATGTGGATCGTTCGCGTTGCGCTGAATCGGCCCTATACGTTTGTCGTCCTGGCCCTGCTGATCCTCGGCATCGGGCCGCTGACGATCGCCCGTACGCCGACCGACATCTTCCCGAGCATCGACATCCCCGTCGTCGTCAGCCTCTTTCAGTATGGCGGCCTCTCGGCGCAGGAGATGGCGGACCGGATCATCTCCAACTACGAGCGATCCCTGACGACGGCCGTCAACGACATCGAGCACATCGAGTCGACGAACCTGCGCGGCGTGTCGGTCGTGAAGATCTTCCTGCAGCCGGGCGCGAAAGTCGATCTCGCCGTCGCGCAGACGACGGCGGTGTCGCAGGCGATGCTGCGGCAGGCGCCGGTCGGCACGCAGCCGCCGTTCATCCTCACCTATAACGCGTCGAGCGTCCCGATCATCCAGCTCGCGCTGTCCGGGCGCGGGCTTTCCGAGCAGCAGCTCTTCGACCTCGGCGTCAACTTCATGCGTCCGCAGCTGGCGACGGTGAGCGGCGCGGCGCTGCCGTGGCCGTACGGCGGCAAGCAGCCGCAGATTCAAGTCGATCTCGATCCGTCCGCGCTCCAGTCCAAGGGCCTTTCGCCGTCGGACGTCGTCAGCGCGATCAGCCAGCAGAACCTGATTCTGCCGTCGGGCACGTCGAAGATCGGCGGGTTCGAGTACGACGTCGATCTGAACGCCAGCCCGCAGACCGTGGACGAGCTGAACGACCTGCCGATCAAATCCGTGCGCGGGACGCCGATCTACATCCGCGACGTCGCGCACGTGCGCAACGGTTATCCGCCGCAGACCAACATCGCGCGCGTCGACGGCCAGCGCGCGGCGCTGATGGTCGTGATGAAGACGGGCAACGCGTCGACGCTCGACGTGATCGCCGGCATCAAGGCCGCCGTCGCGCGCGTGCTGCCGAGCCTCCCGCAGAACCTCGAGGTCAAGCCGCTCGCGGATCAATCGCTGTTCGTCCGCGCGTCGATCGAGGGCGTGCTCCGCGAAGCCGTCGTCGCCGCGTGCCTGACGGCGCTGATGATCCTGATCTTCCTCGGCAGCTGGCGCAGCACGATCATCATCGCGATCTCGATCCCGCTGTCGATTCTCAGTTCGATCATCGTGCTGAGCGCGCTCGGCGAGACGATCAACATCATGACGCTCGGCGGCCTCGCGCTCGCGGTCGGCATCCTGGTCGACGATGCGACGGTCGCCATCGAGAACATCAACACGCAGCTCGAGTCCGGCAAGGACCTCGAGCCGGCGATTCTCGACGGCTCGCAGCAGATCGCGATCCCCGCGTTCGTCTCGACGCTCTGCATCTGCATCGTGTTCGTCCCGATGTTCTTCCTCACGGGCGTCGCGCGCTACCTCTTCGTGCCGATGGCCGAGGCGGTCGTGTTCGCGATGCTCGCGTCGTACGTCCTGTCGCGGACGCTCGTCCCGACGATGGCGAAGTACCTGCTGCACGCGCACGAGGCGAGCCACCACGGCGCGACGGCGAGCCGCAATCCGTTCGTGCGCCTCCAGCGATGGATCGACGGCGGATTCCTGAGGATGCGCGACGCGTACCGCCGCACGCTGCAGGCCGCCGTCGACAAGCGCGCCGTGTTCGCGCTGCTGTTTCTCGCGGGCTGCGTCGCGTCGTTCGGGCTCGTGCGCTGGGTCGGCGAGGACTTCTTCCCGACGGTCGACAGCGGGCAGTTCAAGCTGCACCTGCGCGCCCCGACCGGCACGCGCATCGAGGAGACCGCGGCGCTCTGCGATCACGTGCAGGACACGATCCGCCGCGTCATTCCCGGCAACGAAATCGTCAGCGTCATCGACAACATCGGCCTGCCCTACAGCGGCATCAACATCGCGTACACGAATTCGGCGCCGATCGGATCGTCGGACGCGGACATCCTGGTCGCGCTGACGCCCGATCACCAGCCGACGGAGCGCTACATTCACGATCTCCGCCGCCGGCTCGTCGCCGAGTATCCCGGCGTCCAGTTCTCCTTCATCGCCGCCGACATCGTCACGCAGATTCTGAACTTCGGGCTGCCCGCGCCGATCGACGTCCAGGTCGTCGGCCGCAATCTCGACGCGAACCGCCAGTTCGCCGCCGGTCTGGTCACGCGGCTCGCGCAGATTCCCGGCATGGTCGATCTGCGCGTGCACCAGACGTTCAACCAGCCGCTGCTGCACCTCGACGTCGATCGCACGCGCGCGGCGGACACCGGCTTCACGCAGCGCGACGTCGCCAACAACCTGCTGATTTCGCTGTCGGGCAGCGCGCAGACGACGCCGACGTTCTGGCTGAATCCGGCGACGGGCGTCAGCTACTTCATCGCGACGCAGACGCCGCAGTACAAGCTCGACTCGATCGAAGACATCGGCGGCATTCCGATCCAGGGGTCGACGCCGGGCGCGAAGCCGCAGCTGCTCGAGTCGCTCGCGTCGGTCAGCCGCGAAGCGCACATGGCCGTCGTGACGCACTTCAACGTCCAGCCGGTCATCGACATCTTCGGCGCGGTGCAGGGCCGCGATCTCGGCGGCGTCGCGCGCGAGATGACGCCGATTCTCGAAGAGTCGAAAGCGCGGCTGCCCCGCGGATCGCAGCTCGTCGTCCGCGGCCAGGTGGAGACGATGGAATCGTCGTTCGTCGGGCTCGTGGCGGGCATCGGCCTCGCGATCATCCTCGTCTATCTGCTGATCGTCGTGAACTTCCAGTCGTGGCTGGATCCGTTCATCATCATCTCGGCGTCGCCGGCCGCCATCGCCGGCATCGTCTGGATCCTGTTCCTCACGCACACGACGATCAGCGTGCCGTCGCTCACCGGCGCCATCATGTGCATGGGCGTCGCGACGGCGAACAGCATTCTCGTCGTCAGCTTCGCGAAGGAGCAGCTGAAGGAAGGGCGCGCGGCGGTTGACGCAGCCGTCGACGCGGGCTTCACGCGCTTCCGGCCCGTGCTGATGACGGCGCTCGCGATGATCATCGGCATGGTGCCGATGGCGCTCGGTTTCGGCGAGGGCGGCGAGCAGAACGCGCCGCTCGGCCGCGCGGTCATCGGCGGGCTCGCGCTCGCGACGGTCGCGACGCTGTTCTTCGTGCCGGCCGTGTTTGCGATGTTCCACCGGCGAAGCGCCGCGGCGGCGCCCGCGCCCGTGAAGATCGATCAGGAGATCAGGGACAACCGATGAAGACGGGACCAATGGTGGGAGGGCTTGTCCTCCTTGTCGCCGCGGGCGGCGCGGCATTCTGGGGCGTCAGCACGCGCACGCGCGCGCTCGCGGTCGTGACGCAGGAAACGCGCGAGATGGCGGTGCCGACCGTCGCTGTCGCGCGGCCGATGACCGGCTCGGCGCCGCAGGACATTACGCTGCCCGGCACGATGATGGCCTTCACCGATGCGCCGATCTACGCGCGCACCAACGGCTACCTGAAGAAGTGGTTCGCCGACATCGGCACGCACGTGAAAGCCGGACAACAGCTGGCCGAGATCGACACGCCCGAGCTCGATCAGCAGCTCCTGCAGGCGCGCGCCGATCTTGGCACGGCGCAGGCCAACGCGCGGCTCGCGCAGACGACGGCCGAGCGGTACCGCGACCTGATCAAGAGCGACTCGGTGTCGCGACAGGATCTCGACAACGCCAACGGCGGACTGGAAGCGCGCGAAGCCGCCGTCGAGTCCGCGCGCGCGAACGTCCGCCGGCTCGAACAGCTCCAGGCGTTCCGCCGGATCGAGGCGCCGTTCGACGGCGTTGTCACGGCGCGCAACACGGACATCGGCGCGCTGATCGACTCGGGCAGCAACGCGCGCGAGCTCTTTCACGTCGCCAACGTGTCCCGGCTGCGCGTGTTCATCAACGTGCCGCAGGTGTACTCGCGCGCGGCCCGCGCCGGCCTGCAGGCGGACGTGACGCTGAAGGAATTTCCGGGCCGCCGCTTCACGGGCACCGTGGCGCGCACGTCGAACGCGATCGACGTCGGGTCGCGGACGCTGCTCACGGAGATCGACGTCGACAATTCGAAGGGCGAGCTGTTGCCCGGATCGTACGCCGACGTCCACATCGCGCTCCCCGCGCCGGCCGCGACGCTGAGGCTCCCGGTCGACGCGCTCATCTTCAAGACCGAGGGGCTGCAGGTGGCCACGGTCGGCGCCGGGAATCAGATCGCGCTCGTGACGGTGACGACGGGCCGCGACTTCGGCGACAGCGTGGAGGTCCTGAGCGGTCTCACCGGCAACGAGCAGGTCGTCGTCAACCCGCCGGATTCGCTCGCGCAGGGACAAGTCGTGCGCGTCGCGCAACCGACCGCGCGAGACGCGAAGCCGTGACGCGTCCGGTCGTGGCGACGTTCCTTCTCGCGTTCGCGACGGCGTGCGCGCCGGCGACGAAGTACGTCGTGCCGAGCGCGGAGATCGCGCCGGCCTTCCGGGAAAACGCGAACTGGAAACCCGCCGCGCCGCGCGACGCGAATCCACGCGGCGAATGGTGGACGATCTTCGGCGATCCCGCGCTCGACGCGCTCGAAGCGCGCGTCGACATCTCGAACCAGACGCTGAAGGCGGTCGACGCGCAATTCGCGCAGGCGCGCGCGTTCGTCCGCGGCGCGCAGGCGAATCTTCGCCCGCAGGTGTCGGCCGTGCCGTCGCTCGCCTCGATCCGCCAGTCGGGCAATCGCGCGTTCTCGTCGTTCCACGATCCGTACGGCGACTACGTCCTGCCCGCCGACGTCTCCTACGAAGCCGACGTCTGGGGCCGGCTGCACGGCATCGTCGAGACGACCCGCACGTCGGCGCAGGCGACCGCGGCCGATCTCGAGACGGCGCGCCTCAGCCTCCACGCCGAGCTGGCGCTCGACTACTTCACGCTGCGCGGCCTCGACCGCGAGCAGGACATCCTCAACAGCGCGGTCCGCGCGTACGAGCAGGCGCTCGAGCTGACCGACAACCGGTTCCGCGGCGGCCTCTCGTCGCAGGCGGACGTCGCGCAGGCCGAGACGCAGCTCGAGACGACGCGCGCGATCGCCGTGGACGTCAGCGTCGGCCGCGCCGCGCTCGAACACGCGATCGCGGTGCTGGTCGGACAGCCGGCGTCGACGTTCGCGATCCCGCCGTCACCGCTGACGGCCGCGCCGCCGGACGTACCGGTCGGCGTACCGTCGGATCTTCTCGAGCGGCGATCGGACATCGCCGGCGCCGAGCGTCGCGTCGCGGCGGCGACGGCGCAGGTCGGCGTGACGGCGTCCGCGTTCTATCCGATCGTCACGCTGTCGGGCGCGCTCGGCTTCGAGAGCAGCTCGTTCGGCAACTGGCTCGCGGGCGCGAGCAATTTCTGGGCGGCCGCGCCGGTGGCGCTGATCAACGTGTTCGACGCCGGCCGGCGCCGCGCCGCGAACGATCAGGCGCAGGCTGTGTTCGATCAGGCGTCCGCGTCGTATCGCGCGTCGCTGCTCACGGCGTTCCGCGAAGTCGAGGATCAGCTGTCCGCGCTGCGGGTGCTGGATGAAGAAGCGAAGATTCAGGATCGCGCCGTCGCCGCGTCCGAGCGCTCGCTGACGCTCGCGACGAATCGCTATCGCGGCGGCGTGACGAGTTATCTCGAAGTGATCACGGCGCAGAGCTTCGCGCTCGCCAACGAGCGGACGGCGGTCAGCATCCTGATTCGGCGGATGAACGCGACGGTACTGCTGTTGAAGGGACTGGGCGGGGATTGGAAGGCGTCTGCGATGCCGCAGGTCGCCGGTTCGCGATAATCACGCTCGGCTAAAGCCTCGCGCTACACCTTTTCTGTTTCTTCTTCCGGGTCGTGGAACGGCAGGCCGTCGGTGAGCTCGGCCGCCTGCAGCATCCGCGGCACGCGATCGATCGGTTCGAGCGTCTTGATTTCCTCGCCCGCCGCGGCCGCCTGCAGCTCCTTGAACTTGCGCGCCTTCCCGAGGACGTTCCCTTCGAGCGATCCGACCGCTTTGTTGTAGGACTCGAGGCTGCTCTTCAATTTCCCGCCGAGATCGTCGAAATGTCCGGCGAGCGCGCGCACGGCCTCGTAGAGATTCCGTCCGAGGTCGCTGATGTGCCGCGCGTTCTCTTCCATCGCCTGCTGCTGCCAGCCGTACGCCACCGCCCGCAAGAGCGCAATCAGCGTCGTCGGGCTCGCGGGGATCACGCGCTTCTCGACACCGAATTCGATCAGCAGCGGATCCTGCTCGAGCGCGGCGCTGAAGAACATCTCGCCGGGCAGGAACATGATGACGAAGTCGGGGCTGACCGGCACCTGCTGCGCGTACCCCTTCGCGGCGAGCTGCGTGACGTGCGCCCGCACCTGCCGCGCGTGCTCGGTCAGCAGCTTCTGGCGCGAGTCCTCGTCCGGCGCTTCGAGCGCGCGCAGGTACGCGTCAAGCGGCGCCTTGGCGTCGATGACGATGTGCTTGCCGCCGGGCAGATTGACGATGACGTCGGGGCGGATGCGGCCTTCGTCGCCGGCGATCGTCTGCTGCTCCGTGAAGTGGCAGTGCTCGACCATCCCGGCCAGCTCGACGACGCGCTTCAGCTGCAGTTCGCCCCAGCGTCCGCGGACGCCCGGCCGCTTGAGCGCATCGGTCAGGCGCCGCGTTTCGTCGCGCAGCTTCTGTCCGGCGACGTCGAGCGACGCGATCGTGTGCAGAAGCTGGTTGCCCGACTCGGCCTGACGGCGTCCGCTGTCCTTGATCTCGCGATCGACTTGTTCGAGCGTCTTCGCCATCGGCGCGAGCAGCTCTTCGATCGCCTTTTTGCGCGCGTCGATGTCGGCGGTCGCTTCACTGCGTGCCTGGCCGAGCTTCGTCTCGGCGAGCGAGAGAAATTGTTCGTTGTTGTTCTTGAGCGCTTCGGCGCTCAGCGCCTGGAAGGCGTCGCGAAATTTCGTGTCGGCGTCCTGATACGCCTTGAGACGTTCGGCGTGGACGGCATCGCGCTTCTCCAGCTCCGATTGAAGCCGGGCGACGGCGGGACGCGCCAGCAGCCAGCCGATGACCGCACCGACTGCGAGACCAACCGTCAGGAGCAGAACGCTGGCTACATCCAAGGGCATCTTCAGTATCGCACGCGTGTCTATCGCGACACGACGAACGGGAGCCACGCGTCGGGCAGTTGCATCTCGGCCGCGTGAATCGCGTCGACGGGAATCTGCCGCGCCTTGAGGCCGGCGGCGATCGACTGCAGCGCGTGCCGCGCGGCGATCTGTGCCTGGCGCCGCTTGTCCACGTACTGCCCGATGCCGCGCCGCGCCTCGACGCGCGCTTCCGCGCGCTCCGCCTTCAGCGTCTGCAGCCGCGCGGTGTTGACCGGCTCGAACGGCAGCTGCGTCTGGAATCGCGCGTCGGACGCCGTGTCCAGCTGCCCCGCCGCCGCCAGCGCGCGCTCGCGATCCAGTTCCGCGCGATAGCACTGGAAGCAGAGCGGGCGGGAGGGGCTGGATGGGCTGGTAGGGTCTGTGGGGCGGGTAAGGCTGGTAGGGAAAAGAGCCTCACGCCGCAGGATCTCGCGGCAGGCCCGGCAGAGCGTCTTCGGCCGCTGCCCTTCGAGCTCGCCGCCGGGAAAGCTAACCCAGTCTTTGTCTGATATTTGCGGGTCAACCTGCGGGGCGACCCGCACCGGCGCCCGGTTGGATTCGTGTCTCATACCACGAGTCTAAGGGGCGGCTGTGACAGGCTAGGTCACAAGTCGTCGGGAGTCGGTGGTCGGGGCCTAGCCGCCCGCCATCGCCCCGATCACCAGGAATGGCTCGACGCCGGCGGCGACCGACGCCGGAAGCGGCGCGTCCGGCGCCGCGTGCGACCAATCCTCCTCGCACGCGTAAAAGCGGAGATACGGCCTCCGCTTCAGCGTGCCGTGATCGCGGATCGTTCCCTGCAGCACCGGATACCGCGCCTCGAGCGCGTCGAGGATCGCGCGCTGGGTCGCCTGACCCTCGATCTCGATCGTGACCTCGCCGTCGACGCGCGCCAGCGTCCGCAGGTGGTGCGGCAGGACGATTCGGATCATCTCAGTGTCTGCACCTCGACCGAAAGCACGGCCGGAAGATCGTGGACGATCGCGTTCCACGAGTCGCCGCCGTCGGCCGATCCGTACACCTGGCCTCCGGTCGTCCCGAAGTAGATGCCGCACTTGTCCATTGAATCGACGGCCATCGCATCGCGCAGCACGTTGACGTAGCAGTTGCTCTGCGGCAGCCCCTTCGTCAGCGGCTCCCATTCGTGTCCGCCCGTGCGGCTGCGATAGACGCGCAGTTTGCCTTCCGGCGGATAGTGCTCCGAGTCGCTCTTGATGGGGACGACGAAGATCGTCTCTGGCTCGTGCGCGTGAACGTCGATCACGAAGCCGAAGTCGGTCGGCAGATTGCCGCTCACCTCGCGCCATTCTTCCCCGCCGTTGTCGGTGCGCATGACGTCCCAGTGCTTCTGCATGAAGAGCGTATCCGGACGCGATCGATGCAGCGCGATGCGATGCACGCAGTGACCGACTTCCGCCGTCGGGTTGGGAATCTGCGGGGAGACCAGTCCTTTATTGATAGGCCGCCACGTCCCGCCGCCATCGTCCGTGCGGAACGCGCCGGCCGCGGAAATCGCGATGAAGATCCGTTTGGGATTCGTGGGGTCGATGAGGATCGTGTGCAGGCCGAGTCCGCCCGCGCCCGGCGACCACTGCTTCCCGGTGCCGTCCTCGCGCAAGCCTTTGAGCTCGTGCCACGTCTGAGCGCCATCAGTCGTGCGGAACATCGCGGCGTCCTCGACGCCGGCGTACACCGTATCCGGATCGGTGAGCGACGGCTCGAGATGCCAGACGCGCTTGAACTCCCACGGATGCGGCGTGCCGTCGTACCACTGATGCGTGCCGGGAACGCCGTCGTAGATGAACTTGTTGCCGACGGTTTCCCACGTCTTGCCGCCGTCGCTCGACCGCTGCATGATCTGGCCGAACCAGCCGCTGGTCTGCGACGCGTACAACCGATTCGGATCCGCGGGCGACGCCTTGAGGTGATACATCTCCCAGCCGCCGAAGTGCGGCCCGTTGACCTCCCACCGCTCGCGCTTCCCGTCCGACGTCAGAATGAACGCGCCCTTCCGGGTGCCCACCAGTACTCGTACGCCGCTCATCGTCGCCCCCTCCCGCTTCATCCTAAGGTCGTTCGCGATTCAATCGCAAGGATCGGATAGCCGGCTCTTGCGCGCGCAGATAGATTCGCCGCATGCACAAAACGATCGAACCCACCATCCTGTACTTCGGCACACCGGTCGCGCTGATCTCGACCACGAATGAAGACGGCTCACCGAACATCGCGCCGATGTCGTCGGCGTGGTGGCTCGGCTGGAGCTGCATGCTGGGCCTCGGCGCCATGGGCCAGACCTCCGAGAATCTGATCCGCACGCGCGAGTGCGTCATCAACCTGCCGTCGCAGGATCAGGTGACGCACGTGGACAGGCTCGCGCTGACCACCGGAAGAAATCCCGTTCCCGACAAAAAGCAGAGCTGGGGCTATCGCTTCGAGCCGGACAAGTTCGGCATCGCCGGCCTGACACCGTCGGCGTCAGTGGCGGTGAAGCCGCCGAGAATCCAGGAATGCCCGGTGCAGATGGAGGGCGTCGTCCACGACATCCGTCCGTTCGGGAAGAACGTGAGCGCCAACGCGATCGAAGTGCACATCGTGAAGCTGCACGTCGACGAATCGCTGCTCGTCGGCGACGGCCCTCGCCCGCACATCGACGCCGACAAGTGGCGCCCGCTCTTCATGAGCTTCTGCCGCTTCTACGGCATCGGCGGCGAAGTGCACCCGTCGCGTCTCGCGGACTCCGACTTCATGACGTTCGTCCGCAACGGCACTGGTGCGCCGCCGGCGGCACGTGAGCGTCGCGCCTAGACGCTCACGTGCTGGACCGTGTTGCCGCAGGACTCCAGGAACTTCGCGAAGTCGGCGGCGGCGATCGTCAGCGTGACGGTATTGATGTTGGGATGAAACGACAGGCGCGTCGCGGACTTGAGATCACGGTCGAGGACGACGCGGACCGCGTGATCGCGATCGTTGATCAGGCCGAACGGCGAGACCGAGCCCGGCGTCACGCCGAGATGCATCATCAGCCGCTCCGGTGACGCGAAGCTCAGCTTGCCGTCGCCGATCTGGCCGGCCACGGCGCGCAGGTCCGCTTTTTTCGAGTGCACGATGATGACGAGGTAATGGCGGTTTCCTTTCTGGTTGCGCAGAAAGAGATTCTTGCAGTGCGTCGCGCCGATGCCCGCCCAGTGCTGCTCGGCTTCCTCGACAGTGGCGACGGGCGGATGCTCGTGGCGCTCGAACGTGATGCCGAGAGCCTGCAGGCGCTCCTGGACGGATTGCTCTTGAGGAGTCATGACTCAGCGGTCTCTGCGTTCATCGTCTGTTCCCATTCATGGTCCGCCTGAAGGCGGACGCCACGAATCTACTCCGCCACCTTCAGTACGGCAGCGCCGTTGACGCGCCCTTCGCGCAGATCGGCGAGCGCCTTGTTGGCGTCGGCGAGATCGTACACTTGCACGTGCGTCTTCACCGGCACCGTCGGCGCCAGCGCGAGAAACTCGAGCGCGTCCTGGCGCGTCAGGTTCGCCACCGACCGCACCACGCGCTCTTCCCACAGCAGATGATACGGAAACGACGGGACGTCGCTCATGTGGATGCCGGCGCACACGACGATGCCGCCGGGCACGAGATGCGAGAGCGCCTCCGGGACGAGCGCGCCGACCGGCGCGAAGATGATCGCGGCATCGAGCGGCTCCGGCGGCGGCTCGGTCGACGCGGCAGCCCACACGCATCCGAGATCGCGCGCGAGCTGCTTCGCGGCCTCGTCACCCGGCGACGTGAACGCGTAGACCTCGCGCCCGGCGTGGACCGCCACCTGCGCGATGACGTGCGCGGCCGCGCCGAATCCATAGAGCCCGAGGCGCCTGCCCTCGCCCGCCATCCGGTACGCGCGGTACCCGATCAGCCCCGCGCACAGCAGCGGCGCCGCTTCGGCGTCGCTGTAGCCGTCAGGCAGCTTGAACACATAGCGCGCGTCGGCGACGGTGTACTCCGCGTAGCCGCCGTCGATCGTGTAGCCGGTGAACCGCGCGATGCGACAGAGATTCTCGCGCCCCTCGCGACAGTACGCGCACGCGCCGCACGAGTAGCCGAGCCACGGAATGCCGACGCGATCGCCGACGGCGAAATCGGCGACGCCGTCGCCCAGCTGATCGACGACGCCGACGATTTCGTGACCAGGGACGATCGGGATGTCGCCGGGCGGCAATTCGCCGTCGACGATGTGGAGATCCGTCCGGCAGACGCCGCACGCGCGCACGCGGACGACGACTTCGCCCGGCAGCGCAATCGGCGTGTCGCGGTCCGCCGCCTCGAGCGCGCCCGCGCCCGCCTGGGTGAGCACCATCGCGCGCATCAGCCGAGCTCCGCGGCCAGCCGCTCGGCGGCGAGCGCGGTTTCGACGGCGGCGCCCTGCAGCATCGGGACGACGATGGCCGTGATGGCGTGGCGCCAGTCCGCCTCGAGCACGGCGTCCCACGACGGCGACAGCGACCGGATCGCGCTGATGAGCGCCTCGCGCGCCACGAGGTAGTCCGCCGGACGCGCGCCCCAGCCGATGTGCTGCGCGCCCAGGTCGCGCAGCGGCTGCTGCAGCGCCTCGAGCTCGCGCATGTTGCGGACGACGAGCGACAGCGCCGATTCGAAATGCCCCTGCAGCGACGTCAGGTCGGCGGGAAACAGCGGACGCAGCGCCGGCGCGGTCCGGAACATCTCCTCGTAGAAGCGAGCGGACAGCACGCGAGCGTCGCGCGGCAGACCTTCGAAGCTCGCCTGCACGCGAGCGATGGATTCCGGTGTCATAATGTGCGCGCTTCCGATGACTTCGCCGACTTCGACGACCTCCGACAACGATTCGGACGGCGGCCCCGGCTCCTCGCGCGAGTTGTTGCCCGAAGTCTACGACGAACTCCGCAAACTGGCGAGAGCCCGGCTGTCACGCGAGCGTCACGAGCAGACGCTGCAGCCGACGGCGCTCGTCCACGAAGCCTATCTGCGCGTCGCCGGCGACCGGCAGAGCGCGCAGTGGGATCGGCGCGGCCACTTCTTCGCTGCCGCGGCGCTGGCGATGCGCCGCATCCTCGTCGAGCGCGCGCGCCACTACCAGCGCCTGAAACACGGCGCGGGCGGCGAGCGCGTCGAGCTCGACAGCGCCATCGCTGGCGCCGATCCCGGCCTGACGGATCTGATGGCGATCGACGAGGCGCTCACGCGCCTCGAGCAGACCGACGCGCGCAAGGCGCAGGTCGTCTCGCTCCGCTACTTCGCCGGCCTCAGCATCGAGGAAACCGCCGCCGCGCTGGACGTCTCCCCCGCCACGGTGAAGAACGAGTGGAAGTTCGCGCGCGCGTGGCTGTACCGCGCGCTCGGTCCGGCGGGCGGCGCGCTGCCTCCAGACGAGTCGTGAGCGAGCCGGCCGCCTCCGCCGAAGACCTCTTCCTCGCGCTCGCCAACGTCGAGCCCGCCGACCGCGACGCGTTTCTCGCGGCCCGCTGCGGCGGCGACGCGAGGCTGCGCGCCGACGTCGAGGCGATGCTCGCGTCGCTCGACGTGCCCGATGAGTTCCTCGATCCCGCGCAGGTGCCGGCGCTCGATCCCGCGTCGATTGACGGTCCACTCCAGCCGGGCGCGCGCCTCGGCGATTTCCTCGTGCTGCACGCACTCGGCTCCGGCGGCATGGGCGTCGTGTACGCGGCACAGCAGGACCGACCACACCGGACCGTCGCGATCAAGGTTCTGCATCGTGGTGCGCGGCGCCGTGACGTGATGCGGCGGTTCGAAATGGAAGCCGAGCTGCTCGGCCGGCTCCAGGATCCGGGCATCGCGCAGGTCTACTCGTTCCATCCGGGCGACCGGACGACGCCCGCCTATCTCGTGATGGAGCTCGTCGCCGGGCCGCCGATCACGGAGTACGCGCAGGCGCACGCGCTGCCCTACATGGCGCGCGTGGCGCTCGTGGCGAAAGTCTGCGACGCGGTGCAGCACGCGCACGAGCGCGGGATCATCCATCGCGATCTGAAGCCGGCCAACGTCCTGGTGACCAACGCGGGCCAGCCCAAGGTCCTCGACTTCGGCATCGCGCGCGCGACGAATCTCGATCTGCAGCTCTCGACGATCCACACGCTGCACGGCCAGCTCGTCGGCACGCTCGCCTACATGAGCCCCGAGCAGCTGCGCGGCGCGCCCGGCGACGTCGACGTCCGCAGCGACGTCTACGCGCTGGGCGTCCTGCTCTTCCGCGTGCTGTCGGGCCGGCTGCCCTTCGACCTCGCCGATGTTCCGTTCGCCGAGGCGATGCGGCGGATCCTCGAAGCCGAACCGACGCCGCTGGGCCTGACCGACGCCGATCTGCGCGGACCGTTGGAGCAGATCGTCAGCCGCGCCATCGCGCGCGATCGCGATCGACGCTATCCCTCGGCCGCCGCGCTCGCCGCGGATCTGCGCGCCTACGTCGAAGGGCGGCCGCTGCTCGGCCTGACCGGCGCCGACGCGCCAACTGGCGCGCTGCGGCGCCAGCTCCAGCGATCGCGCCGCGTCGTGATCACGACGCTCGCCGTCACCGTCGCGCTGGCCGTTCTGGCCGGGTACGCGCTCGTCGAGCGAGGCCGCGCGCACGCCGTGGCGGCGCGGCTGGAGGACGAGCTCAGCGTCAGCCGCATCGAGCGCGGACGGCTGCTCGCCGCCGCCGGAGATTTGCCCGCGGCGGAGGCGCTCGTCTGGCCCGAGTACTTCCAGCGCGCGGCGAAGGACTATCCACGCTGGGCGCTCCGCGATCTTTACGCGCACCAGCCCGCGCTGTGGACCGCCGCGGCGCACGCCGGCGCCGTGCGCGTCGCGAGCTTCACCCCCGACGGCATGCACATCGTCACCGGGGGCGACGACGGCGCGATCGTCGTCTGGAACGCGTCGACCGGACGGGCGATGCAGCGCATCGACGCGCATCAAGGCGCGGTGCGCGCGATCGCGACGCTCGCGAGCCGCGAGTGGATCATCAGCGGCGGCGAGGACGGCGTCGTTCAGGCCTGGCGGCTCGCCGACGGCCGCCGCGTGCGCGAATTCGCGGGCCATCGCGGCGCCGTGCGATCGGTGACCGTCAGCCCCGGCGGCGAGCGGCTCGTCACGTGCGACGAGTCCGGCATCGTGCGATTGTGGACGACGCTCGATGCACCTGGGGGCGACGTCGCGCGCACAATCGAGCGGCCCGGCAAGACGGCGGGAGCGGCGCGCTTCGACGCCGACGGCGGACGGCTGTTCGTCGGATGGGACGATGGCCTGCTGGAGCTGCGCGACGGGCGGAGCGGAGCGAAGACACGCGACGTGCACGCGATCGACGGTCAGCTCGCGAGTCTCGCAATCAGCGCGAACGGTCACTCGATCGCGGTCGTCGGCACGGATCGAATCGCGCGCGTGTTCGATGCGGCGACGCTGGCGCCGATCGCGACGCTGCCCACGGAAAGCGGGACGACGCGCACCGTCGCGTTCAGCGCGGACGGCACGCGCCTCGCGGTCGCGGGCTGGTCGGGTATCGAACAATGGGACACGCGCACGTGGCGGCGGACCGAACCGGCGCTGGGCCGCGCGCGAAGCTGGTTCGACGCGGAGTTCAGCGGCGATGGCTCGCGTCTGGTGTCGGCGGGCGAAGACGGAACAATCCGCGTGTGGGAATCGCGGCCACAGCCGGCTGTCGAATCCTCGCAACGCACCGGCGCGCGCGCGGCGACGCTCGAAGTTCAGCGCATGACCACGGCCGCCGCGACCCATCCCGGACCCGCGATCAAGATGTCGACGCCGCCGTCCGCGCTGGCGACGAGTCCCGACGGGCGATTCGTCGCGGCGGGCATGTCGAACGGCGCCATCACCTTGCTCGACGCGCGCTCCGGCGCGACGCTCGCGACGCTGTCCGCGCACGCCCGCGCGGTGCGCGGACTCGCGTTCAGCGACACGAGCCGCCTATTGGCGTCGGCCGGCGCCGACGGCGCCGTCCACCTGTGGGACGCCGTCGACGCGCGACTGCTGATGACGCCCGCCGAGCGGGACGTCGCGGCGATCGCGGTGGCGATGCGTCCCGACGGCCGCGTCGGCGTGGCGTGGGACGACGGCCGCGTCGACGTCGTGGACGTCAGATACTTCGACCGCCACGTCCGCGGGAATGAACCATATCAACGGCTGCGTCTCCCTCGTTAGCCACGCCAAGGTCCGCCTGAAGGCGGACACCACGAATCAGAAAGGTCCGCCTGAAGGCGGACGCCACGAATCACACCGTCGCGAGCTGCGCGCTGGCCGCGTTCTTCATCGTCGTCGCGAGCACGCCGTAGACGGTCGCCCACGCGTCCTTCACCTGCGGCGTGAACGCGCTGCCAAGCCCCTTCTCGAGCGTCCACAGCAGCGCTTCGCCGACCGTGTCGTAGTGCGCATCCGCGACGCCGTAGTTCGCGTGGCGGCGGCCGAGATCTTCGACGACCGGCACGAGCTGGTCGAGACGATCGAGGCCCTTCACCGCGGCCGTGATCATCTGCATCAGCTTGCGCCGCTGCTCCGTCATGTCGCCCTTGAACATCGGGCGCAGGGCGGGATCGATCTCGAACAGCCGGCGATAGAACAGCGCCGCGGCGTCGTCGGCAATCGGAGCGATCGAAGCGAATGTTTCCTGCACGAGCGTCTTCTGAAGCGGCGTCACCATGGCTGTCTCTCCTGTTGTGTGTGGGCCGGTGGGTCCAGCCCGTTCAGGAGCCAATGCGACGAACCGCGGGAAAACGGCTAATCGGGCTGAATCGGGCGCTATATATAAAGGTTGGGCAAAGCCCGCGTCAGTAACGAATGACGCGCGAACATCCCTCGTATTACCATCCCGCTTCCCGACGAATCTGCATGACGCCAGACATGGTTGCGCGACCGGGCGGCGAGCCGCGGGTGGACCCGGCGCTCGTCCCTTTTCTGCACGCTTCGGGCGAGGATGCTGAGCGGTGCCTCGCGGCCCTCCTGGCCGGCGAGACCGATCGGACGATCCGCGCCATCGTCTCGCGGACGTTGTGCGGCAGCGCGCGCGGCGGGCGCACGCAGTCGCTCGAAACCGAGGACGTGCGCGCCGACGTCGTCGTCCACCTGCTGGCGCGGCTGCGCCGCCTGAAGACGCAGGACGAGCAGACCCCGATCGAGAACTTTCCGGCATACGTCGCCGCCATCGCGTATCGCACGTGCTACACGCACCTGCGGCGCCTGTACCCGCAGCGCGCGCGGCTGAAAAACCGCCTGCGTTACGCGCTCACCTACGACGCCGACCTGACGCTGGAACAGGACGCGCTCGGCATCTGGCGGTGCGGTCTGACGAAGTGGATCGACACCGACGCGCCGCTCATGCGCGCCGGCGACACGCTGCAGCGCTTCCGCAGCAGCCCGGCGGCGTTCGCGCGCGACGTGCTGCCCGATCCGGCGGGCCGCGAGCTGAGCATCGCCGACACGATGAAGCTGCTGCTCGATCGC
>JAIQFX010000119.1 GCA_020073005.1 Terriglobia bacterium | reverse complement strand
GTGGACGAAAACACGACGGCCTTGCCGTCCGGCGTCCAGCCCTGCACGAGATCGGGGCCGGGATGCCAGGTCAGCCGCTTCGGCTCACCGCCCTCGGCCGCGACGATGTAGACGTCGATGTTGCCGGCGTACTCGCCGCTGAAGGCGATCCACCGGCCATCAGGCGAATAGTGCGGGTTCGTCGTCTCGCCCTGGAAGCTCGTGAGGCGCCGCGCCATGCCGCCGGCGCGCTCGACGGTCCAGATGTTGTTCGCGTAGGCAAACGCGATGTGCGAGGCGCTGATCGTCGGCGAACGCAACAGGCGCGTCTGGTCGCCGTTGGCCGTGACCGACCGCGGCGAAAACACGGCGATCGCCAGCAGCGCGCAGCACAGCCCCGTCAGGCAGCGTCTTCATCTGACCCTCCGGAAGCGGCCGTTCATCGACTTGCACGATACGTGGGGATGATAGTGCCCGATGCCGCGCATCGATCCAGAAATCCGATCGACCTGGCCGGCAGCCCCTACTTGGCCGAAAGGGACCGGGCGGTCCGAGTCATCGAGCTGGCCGGCGGTCGCGACCAGGTGCTGTCGCGGTTGCGGCGCACGACGCGCGCACGAACCGGTTCAGATAGGCACGATGCCGGAGATCTTGCGTCGTTCCACGGCGATGGGACCGACCGCGCAATGACGAACATCTCGCGCCTCAACGATGAAGATGACGTCCTGCGCGATGTTGGTCGCGTGGTCGCCGACCCGTTCGAGGTGGCGCGACATGAGAATCAGGTCGAGACTGGGCTCGATCGTGCGCGAGTCGCTGAGCATGTAGGTCAGCAACTCGCGAAAGATCTGATCCTTCAATGCATCTAACCAATCGTCCTGAGGACGGCTTTCGCCGTGACCACGTCGCACGCGACGAAGGCGTCGAGCGCCCCGCGGAGCATCTTCAGCGCCAACTCCGCCATGCGCGGTAGATCGATCAGGGGTTTCACCGGCGGATGGAGCAGATACCGTTGCGCCGCTTCGGCGATATTCACGGCGAGGTCGCCGACACGCTCCAGATCCGCGTTGATCTTGAGCACCGATACAATTACAGATGTAACGCCCTTGCCGACTTCCGGCTCGGATTCGAACGGCCGAGGTGAGATCCGAACGATCCGCCGTCGGAATTCCGGGAGCTATGGCCGCGCGCGCCGGATTTCAGACGGCTCCGCTTCCTGGATTTGAGGATTGGTTGGATTTTCCAGTGGGCGGGACCGAAGCAGTTCTTGCAAGGTCTCCTCCCGCAACCTCTCTTAATTCCCATCTTCAACCGAGGACGCCATGAGGATCGAACGTCATTTCGTCAACCAGAGTCATATTCACTGTTTTGTCGTGAACCACGACAGCACGGGTTGGATCGTGCACGAAGAAGAAGACTCCAGAATCATCCGTCACGCACATCTCGATGACTGGCACCGCGTCGAGCGTGCGTTCCAGCGCTTCGAACGCACGGCTGCGGACCTGCAACAGAGTGGCTGGGTCGAGCGCACAAGGTCGTCCTGACCGGACGACTCGATCTCGAAGATGGGACAGTACGAGTGCGAGGTGAACAATGATGAAACTCCATCGAGCGTACACGTTTGGCCCGGCTGTGCTCATCGTCATCGGCTGTCTCGGCGCCGGAATCGCGGCCGCCGCGGCACCACAGGCACCGACACCTGCTGACGACACGGCCAAGACAGAATCAGCGGCGGGCAAGAAAAGCCCGACGCGCGCGTTCGGCCGCGCGGAGACGTTGACTGGCACCGTCGCGATGGTGGGCGGGACGACAAAGGTCATCGTGCTGATGGGGCCGAACGGCGTCCCGTACACGTTTGTCGTGACGCCCGCGACGAAGATCTCCGTCGGCGGGCAGAAAGCGAGTTTCGACATGCTCGCTTCACAGGTGACGAGGACAGCGACCGTGACCTTCGTCCCGCACGCCAACGGGAACGTGGTGCGGAGCCTCGAGATCGCAGGAACCTAGCGCATCGCAGAAGGAGATGAAGGTATATCGCCGTCGCGCGCGCGCATGCCCGGCACGAGATCCCATACGTGGCCCGGCGATAACGCGACGGCCGTGCGTTGACCGGAGACATCGGTCACCCTCCGCTTCGGGCAAGGAACAGGGCGTCAACATCTACGCGATCGCGGCGAGTATGGCGTTGGCCGTACTGCTGTTCTACGTGGGCAAGCGATTCCCTGTTCTTCAGCGCGTCTTGCAGGCCGCAGGTTACGCCGGCACATTCGCGGTTGGCGTCCTGTACGTCTACAGCTTCACGTCACTCCCGGCCGCGGCGTTGCTCTTCATCATCGCCAAGACACAGAACATTTGGATGGCAGGCACGATTGCGACCCTCGGCGCGGTCGTCGGGGACCTCGTGCTGTTCGGGTTGTTCAGGTCGGCAAAACGGTTCTCTGACGATCACGAATCTCGTCTGGAACCGTACGCCGGATGGTGGAAAGGGATCGAGGCCAGAGTGCCATTCGGGTGGCAACCGGTCGCCCTGATGGCGTTGGTGCTCACCTTTTTGGTGCTTCCGCTCCCGAATGAGTTTGCCGATTTTTTGCTGGCGCGGATACGAAAAGTCAGGACAGGCGTCGTGTTCGTCATTTCCTACGTGGGAAACGGCGTTGGACTCTACGCGATTGTCTGGCTGGCGCGATTGGGGTGATGTTGACGGTTCGGTCTTTGTGACAGTTTGCTCGTGACACCATCCGCCACCTCCAGCGCAAATCGCAGGGCATGATCGAGGCCGGCGAATCGCCAGGCCCAGTGATAGACTCCGCCGCATGGCCAAGAAGAAGAACGACACTCGCAAAAGGAAATCAGCCGGCAAGAAAACGGGCAGGCTTCGCCGCAAACCCGCACGCAGGAAGAAGGTGATGCGGCCGAGCAAGCGTTCGCGCCCGAAACAGGTTGTCGGGACCACACGGCGATCTGCGCTCGTCACGTCTCTCGACATCGCCGCCACCTCGGAACCGCGGGGTCTCGGCGCGGGCTCAGCTGGGCAGTCCGGCGATACGCAGGGATTGTCGAATGCCGAAGAGGCGGATTCGGAGAGCGTGGAAGAGCTCGTCGAGGAAGGCCAAGACTTCGAGGCGGGTATGGTGGCCGGTGTGGAAGACGCCGATGCGGGTCAAGGCGAAGTGCCAGCATCGAGGAAACGAGGAAAGCCTCAACGCTGATTTCCAGCACCTGGATCTGACGCCTGGCCCGCATCACGTCGAGATCCGCGAAGCGCCGGGCTTTGATCCGCTCTTATTGGCCCGCGACCTCGCGCTTCGTACGTTTCGTCGCCGTGGCGGAACCCGAAAGACATTCTCGGCGACGTTTGACCCGTTCGGGTTCAGCCGCGTGGGTGTATCCTCGCCACGAGATGGGTCACGGGTTAGGAATCGCGGCCGGGCGCCTCCTGCTCGGCCTGCTATTGGGTAGTGGGTTGCGGGCGGCCGGCGATCCCGCGCAGGCCATCTCTGCCAGTGCGTCGGCGCGTGTCATCGAGCTGCACATCGATGGGGAGATCAACCCCGTCATGGCCGAGTACATCGATGGCGGCATCGACCAGGCCAACGACGGCGGCGCGGCGTTAATCCTAATCACCATGGACACGCCCGGCGGTCTGGACACGTCGATGCGCGAGATCATCCAGCACATCATCGATTCACGTGCCCCTGTGGCTGTGTACGTCGCGCCGGCCGGCTCCCGTGCCGCCTCGGCCGGCTTCTTCATTCTGCTCGCGGCGGACATCGCGGCGATGGCGCCAGGCACGCACACCGGCGCCGCGTCGCCGCTGCTGGCCATCGGCGGCTACCCCGTCACGGTCGACGAGACCCTGAAGCACAAGATCCTCAACGACGCCACCGCGTACCTGCGGAGCTATGCGGAGCGCCGCGGACGTAACGTCGCGCTGGCCGAGACGGCCATCGTCGACGCGAAGGCCTTTACCGAACGGGAAGCCCGCGACGGTCGGCTGTGCGATCTGATCGTGAACTCGCGCCAGGCCCTGCTCGCCGAGCTCGATGGCCGCACGATCACGCGCTTCGATGGCCGGATGAGCCCGCTCGTGCTGCCGCAACCTGAGATCACCGCCATCCAGATGTCCGCGCGGCAGCGCGTGCTCGCCCGCATCGTCCAGCCCGACGTGTTCTTCATGCTGTTGCTCGTCGGTGTGCTCGGCCTTTATGCCGAGTTCACCCATCCCGGCCTGGTCGCGCCGGGCGTGGTCGGCGGTATCGCGCTGCTGCTGGCGCTGTTCGCGATGCACATCCTGCCGATCAACCTGGCGGGCCTGCTGCTGATGATGCTGGCGATCGTGCTGTTCCTGCTCGAGGTCAAGTACTCGGGCCATGGCATTCTCGGTGTGGGCGGTGTCGTGGCGATGCTGCTGGGCGCGCTGCTGCTGGTACGGTCGCCACTCACCGGCGCGGGCGTCAGTCTCGGCGTCGCGCTGGGGGCGACGCTGCCCTTCGCCGTGCTCACGATCGTCCTGATGCGTCTGGTGCTGCAGTCGCGAGCCTGGACGCCGGAAACCGGCGTTGAGGAACTGCGCCACGAGGTCGGTGAAGTGGCCGAACCGATCGGGGGCGGCGCCGCCGACGATCGCGGGCGCGGTCTGGTGCTCGTGCGCGGGGAGCTGTGGCGTGCGACCGCCACGACCGCGATTCCCAGAGGCGCGCGCGTACGGATCGTGCGCGTGGATGGGTTCACGCTGTACGTCGAACCGGTCGACGCACTGTCAGGCTCCTGACGCCTGCGGCTGGCCCGCGGATCGTGATGGGGCGGTCGTCGCCAGCTTCCCGAGCCCTCCGAGCAGATCGAGCGGCAGGGGAAACACGATCGTGGTGTTCTGCTCGCTGCCGATCTCGATCAGCGTCTGTAGATACCGCAAGGTGATCGCCACCGGCTCGCGGTTCAAGACCGCCGCCGCTTGGGCCAGTTTCTCGGACGCTTGGAACTCGCCTTCGGCCGAGATAATCTTCGCGCGTCGCTCACGCTCGGCCTCTGCCTGCGCCGCGATCGCCCGCTGCATCTCCTGCGGCAGGTCGACTTGCTTGACCTGGACTTGCGTGACCTTGACGCCCCACGCCTCCGTGTGCTCGTCGAGGATCGTTTGGAGCCGGGCGTTGAGCTTCTCCCGTTGCGCCAGGAGATCATCGAGCTCCACCTCGCCGAGCACCGAGCGCAGGCTGGTCTGGGCCGCCTGCTCCACGGCGTACCGGAAGTTTTCGACTTCAATGATGGCCTTCGTGGCGCTGATCACCCGGAAGTAGACGACGGCATTCACCTTCAGCGAGACGTTGTCGCGCGTGATCACGTCCTGCGGAGGGATATCCCACGTCACGACACGCAGCGAGACCTTCACGATCTTGTCGATCGGCCAGAAGATGAGGACGAGGCCCGGGCCCTTGTCTTTCTTGAGGACCCGGCCCAGGCGGAACACCACCGCTCGCTCGTACTCCCGCAGGATGTTCAGACAGTTGAACAGCCAGACCAGGACGATGACGATCGGGATCGCAATCGGCAACAGTACTTCGCTAGTCATGGTGTGCGTCTCCGCAGTCGCCGGTGTTGTCTCGTCGCGCTTCACCTCTTCATGTGACCCTCCGAGCCGTCACGCGACGGCGAGACGCCCCACACCACGGAGTTCGCGCTCGGCCTGTAACCAGTCCTCCACATCGTGCCCGTGTGCGCACCCCCGCGCGAGGTAGAGGTCGTACGCGCGACGGGCGATCTCGCTGTCTGCCATGCGCGCTGGAGGATTCGGCAGCGCCGTCGATGCGCGGTCGACCGCCGCCGTGACGGTATTGCGTCTCGCGCTCTTTGATTTCGCCATCACGATGCCCTCTTCGCTGGTGTCTCTGGTGCGAGTCGGAACGAGCCGAGCAGGACGAGGTGGTCGCGATCGGCAAACCACGCGCGTGCGTGCTGACGCTTCGCAAACGCCACGGCTTGCGCGACGGCTTCGTCACGCGTCCAAAAACAGAGTTGGTCCTCACCAGGATCGATCCGCAGGATGTAGATGCACGTCTGCTTGCGCGTTTCCTGTCGGACGACGATGTCCCCGGCGACGGTGCGTGCAACCATGAGACACTTCCCGCGAAGACACGACGATGGTGGTGCGACCGTCTAGAGCGGCTTCCACTTGGCGAGGAGGCGGTCTCGTCGGTGTGGTTGCAGGGGGAGGCGGTAACGAGAACTGTAATGTAGCTAGCAGTCGCGAATCAAGACGGATTGGCCTTGTCACAAGCATTTCACCCGGTGTGCCGCCACTCGCGATCTGTTTACTCCGACGCCGATGTTGAGCATCCCGTTCTGATACTCGGCTTTGGCGTTCGCCGCGTCGACGGCCTTCGGGAATGACAGCGAACGGAAGACTTCGCCCGCCATGAATTCGCAGCGATGAACCTGTCCCTGGTCTTCCGCAAGAAGTCGTACGCGCGGCGCGCGATGCGTTGATGCAGCTGTTCGAGTTGATCGACGATCGAGTCTTTCTGAGTCAACACTACGTTGTCCATAGAACCTCGCTGATGAAGGCGTGGTTCGAGATGTCGTTTCTTCTTACGCGCGTCAGGCCCGAGAGATTCGTCTCAGGCTGAGAAGTTTTCACGCCGCTGGTCATTCGGTCTCGGACGTTCATAGGGCGTGGCCTGTGCCTATCTCTTGTTACGCCCGCACGTACGCGCCGGTGCGGGTACGCCGCAGAAATCCCGTCGTTTCAAGCGTTTCCAGTACGGCCTCGCACATCGTCGCATCGAGGTTCCAGAGGCGCTGGACCTGACGTGCGGTGAGGTAGAGGCCGGGTATCTCGTGATACTCCGCACGAATAAGGTTGAGCCAGTCAGTCATCGTGTCTTCCCGAGGACTTTGGAGAACCGAGTGCACAGCGGAATCAGAAACGCGCATCACAGTGCTCACAGACCCGTCAACCTGACCGCCGCGGAATGCTCACTAACAGCACTCAGGTCGATTGTCACCGCCGTCCGCCTGCAGGAGTGGCCGTATCGCCTCCAAAACGACGCGATGGTCTCCCACGCGAGCATTGATCACCCTGGAAGGTTCGAGTCGCGAGCAGTCGGCACGTCGCTGGTAGAGTGCTCCATCTCAACGCAATCGTGATGCCACGGTCTGTCTCTCGAAATTCGATATCTAAAGTGCGGCTCTGTCAGCGCATCGCACAGATTGGTGGTCAACGCGGATGACCGGACGTGGGAATTCTCGCCAGCGAGCGGAAAAGTCCGCATCGACGAACGCGCCGGGTCGCGAAGCTCCAATTCGCATCACGGCGAATCGACCTGATGGCGTGCGAGGTCCGTCGCCACGGGCGAATCGCCGCCGCCTGAGGAGGACGGTCCGTTCCCCGTCTCACGAGCGCTAGCCGTGTGGCGCCGAGACGGCCGGCTGCAGATGGCTGGCGAACCAGATGCCCGCGAGATCGGCGACGCCACCCGGTAGGTATTCGCCACATCCCGTGCCTCAGACCAGCCGCGCCGGGCCTTGTTGACGCCGTACCGCATGCAGACGCGATGCGCGTCCGTGCTGATGACGAGCTTCGGGCGAACGTGGGTTTGTGAACGCACCAATTGCCTAAGCCGTTCGATCTCTTCGCGAAGGGAACAGAAACAGCGCAACGCAGGTGGTTGGGCTCGCGGGTTCTTCGTGCCGGTCGCTCGGATGAGAACCTGTTGATACGCGGTGTTCGGCAAAGAATTGTTCAGAGATTGTTCAGTGCTGGCCCGGCCTGGAGACGTCAGAGCTTCTGCCCTTTGGCTGCTTGACCCGCGAGCAAGAAGGTCTTCGGGTATTGTCCGTCGCCGCAGATTTTGAATGAACCGAAGTCCTTATACCAGAGCCCATCTGGGGCATTGGGATTCGATTCTCGCCATGCTTTGAGCTGGTACAGGTCTTCCGCCGTGATCTTGCGTTGGCGAAGCCGTTCAAAGAGATGGTCGCGGAGCGCGGGCGGGAGACCGCTCCACCGGATTCGGGGCACTACTCACCGAAGGTCATGACAGCGAGCTCTTCTTTGAGACGGGCTTGCTCGTTCGGATCGCGAGAACGAGCCAACCGGTCAGCCAGCTCGATGAAGCGTTTCTTTTCCTGTTGCCGGGCTTCAATGCCGGACTCAATGAGCTCAACGATGATGCGGTTGGCGCTCGTGCTGCTGGTCTTCGCCAGCGATTTCACCCGGCGAGCGACGCGCGCCGGCAGCGTGACACTCTGACGAACGCTCTTTTCAGTAACGGCCATTCCGCTATTTTACACCACCTCGCACCAGGATGCACCAGATGCTACAGCCGCTACCCGCCTCGCGACCGATTTTCTGCGGCTACGGCGTGATGATGATTCTGCCGACCACGCGCCCGTCCTCCATGTACCGCATGGCGTCGGCGGCCTCGCCGAGCGGAAACGTCCGGCCGATGATCGGCGTGAGCTGTCCCGCTATGGCGGTCGAGCACCTGTCGTCACATTTTGCCGTTGCATTTCGTCATTACGGTGATGGCACAACACACAGGACCTGAGAAGAGGAGCAAAACGATGGAGACGAATACCTCGACAACAATCCAGGCACGGATGCAAAACCCCTCGGTCGTCATCCCTGACGCCATGCCAGCGATCCTCAACGTGCTCAAAGCCACGCAGAAGGGCGGGGTGCCCCAGAAAACGCTCGAGCTCGTCCACTTGCGTGCGAGCCAGATCAATGGCTGCAGCTTCTGCGTCGATATGGGGGCGCGCAGCGCCAAAAAGGCGGGCGAGACGGACGAGCGCCTCTTCGCCGTGGCGGCTTGGCGCGAAACTCCGTATTACACAGACGCCGAACGGGCCGCGCTTGCGCTCACCGAGGCCGCCACCAGGCTTAGCGACCGGCCGGACGCGGTGTCGGACGAGATCTGGGATGAAGCGGCCAAGTATTACGACGAGAAGCAGCTGGCGGCGCTTGTCCTCATGATTGGCGTGACCAACCTGTTCAACCGCCTCAATGCCACGACCAAGCAGATAGCAGGCGGAGGCTGGTAGTCGCCTTATGCGCCGGACCTGTCACATCAACGACGTCTCGTCCGTCAGTACAATGACCGACTGCGCTGGAGGATGTGACTGATGCCCACACCTGAGCGGCTCGCCGAGCAATTCGAAGAGCACAGACCGCACGTTCGGGCGGTCGCGTATCGCATGCTCGGATCGGTCAACGAGGTGGAGGACGCCGTCCAGGAGGCCTGGATCCGATTGAGCCGCACGGATGTCAGTGGTGTCGACAACCTGCGGGGATGGCTGACGACGGTCGTGGCGCGCGTGTGCTTGGACATGCTGCGCACGCGAGCGTCGCGCCGGGAAGACCCCCTGGACGTGCACGTGCCGGATCCGATCCTCGGCGCGATCAGTCGTGGGGACGAAGGACCCGAGACGGACGCCATGCTCGCCGACTCTGTCGGTCTGGCGCTGCTCGTCGTTCTCGAGAAGCTGGAGCCGGCGGAACGACTGGCGTTCGTGCTCCACGATGTGTTCGGGATGACCTTCGAGGAAATCGCGCCCCTCGTGGATCGCTCGGTCGTCGCCACCCGCCAGCTCGCGAGCCGAGCGCGCCGACGCGTCCAGGGCCAGGCGCCGACCTCAAACGCGGACCTGCGGGAGCAGCGCCGCGTCGTCGACACGTTTCTCGCGGCCGTCCGGGACGGCGATTTCGAAGGGTTGGTCACCGTCCTGGATCCGGAGATCGTGCTCCGGGCAGATGGCGGAGCGGTTAAGGGCATGACGCGCTTCGTGCGTGGGGCTCAGGCGGTCGCGGCACAAGCCGCGACGTTCTCGAAGCTCGGGTTGTCCAATGAGGTGGTCCTGGTGAATGGCCACATCGGCCTCGTGTCTCGCCTTCCGGACGGGCGCGTGCTGTCCGTGATCGGCTTCACGATTGCGGGCGGCAAGGTTGTCGAGATGGACATCCTGGCTGATCCAGACCGGCTCAGTCGGCTCGATCTGTCGGCCATCGAGCGCTGAGCCGTCGGCGGTCGTCACATTGGTGCCAGTGGCTCGTCATCCTTGAGCGCAGCTACCAGAGCGCGAGAGTTGGAGCTGTATATGAAAAGGCCCGTCCCGGTGGAGTCTTCGTCTACATCAATCGACGAGAGGATCAGGACACCTGGGGAGGGGCCGCAGACGCGGCGACGGACTCTCCTCGATCGAACCCGGCGCATCCGCGTCGTCCTTGAGGCGCATCGCACACTCGGCGCCTTCGACCGTGCGCCGGTCGCGCAGACCGGATGCTCATCTGGCGCACGATCGCAGTCTCGCGAAATTACTGAACGTTCTTGCGACTCTTCGAGTCTGGACGTCGGCAGCAAGAGGGCGGGCTGGCAATCGGCGAAGAAAACTGTTCGGAATGCCGATTCGCGGCAATGACGCTAAGTTATTGAAAATTTGGCTCCTCAGGCTGGATTCGAACCAGCAACCCTCCGGTTAACAGCCGGATGCTCTACCATTGAGCTACTGAGGAACACAGGCAGGAGCGTGTTCACCGGCGGGCCCGATCGGGGCCGGCCAGAACCCCAATCGTAGC
>JAIQFX010000118.1 GCA_020073005.1 Terriglobia bacterium | reverse complement strand
ACGACGAGCAGATCGCGCGCGCGCGTCGCCGCGACGTACGCGAGCCGCACGCCTTCGGCCTCGTCACGCGCGACTTCTTCCTGTTCGTGCTCGTGGAGCTCGTGCGGCGCCCAGCCGCCGATCTTCGTCGCGCACAATCCTCGTGACGCATCGAGGTACCGGCTCGCGTCGCTGCGGCTCATCCGGCACGTCAGGTCCGCGAGGATCACGACCCTGAACTCGAGGCCCTTCGCCTTGTGGACCGTCATCAGCCGCACGCCGTCGCTGCCCTCTTCGAGGATCGGCGCCTCCGCGGCCTCTTCCGACGCGGCATCTCTCAGTTCGTCGATAAACCCGCGAAACGATATGCCGCCGCTCGCTTCGTACTGCCGCGCGAGCTCGGCGACGTGCAGCACGTTGGCGAGCGCCTGCTCGCCGGCCGGGCGCAGGATGAATCCGACGTGCGCGCGCGTCTCGGTGAGCAGACGGCCGATCGTGTCGGCCACGGGACGATAGTTGCGCCCGCGATGCAGCTGCTGCAGCGCGCGAAGCGCGTGCGCGATCGGCATCAGGTGCGCGGTCGGCTCGCCGGTCAGCGCGAGGTCCTCGCCGCCGTTGCCGCCGAGCTCCTTCGGCACGCGGAACGGATGAAACGTCCCGAACCGGTGCCGGAACTCGAGCAGCTGCTCGTCGTCGATCGCGAAGAGCGATCCCTTCAGCGCCGCGAACACCGACAGCTCATCGTCCGGCCATTCGATCGCCGCCAGCGCGGCACGGATCGTCTCGACTTCTTCGCGGCCGTGAAATGCCTTTCCGCCGACGAGGAGATGCGGCACGCCGCGCGCTTCCATCGCGTCGACGTACTTGCGCGTCACGTCCTCGCCGAAGCTGACGAAGCGGCGGAACAGCACGGCGACGTCGCGCGGCTGGATGCCCCAGCCGTTCTTCTCGTCGACGAGCCACGCGATGAACGCGCCGACCGCATCGGGCAGCGACGATTCGATCGCACGCGGCGACGCCTTCAGCGGTCCGCGACGCGAGTACGGGTCGGGCACGGGCAGCGCGACGATGGCCGGCTGCAAATCGTCGCCAGGCCGGAATTCTTCGAGCGGCTCGTAGTCCGCCTGCAGCGCGTGCCGATCGCCGGTCATCGCCGTCCTGAACGCGGCATTCACGAAATGCTGGATCGCCGGCACGCTCCGGTAGCTCGTCCTCAACTGCAGGACGCGTCCGCCCGCGGCCTGGAGCTCGTCGCGCACGCGCCAGTACGTCCCGACGTCGGCGCCGCGGAATCGATAGATGGCCTGCTTCGGATCGCCGACGATGAACAGCTTGCCAGGCACGTTATCGGCGAGCAGGAGCAGGATGTCGGCCTGAACCGGATCCGTGTCCTGGAATTCGTCGACGAAGATGCGCGTGAACTTCTGCCGCAGATGCCGGCGCACGCTCTCGTCCGTCTTGATGAGATCGCGCGCGCGCGCGAGCAGGTCCGTGAAGTCGAGCGCGCCGGCGGCGCGCTTGAGATCCTGATACCGCGCGGTCGCGCCCGACAGTTCCTGCTGGAGGCTCGCCGCGAGATCCGCGTCGGCGTCCTTGCGGAACTGCTGAAGATCGGCGAACAACGCGTCGCGCGCGCCGAGGACGTCGGTCCGCGTGACGTCCTTGTTGTACTTGTAGCCGGTGCCCTTCCGCGTCCGCGAGAATCCGCGGTCGCGCGTGAGATCGACCAGCCGCGCTTCCCATCCGTCGAGGTCTCTTTGCTTGAACGACTGCTCGAGCTCGACCTGCCGGCTCAGACGCCGCACGGCGTCGAGATCGACGAAGAGATTGTCGCGCCCGTACGACGGCGACGCGGACAGCTTCGCGAGCCGATGCAGGGCGGCGACCAGACGATCGATCTCGGACGCGCGATCGAAAAGCGGCCGGCTCCACGGCTCGGGAAAGTCGCGCTGCTGCGCCAGCGTGTAGCCGGCGCCGCGCAGGCGATCGACGGGACCGCTGTTGTCGCCGCCACCCGTGAACGACGGCGCGCTCGTCCGCCGCAGCGCGCGCCGCACGCCTTCGGGCGGATCCCGCAGCGCGTCCTCGAGCCACGCATGAAACGCGCGCGAGTACAGCCGGTCGGCCTGCGGCTCGGTCAGCACGGAAAACAGCGGATCGACGCGCGCCTCGACGGGCCGCTCGCGCAGCAGCTCCGCGCAGAAGCCATGAATCGTGTTGACGTGCGCTTCCTCGAGCGTTTCGAGCGCATCCTCGAGGCGCTGCCTCACCTCCGCATCGTCGGTCGCGGCGCGATCGTTCTCGAGCGCCTCGCGCAGACGAAGCTTCAGCTCGCCCGCCGCCTTCTCTGTAAACGTGACGGCGACGATCTGGACCATCGTCGCGCGCCCGGTCGCGAGCACGCGCAGGATCCGCTTTACGAGCTCGGTCGTCTTGCCGGTGCCGGCGGCGGCTTCGACGACGAGCGTCGTGTCGAGATCGTTGGCGATCGCGCCGCGCGCGTCCGCGTCACCGGCGTCATTTGTTCCAGGGAACCTGACGACGCGCGCGCTCATCGCATGGCCCTCAGCGCGATCAGGTCCGCGATCGTGTCCGCCTTCTTGTGGCTGACCCGCTCTTCCTCGCGCGGCCCGCACACGGGACGGAAGTCGCACCACGTGCACGCGCGCTCCGCCGGCGCGGCGGGCAGCAGGCCCAGCTCGACCGCGCGATCGACAATCGTCAGCACCTGCAGGCCCTGCCCCCGCGAGTAGTCGTCGATCTTGATTGGGTGCTCGACGAATCCGCCGGCGGTCGTCGCGTAGAACAACCGGCCTTCCACGACCTTCTTGCCGAGGCCCTGCTCGATCGCGACGCTGTAGAGGACGGGCTGCAGCGTCGCGCCGCCGCCGACAATCAGATCCGGCGTCGAGCGATTCTTGCCGGTCTTGTGATCGGTCACGCGCAGGACGTCGAGGTCGGGCCGGTGTTCGATGAGATCGACCGAGCCGCGCAGGACGAAGCGGCCGTCGATCGTGATCGGATCCTTGAGGCTGCGCGGATCGCGGCCTTCGTCGCTGAGACCGAAGCTGAATTCGAAGTACGCCGGCACCCAGGTGGGATCGTCCACGAGCTTCTGCACCCAGATGCCGAGGTCGCGCCGGATCTCGCCGATCTCGTCGCGCCACACGCGATCGATCGCCGGCGCCAGCGTCTCCTCGTACTCGGCCGCGACGCGGCCGACGACATCGTCGAGCGTGGCGATCGCGCGATCGAGTCCCGCGCGCGTGACCGGGAGCGCGTTCGCGGACTGCATCGCGCGATAGAACTCGGCCTGCGCTCTATGAAACAGGCTGCCGCGCGTCAGCGGATCCATGCGCACGAGCGGCTCCGGCTCGTCCCACGGCTCGAGGCGATAGATGGTCGCGAGCAGGAACTGATACGGGCACGTCGCGAAGCGCTGCAGCGCGGACAGTGAGTACGGGCGGGCGCTCAGCCGGTTCGCGTCGATCGCCGCTTTCGTGCCCGGCGCGACCTTGATCAAGCCGTCGCTCGACGACCAGGCCGGCCGGCCGCGCGCCCACCGGCTGATCACCGATCGCCGCAGCGCCTCGTTCAGGCCGAGCATGTAGTGCGCGTGCCCTTTCACCGACGCGACGTCGCGCGACTCGAGCAGCGGCTTGAGCGTCGCGAGATCGTGCTCGAGATCGTCGATCGCGCGATCGGGATCCCGCGGCGCCGGCCACGCGAGGCTCGCGCCGCCCTCGTCCGCCGCTTCCGACGCGAGCACGCGATGATCGGGCACGCGGCCGGTGATCGCGCGCATGACGTCCAGCGCGTAGAACGACGGGACGCGCGCCCGCGTCTCGGCGACGTCGAGGCGCGGATACGAGAGATAGAGACGTTCGCGCGCGGCGCCGATCGCGATCTTCAGGAGCAGCCGCTCGGCATCGCCCCGCTGCTTCTGATCGACCAGCGCGGGATCGACGTCGCCGCGGCGATCGTCGAGCAGCAGCGGATCTTCACGCGGACGCTGCGGCACCACGCGCTCGGCGAGGCCCGGCACGAACACCACGCGGAACGCGCGGCCGCGCGCCTGATGCGGCGTGCCGACGAACACGCATCCGTACCGACGCGCGGGCGGATCCCAGTCCAGCGCGACGAGGCGATCGTGCAGGACGTCGCGCGCTTCCTCGAGCGTCACCGGGCCGACCGCGGCCATCGGCCGCATGTCGACAAGCGTCTGCAGCACGCGCGCCGGCCGCCAGAGCGCGCGCGCCGCCAGCGTGGAGAATCGATCGAGCCAATCGCCCCACGTTGCGCGCGCCGGCCACTCGGCGAGCGCGTCGATGATCGGCAGCGCGAACTGCCGAAGGTGCGTGAGATTCCTGCGGTCGCGCTCGAAGCGCGGGATGCGCGCGGACTCCGGCTCGTCTTTCGTCAGCGCGCTGATGCGGTACGCGTAGTCCGCGTCCAGGCCGTCGAGCCGGCGACGCCATCGCGCGGCGCCCTCCGATCGCGTGCGTCCGCCCACGACCGCGGACTCGACGATCAGCTCTTCCCATTTCCACGGCGACCGCAACGTCCCGGCGACGACCGCCTCATCGTCCGAATCAATCGCGGCGGCCTCATTGGGAACCCCGGCCGCAGCGGCTTCGTCGCGCGAGGCTTCAGCCGCGCGTGAATCCCCGACGCGCGGAACCTGGCCGAGCGACAGGTACTCGTCGAAGCGTTTCGCGGAGAGTCCTTCGACGGCGCACGACAGCAGCGCGACGAACGCGCGGCCTGCGGGATCGGGCCGGCGCGTGCCGCGATCGAAATAAACGGGGACGTCGCCGCGCGCGCACGCGTGCTCGAGCAGGCCGAGATACTGCTGCGGCGTGCGCAGGAAGACGGCCATCTCGTCGAACGGCACGCCACGAGAGGCCTCGTCCAAGATGCGGCGGACGATCTCCACGGCTTCGCGGCCCTCACCCGGCGCCGAGAACAGCGTGACGTCGCCGGCGCGCGCGCGTTCGCGCGGCCGCTCCTTCTCGAAGATGAATTGCCGCAGGTGAAGCAGATCCGATTCGCGCGGCGCCGTGTCCGGCTGCGTGTCGGGCTGACCGCCCATCGCGGCGAGCGCGCGCAGCGCGAAATGATCGCCGCCCGGCGCGGTCGCCAGCGCGTCGGGTGAACGGCTGACGAGCGCGGCCGCGAATTCCTGCTCCGCGCGCGAATCCAGAGGCACGTCGAGCAGAACGATCGGCAGGCGCGCCCATCGGACGCGATCGGCACGGCAGGCCGCCGCGGCGAGACGGAACAGCGCCGCCCGGTCGTCGACGGCGGCGCCGTCGAGTTGGTTTTCGAACCGCGCGAGCAGCCGGCCGACGTCGCGCAGCGCTGCGCCGGGTCCTTTCGGACCCGCCCGATCGATCAGCTTCTCACTTGCGATGCCGGCGAGCCGCAGTTCCCACAGCGTTCGCGCGAGCGCTTTCGGAAATCCGGGCATCGAGGCAACGGGCGCGAAATATTCCAGTTCGCCGGCGCCGAGCGCGTCGAAGACCGCGCGCGCAGCGATCGCTTCCGCGCCGCCCTGACTCCCCGGCGCGCGCTTCGCGCCGTCCGCCATGGCGGCGGCCGCCCGCGCCGCCAGTTCCGTCAGGCTGAAGCGATGCAGACCGAACGTCGCGCCCGTGCCTCGGGCGATCGCCCGCGCGAGATCGTCCGCGGCGCCGCGAGACGCGCCGACGATGACCAGTTCTGACGCGGGAGGACGTCCGTCGAGGAAGCGCCGCGCGGCATCGAGCCGCGACGCCGCCGAGGAAGAAGACACGACGCGAAGCATTTCCTCACCTCCGGTCGCCATGCCGGGTACCTGGGCAGCGCGGCGCTCCGCCGCGCTGAGAAATACATCCGCGATTATAGTTGAGACGCCCGCCGGACGATCGGTAGACTATCGGCGAGATGGCGAACAACATCACGGTGATCGTCGCCGAACCGAAGCGCGTGCAGACGCTGAAGGTCGAATCGCATCTTCCAGGTACGGTTCTCTATTTCTCGAGCACGAATCTGGCCTCGGCCCTCGAGAGCATTCGCGCGCACGCGCCGCACATCGTCGCGCTCGAGTCGCAGTTCGCGGAGACGGCCGAAGGGCTCGCGTTCGTGACGCGTCTTCACGCGCTCGCCGTGCCGGGCTGCGAGCTGCGGAGCCTCGCGCGCGTCGACGGCCGCTGGACGACGATGCCGCTGACCGGCAGCGCGGCGGCCCTGACGGCGGCGGCGGCGGTCGTGAACACGCGTCGGGCGCCCCGCTTTCCGCTGCTCGCGCAGGCGCAGGCCGTCATCGACGGCAAGCCGACGAACCTGGTGGATATTTCGACGCTCGGCGCGCAGGTCGTCTCGACGCCCGTGCTGCGGCCGAAGCAGAACGTGAAGATCACGCTGCCCGACACGAACGACACGGTGCTGAAGTTCACGGCGCACGTGGCGTGGTCGATGTTCGAGATGCCGCGCAACGCGTCGGCGCCGCAGTACCGGGCCGGCATGGAATTCGACGGCGCGACGCAGCAGGCGCTCGAGGAGTACTGCCGCCGCCACTGCGCCACCACGCCGCTCCCGCAGCGCTGACGCGATCCGCTCAGCGGCCCTGCACGCGGACGTGGTAGTAGCCGCCGGTCGCGCCGACCTCGAGCGGCGCGCCAAACACGTCGCCGAGCCGCGCGCTGGTGAGCATCGCCGCTTTCGGGCCGTCGCCGGCGACGCGCCCGTCCTTCAGCAGAATCACCCGCTCGATTTCGGGAATGATCTCGTCGACGTGATGCGTCACGAGCAACAGCGTCACGCCCTGGCGCGCCAGTTCGCGCACGCGCTCCATGAACTGATGCTGCGCGACGAGATCCAGGCCGCGCGTCGGCTCGTCGAGCACGAGCGCCTCGGGCCGGTGCACGAGCGCGCGCGCGATCAGAATGCGCCGCGCTTCTCCGGTCGACATCGTCGCGACGGGCTGCGCCGCCAGGCGGCCGGCGTCGACGCGGTCGAGCGCCTCGCGCGCCTGTTCACGCATCGCGTCCGTCACGCGCTGATGCGCGAACACGCCGAAACTCGCGAAGAAGCCGGAGAGCACGGCGTCCAGCCCCGTGATGACGCCGCTCGAGTTGCCGTGCACGAAGTGGTCGTGCAGATCCGCCGACACGATGCCGAGTTGCGCGCGCAGCGCGAACACGTCCCACCGGTCGCGGCCGAACACGCGGACCGGCGCCGTGCCGTTCTCCGGCGCGAGCGGATAGAGCTGCAGCGTCAGCAGCTTCATCAGCGTGGACTTCCCCGCGCCGTTCGGCCCGAGGATCGCGGTGTGCTCGCCCTGGTGGATGGACAGCGTGAGCCCGTCGAGAATGCGGGTCCCGCCGAGGATCACCGTCGCGCCGGTCAGTTCGATCAGCGGGGCCGTCATTGCCGGGCGTCGAGTACCTGGATGCCGTAGCGTTCGAACACCGCATCGCCGGTCACCACCGTCAGACCTTCAGCTTCGGCCTGGGCGATGAGCATCCGATCGAAGGGATCGGCGTGAAAGGGAGGCAGCGCCCGGACGGCCAGCGCGTGATCCAGACTGACCGCGAGCGGCTGAAAACGGCTCCGGCTCATCTCCCGAGGCAGGCAGACTTCAGGCGGCTCGGAGAGATCCAGCCGGCCGAGCGCAACTTTGATCGCGATCTCCCAGGCGCTCGCGGCACTGACCCACACCACGGCGCCGGCGGACTCAATCGCCCCGCGCGCCCGGCGGCCCAACTTGCGATTGCCTTCGAGCCACCAGATCAGCGTATGCGTGTCGAGCAGAAGCGTCACTTCTTGACGCCAAACGCGCGCGCGATTGAAGCCGGGAGGGGCGCGTCGAACGAGGCGGACATCCGGATCCGGCCCTTCATGGCGCCAAACCCGCGACGGCGGTCACGGCCCGTGACCGGCACCAGGCGCACCAGTGGCTTGCCGGCCTTCGCGATCACGATGTCGGCACCGGCCGCGGCCTCGTCCACGAGACGGGACAGGTGGGTCTTTGCGGCGTGAATATTGACGGCCTTCATTGAACTAACGTTAGTTTACTACATCTCACCCCAGCGCGCTCAGCAGACGATCGATGTCTTCCTGCGTGTTGAAGACCGAGACCGCGAGCCGCAGGCGCTTTTCGTTCTCGATGATCGTCGCCGTGACGCGTCCCTGCTTCAGCTTCCTCGCCGTGGCCGCGACGTCCTTCACTTCGAAGGCGACGATCGGCGTTTCGTTGCCTTTCGGCGTCACCGACGGATAGCCGCGCGCGGGCAGTTCCTTCTGCAGTCGATCGGTCAGTTGCCGCGCGTGCGCGCGGATGTTCGCGAGTCCAAGCCGCTCGATGTACTGCAGCGACGTGTACGAGCAGAGCGCGAGCGCGTTCGGGAACGTGCCGGTCTCGTACTTCGCCGCGCCCGGCAGCGGCTCCCACGTGATCCCCACGCGATCGAAGTTCGCGATCTGGCGGTGCCCGTACCTCGTCGTCGGGACGACGGTGTCCTGCAGGTCTTCACGGACGTACAGAAAGCCGAAGCCGCGCTCGCCCATCAGCCATTTGTAGGTCGACGACGATCCGAAATCGATGCCCATCGCGCGGACGTCGACCGGCACGGCGCCGGCTGCCTGCACCATGTCGGCGAACACGTAGGCGCCGCGCGCGTGCGCGAGATCGCTGATCGCTTTCGCGTCGTGCAGGTAGCCGTTGACGTTGGACACGAGCGCCATCGAGACGAGCCGCGTGTTCCCGTCGATCGCGCGGTCCATGTCCTTGATGTCGATGGCCCAGTTGCGGTGCTTGACGACGCGCAGCTGAAGGCCTTTCGCTTCGAGCGACTTGTACATGTAGAGCGACGTCTCGAAGTGCAGCTCGTCGAGGACGACGTTGCCGCCGCGCCTGGCCAGATCCATGCCCATCACGACGATGTTCTCGCCGTCGGACGTGTTCTGGACGAAGGCGATCTCGTTCGGCTTCGCGCCGATCAACTGCGCGAAGCGCTTCTTGAGATCCGCCTGCTGCTCCTCGCCGAAGTCCGTCCGGCCTTCGCCGCCGCCTTTCGTGCGAAACGCGACGTGCTGCTCGAGCGCGCGCGCCGCCGGCAGGCTCATCGGATGGATCGCCGCCGAGTTCAGATAGGTCTCGGTCGAGGCGATCGGAAAGTCGGCCCGGACCGACGCCGGAATCGCCGAGTCCGCCGCCGAAGCCTCGCCCGGCGACGCCGGCGCTGCGGCCAACGCAGCGGCACTCATCAAGAATTCGCGTCGATTCACGGACATCAGCGGATCCTCCAGCCATTGACGGGGCCGCCATGGAAGAACGACGCCGGCGTCATCACGCCGTCCTTCTTGAACACCTGGCCGTCCTTCATCACGAACTGCACGTTTCGCAGCGCGTCGATGTCGTCGAGCGGATTGCCAGGCACCGCGATGAGATCTGCGAAGAAGCCGGCCTTGATCGGCCCGCGCGTCTTCTCCGTCTCGCTGACCTTGTAGCCGTTGATCGTCATCGCGCGCAGGATATCGGCGTTCGGAATGCCCGCGTCCTTCCACGTCCTCAGAAAATCGATCACCACTTCGCCGCGCGTTTTGCCCGCGACGTAGTAGTCCGCGTCGGTCGAGAACGTCAGCGGGACTTTGTTGTCGTACGCGTTCTTCAGGCTCGCGACCGTCCGCTGGTACGCCTGCGGCGACACGGGATGGCCGTCGAGGCCCATCGGCGTATCGGTGCCCGCGCGCCAGATGCCCTTCTGGGCCATCAGCTTGTGCATCTCGTCGTTCAGTCCAGTCGAGTGCGCGATGGACCAGATGCCGGCCTCGATCGCGTTGCGCGCGCCGTTCTGCGTCTGGACGTGGCCCTCGACTTTCATCCCGACCTTCGCGGCTTCCTTGATGAAGAGGCGGATCTCGTCCGCGGTGTAGCCGTACGGTTTGCAGTCGACGCAGATCTTGATCACCTTCGCGCCGAACAGCACGTTCTGCCGAACCGCCTTCACGATCTCATCCGGCGTGTCGGCGTCGAGGTATTCCGGGTAGACGATGTTGTGCTCTTTCACCATCTCGGGCGTCGGGAAGAACTGGCCGCCCATGCCGCCGATGATGATCCCGGAGTTGATGATCGTCGGGCCCGGAATCCAGCCCTGCTCGATCGCCTGGCGCAGCGCCGTGTCCGCGTAGAGCGCGTTGTTGCCCATGTCGCGGACGATCGTGAAGCCCGCGTTGAGCATCTGCATGCCGTTCGACGCCGCCTGGATCGCGCGCAGCGCCGTCGA